>NZ_JBVIYK010000002.1:167387-550951 GCF_055592645.1 Streptomyces sp. NPDC041108 | reverse complement strand
CCGGACCCACCGGACCGACGGGCGCAGACGGCATCGCCGGACCCACCGGACCGACGGGCGCAGACGGCATCGCCGGACCCACCGGACCGACGGGCGCAGACGGCATCGCCGGACCCACCGGACCGACGGGCGCAGACGGCATCGCCGGACCCACCGGACCCACCGGCCCCGCCGGGGCGGGAGCCACGGGAGCCACCGGAGCCACGGGCGCCACCGGGGCCACGGGCGCCACCGGAGCGACCGGTGCCACCGGGCCCGTCGGTACCTGCTCCGACATCGACGCGGTGCAGGACTCGAAGAATCTCGAGTTCCGGGTCGCACTGGCCAACGGGCGGGTCTTCGCCGGCATCCGCGACCTGACGGGCGCCGCCACCCACCCGTTCCTGTGGACCGACCTCAGCACCCACCCCAACTTCCCCTCGGGCGGCCGTGATTCACAGGGCCGCGAGGTCGGCTACGCCTGCGGCGTCTCCGTCAACACCCACGCCTACACCGGACGCGGGCAGAACGAGACGGGCAAGGACCACGGCCAGGGCACGAGCACGAGCACGGGGCATGGCCAGAGCACGGGCGAGAGCCACGACCAGGGTCAGGCCCAGAACACGGGTCAGTACCAGGGCACGGGCCAGGGCCAGAACACCGGTCAGTACCAGAACACCGGCCAGGGCCAGAACACCGGCCAGTACCAGAACACCGGTCAGAGCCACGCCGAGAACGCGAGTCAGGGCCACGCCCAGGGCACGGGCACGGAGTACACCCAGGGCACCGGTCAGGACACCGGCAGGGACGACTCCCAGGGCCGCGGCGGGGACAAGGGCCAGAGCAAGGGCGACCACGCGGGCGCCGACAAGGGCCTCGTCAAGTTCAACGTCGTCACCACCGTGGGCCAGATCTGGGAGACCACCTGCGTGCCGGTCGACACGACGCCGCACGCCACCCTGAACTGCGACGACGCCCAGGGCAACCCGCGCCCCTGGCTCAGGGTCGAACTCCAGCCCTCGGAGAGCATCATCAACGGCGGCTCCACCGTCACACCCCGCGTGACAGGCCGATAGGACACGAACAGGGGTGTCCGGAGATCGGCCGACCCGACCTCCGGACACCCCTTCCCCGCCGAATCCCTCGCTCGGATACGGCCACGGGCACGTGTTGACCTGCACGCCGCTCAGGCGGTCAGGCGGTCAGTTCGCCTACCAGGGCGCGGATGCGGTGCTCGATCTCGTCACGGATCGGGCGGACGGCATCGACTCCCCGACCGGCCGGATCGTCGAGTCGCCAGTCGAGGTATCGCTTCCCCGGGAAGACGGGGCACGCGTCTCCGCATCCCATCGTGATGACGACATCGGACGCCTGCACGGCTTCGACCGTCAGGACCTTCGGCGTCTCGGCCGAGAGGTCGATGCCGACTTCGTTCATCGCTTCCACGACTGCCGGATTGACCGCGTCGGCGGGGGCTGAACCGGCCGAGCGAACCTCCACCTTCTCCCCGGCCAGGTGAGCGAGGAAGGCGGCAGCCATCTGTGAGCGCCCGGCGTTGTGGACGCAGACGAACAGAACGGAGGGGCGCGCGGGGGAATTACTCATGATGGACGTTCCCAGGAAGAAGGGTCAGCGAGAAGAAGCAGCAAGTGCGGTGTCGCCGTGCGGTAGGACGACATCGGTTTCGGGAGGAGCGGCGGGCCCGAAGAGCAGCGCGACCAGGCCCAGGCCCGCAGCCGCGCCCACCAGTTGAGCAGCGATGAACGGCGCGACGGAGGTCGGGGCGATCCCGGCGAAGGTGTCGGTGAACGACCGGCCGAGGGTGACCGCGGGGTTCGCGAAGGAGGTGGAGGAGGTGAACCAGTAGGCGGCCCCGATGTAGGACGCCACGGCCACCGAAGCGAATCGCCCGTGCCCCGTCCGGTTCAGGCCGAAGATCAGCAGAACCAGCCCGGCGGTGGCGACGACTTCCCCCAGCCACAGATGTCCCGCGAAGCGTTCCTGGGTGGACCACTTCACCAGAGGCTCGGCGAACATGGCATCGGCCAGGACCGCACCGGCGACGGCTCCCGTGATCTGCGCCGGAACGTACGCGGCCACCTCCCGCAGCTTCAGCCCGGCCCCGCTCCTGCGGTCGGTGAACCAGACCGCGACCGTGACGGCGGGATTGAAGTGCGCGCCGGAGACGGGCCCGAGAAGGACGATCAGCACGGCCAGGCCGAAGACCGTGGAAGTCGAGTTGGCCAGCAGCTGGACCCCCACGTCACGGGAGAGTTCGCTCGCCTGGATCCCGGAGCCGACGACCACCGCCACCAGGCCGGCCGTCCCCACCGCTTCCGCGGCGACGCGACGGGCGAGGGGCGCGTTCACGCGGTGGCCTCCGCCGTCTGCGACAGGGCCAGGAACCCGGCCAAGCGGTCGAGGGCGGCCGGCAGGATCCAGTAGTAGACCCAGGTGCCCCGGCGCTCGCAGTCGATGAGCCCCGCCTGCCGGAGCAGCTTCAGATGGTGCGAGATCGTGGGCTGCGACAGGTCGAAAGCAGGTGTCAGCTCGCACACACAGACCTCGCCGCCCTCCCGCGAAGCGATCATCGACATCAGCCGCAGACGCACCGGGTCGCCCAGGGCTTTGAAGGTCTTCGCCAGGTCGGCCGCCTGCTCCTCACCCAGCGGCGCCGAGGCCAGCCCTTCGCAGCAAGCACCGTCGCCGTCCTGGCCGAGGATCTTCAGCTCTTGATTCGACATGCCTCTATGTTGACGTTTTTCGATCCAAGGCGCAAGGTTGAATCAACGAACGTCTATACAAGCCGTTCAGGGCACCGCCATGCCCAGGCATCAAGGAGCGAATATGTCCGAGCACGCCACCGATCTACGGGAAGCCGTCCGTCGGCGCTACGCGGCAGCGGCCGTGCAGGTCGCCACAGGCGACACCACCTGTTGTGGACCTCAGCCCATCGAGGTCGACGAGAACTTCGGCTCGACCCTGTACGCCGCCGACGAGCGCGAGACCCTGCCCGCCGAGGCCGTGGCCGCCTCCCTCGGCTGCGGCAACCCCACCGCCGTCGCCGAGCTGCGCGCGGGTGACCGCGTCCTCGATCTCGGCTCGGGCGGCGGCATCGACGTCCTGCTCTCGGCCCGCCGCGTGGGCCCCACCGGCAGGGCCTACGGCCTCGACATGACCGACGAGATGCTCGCCCTGGCCCTGGCCAACGCCGAGAAGGCCGGCGCGACGAACGTCGAGTTCCTGAAGGGCACCATCGAGGCGATCCCCCTGCCGGCGAGCACCGTCGATGTCGTGATCTCCAACTGCGTGATCAACCTGTCCACCGACAAGCCCGCCGTCTTCGCCGAGACCTTTCGCGTCCTCAGGCCCGGCGGCCGGATCGGTGTGTCCGATGTGGTCGCCGACGACTCCCTGACCCCGGCCCAACGAGGTGAGCGCGGTGACCACGTCGGGTGCATCGCGGGGGCCCTCTCCTTCGAGGAGTACCGCGCTGGTCTGGAAGCGGCCGGGTTCACGGACGTCGAGATCATCCCGACGCATGCCGTCGCCGACGGCATGCACTCGGCGATCGTCCGGGCGTCCAAGCCGACGAGCCCCGAGCCCGGCATCGGGGCGCCCCCGTCGGAGTCCTGCTGCGGAGTGAACGCCTGCTGCTCCGACGCCGAGACCTCGGCAGACCCCTCCGTCGGTGTCGGCGCGGCGAAGGCGGCATCCGGTTGCGGCTGCCAGAGCTGACCCGGACACGACCGAGCCCCCTCTTGTTCAAAGAGGGGGCTCAGAAGTTCACAGAGGCCGTACTCACGTAGGAGACGGGGACGAACCCGGCCTGCGCCGCAGCGCATCACTCACCTCAGTGGCTGTGTCCGCTGATCGCCGGGTCCTTCTTGACCGTCAGCGGCAGCAGCTTCTTGCCCGTCGGGCCGATCTGGATGGAGGTGTCCATCTGGGGGCAGACGCCGCAGTCGAAGCACGGGGTCCAGCGGCAGTCCTCGACCTCGGTCTCGTCGAGGGCGTCCTGCCAGTCCTCCCAGAGCCAGTCCTTGTCGAGACCGGAGTCCAGGTGGTCCCAGGGGAGGACCTCCTCGTAGGTGCGCTCGCGCGTGGTGTACCAGTGGACGTCGACACCGAAGGCCGGGAGGGTCTTCTCGGCGCAGGCCATCCAGCGGTCGTAGGAGAAGTGCTCGCGCCAGCCGTCGAAGCGGCCGCCGTCCTCGTAGGCCGCGCGGATGACGGCGCCGATACGACGGTCGCCGCGGGACAGCAGGCCCTCGACGATGCCCGGCTTGCCGTCGTGGTAGCGGAAGCCGATGGAGCGGCCGTACTTCTTGTCGCCGCGGATCTTGTCCCGGAGCTTCTCGAGGCGCGCGTCCGTCTCCTCGGCGGAGAGCTGCGGCGCCCACTGGAACGGTGTGTGCGGCTTGGGGACGAACCCGCCGATCGAGACCGTGCAGCGGATGTCGTTCGAGCCGGAGACCTCGCGGCCCTTCTGGATGACGCGGGTCGCCATGTCGGCGATCTGGAGGACGTCCTCGTCCGTCTCCGTCGGCAGGCCGCACATGAAGTACAGCTTCACCTGGCGCCAGCCGTTGCCGTACGCGGTGGAGACCGTCCGGATCAGGTCCTCCTCCGAGACCATCTTGTTGATGACCTTGCGCATGCGCTCCGAGCCGCCCTCGGGGGCGAAGGTGAGGCCGGAGCGACGGCCGTTGCGGGTCAGTTCGTTCGCCAGGTCCACGTTGAAGGCGTCCACGCGGGTCGAGGGGAGGGACAGGCCGATCTTGTCCTCCTCGTACCGGTCGGCGAGGCCCTTGGCGATGTCGCCGATCTCGCTGTGGTCGGCGGAGGAGAGGGAGAGCAGGCCGACCTCCTCGAAACCGGTCGCCTTGAGGCCCTTCTCGACCATCTCGCCGATGCCCGTGATGGAACGCTCGCGGACCGGGCGGGTGATCATGCCCGCCTGGCAGAAACGGCAGCCGCGCGTGCAGCCGCGGAAGATCTCCACCGACATGCGCTCGTGGACCGTCTCGGCGAGCGGTACCAGGGGCTGCTTGGGGTACGGCCACTCGTCCAGGTCCATGACGGTGTGCTTGGACACCCGCCACGGGACGCCGGACCTGTTCGGTACGACGCGGCCGATGCGGCCGTCGGGCAGGTACTCCACGTCGTAGAACGCCGGGATGTACACCGATCCCGTCTTCGCGAGACGGAAGAGGACCTCTTCGCGCCCGCCGGGCCGGCCCTCCGCCTTCCACGCGCGGATGATCTCGGTCATGTCGAGCACGGCCTGCTCGCCGTCGCCGATGATCGCCGCGTCGATGAAGTCGGCGATCGGCTCGGGATTGAAGGCCGCGTGTCCGCCGGCCAGGACGATCGGGTCGTCGACCGTGCGGTCCTTGGCCTCCAGGGGGATCCCGGCCAGGTCCAGCGCGGTCAGCATGTTCGTGTAGCCCAGCTCCGTGGAGAAGGACAGACCGAACACGTCGAAGGCCTTCACCGGCCGGTGGCTGTCGACGGTGAACTGCGGGACGCCGTGCTCCCGCATCAGCGCCTCCAGGTCCGGCCAGACGCTGTACGTGCGCTCGGCCAGCACGCCCTCGCGCTCGTTCAGGACCTCGTAGAGGATCATGACGCCCTGGTTGGGCAGACCGACCTCGTACGCGTCCGGGTACATGAGCGCCCAGCGGACGTCCGCGGACTCCCAGGGCTTGACGGTGGAGTTGAGCTCACCGCCCACGTACTGGATCGGCTTCTGCACATGCGGCAGCAGGGCCTCTAGCTGTGGGAAGACCGACTCGACAGACATCGCGGAGGTTACCTTCGTGAGCGGACGGGGGGTGACCATCTAGCGTAACGCCCCCGGAGACACCCCTCGCACGCCCAGTCGCCGGCAGCCCACCGCCCCCACCGCCGATCCGGCCCGTCGCCTGCCGTCAGCCGTCCGCCGTCAGCTGCCAGCTGCCAGCCGTGAACTCTCAGCCGCCAGCCCGGCCGCCTAGAAGGGCAGGCCGTCGCGGATCTTCGCCCAGGTCGACGGCAGCGCCCCCTCCGCCAGCTCCGCCCGCCGTTCCTCCCTGCCGTACAGCACCCCGTACGTGAACGCGCTCTCCCCCGGCGCCGCATGGGCCTGGTGGGCCAGCTCGCGCAGGGCCTCGCGGGCCATCACGCTGTCCTGGTGGTCGCCCAGGAGGCTCTGCAGGGACTTCATGTCCTTGACGAGCGCCTTGGCCGGCTTGCCCAGCAGCGGATGCGCCGCCTCGGCCGCGTACCGGGTGCGCTTGGTCTTCTTGCGGGCCTCGTGCATGGCGAGGTCACGGTCCGCTCCGGGCGGCTGCGCCAGGGCCTCCTCCACCAGCGCCGCCACCTTGCCGACGTCCTTCCGGAGCGCCTTGGTGATCACCTTCTCGGCATCGCCCTCGGCCGCCGCGAGCAGCGGCGGGTCCGCGAGCACGGCGTCGAGGGAGGCCAGCAGGGCCAGGTACCGCGGCCCGTCCAGCGCGTCGATCAGCCCGCGCCGGGGGCCCGTGTGGCCGTCCTTCTCCGACCAGGCGCGCAGCCGTGCGTGGACCGGACCGGTCACCAGGCTCTCGGGAAGGGCGTCCAGTGCCTCGGTGAGCCGTTCCGTCAGGACCTCCTGGTCACGGTCGACGCCCAGCTCCCCCGCCAGCCACTTCAGCTCCTCGCCGATCGGGTCCGTGACGGTCCGGTCGAGCACCTTCCCGAACGACTTGAAGGTGCTGCGCAGCCGGCGCGTGGCGACCCGCATGCTGTGGACGGAGTCGAAGACGTCCCGGCGGACGGCCGGATCGAGTTCGACGATCGCGTCGAGCTGGACGCGGATGTAGGCGAGGACATGATCACCGGGGGTGACGGGCTTGCCCGGAACCGTTGCCTCGGCCTTCTTCCGGCCCTTCTTCCTCTCCTTCTTGGAGGCCGTCTCCTGCAGCGCCCTGGCCAGTTTCGAGGGCGAGTCCGACGGCCGGACACCCGACTTGCGCAGCTTGTTGTCGACCTTGTCGAGGAAGGCCGGGTCACCGTCGTCGGCGAGTTCGATCTCGATCTCGGACCACTGGGCGGTCCGGCCGTCCTCGGTGAGCCGCTCGGCGATCACGGCGTCGACGCTGACCTCGGCGAGGAGGGTGCCGTCCGCGTCGAGGAGTTCGCTGACGTCGCGCGTGGAGAGGAGGCGGACCAGCGGGACCAGTTCGGCTTCCCGGACCCGGGAACGCACGAGTGCCGCGAGTTCGTCCGGCAGGGTGTCGGACAGCGGGGCCCGGATCTCGTCCCGTACCCCCGCGGCGACGGGGAGCTTCAGATGCCAGCCCGCGTCACTGCCGCCCGTGCGGCGCCGCAGGGTGACGGCGGCGGCGGCCAGGCGTTCGTCGGGAGTGTCGTAGTAGACGGCGTCCAGCTCCGCCACACCCTTGTCGACGACCCTCGCGACCCCGGCCACACCGGTGAGATCGGGCAGGCCGCTCTCGTCGGACTCGTACTTCCGCTCGATCTCACGCTTGGTGTCCGCCATGAAATGAATCTAGTCCTCCTTCGGGTAAAGGGGCAGACCACCGTGCTCCTGGAGGAGGACGGAAGCCTGCCCCGAGGACAGTGCGGAGCCCTAGGCGGACATCGGGCGCTCCACCCGGATGGACTGCAGCAGCCCCACCGCCACCCACACCGCGAACATCGACGATCCGCCGTACGACACGAAGGGCAGGGGCAGTCCCGCCACCGGCATGATGCCGAGGGTCATCCCGATGTTCTCGAAGGACTGGAAGGCGAACCAGGCGATGATGCCGCCGGCGACGATCGTGCCGTACAGCTCGGTCGTCTCACGGGCGATACGGCATGCCCGCCACAGGACGACACCGAGCAGCAGGATGATCAGTCCGGCGCCCACGAAGCCCAGCTCCTCCCCCGCCACCGTGAAGACGAAGTCGGTCTGCTGCTCGGGCACGAACTGTCCGGTGGTCTGCGAGCCCTTGAACAGCCCCGTGCCGAGCAGTCCGCCGGAGCCGATGGCGATGCGGGCCTGGTTGGTGTTGTAGCCGACGCCGGCCGGGTCGAGCTCGGGGTTGGCGAAGGCCGCGAAGCGGTTGATCTGGTACTCGTCGAGCACCCCGAGCTGCCAGACGGCGATGGCGCCCATCGCGCCCGTGCCGATGAGGCCGAGGACCCACCGGTTGGAGGAACCGGAGGTGAGCAGGACGCCCAGGACGATGACCACCATGACCATGACCGAGCCGAGGTCGGGCATCAGCAGGACGATCAGTATCGGTACGGCCGCGAGGCCGAGGGCCTGCACGACCGTGCGGTGGTCGGGATGGGGTTTGTCACCCGCGTCCACCCGGGCCGCCAGCAGCATCGCCATGCCCAGGATGATCGTGATCTTCACGAACTCGGAGGGCTGGAGCGAGAAGCCGCCGCCGATGACGATCCAGGCGTGGGCGCCGTTGATCGTCGCGCCCAGCGGGGTGAGCACCAGCAGGATCAGCAGGACCGAGATGCCGTACAGGATGGGTACGGCCGTGCGCAGGGTGCGGTGGCCGAGCCAGACCGTGCCGATCATCAGGGCGAAGCCGATGCCGGTGTTGAGCAGGTGCCGGAGGAGGAAGTAGTACGGATCGCCCTGGTTGAGTTCGGTGCGGTTGCGCGTCGCCGAGTAGACGAGGGCGGCACCGATCAGGGAGAGCGCGATGGCCGAGAACAGTATCGGCCAGTCGAGTCGGCGGGCGAGCGAGTCACGGGCGAACAGCCGGGTCCAGCCGGAGCGCTCGGGCCCGTACCCGGAGACGGAGAAGCTGTTGCCGGTCATACGGACGTCCTCCGCCCCGTGCCGCTCCCGCGGCGGTCTCTGCCGCTGCCTGTACGCCGTCGGCCGCGGCCCGTGCGTCGGCGTGCGGCGCGGTTGCCGCTGCCGCCGCGTGCACTGACCACCGCCGGGGGGCCGTCGAAGGACACCGGCCGGACGGCGGGTCCGGCGGCGACGGTCTGGGTGCCGTCCTCCGCGGCGTCCTTCTCCGTCTTCTTCGGCGGGTAGGTGCCCAGCTTCGGGCTGTCGATCGAACCGTCGGACTCGATCTTCGGCAGACCCTTCTGGGGGGTGGGCAGCAACGCGTTCTTCTTGTTGATCTCGCCGTCCTCGGAGACGCCGTACAGCGCGTTGTAGAGCTTGCGCACGGCGGGGGCCGAGGCACCGGAACCCGTACCACCCTGGGAGATCGTCATGACGATCGAGTAGTCCTTGGTGTACGTGGCGAACCAGGACGTCGTCTGCTTGCCGTAGACCTCGGCCGTACCGGTCTTGGCGTGCATGGGGATCTTGTCCTGCGGCCAGCCCTGGAAGCGCCAGGCGGCCGTACCGCGGGTCGCGACTCCTTCGAGGGCTTCGTCTATCTCGTCGTGCGTCTTCTTCGTCATCGGCAGTCGGCCGTGCGACTTGGGGGCGATCTCCCGCACGTTCTTGCCGTCGGCGCTGATGACGGCCTTGCCGACGGTGGGGTCGTAGAGGGTGCCGCCGTTGGAGATGGCCGCGTAGATGGTGGCCATCTGGATGGGGGTGACGAGGGTGTCGCCCTGGCCGATGGAGTAGTTGACGGAGTCACCGGCGCGCATGCGGTTGCCTTCCAGGCAGTTCTCGTACGCGATCTGCTCGGCGTACGTGCCGCCCTTCTTGCCGTACTTGCACCAGGCGCCCTTGTTGGCCTTCCAGTAGTCCAGCTTCCACTTGCGGTCCGGGATGCGGCCGGCGACCTCGTTGGGCAGGTCGATGCCGGTCTCCGCGCCGAGGCCGAACTGGTGGGCCGTCTTGTAGAACCAGTTGTTGGCGCCCTTCTTGGGCTTGATGCCTCCGTCGCGCTTCCACTCCTCGTGGGCGAGGCGGTAGAAGACGGTGTCGCAGGAGACCTCCAGGGCCTTGCCGAGGCTGATGCCGCCGTGGCTCTGGGACTCGAAGTTCTTGAAGACCTGGCCGCCGATCGAGTACGAACTGGAGCACTCGTAGGGGCCGTTGAAGGAGTAGCCGGCGTTCACCGCGGCGGCCGTCGGGACCACCTTGAAGATGGAGCCGGGGGCCGACTGGCCCTGGATCGCGCGGTTCAGCAGCGGGTAGTTGGACTTCTTGCCGGTGAGCCTGGCGTAGTCCTTGGCGGAGATGCCGCCGACCCAGGCGTTCGGGTCGTAGTCCGGGTTGGAGGCCATGGCGACGACGCGGCCGGTCTTGGCCTCCATCACGACGACGGCGCCGGAGTCGGCCTTGTAGTTCGTGCCCGTGTTGCGGTCGTTCTGCTTGCGGGCCTCCTTCATCGCCTCGTTGAGTTCGTACTCGGCGATGCGCTGCACGCGGGCGTCGACGCTGGTGACCAGGTTGGCGCCGGGCTGGGCGGGGTCGGCCTCGGCCTCACCGATGACGCGGCCGAGGTTGTCGACCTCGTAGCGGGTGACGCCGGCCTTGCCGCGCAGTTCCTTGTCGTACTGCCGCTCCAGGCCGGAGCGGCCGACCTGGTCGGAGCGCAGATACGGCGAGTCGGTGTCCTGGGCCTTGGTGATCTCCTCGTCGGTGACCGGCGAGAGGTAGCCGAGGACCTGCGAGGTCTTGGAGCCGCCGGGGCTGGCGTACCGGCGGACGGCCTGCGGTTCGGCGGTGATGCCGGGGAAGTCCTCGGAGCGCTCGCGGATCTGCAGGGCCTGCTTGGCGGTGGCCTCGTCGGTGATGGGGATCGGCTGGTAGGGCGAGCCGTTCCAGCAGGGCTGGGGCGTCTCGGAGTCGCAGAGGCGGACCTTGTCCATGACGTCCTGGGGCTTCATGTCCAGGACGCCGGCAAGCTTGGTGAGGACGGCCTTGCCGTCGTCGTCCATCTTCAGCAGGTCGGTGCGGGAGGCGGAGACGACCAGCCGGGTCTCGTTGTCCGCGATCGGCACTCCGCGGGCGTCCAGGATCGAGCCGCGCACGGCGGGCTGGACGACCTGCTGGACGTGGTTGCCGGAGGCCTCCTTGGCGTACGCGTCGCCCTCGCGGATCTGGAGGTACCAGAGGCGGCCGCCGAGGGTGCCGAGGAGGGAGAAGACGAGGATCTGGATGATGACGAGCCGGATCTGGACCCGTGGTGTCCGCCCGGTCTCCGGGATGTTGGTCACTGCCTGTCTCCCCCTCTCAGTACGTGTGCGGGTGGTGCTCGTGCGGGCCGTGCGCGGAGTGCTGGTACATGGGGTACACCGCCCGGCTGTGATCGGTTCCCGAATCCCCTAGCCGTGCCGTCACAGCCGCTTGACCCCCTTGATGCGCCCCGCCCTGGCCATCCGTGAGCGCGCGGCCTTGATGCGCAGTCCGCCGCGCTGGTTGCCGATGCGCAGTCCCGTGCCGGAGGAGAGCCAGCCGGAGGCGACGTCGGACGTCTTGGCGGTACCGCCGGTCTCCGCGAGCGGGTCGTTGTCGGCGCGACGGGCGAGCGACATGACGCCGGGGACGACGAAGGGCGCGAGCAGCAGATCGTAGAGCGCGGCGGTGAACAGCAGGCTGGGCAGGCCGACGTGGCGGGCCGCGTCGTCACCGACGAGGGCGCCGACACCGGCGTACAGCAGGGTCGCGCCGAGGGCGGCCACGACGACCACGGCCATGGGGCCGGTCGCCGACTTCAGCCGGCCCGTCTCCGGCTTCGCCAGGCCGGCGAGGTAGCCGATGACGCACAGGACGAGGGCGTACCGTCCGGCCGCGTGGTCGGCGGGTGGCGCGAGGTCGGAGAGCAGGCCGGCGCCGAAGCCGATGAGGGCGCCGCCGACATGGCCGTAGACCATGGCGAGGCCGAGCACGGTGAGGAGCACCAGGTCCGGTACGGCGCCCGGGAGATGGAGTCTGGCGAGGACGCTCACCTGGATCACCAGGGCGACGATCACCAGGGTGGTGGAGAGCAGCATCCGGTTGAAGCGCATCAGGGGGTCAGCTCCTACTGTCCTACGTCTACTGCTCTTACGGCTGTCCGTCGGCGCCTTCGGCGAGTTCGTCCGCGCCCGGGGTGACCGTCACCGTCACGGTCGGGGTGGGCGTGGCCTTCGGCCGGTTCGGCAGGACGGTGTCGCGCGGGTCCTTGCGGGGCGGCTGGACGACGACGCCGACGATGTCGAGCTGGGTGAAGGAGACGAACGGCTTGACGTAGATCGTGCGGGTGAGGTCGCCGCCGGAGGGGTCGACGCGGGAGACGAGACCGACCGGGACGCCGGGTACGAACGGCTTGTCGGCCTGGGAGCCGAAGGTGACGAGGCGGTCGCCCGCCTTCACCTTGGCCTTGCCGTTGAGGAGTTCGACGCGCAGCGGGCGGTCTCCCTGGCCGGAGGCGAAACCGAGTTCGTCCGTGGACTCCATACGGGTGCCGACGGTGAAGTCGGGGTCGTTGGCGAGGAGCACGGTCGCGGTGTTCGGTCCGACGGTGGTGACGCGGCCGACGAGCCCGTCGCCGTTGAGGACGGTCATGTCGCGGGTGACGCCGTCGTCGCGGCCGATGTCGATGGTGACGGTCCAGGAGAAGCCCTGGGCCGCTCCTATGGCGATGACCTCGGCGCCCTTGATGCCGTAGCGGCCGTTCGCGGCGGTCTTGAGGATCTTGTCGAGCTGCTCGCTCCGGCTGCGGTTGCGGTCGTCGCTGCCGAGGGACGCCTTCAGTTCGGCGTTCTCCTTCTCCAGCGCGGCGAGGCGGTCGTGGCGGGAGCCCGATGCACGGACAGCGCTTATGGCGTTGCCGATGGGGTCCACGGCGGTCGACACGCCGTCCTCGATCGGGCCGAAGACGGTGGCGGCTCCACGTCGGGCACCGTCGACCGGTGAGTCCTCCCCGCCGCGGATGTCGACCGTGATCAGCGCGAACGCGACGGCGATCAGCAGCACCAGGAGCAGCCGGCTCTCTCGTGTGTCCCTCACGTGCGGCGGCCGTGCCTTCCTCATAGGAATTCGACAGGAATGGGGGAATTCGGGTAGCCCCTGGGAATCCCGGGACGGGAACGACAGGGGCGCTTTGTGGGAGCTTATGCCTCGATATCAACGATCCGCCGCACGAGAAGAGAACGTCCCGTACGGCGGAATCGAAGTGTTACCTCATCTGCGGGGCTGGGCGTCGAGCACCTGCTGCAATGCCTCGAACTCCTCGACGCACTTGCCGGAGCCGAGCGCCACGCTGTCCAGCGGGTCCTCGGCGATGTGGATCGGCATTCCGGTCTCCCGGCGCAGCCGCTCGTCGAGACCGCGGAGCAGGGCGCCGCCGCCGGTCAGGACGATGCCACGGTCCATGATGTCGCCGGAGAGTTCCGGCGGGCACTTGTCGAGGGTCGTCTTGACGGCATCGACGATGGCGTTGACGGGTTCCTCGATCGCCTTCCGCACTTCCGCGGCGGAGATGACGACGGTCTTGGGCAGCCCGGACACCAGGTCCCGGCCGCGGATTTCGGTGTGTTCGTCAGCGTCGAGGTCGTACGCCGAACCGATCGTGATCTTGATCTGTTCGGCCGTCCGCTCACCGAGGAGGAGCGAGTACTCCTTCTTGATGTGCTGGATGATCGCGTTGTCCAACTCGTCGCCCGCGACGCGGATGGACTGGGCGGTGACGATGCCGCCGAGGGAGATGACCGCGACCTCCGTGGTGCCGCCGCCGATGTCCACCACCATGTTGCCCGTGGCCTCGTGGACCGGCAGGCCGGAGCCGATGGCCGCGGCCATGGGCTCCTCGATGATGTGCACCTGACGGGCGCCCGCCTGGGAGGACGCCTCGATCACGGCGCGGCGCTCGACACCGGTGATGCCGGACGGCACGCAGACGACGACTCGGGGACGGGCGAGATAGCGCCGCTTGTGGATCTTCAGGATGAAGTAGCGGAGCATCCGCTCGGTGATCTCGAAGTCGGCGATGACACCGTCCTTCAGCGGACGCACGGCAACGATGTTGCCCGGCGTCCGCCCGATCATCTTCTTGGCCTCCGCGCCGACCGCGAGAATTCCACCGGTGTTGGTGTTGATCGCGACGACGGACGGCTCGTTCAGTACGATCCCGCGACCCCTGACGTACACCAGCGTGTTGGCGGTCCCGAGGTCGACAGCCATGTCACGGCCGATGAACGACATTGAGTTCCCCATCAGGATTCGTGTGGCCTTCCCAAGTGGAGCGCTGACGGCTTTTGAGAGCTTTTCAGGCTTTTCGGGTCGGCGAAGTGGGTGCTGTGACGTGAAGGCTTACATCGTAGTCTCGCCCGCACGAACACTGCGCGAGGGTCTTCGCCATTGTGGGCATGCGATGCGCCCCCTCGCCTCTGGAGACGATCCATCGGGGGTGCGCGTTCCCCCGATCGCCGCGCATATGCCGTTGTACGGCCGGATTCTGCACGGGATGGCTGGTCAACCGGGGTAGGCCGGATGGGTGGTGGCCGAGTGTCACCAACAGGGTAAGGGCGGCGGGGACGGGACTGATCACCGGCCCCCGCCGTCGGGCATGTCGTTACGCGCGCCCGGGGAAGAAGATCTTCACCTCGCGTTCGGCGGACTCCTCGGAGTCCGACGCGTGGATCAGGTTCTCGCGCACGATCACGCCGTAGTCGCCACGGATGGAACCGGGCTGCGCGGCGATCGGGTCGGTCGGGCCGGCCAGCGCCCGCACCCCTTCGATGACACGCTCACCCTCGACGATCAGCGCGACGACCGGACCGGAGGCCATGAACGCGACGAGCGGCTCGTAGAACGGCTTGCCCTTGTGCTCACCGTAGTGCTGCTCCAGCGTGTCCTGGTCCAGGGTCCGCTGCTCCAGCGCGGTGATCTGCCAGCCGGCCTTCCGCTCGATACGGCTGATGATCTCGCCGGTCAGGCCACGCCGGACGGCGTCGGGCTTGAGCAGGACGAGGGTGCGCTGGCTCACGGTGGTGACTCCTTCAATTCACACGGGTGCGGAGCTCAGAGGCTACAGGGCGCGTCCGATCCGGTGTCACGCAGCGTCAGGAAGGCGGACCGCCCCCGCCCCCACCGCGCCCGCCCCGGCTAGGAGGCTCCGGCCTCGGTGGCCGCCTGGGCCGCGAACCGGGCCTTCGCCTCGTCGACCTTGCGTCCGTAGTGCACCGAGGCCCACCACAGCGCCGCGAAGACCGCGCCCAGGAAGAACATGGTCGGGACGACGAAACCGGAGAGGATCAGCGCGATCTGCAGGGCCCAGCCGAGCTGGACGCCGCCGGGCCGGGTGACGAGGCCGCACAGCAGCACGCACAGGAACATGGCGATGCCGCTGACCGTCCAGACCGTCGACATGGTCAGGTCCGGATCCTTCATCGCGACCAGACCCGCGAAGCCGATCACGAAGAACTCGCCGATCAGGGTCGAAGCACAGAGGGTACGCATGTCGTGGAACTCAGCCCTTCCCCAGCAGCAGCCGGGCCTCGCCGACGGTGATGACGGAACCGGTGACGAGGACGCCACCGCCCGTGAACTCGCCCTCCTCCTCGGCGAGCGTGATCGCCGCCTCCAGGGCGTCCGGCAGCCGCGGTTCGACCTGCACCCGCTCCTCCCCGAACACCTCGACCGCGATCGAGGCCAGCTCGTCGGCGTCCATCGCCCGGTGGCTGGAGTTCTGCGTGATCACCACCTCGGCGAAGATCGGCTCGAAGGCCTCCAGGAGACCCCGTACGTTCTTGTCGCCACTGGCGCCGACCACACCGATGAGCCGGCTGAAGTCGAACGCCTCTCCGACCGCCTCGGCCGTGGCCCGCGCGCCGGCCGGATTGTGGGCCGCGTCGAGCACGACGGTCGGGGACCGGCGCACGACTTCGAGACGCCCCGGCGAGGACACCGACGCGAACGCCTTGCGGACCGTTTCCAGGTCGAGCGGCTCCGGACGCTGCGAGCCGACGCCGAAGAACGCCTCGACCGCGGCGAGGGCCACGGCCGCGTTGTGCGCCTGGTACGGGCCGTGCAACGGAAGATAGACCTCCGGGTACTCGCCGCCGAGCCCGCGCAGGGTGAGCATCTGCCCGCCGACCGCCACCTGCCGCGCGACGACACCGAACTCCAGGCCCTCCCGGGCCACCGTCGCGTCGACCTCCACGGCCTTCTTCAGCATCACCTGCGCCGCGTCCACCGGCTGCTGCGCCAGGATCACGGTCGCGTCCTGCTTGACGATCCCGGCCTTCTCCACGGCGATCTCGGCGGGTGTCGTCCCCAGCCGGTCGGTGTGGTCGAGGTCGATGGGGGTGACCACGGCCACGTCCCCGTCGATGACGTTGGTGGCGTCCCAGGTACCGCCCATGCCGACCTCGACGACCGCCACGTCCACGGGCGCGTCCGCGAAGGCGGCGTACGCCATGCCGGTCAGCACCTCGAAGAAGGAGAGCCGGTACTCCTGCTGGGCGTCGACCATCTCGATGTACGGCTTGATGTCCTCGTACGTCTCGACGAACCGCTCGGCGGAGATCGGGGCCCCGTCCAGACTGATGCGCTCGGTGATCGACTGGACGTGCGGCGAGGTGTACCGGCCGGTGCGCAGCTCGAAGGCGCCGAGGAGGGCCTCGATCATACGGGCGGTGGAGGTCTTGCCGTTGGTGCCGGTGATGTGGATGGAGGGGTACGAGCGCTGGGGCTCGCCCAGGACGTCCATCAGGGCGGCGATCCGGGTGACCGAGGGCTCCAGCTTGGTCTCGCCCCAGCGGCCGGCCAGTTCCGTCTCGACCCCGCGCAGCGCCTTGTCGACGGCCGGGTCGGTGGGGCGGGCCGGTACGTCGGCCTGCGCCGCGCCACCCTGGGCACGCAGGGTACGACTGCCGGCCTCGATCACCGCGAGGTCCGGATCCCGGTCGGTCTCCGCGGCGATGATCTCCTCGAACGGGTCGATCGGCTCGGGCTGCATGTCACTGCGTTCGCTCACGGGGCCCAGTCTACGGACCGGGCGCCCCGGAGCTCGGGGGTACCCGCTGCGGGGCGACTCCGGGTGGTGTGTGGCCGGTCGCGCGATTCCCCGCGCCGCTCGAGGAACCGGCGGTTGCCGGGCCCCCACCCGACCGCGTCCGGGGGGCGCCCCCGCCCAGCAGAAGGCCCCGGCGCCATGGAAGCACCGGGGCCTTCGCGCACCTGCGGACGGCTACGCCTTCGGGAGGCGGTCCAGCTGGGCGGCGATACGGGCGATGTCCTCGTCCGCCTTCGCGAGGCGGCCTCGGATCTTGTCCACCACCTGATCGGGCGCCTTCGCGAGGAACGCCTCGTTGCCGAGCTTGGCCGCGGCCTGGGCCTTCTCCTTCTCGGCCGCCGCGAGGTCCTTCGCGAGGCGCTTGCGCTCGGCGGCGACGTCGATGACACCGGAGAGGTCGAGCGCGACCTCGGCGCCCGCCACCGGCAGGGTCGCGGTCGCCGAGAAGCCCTCGCCCTCGGGCTGAAGGCGCAGCAGCTGACGGATCGCGGCCTCGTGCGGCGCCAGGACCGTACCGTCGAGCGTGAGGCGGGCCGGGACGCGCTGGCCGGGCTGGAGGCCCTGGTCGGCGCGGAAGCGGCGGACCTCGGTGACGACCTGCTGGACCAGTTCGATCTCGCGCTCGGCGGCGTCGTCGCGGAAGCCACTGTCCTTGGGCCAGTCGGCGATGACCAGGGACTCGCCACCGGTCAGCGTGGTCCACAGGGTGTCCGTGACGAACGGGACGACCGGGTGGAGCAGGCGCAGCGTGACGTCCAGGACCTCGCCCAGGACCCGCTTGCTGACCTCGGCCGGCTCGCCGCCCGCCTGGAACGTCGTCTTGGACAGCTCGACGTACCAGTCGAAGACCTCGTCCCACGCGAAGTGGAAGAGGGCGTCACTGAGCTTGGCGAACTGGAAGTCCTCGTAGTACGCGTCGACCTGCTCGACCGTCTCGCCCAGACGGGCGAGGATCCAGCGGTCGGTCGCCGAGAGCTTCGAGACCTCCGGCAGGGGGCCCTCGACCGTCGCGCCGTTCATCAGCGCGAAGCGGGTGGCGTTCCAGATCTTGTTGGCGAAGTTGCGGGAGGCCTGGACCCAGTCCTCGCCGATCGGGACGTCGGTGCCCGGGTTGGCGCCGCGCGCGAGGGTGAAACGGAGCGCGTCGGAGCCGTACTTGTCCATCCAGTCGAGCGGGTCGACGACGTTGCCGAAGGACTTCGACATCTTCTTGCCGCGCTCGTCGCGGACCAGGCCGGTCAGCGCGATGGTCCTGAAGGGGACCTCGCCGTCCATCGCGTAGAGGCCGAACATCATCATCCGGGCGACCCAGAAGAAGATGATGTCGTGGCCGGTGAGCAGGACGTCGGTGGAGTAGAACTTCCGCAGGTCCTCGGTCTGTTCGGGCCAGCCGAGCGTGGAGAACGGCCACAGGCCGGAGGAGAACCAGGTGTCCAGGACGTCGGTGTCCTGGGTCCAGCCCTCGGCCTCCGTGCCGGGGGGCTGCTCGTCGGGGCCGACGCAGACCGTCTCGCCGTTCGGGCCGTACCAGACGGGGATGCGGTGGCCCCACCACAACTGGCGCGAGATGCACCAGTCGTACATGTTGTCGACCCAGTCGAAGTAGCGCTTCGACATCTCCTCGGGGTGGATCTTGACCCGGCCGTCGCGGACCGCGTCGCCGGCCGCCTTGGCGAGGGGCGCGACCTTGACCCACCACTGCATGGACAGGCGCGGCTCGACCGTGGTCTTGCAGCGCGAGCAGTGGCCGACGGAGTGGGTGTACGGGCGCTTCTCGGCGACGATCCGGCCCTGCGAGCGCAGCGCGCCGACGACGGCGGAACGGGCCTCGAAGCGGTCCTGGCCGAGGAAGGGGCCGTGGACGGTGATGACACCGTGCTCGTCCATGATCGTCATGGACGGCAGGTCGTGGCGCTGGCCGATGGCGAAGTCGTTCGGGTCGTGGGCGGGCGTGACCTTGACGGCGCCCGTGCCGAACTCCGGGTCGACGTGGGTGTCGGCGACGACCGGGATGGAGCGGTCGGTGAGCGGCAGCTTGATGAGCTTGCCGATGAGGTGCTGGTACCGCTCGTCGTCCGGGTGGACGGCGACGGCGGTGTCACCGAGCATCGTCTCCGCGCGGGTGGTGGCGACGACGAGGCTGTCGTCCCCCTCGCCGTAGCGGATGGAGACCAGCTCGCCGGCGTCCTCCTGGTGCTCGACCTCGATGTCGGAGATGGCCGTCAGACAGCGCGGACACCAGTTGATGATGCGCTCGGCGCGGTAGATCAACTCGTCGTCGTAGAGCCGCTTGAAGATGGTCTGGACAGCCTTGGACAGCCCTTCGTCCATGGTGAACCGCTCGCGGTCCCAGTCGACGCCGTCGCCGAGACGGCGCATCTGGCCGAGGATCTTGCCGCCGTACTCCTCCTTCCACTGCCAGACGCGCTCGACGAACTCCTCGCGCCCCAAGTCGTGGCGGGACTTGCCCTCTTCGGCGAGCTGCTGCTCGACCTTGTTCTGGGTGGCGATGCCGGCGTGGTCCATGCCGGGGAGCCACAGGGCCTCGTGACCCTGCATGCGCTTGCGGCGGGTGAGGGCGTCCATGAGGGTGTGCTGGAAGGCGTGCCCGAGGTGCAGGCTGCCGGTGACGTTCGGCGGCGGGATGACGATGGTGTACGCGGGCTTGTCGCTCTTGGCGTCGGCCGCGAAGTAACCACGCTCTACCCAGCGCTCGTACAGCGCCCCCTCTACATCGGCCGGCGCGTACTGGGTCGGCAGATCGGTGGCGGGCGCTGGAGGCTGCTGCTGAGCGTTCTCGGTCACCCGCCCAGTTTAGGGGTGTCACGGGGTGGTCCCGAAACTCGATTCTTCCGTAACGGTGTGGCCCCCGGTGCGTGGGGCCCATCGAGATTGCGCCAGGATGTCAGGAACACATAAGCATCTGGAGGGGAACCCAGACCATGAGTTACAACCAGCCGGGCCCGTACGGCGGGCAGCCCCAGCAGCCCGGACCGTACGGTCAGCCGGGCCCCTACGGCCAGCAGCCGCCGCAGGCCGCCCCCCAGCCCGGCTACGGCTACCCCCAGCAGGCGCCGCCGGCGCAGGCGGGTTACGGGTACCCCCAGCAGGCCCCCCAGGGCGTTCCGCCCCAGACCCCGCCCTACGGCCAGCCCCAGGCCCCGTACGGCCAGCAGCCGTACCCCACCGTTCCCCAGCCGCCGGTCCCCTCGGGCGGCGGCGGCAAGAAGGTCGGCATCATCGTCGGCGCGGTCGCCGTGGTGGCGGCGGTCGCGGTGGGCGCGTACCTCGTCCTCGGCGGAAGCAGCGGCGGTGCGGACATCGCGGACGACGGCCCGCACAAGCTGACCACGCCGGCGTCGGTGCTCGGTGACTACGAGAAGAGCGACAGTGGCGGCGGCGCCCTGTCCGACAGCGACATGGAGGACGCCAAGAAGTGGGGGGTGACCGACCCCAAGGACGTCAGCGCCTCGTACGTGTCCGGCAACAAGGACAACCCGCTGGCACAGAAGCAGCTTCACTTCACCGGTGTCTACGGTGAGATCGAGGACCCCGAGAAGGTCGTCGACGCCATGCTGGACCACATGCAGTCCGAGTCCGGGAAGGACGACGACGTGAAGGTCACCATGGTCGGCGACCCGAAGGCGTACGACTCCGCCGAGGGTGCCGTCCTCAAGTGCCAGGATGCCAAGATGGAGCCGAGCGACGGCAACACGAGCGGCGGTCCCAGCGTGATGAACCTGTCGTTCTGCGTGTGGGGTGACTACAGCACGGTCGGCATGGTGATGCCCATGGACATGGCGAGCATCATGGCCGAGAAGGCCACGGACCAGTCCGCCGCCGCCGACACCGCGGCGAAGCTCCGCGAGGCGGTCCGCGTCAAGGCCTGACCCAGCACGCCTCCCTACGGCTGAGGGCGGTCGGCAGAACTGGCCGGGCGCCCTCCGCACGACGAGCGGTCTCGTCACAGGCACGCACACAGGCCGCAGTCACGCGAGTTGAGAGCGACCGGTACGACTCCCGACACCGCGAGATCATCGAGGCGGCAACGACACCACCGATTCTCGATCTGCCGGCTTGAAGCAGAGGCACGCACACGGAGAGGGCGCCCGACGTGATTCGTCGGGCGCCCTCTCCGTGTGCGTGCCTGTGCTGCTACGCCGTCTTCTGCTCCCCCGGCCCCCGCCCCCGCGCATCCCGCGGGATCAGGGTCGGGTTGACGTTCGAGCGGACCACGTCCGCCGTGATGACGACCCGGGCCACGTCCTTGCGGGACGGGACCTCGTACATGACCGACATCAGGACCTCCTCCATGATGGCGCGCAGGCCGCGCGCGCCGGTCTGGCGGAGGATGGCCTGGTCGGCGATGGCTTCGAGGGCCTCGCGCTCGAAGTCCAGCTCCACACCGTCGAGTTCGAACAGGCGCTGGTACTGCTTCACCAGCGCGTTGCGCGGCTCGATGAGGATCTGGAGCAGCGCCTCGCGGTCCAGGTTGTGGACCGAGGTGATGACGGGCAGACGGCCGATGAACTCCGGGATCATGCCGAACTTGACCAGGTCCTCCGGCATGACGGCCTCGAACTGGTCCTTGGACTCCAGCTCGCGCTTGGAGCGGATCGTCGCGCCGAAGCCGATGCCCTTCGCGCCGGCCCGGGACTCGATGATCTTCTCCAGGCCGGAGAAGGCGCCGCCCACGATGAACAGGACGTTCGTCGTGTCGATCTGGATGAACTCCTGGTGCGGGTGCTTGCGGCCGCCCTGGGGCGGGACCGACGCCGTGGTCCCCTCCAGGATCTTCAACAGGGCCTGCTGGACGCCCTCGCCCGACACGTCGCGTGTGATGGAAGGGTTTTCACTCTTCCTCGCGACCTTGTCGATCTCGTCGATGTAGATGATTCCGGTCTCGGCCTTCTTGACGTCGTAGTCGGCCGCCTGGATGAGCTTCAGCAGGATGTTCTCGACGTCCTCGCCGACGTAACCGGCCTCCGTCAGCGCCGTCGCGTCCGCGATCGCGAACGGGACGTTCAGCATGCGCGCGAGGGTCTGGGCGAGGAGGGTCTTGCCCGAGCCCGTGGGGCCCAGCAGCAGGATGTTCGACTTCGCCAACTCGATGGCGTCCTCGCGGCTTTGGCCGCCGCCGTTCTCACCGGCCTGGACGCGCTTGTAGTGGTTGTACACCGCCACGGAGAGCGCCTTCTTGGCCGCCTCCTGGCCGACCACGTAGCCCTCCAGGAACTCGTAGATCTCGCGAGGCTTCGGGAGTTCCTCCCAGCGGACCTCACTGGTCTCCGCGAGTTCTTCCTCGATGATCTCGTTGCAGAGGTCGATGCACTCGTCGCAGATGTACACACCGGGCCCTGCGATGAGCTTCTTGACCTGCTTCTGGCTCTTGCCGCAGAACGAGCACTTGAGCAGATCGCCGCCGTCACCGATGCGTGCCACGGTGTGCTTCCCCTTCGCCTGGGAGTCGACTGGACCATTGGATTCCAGCGGCTCCTGGTGCTGCCTTATGTCGACGGTACCTTGCCGGGCCCCCCGTTCGGGCCCCCCTTGGCACGGTTCGCTTTGACGTGCACCTTGTCGTGCACTGGGTCAAACGGTGCCAACCATGCCAAGGGGCGGCAGACGATACATCCTTTTCGCGGTCAGCGGACGCTGTTGTTGTTCATCTTGCGCGTGGAGATGATCTGGTCGATCAGGCCGTACGACAGCGCGTCCTCGGCCGTGAGGATCTTGTCGCGCTCGATGTCCTCGCGGATCTTCTCGATCGGCGTGGTGGAGTGCTTGGCCAGCATGTCCTCCAGCTGCCCACGCATCCGGAGGATCTCGTTGGCGGCGATCTCCAGGTCGGAGACCTGACCGCGGCCCGTCTCGCTGTACGGCTGGTGGATCAGCACGCGGGCGTTCGGCAGCGCCATGCGCTTGCCCGGCGTACCGGCGGCCAGCAGGATCGCGGCGGCGGAGGCCGCCTGGCCCATGCAGACCGTCTGGATGTCGGGCTTCACGAACTGCATCGTGTCGTAGATCGCGGTGAGCGCCGTGAAGGAGCCGCCGGGGCTGTTGATGTAGACGGAGATGTCCCGGTCGGGGTCCATCGACTCCAGGCACAGCAGCTGCGCCATGACGTCGTTGGCGGAGGCGTCGTCGATCTGCACCCCGAGGAAGATCACCCGCTCCTCGAAGAGCTTCGCGTACGGGTCGTACTCACGGATGCCCTGCGAGGTGCGCTCGACGAAGCGCGGGATGACGTAACGGGACTCGGCCGTCGGGCCCGAGTACTCGGAGCGTGCGCTGTCGTAGAGGCCGCTGCCGGGGATGTCGTTCACTGTGGTCTCCTGGGAGCCTGAGAGGGGCTGAGGCGGTCGGCTGGGGGCTTCGCGGGGGTGAGGGTGGCGGCGGGTGCCGTCACTCCTGCCCGGCCCCGGTGCCGCCGCCGCCCGGCATGCCGGCGGCCGTGGGGATCACGTCGTCGATGAGCCCGTACTCCTTGGCCTCGAAGGCGTCGAACCAGCGGTCACGGTCCGAGTCACGGGTCACCTGCTCCACGGTCTGACCCGTGTGCTGGGAGGTGAGCTCCGCCATGCGCTTCTTGGTGTGCAGCAGCCGCTCGGCGTGGATCTTGATGTCCGAGGCCGAACCGGCCAGGCCGGCCGAGGGCTGGTGGATCAGGATCTCGGCGTTCGGCAGCGCGAAGCGCTTGCCGGGGGTGCCCGCGCTCAGCAGGAACTGGCCCATCGAGGCCGCGAGACCCATGGCGATGGTCACCACGTCGTTCTTGATGAACTGCATCGTGTCGTAGATCGCCATGCCGGCCGTGATGGAGCCGCCGGGGCTGTTGATGTAGAGGTAAATGTCCTTGTCGGGGTCCGCGGCAAGGAGCAGCAACTGTGCGGTGATCTTGTTGGCAATGTCGTCGTCGACCGGCTGGCCGAGGAAGATGATCCGCTCGCCAAGCAGCCGGTTGTAGACCTGGTCGCCGAGGCCACCACCGATGGAAGGCTCGCCGGCGGCGGAGGGCATCAGATTCGTCACGTATCCACCTGCTCGTCTTACGACGGCGCCGGGCCGTCTTCACGTTTCCCTTCCGGGGACCGAGCCGTTCGCCGACAGCCCAGCCCTCGTCTTCATGGACCCTAACGCGGCGGCTCCGCCGGTGAATCCCGCAAAGGGAACTGTTCGCTGTCAGCGCATGCGCTCCGCCGGGTCGAGCGGGTGCGTCGTGGCCCCCGGCCGGAGGGGGGTAGGCCGACGGGCCCCTGGGTCACAAGTGATCCAGGGGCCCGTCGGCAGCCGTTCACCCACCAGGGGGTGATCAGCCCTCGTTCTTCTCCTCGGCGGCCTCGGCGGCGGCCGGGGTCTCCTCGGTGGCCTCGGCGGAGCCCTCGGCCTCCGTCTCGTCCTCGTCGTCGTCCAGGTCGACGACCTCGCCGTTGGTGTCCTTCACCGTGGCGGACTCGACGACCAGGGCCAGGGCCTTGCCGCGGGCGACCTCGCCGACGAGGAGCTGGACCTGGTTGTTCTGGACGACGGCCTGGGCGAACTGGTCCGGGGACATGCCGGAGGAGGCCGCGCGGCGCATGAGGTGCTCGGTGAGCTCCTCCTGGTTGACGTTCAGCTTCTCCTTGGAGACCAGCTCGTCGAGGACGAACTGGGTCTTGATGCCCTTGACGGCCGCTTCCTTGGTCTCGGCGTCGAACTCCTCGACCGTCTTGCCCTGGATCTCCAGGTACTTCTCCAGGTCCAGGCCCATCTGGCCGAGCTGGTGGTGCTCCAGGTTGTGCTTGCGGGTGTTGATCTCGTCCTCGAGCAGCTTCTCGGGGACGGGCACCTCGACGATCTCCAGGAGCTTCTCGAGGACGCGCTCCTGGGCCTGGGTGGCCTGGTCGTACTGCTTCATGTTCTCCAGGCGCTTGCGGCTGTCCGCGCGCAGCTCCTCGAGGGTGTCGAACTCGGAGGCGAGCTGGGCGAACTCGTCGTCCAGGGCCGGGAGTTCACGGGCGGCGACCTGGGAGACCTTGACCGTCACCTCGGCCTCCTTGCCGGCCGCCGAGCCGCCCTTGAGCTCGGAGGCGAAGGTGGTCTCGCCACCGGCCTCCAGGCCCTTCACGGCGTCGTCGATGCCGTCCAGCAGCTCGCCGGAGCCGATGGTGTAGGAGACGCCCTCGGCGACGCCGTCCTCCAGGACCTCGCCGTCGACCTTGGCCTGAAGGTCGATCGTGACGACGTCGCCGTCCTCGGCGGCACGCTCGACCGGGGAGGTGGAGGCGAAGCGCTCGCGCAGCTGCTCGACCGCCTTCTCGACGTCCTCCTCGGTGACCTCGACGGCGTCGACCTCGACCTCGATGCCGGAGTAGTCCGGGATCTCGATGGCCGGGCGGACGTCGACCTCGGCGGTGAAGTTCAGCGTCTCGCCGTCCTTCAGCTCGGTGATGTCGACCTCGGGCTGGCCCAGGACGTTGAGCTCGGCCTCGTTGACCGCGTCGGTGTAGAACTTCGGGAGCGCGTCGTTGACCGCCTCCTCCAGCACCGCACCGCGGCCGAACCGCTGGTCGATGACGCGGGCCGGGATCTTGCCCTTGCGGAAGCCCTTCACCGTGACCTGCTGGTTGATCTTCTTGTACGCCGCGTCGAGGCTGTCCTTGAGCTCCTCGAAGGGCACCTCGATGCTGAGCCGAACCCGGGTCGGGTTCAGGGTCTCCACGGCGCTCTTCACGGTTCGGTCTCCTTGGGGGCTGACTTCTTGGGGTTCTGCTGACCTTCCCCGCCGGTGGGCGGGGCTTCAGCGGACTTCG
Source organism: Streptomyces sp. NPDC041108 (assembly GCF_055592645.1). NCBI lineage: Bacteria > Bacillati > Actinomycetota > Actinomycetes > Kitasatosporales > Streptomycetaceae > Streptomyces > Streptomyces sp. NPDC041108. Next base: position 525,264 of record NZ_JBVIYK010000002.1, on the reverse strand, counting down.
CGGCCCTTGAGAGACGTGAGAGTGCAGACACACGGGCGCGCAGTTTGCATAGTAGCCGCAGGCGGTACACGCCCCAAAAGGTGATCTTGCCGGTGGCGGGCGCGCCTGCCGGCACGGTGGTCGGGGTGGCGGGATTTGAACCCACGGCCTTCCGCTCCCAAAGCGGACGCGCTACCAAGCTGCGCCACACCCCGTCTGGTGCGACACGTAGGGTACATGCCCGCAGGCCATGGGGTTGCCGCATTCAGCCAGTGCGCGGGCGCGTGCGACGGCGTACGAAGGACGCGGCCGGGAAGGGGTGTGCGGCGGTGGCGCCGGACCCGCTACGATGCCTTCTGTGTCGCGGTCGCCCGACCTGCGGCGCGAGCTGTGCGGGCGTAGCTCAATGGTAGAGCCCTAGTCTTCCAAACTAGCTACGCGGGTTCGATTCCCGTCGCCCGCTCCAACGGCCTCCGGCCCGGTCGAGGGACTCCCTCGACCGGGCCGGAGGCTTTTTGCCGTCTCGTGGCCGTCGGCCGGACGTGCGGCCGCGCACGGCGCGTGTTCGGGCGGTCACTCGTGCCGCGCTAGAACTGGATCGAGTTGATGGTGTCCGCTATCGAGTTCAGGAAGCGCTGGATGTCGTCGGCCATGCCCGTCGAGGCGAGGAAGAAGCCGAAGAGGATGGCGACCACGGCCGGTCCGGCCTTGATCGTCCCTCCTCGCATCAGCACCACCAGGATGATCCCCAGCAAGAGCACCACTGACAGCGAAATGGCCACACAGATCACACCCTCGGTCGGTCCGCACCCGGCCCGGGGCGCCGACCCCACGCGCACCCCGCCAGAACCATCGTGCCACCAACGGGGCCGTCATATGCAGCGGCTGAGACAACGTCGGCCACGTCACCACACGCACGCCACCCCCACCCCCGGTCAACGGGAGCGTGCCGGGGGTGAATTCGCGATGATCGTTTCGATGCGCACACAACCCGTGCGCAGGTAATTCGAATTGTTGCCACAGACACATCAAGAGGCCCGGGCAGGACGGGAATTAACCGGACATTTCACCGGAGTCGCCTGCGCACGTTATGCACCATTTAGTCGGGATGAATGCGGACAGACCGGCGGCTCCATCCGCCGTGCGGTGGGCACAGTGTGACGCTTCGCCTGGTCATGACTTCACGAATCCCGGGTACGCGGGGAGGACACGTACCCCTCAATACAGGATTCACGTGGGTGGTTTTACGTAATCGCACAGACAACGCTAGGGTGCCTCAGATGTTCACCGCTGCCTCGTCCCCCGCTTGCGCAGCGAGTGCTCGGACCGTCCTCCGGAGTTTCCGGCGGGAGGGTCTGTGACGAACTCGCTGCGACCGCACGGCCGGCCCGGGACGCCGCTCCCTCCGGCACAGCCACTACAGCCGTCCGCAGACGGAGTGCCGAGTCCGCGCTCGCTGAAGTCCTCGTCCCCCCAGCCGACGCCGAGTGGCGCCTCCCCGGAGGCCAGACCGGCCAAACAACGTGACGCGTTCTTCGACAACGCCAAGTACCTCGCCATCGTGCTCGTGGCGATGGGGCACGCGTGGGAGCCGCTCACCGACCACAGCCGCGCCGCCGAGGCGCTGTACATGTTCGTGTACACGTTTCACATGCCGGCGTTCATCATCATCTCCGGTTACTTCTCGCGCAGTTTCGACATGCGCCCCGACCGGCTCCGCAGGCTGGTCACCGGCATAGCCGTACCGTACGTGCTCTTCGAGATCGCCTACTCCTTCTTCAAGCGGTGGGGCGACGGCGACCCCTCCCACCCGATCAGTCTGCTCGACCCCTGGTACCTCACCTGGTTCCTGATCGCGCTGTTCGTGTGGCGGCTGACGACACCGCTGTGGAAGGTGGTGCGCTGGCCCGTCCCGGTGGCGCTCGCCATCGCGGCGCTCGCCTCGGTCTCTCCCGACATCGGTGACGACCTGGACCTGCAACGTGTCCTGCAGTTCCTGCCGTTCTTCGTCGTCGGCCTCTTCATGAAGCCCGCGCACTTCCAGTTCATGCGGCGCCGCGAGGTGCGGATCCTGTCCCTGCCGGTGGCCGGGTGCGCGCTGGCGATGGCGTACTGGCTGGGCCCGGACATGAACTCGGCCTGGTTCTACCACCGTGACAGCGCGCAGGAGCTGGGTGCGCCGTGGTGGGCGGGGATCGTCATGACCTTCGCGCTGTTCGGCTGCTCCATGGTGCTGACCACCTGCTTCTTCGCCTGGGTGCCCCGGCGGAAGATGTGGTTCACCGTGCTGGGCGCGGGCACGCTGTACGGCTACCTGCTGCACGGGTTCCTCGCGAAGGGCTCGCGCTTCTGGGACTGGTACGACGCCAACGCGTGGGTGTACCAGCCGCTCGGCGAGCTGTTCGCCACCTTCTTCGCGGCGGCCGTCATCACCGTGCTGTGCACCCCGCCGGTGCAGCGGATGTTCCGGTTCGCGATGGAGCCGAAGATGGAGTGGGCGTTCAAGCGGGACGCCGCCGAGCTGGCCCGCGAGCGCGGGAAGGCGGGGGCCAGGACGTAGGCGCGGGGTTCCCCCACGGTCCCGCCGCCGGGTCCCTTCGCTCTCCTTCGCTCTCCTCTTCGCTCTCCTTCGCCCTCAGTTGTTCTCCGTGGCCTCCTCGGCCGCCGGTTCGTCCGGCAGGCCGAGGAGGTTTCGCATGTGGGCGTACTTCCGGGTCAGGCGGGTGCGGGTGGGCTCGTCCAGGACGGCGAGTCGGGCCGGGTTCGCGTTGTGCGCGAGGTCCGACTGCTTGACGAGGAGGGCGCCCGGGGTGTCGAGGACGCGGGCGGCGTACGTCTCCGGGGGTTCGCCCTCGCGCTTGGTGAGGGCGAGCACGATGGCCTTGGTGCGGTCGGTCAGAGGGGCCTCGGTGAGCCAGGTCTCGGTGAGGGCGTCGTCCTCGACTGCGTCGTGCAGCCAGGCCGCGGCGATCTGGTCCTCGTCGCCGCCTCGTGCCGTGACGCCGGCCGCCACCGCTTGGAGGTGCTCGGTGTAGGGGCGGCCCGCCTTGTCGGTCTGCGTGGCGTGGGCCTTTCTGGCCAGGGTTTCCACTTCGGGGAGGGAGAGAGGGACGGGGGGCATGGGGTCTGGCTCCTTCGTGTGGCATGAGGTGGGTACCGGCCTGGATTGTCGTCCCCGCCGCCCCTGCCCGTCCCCTCCTCGAAGGGCTGCGCCCCTTCGGCCCCCGTCTGCGGGTCGGGTGGGGGTTGATCGTGCAGTTCGCCGCGCCCCTGAGAAGCAGGGGCTGCGCCCCCTGCTTCTCAGGGGGCCTAGCGTGTTGCCGTCGGGCCTTCCCGGCAGATCAGGAGAAGGGCCCGGTCGTCGTTGACGTCCTTGGCGACGGCTTCGATGAGGTGCCAGGCAGCGCCGTGGAAGCCGCCCGCGACATAGCGGTCGGCTTCGCCGGTGAGGCGATCGATGCCTTCGACTATGTCCCGGTCGGAGGTCTCGACGAGGCCGTCGGTGAACAGCATCAGGACGTCGCCGGGGCGCAGGGAGCCCTTGACGGGGTCGAACTGGGCGCCGTCGTAGACGCCGAGGAGGGGGCCCTCGGCGGCCTTCTCCTCCCAGCGGCCGGTGCCCGCGCTGAGCTGGAGGCCGGGCGGATGGCCGGCGGAGAAGAGTTCGTAGTCGCCGGAGTCGAGGTCGAGGACGAGGTGGATGGAGGTCGCGAAGCCCTCGTCCCAGTCCTGGCGGAGGAGATAGCCGTTGGCCGCCGGGAGGAAGGCGTGCGGTGGGAGCGATCCCAGAAGACCGCCGAAAGCGCCGGACAGGAGCAGGGCCCGGGAGCCTGCGTCCATGCCCTTGCCGGAGACGTCGGTGAGGACGACTTCGAGGGTGCGGCCGCCGTTCGTGCGGGCGGCCACGACGAAGTCGCCGGAGAAGGACTGGCCGCCCGCCGGACGCAGGGCCATCTCGCGGTGCCAGCCGGCGGGCAGTTGCGGCAACTTGCTCTGGACCCGGATGCGTTCGCGCAGGTCGAAGAGCATGGTGCCGCCGCGCCGCCAGGGGACGCCGACCCGGCTGCGGAACTGGGCGATGAGCAGGCCGAAGAACCCGCAGGCGGCGACCACGAGCACGACGCCGGGGGTCACGCGGGCCGGGCCCTCGGTATAGGGGCCGAGCCGCACCGACTCCACGATCAGCGCGGTCGCGGCGGCCGCGTACAGGCCGAGGAGGCTGGCGGGCCGCAGCAGCAGGCCGCCCGCGACGATGGGGAGGACGAGGACGGCGGGTGAGAACCACACCTCGTTGATGAGGGTGAGGCAGGCGATCAGCGGGATCATCAGCAGCAGGCCGACGAGGGCGATCCAGTCGGAGCCGTCCCCGCGGAAGTAGTCGACGGCGGATTTACGCACGCCGGTGCGGACCCGGTGAACCAGCTTCTTCATCCGGGCCGTGAGCGTATCGGCCGCCGCGCGCCGCTCTCGTCCTGCTGCCATTGTTCGGGACCTTATCCATCGGACCAGCCCCTGTGCACAGGAGGTCCTACTTGTCCCCCTTCCGAGGGCCGGTTCACGACGAATCTCACACAGATCTCACACCGGAACGCTTCGTTCGGCCCCCGTGCGCCCTCCGTGCGGCACCTGTGAAGGATCCCACGTGGAACGGCGACGCGCGGGCCGAATTCGCTCGCCCGTACAGGATCGTGCTGCTAGGCATGGCGTATGACGACTGAGCTGCGGGCGCTGCGCATAGAAGACTGGGACGCCTGGTACGACAACCTCATCCGCGCCTTCGGCGGCACCCCCGAACCGCCGGAGGAGCGCGAGTTGTGGAACGCGCTCACTCCTCACGACCGTTGCGTCGGCGTGTGGGAGGGCGACCGGTGCGTGGGTACGGCGGGGGCGTTCGACTTCCGTCTCACGGTGCCCGGCGGCTCGGTCGTCCCCGCGGCCGGCGTCACGATGGTCGGTGTCGCCGCCACGCACCGGCGCCGCGGGGTGCTGACCTCCATGATGCGGCGGCAGTTGGACGACGTCCGCTCCTGGGGCGAGCCGCTGGCCGTGCTGACCGCGTCCGAGCCCGCGATCTACGGCCGGTTCGGGTACGGCCTGGCCACGCGCCGGCTCGCCGCCGACATCGACACCGCCCGGGTGCGGCTGTCCGTACCGCCCGGCACCGATGACGTACGGCTGCGCTACGCCGACCCCTCCGAGGTGCTCGACGCGTGCGAGGCGGTGTACGCCCGCCGGGTGCCGGAGCGGCCGGGGATGCTGGCCCGGCAGCCTGGCTGGGAGCGGGTGGAACTGCTCGACACGGAACGCCACCGGAGCGGTGCCTCGCCGCTGCAGTGCGTGGTGGCCGAGCGGACCGACGGCGACGGCTCCGGTGTGGTCGGGTACGCGCGCTTCCGGATCAAGTCCGACTGGGGGCCGCGCGGGGCGGACGGCGTCGTCCAGTTGAGCGCGCTGGAGGCCCTGGACCCGGCCGCCCGTGCCGCGCTGTGGCGGTTCCTCTTCGACATCGACCTGACGTCGTGCGTCGTCGCCCACCGGCTGCCCGTCGACGAGCCGGTGCTGCACCTGGTGTCGGACATCCGGCGCTGTGCGCTGCGGTTCACGGACGACCTGTATCTGCGGCTCGTGGACGTGGGCGCGGCTCTGCGCATGCGGACCTATCAGGCTCCGCTGGACGTGGTGTTCGAGGTCGAGGACTCCTTCTGCCCCTGGAACGAGGGGCGTTGGCGGCTCACCGGCGATCCGAAGGGCGCGACCTGCGAGCGGACCGCGGACGCCGCCGATCTCTCCCTGTCCGTACGGGAGTTGGGCGCGGCCTATCTGGGCGGTGCGAGCCTGTCCGCGCTGGCCGCGGCGGGGCTGGTGCGGGAGCTGCGGCAGGGGGCGCTGGCGGAGGCGTCCGTGGGGTTCCTCGCGTCGGGGCCGGCGCCCTGGCTGCCGCACGGCTTCTAGGGCCCGCGGCCCGAACCTGCCCCGGCGGCCGGGGAGTCCGGGGACCCGGGGCCGCGGTTCACCTCTGCTGGCAGGCCGGGCACCAGAAGAGGTTGCGGGCGGCGAGGTCGGCGGTGCGTACCTCGCCGCCACAGAGATGGCAGGGCATGGCCGCCCTGCGGTAGACGTACACCTCGCCGCCGTGGTCGTCGACGCGGGGCGGGCGGCCCATGGCCTCGGGGGTGTGTTCCGGGCGGACGGTGTCGATGCGGTTGTGCCGTACGCCCTCGCGCATGAGGCCGACGAGGTCGGTCCAGATCGCGTCCCATTCCGCGGGGGTGATGTCCTTGCCTGCACGGTAGGGGTCGATGCCGTGCCGGAAGAGGACCTCGGCGCGGTAGACGTTGCCGACGCCCGCGATCACCTTCTGGTCCAGGAGGAGCGCGGCGACGGTCGTACGGCTGCGGGAGATACGGGCGTAGGCGCGGGCCGGGTCGGCGTCGGCGCGGAGCGGGTCGGGGCCGAGGCGGGCGTGCACGGCGCGTTTCTCGGCGTCGGTGATCAGGGCGCAGGTCGTCGGACCGCGCAGGTCCATGTACGACGTGTCGTTGCGCAGCCGTAGGCGGACGGTGTCCGTGGGCGGGGGCGCGGGAGCCGGGCCGAAGGTGACCTTGCCGAACAGGCCCAGGTGGATGTGCACCCTTTCCTCGGCGTCCGGGTCGCCGAAGTGCAGGAAGAGGTGCTTGCCGTGGGCCTCGGCGGTGTGCAGCGGGGTGCCGGTGAGGAGGGCCGCGGCGTCGGAGAACTTGCCCTGGGGGCTGGTGACGTGCGTGGGCCGGCCGTCGCCGCCGAAGTGGGTCAGGCAGTCCTCGGCGAGGCGGTGGATGGTGTGCCCCTCCGGCACGTTGTCCTCCGGGGGTTCGGCATCGGGGTGGGGGGTGCTCGGGGGTGTTTTCGGGTGCGGGTGTGTGGGGGTTGCTCGCGCAGTTCCCCGCGCCCCTGAGAAGCAGGGGCTGCGCCCCTGCTTCTCAGGCCGGTTCTGCTTTTCAGGCCGGCTCGAACGTCTACTGCTGGGGGTGGTGTGCCGGGATGGGCGGGAGGTCGCCGGTGGTCTCGTACGCCGCCAGCATGTCGATGCGGCGGATGTGGCGCTCGTCACCGGAGAACGGGGTGTTGAGGAAGGTCTCGACGAACTTCGTCGCGTCCTCCTGCGCGTGCATGCGGGCGCCGACGGCGACGACGTTCGCGTTGTTGTGCTCGCGGCCCAGCGCGGCGGTCTCGGCGCTCCAGGCGAGGGCGGCGCGGACGCCGGCCACCTTGTTCGCGGCGATCTGCTCGCCGTTGCCGGAGCCTCCGATGACGACGCCGAGGGACCCGGGGTCCGCCGCCGTGCGCTCCGCCGCGCGGAGGCAGAACGGCGGGTAGTCGTCCTGGGCGTCGTAGATGTGGGGCCCGCAGTCGACGGGCTCGTGGCCGGCGGCCTTCAGCCACTCCACGAGGTGGTTCTTGAGTTCGTATCCGGCGTGATCAGAGCCGAGGTAGACGCGCATGGTCCGAGTGTGACACGCGTGTTTCGGCGTGGCACGACGGGGTGCGGACCCATCAAAACGTGAGCTACCCCACGAATCCTCAAGTAAACCTCAAGTAACAATCCGGATTCAAAGGTTCTGGAATCCTTTCGCCTCCGATTCACTGGACCGATCTTTACAACGGCCCACTCGGACCCCCGCGGTCGACTCCCGTTTCCCGCTCTTGCGAGAGTCGATCGGTCGGTCGCTGGGCAGACGCACGGAAGTCCCCACCACGGCGCAAAGGAAACCTCCCCCCATGACCTCGCAGCCGACCCTGCCGCCCCAGGCGGATTCCCCAGGCTCCTCCTCACCCCCCTCCCCCGGTCTGCACGCCGGTCTCAAGAACCGTCATCTGTCGATGATCGCGATCGGCGGTGTGATCGGAGCCGGCCTGTTCGTCGGGTCGAGTTCCGGCATCTCCACCGCCGGCCCCGGCATCCTCCTGTCGTACGCGCTCGTCGGCACGATGGTGGTGCTGGTGATGCGGATGCTCGGTGAGATGTCCGCCGCGAACCCGACGTCGGGGTCGTTCTCGGCCCACGCCGACCGCGCGCTCGGCCGCTGGGCCGGGTTCTCGATCGGCTGGCTGTACTGGTTCTTCTGGGTCGTCGTGCTCGCGGTCGAGGCGACCGCGGGTGCGGTGATCCTGGAGGGCTGGATCCCGGCGGTGCCGCAGTGGGGCTGGGCGTTGATCGTCATGGTCGTGCTGACCGCGACGAACCTGGTCTCGGTCGGCTCCTACGGCGAGTTCGAGTTCTGGTTCGCCGGGATCAAGGTCGTCGCGATCGCCGCGTTCATCGTGGTGGGCGGTCTCGCGGTGTTCGGCGTGCTGCCGGGGGCCGACACCGACAAGGCCGGGCTGTCCAACCTGACCGACCACGGCGGGTTCCTGCCCAACGGCGCGGGCGCGATCCTCATCGGTGTGCTGCTGGTCGTCTTCTCCTTCATGGGCAGCGAGATCGCCACGCTGGCCGCCGGGGAGACGGAGAACCCGCAGCGGGCCGTCACCAAGTCGACCAACAGCATCATCTGGCGCATCGGCGTCTTCTACCTCGGCTCGATCTTCGTCGTGGTCACGCTGCTGCCGTGGAACGACCCGTCGATCAAGGAGAAGGGCTCCTACGTCGCCGCCCTCGACTCCCTCGGCATCGCGCACGCCGGCCAGATCATGAACTTCATCGTGCTGACGTCGGTGCTGTCCTGTCTGAACTCCGGTCTCTACACCGCGTCGCGCATGGCGTTCTCGCTGGGCGAGCGCGGGGACGCGCCGCGCGCGTTCGGCCGTACCAACGGCCGGGGTGTGCCGATGACCGCGATCCTCGCCTCGGTCGTCTTCGGATTCGTCGCCGTCATCTTCAACTACTTCTTCCCCGAGGGTGTCTTCCTCTTCCTCGTCAACTCCTCCGGCGCGGTCGCCCTGTTCGTGTGGCTCGTCATCTGCTTCTCCCAGCTGCGCATGCGCAGGATCATCGAGCGGGAGTCGCCGGAGAAGCTCGTCGTGAAGATGTGGCTGTACCCGTACCTGACGTGGGCCACGATCGGGCTGATCCTCTTCGTCCTCGGCTACATGCTCACCGACACCGAGCACGGCAACCGCGAGATCCTGCTGCTGTCGCTGCTGGTCGCGGCGGTCGTCGTCGGCATCGCGGTCGTCAAGGAGAGGCTGGGCGCCCGGAAGTCCGCCACCGCCGAGGTGTCCGACAAGGTGGGCTGAGCGCGGGCGGCCGAGGCCGTCTCGCAGGGCCGGGGTCCGGTGGCGGTTCGTCCGCCGCCGGGCCCCGTTTCGTCGTCCTAGAGAGGGGTGAAGGTCTTCTCGACCTTCTCGTAGACCGGGAGGGCGCGGTCCTCGATGTCGGGGTGGTACCAGGTGGTGAGCTGGTAGGACTTGCCGCCGGTGTCGAAGCCGAGGGAACGGACGTGCCAGGGCAGTTCCTGGGCGATCACGGTGTACTCCCACACGACGGCGGGCCGGCCGCGGAACTCGGTCTCCTCCAGGCGGATCCGTTCGTACCCCGGCCCCTCGCCTGTGCTCTTCTCCTTCTCACGCCACTGCTCCAGGAGATCGCCGCGCGCGAGGGATGCCTTGCCGACGATCTCCTGACGGGCGTCGGGCGAGGTGTAGTGCACCTCCGCGCCGGCGTGCACCTCCCGCGAGAACCCCTCCGGCGGCACCCAGGCGAACACCCCGGCCTCCGTACGGGCGCCGGGCGGCAGTTCGGGCGGGCGCGAGGTGCCGGCGACGGTGGGATCGGGGGTGCGGGTGGGGGGCTCGGTGGAGGGGGAGGCCGAGATCGATGTCTTGTCGCTCCTGTCGTTCTTGTCGTTCTTGTCGTCGGACGCGCCGTTCATCGCCGGTACGACGACCGCGGCCACGGCGGCTGTCACGGCGAGGGCCGTGGCCGCGAGGAGTCCGGCACGGCGGTTGTCTCGCCGGGACGGCGGGGGTGCTGTGGGGGTGGCGGGGTCCGTGGGGGTGGCGGGCCGGTCGGGTCGGGGGGTGGGGAAGGGGTACGCGTCCGGGTCCGGGTACGCGTCCGGGGCGGGCGTGGAGGGCTGTCGTGGCTGGGGGTGCGGTGCGGGCTCGGGGGCGGGCCGGTTCCGGACCGTCGGTGTCGGTGTCGGTGCAGGGGTGGGGCGTCCGGTGGGTGGGGGCAGCGCCTCGGCATCTCGAGTGGTACCGGTCGACGGGCGCGAGGCGCCGTTCAGGGGCGTCGGCCCCGCAGCGGCCGGCTTCGGACGTCCTGCGAACGGCCGCCCGGCTGCGGCCACTGGCTCCGCTTCCGTGTGGCCCGCCCCCGCGGGCGCGGCGATACCGTCCTCCGGCACCCTGCCGGGGTCTCCTTCTCCCCCGGAACCGGCCGCCGCGTCCCGCGCTCCGGCCGCGGATGTCGTGGCGCCGGGCGCGGAGCGCGTCGCCGGCTCACCGAAGCCCGGCGCCTCCGTTCCGACGGCCGTCCCCGCCTTGCCGGCCGTCCCCGGCGTGCCGGCCGGCTCTTCCACGCCCGGCGGCCTCGGCTCGGCCGTCCGCGTGGTCGCTGCCGCGTTCGTGGTGATGCGGCGGAGCGTCTCGGTGAGTTCGGGCACGCCGGGCCGGGACTCCGGCTGCTTGGCGAGGAGGGCGGCGAGGATGTCGTGGAGGGCGCCCGCGGCCGCGGGGAGTTCCGGCTCCTCGTAGAGGACCGCGTGGAGGGTGGCGAGGGTGGTGGGGCGGGAGAAGGGGGAGCGGCCGCCGAGGGCGGCGCAGAGGGTCGCGCCGAGGGACCAGAGGTCGGAGGGCGGTCCCTGGGGGCGGCCGGTGACCCGCTCGGGTGCCATGTAGTCCGGGGAGCCGACGAGCATGCCGGCCATGGTGAGGGCCTCGGCGTTCTGGATGGCGGCGATGCCGAAGTCGGTGAGGACGGCGTGCTGGGCGCCCGAGCGTTTGACGAGGACGTTGGCCGGTTTGATGTCGCGGTGCAGGACGCCCTGCGCGTGTACCTGACCGAGGGCGTCGACGAGTTCGAGGCCGATCCGGGCGGTCTCCCGCACGCCGAGGGGGCCGTCCTCCGCCACGACCTGCTCCAGGGAGCGGCCGTCGACCAGTTCCATGACGATCCAGAGCCGGTCGCCCGCGTCGACGACGTCGTAGACGCGCACGACGTGGGGGTGGTCGATACGGGCCGTGGCCCTGGCCTCCCGCAGGGTTCGCTCGCGCCGGGTGCGGCTGTCCTCCGGGTCGAGACCGTCGATACGCATTTCCTTGACGGCGACCTGCCGGTCGAGCATTTCGTCGGTGGCCCGCCATACCCGGCCCATTCCACCTTGGCCGATGATGGCGACCAGGCGATAACGGCCGGCCACCACAAGACCCGGAACACCGCCCCGCGTTATTTCCGGCATCCCCATGCCCCCCTTCAACAACTGACCGCACATGCCACAGCAGAAACAAAAAGTCGCGCATTGGTCACACTTCGCCCCGCATCAGCATAGTGCGGAGAAATCTTGTGGTACCTCTTCATAGGCCGTGAATTCAGGCACGGCCAGGGGGACGCAAGGGGGATGGAACATGAGTTCTCATCGTAGGGCCGTCATCGCCGGATCGCTGCTCACCGCATCGTTCACGTCGGTGCTGATCCTCGGCTTCGCGGCGTCGGCGGAGGACGAGGGGGGATTGAGCAGGCACGGCGGAAAGGCCGTGGACGCGGCACCGTCCGGAGTGAAGCTCTCGACGCTGCTGTCCAAGGAGATCAAAGTCGACAACACGTCGAAGGAAACGAAAATCACCGGCGCCGTGAAGAACGAGGGCAGCAAGGCCAGTGGCGAAATCCGACTGCTCGTGGTCGGTTTCGACGGCCTGACGGTCAAGAACGTCGAAGGATGTTCAGCAATTCCGGACGGAGATCTTCCCGACGGCGCGAACAGCGGTTTCGCGTGCGCGATCGACGATCTGCCGGCCGGAAAGTCGAAGACGTATGCGATCGATGCCACGTACGACCTGGGAAAGAAGGGCAAGATCTGTCTGCCCGTCCAGAACTCCGATGGTTCCAAGACCTTCTGGCAGCAGGGTCCGGTGCCGTTCGGCGCCACCGACCAGTCACCCAACGAGCCCGCCACCCCACTGCTCCTCGGCACCGACAACAGCCCGGTCACCCCGGGCGGCGGTGACGATGGCGGGAGCGGTGACGGTGGCGGGAGCGGCGGCGGCGGGAAGGACGACGCCCCGGACGAGCTGCCCCGGACGGGTCCGGCCGACCGCGTGCTGCCGCTCGGCCTGACCGGGGCGGCGCTCGTCTCCGCGGGCGCGGCGGGCCTGTGGTGGAACCGGCGCAGGGCCCGTCAGGAGTCCTGAACCGCCGAGCGGGAAAAGGGGAAGGCCGGCTGTCGGGCCGTGCGGGCTTGCTGAGACGCCAGAAGAGGTTCGCCGTGGCGCGGTCGTAGTGACCGGCCCGGCGAACCTCTGGGCGAGGGGTGCTACTTCCGGAGGGCCGTGCTTCCCGAGCGGCGTCCGCTCCGCGCCCGCTCGGCGCCGCCGAGGCGCCGCGTCACTTCCTCAGCAGCTTCCAGGCCGTCGGCAGCAGCCCCATGGCCAGGAGAGCCTTGAGGGCGTCGCCGATCAGGAAGGGCGTGAGGCCGAGCGCGACGGCGGAGGACAGGCTGATGTCGGCGGTGGCGGCGAGGTACGGGACGCCCACGGCGTAGATGATCGCCTCGCCGACGAGCATCGTGCCCGCCATGCGCAGCGTCGAGCGGTCACCGCCACGACGGGCCAGGGCGCCCACGGCGGCGACGGCCAGGATCATGCCGAGGATGTAGCCGAAGGAGACGCCGACACCGGAGGTGCCGTTCGCGAACCACGGCACACCGGCCAGACCGGCCAGCGCGTACAGGCTCAGCGAGGCGACACCCCGGCTCGCGCCGAGGGTGGTGCCGACGAGCAGGGCGGCGAAGGTCTGACCGGTGACCGGGACCGGGGAGCCCGGCACGGGCACGGCGATCTGCGCGGCGAGCCCGGTGAGCGCGGCGCCGCCGACCACGAGAGCGAGGTCGCGCACGCGGGCGCCGGAGACGGGCAGGAGGTCGGCGAGGACCTCGCCGGGGCGGGCTGACGTGGCGGCGGTGCTCATGTTCGGGCTCACTCCGGCGGGTGAAGTCGGCTGGGACACCGTGACGCTATCCCCGGGCCCGTGCACCGGGCACCGTCAGCATTCGACAAAGGAGGGAACGACGCCTTGGTGGACTCTGAACAAAGGGTGCCTGTTACACCCGGTACGGCGTGACACCGGTCACTGAGGTGAGGTGCCCTTGGCCGCGAAAGCGCGTACCACGGGATCTGTAGGGTTTCACCAATTCGGTTGGCGGCGTGGACAGATACCGTCTCGCCCGTCGGTCGCCGTCTGGGCAGCGGTGGGCCGTTTTGCTAGCTTCGAGCGCATGGTTGCTCAGGCCCGGTACTTCTCGTCGCGTCGCTATGTCGATCTGCGACGCGTGGGCACGTCCACCTGTCGCCGTCCCGGGTGAGGTGGCTCCGGCACGCCTCGCCCTTCGAGACGGCGCAGTGTCGGACCCGTTCCCGAGGATGATCGTCATGCCCCATGCCGCGGCAGCACCCACCCTGTACGCTCCCGCCCCCTCCGCCTCCCCTTCTCCCGCCTCGTCCCCCGTGCCGCGTGTCGCCGACAGCGACCGGCGGCGGACCAGCGCCAGCGTGGTGCTGCGGTCCGTGCTGGAGCACGGGCCCGTGGCGCGGAGCAACATCGCCCGGGTGACCGGGCTCTCCCCCGCCTCGGTGACCGACTACTGCGCCCGGTTCACGGGGCTCGGTCTCATCCGTGAGGCCGAACCGCCCCGGCGGGCCAAGGGGACGGGGCGTCCGCATGTGCCCCTCGACCTGGACGACTCGCGGTTCGTGGTGGGCGGGGTTCATGTGGCCGTGCCCTACACGACCGTCGCGCTGCTCGATCTGCGCGGACGCGTCGTGGAGGAGCGGCGGTTGAAGCACAGCTCCACCGATCCCGCCGCGGTCCTGGCGCGGGCCGCCGACGAACTCCGCGCCCTGCTGGACGCCGCGCCGGGCTGCCGGCCCCTGGCCGTCGGCTTCGCGGCCGGCGGCTGGGTGGACCGGGAGACCGGGACCGTCGTCGAGCATCCGCTGCTGGGCTGGCGCGAGGTGCCGGTACGGGAGATCCTCGGCGCCCTCACCGGGCTGCCGGTCCATGTGGACGGGCACGCGCGGGCGTTGGTGGGCGCGGAGCAGCTGTTCGGGCGGGCGCGGGGCAGCCGGAGCGTGCTGCATCTGTTCGTCGGCAACATGGTCGACGCGGCGTTCGCGACCAACGACGAGGTGCATCATGGGCCCCGCTCGCAGGCCGGGGCGATCGCCCATCTCCCGCTGCCCGGCGGCACCGAACCCTGCGCGTGCGGGCGGACCGGGTGCCTCCAGGCCGAGTTGAGCGAGCGCACGCTGTGCCGGCGGGCGCGGGCGGCCGGGGTCATCGACGGCTCGAACCCGATGCGGGTGCTGGAGGCGGCGGCCGGTGGCGACACCGTGGCCGCGGGGCTGCTGGTGGAGCGGGCGCGGCTGGTGGGGCGGGCGGTGGAGCTGTTGCTCGACGTGCTGAACCCGGAGACCGTCGTCGTCACCGAGATCGGGATCATCGGCCGGGAGGACTGTCTCGCCGCGCTGCACGAGACCGTCGGGCCGGACCGGGCGGCGGCCGTGGGGCCCACGAGCTTCCCCGACTCCGTGCTGGCCGCGGCGGGCGGGGCGGTCGCCCTGGACGTGCTCTACCGGGACCCGCTGGGGGCCTTGGCCCGTCTCGACCGCGCCTCGGCCGAGACCCGTTAATTCAGAAACTCCGAATGTTGACAGGCAATACCGAGGACCGGGAACATCGTATTCATGCTGCTCACGAGTTGTCGCACCCTCTGTTGCTGACACGTTGACGTTCCGGAGTGTCTCTCGCACTCCGATCCGGAGTGTCTCTCGCACTCCGGCCGACGCGGCACTTCCTCCTGCGTGAATTCCCCTTCCGCAGCTTCGCTCCACCGTTTCTCCTGACAGCTTCGCGGCTTCGCTCCGCGCCGGCTCTCACACCGTCCGCACGGCTCGCGCCGGCACGGCTTGTGTCCGCCTGCGCGGATCGCTTCCGTGCGCGTTCCGTCACTGCCCACCGTTCTCGCCGTTTCCCCTGGGGGTTCTCCCATGTCCTCTTCCGCCGCGCCCGGTCTCGACCGGCGACTCTTCCTCACCTCCCTCCTCGGCGTCACGGCCGCGGCGGCCGGGCTCAGCGGTTGCGCCGACAGCAGCGCGGCGACCGCCCGGACGGCCGCGGACGCGCCCCTGCCCACCAAGGTGCCCTCGGGTACGAGCCTGAAGATCGCCTCCTTCCAGAGTCAGCAGGAGTTGCAGCTCAAGCTGGCGAAACTCGACGATCTGCCTTTCAAGGTGAGCAGTTGGGCGAACATCGGCGCGGGACCCGACGTCATCAACGCTTTTCGCGCCGGTTCGCTGGACGTCGCCAACAACGCGGGAATTCCGCCGATCCAGGCGCATTACCAGGGATACGACGCGAAGATCGTCGCGATCAACGTCACCCGTAAGCCGAACTATCTCTTCGCCACCAAGCCCGGGAGCGACATCACCTCGGTCAAGGATTTCCGGGGCAAGAAGCTCGCCTTCTCCCAGGGACAGGCACAGGGTGTCGTCCTTCTGCGGGCGTTGAAGGAGGCGGGCCTCGCCTACGACGACGCGGAACTCGTCCCGCTCACCAGCAACCAGTTCCTGACCGCGCTGCAGTCGGGTCAGGTCGACGTCGCGCCGCTCGCCAACCAGCAGGCTCCCGCCTATCTGCAGCAGTACCGGGCCAAGGGCGCCCGCACGATCCCCACCGACGTGGTGGACCTGCTCAACCTGCTGTGGGCGCCGGCCTCCGTGCTGGGCGACTCCGCGAAGGTGGCCGCCGTCGCCGCGTACATCCCGTACTGGGCGAAGGGCGCGGTCTGGCAGTACGAGAACCCGGACATCTGGAACAAGGAGTTCTACGTGAAAACCCAGAACCTGACGCTCCCCCAGGCCGAGTCGATCACCGCGCTCGCCAACAAGCCGCTGTTCCCGCCGAGTTGGGACGAGGCGATCAAGTGGGAGCAGGAGACCGCGGATCTGCTGGCGGAGGGCGGCTTCGTGAAGAAGTTCGACGTCGGCTCGCTGTTCGACCGGCGGTTCGAGGGGATCGCGGCGAAGGCCGTGCCCGCGGAGTACCGGAAGTGAGCGCCGTGACCACGGGTGCCTCGACGGCCACCGGGGCCCCCGCGACCGTCGCCGCCACCCCCACCGCCTCCACCGCCCCCGCCCCCCGCTCCACCGGCCCCGCCGAGGCCGTCCCCGCCACGGCTCCCGCTCCGTCTCCCGCCACCGAGCGGACCTCCCAGGTCCGCAGGCGCCGGCGTCTCTCCCCCGGCAAGCGGCTGCCCGCCTCCCGGCTCGTCGGGCCGGTGCTGTTCCTCGCCCTCTGGGCTCTCGCCTCCGCCGCCGGGCAGCTCGATCGGGCCGCGGTCCCGGCGCCCTGGACGGTGCTGGAGACGGGCGTCCACCTGTGGACCGACGGCACGCTGCAGACCGACGTCCTGACCTCGTTGCAGCGGGCCGGAACCGGGTTCGTGATCGGGCTGACCGCCGGTGTCGCGCTCGCCCTGGCCTCCGGGCTCAGCCGGGTCGGCGAGGCGCTGATCGACGGGACCGTGCAGCTCAACCGGGCGATCCCGACGCTGGGCCTGATCCCCCTGTTCATCCTCTGGCTGGGTATCGGCGAGACGTTCAAGATCGCGATCATCGCCATCGTCGTCTACATCCCGATCTACCTCAACACCCATGCCGCGCTGGCCGGCATCGACAGCCGCTTCGTCGAACTGGCGGAGGTGCAGGGCCTGTCGAGGTTCCGGTTCGTCCGGCAGATCGTCATCCCCGGCGCGCTGCCCGGCTTCTTCGTGGGCCTGCGGCTCGGGGTGACCGGCTCCTGGCTGGGCCTGGTCGTGCTGGAGCAGATCAACGCCACCAACGGACTCGGCTACATGATGTTCCAGGCCCAGAACTACGGCCAGAGCGACGTGATCCTCGTCGGCCTGGTCGTCTACGGGATCTTCGGCCTGATCTCCGACAGCGCGGTCCGTCTCATCGAACGGAGGGTGCTGTCATGGCGACGCACACTGAGCAGCTGACGACCACCGGACCCGAATCGCCGTCGGCGACGGCCACGGCCACCGTCGACCGTCCCGCCGTACAACTACGGGCACTCACCCGGTCGTTCGACGGCCGCACGGTCCTCGACGGCATCGACCTCGACATCCCCGCCGGACAGTTCGTGGCCCTGCTCGGACACAGCGGCTCCGGCAAGAGCACGCTGCTGCGGGCGGTCGCGGGGCTCGACCACGAGGTGGCGGGCAGCGGGCGGCTCACCGCGCCCGACCGGGTGTCCGTCGTCTTCCAGGACTCCCGGCTGCTGCCCTGGCGGCGGGTGCTGGACAACGTGCTGCTCGGCACCGAGGGCAGGGAGGCCGCCGTCCGGGGCCGTGAGGCGCTCGCCGAGGTGGGCCTGAAGGGCCGCGAGCGCGCCTGGCCGAACGAGCTGTCCGGCGGCGAGGCCCAGCGCGCGGCACTGGCCCGCTCGCTGGTCCGTGACCCCGAACTCCTGCTGGCCGACGAGCCGTTCGGCGCCCTGGACGCGCTCACCCGGATCCGGATGCACACCCTGCTCAGGCAGCT
The DNA here is from genome assembly GCF_055592645.1 of Streptomyces sp. NPDC041108. NCBI lineage: Bacteria > Bacillati > Actinomycetota > Actinomycetes > Kitasatosporales > Streptomycetaceae > Streptomyces > Streptomyces sp. NPDC041108. The sequence continues at coordinate 507,546 of NZ_JBVIYK010000002.1, read as the reverse complement.
GTGGGAGCGCCACAGGCCCTCCGTCCTGCTCGTCACCCACGACGTCGACGAGGCGATCGTGCTCGCCGACCGGGTCCTCGTGCTCGAAGAGGGCCGCATCGGCCTCGACCTGACCATCGACCGCCCGCACCCGCGCTCGTACCGGGACCCCCTGCTGGGCGACTACCGCGAACGGCTGCTGGCCGCGCTCGGCGTGAAAGAGGACCACCAGTGACCCGGGAGAACAGACCAGTGCCCGCACGACAGCTCCACCTCAACGCGTTCCTGATGAACACCGGTCACCACGAGGCGTCGTGGCGGCTGCCGGAGTCCGACCCGTACGCGCACGTCGAGCTGGACCACTACGTACGGCTGGCCCGGATCGCGGAGCGGGGCACGTTCGACTCGCTCTTCCTGGCCGACGGCCCCCAGCTGTGGGGCAGCGTGGGCCAGCGTCCGGCGGGCGCCCTGGAACCGCTCACCCTGCTGACCGCGCTGGCGACGGCCACCGAGCACATCGGCCTGATCGCCACCGCCTCCACCTCCTACAACTCCCCCTACAACCTGGCCCGCAAGTTCGCCTCGCTCGACATCCTCAGCGGCGGCCGGGCCGGCTGGAACATCGTCACCACCGCCGGCGCGGAGGCGGCCCGCAACTTCGGCCTCGACGCCGAGCCCGCACACGCCCAGCGGTACGCGCGGGCCGCCGAGTTCCTCGACGTGGCGCTGAAGCTCTGGGACAGCTGGGAGGACGACGCGATCGTCGCCGACAAGGAGTCCGGGGTCTGGGCCGACGACACGAAGATCCATCCGCCCCGGCACAGGGGGACGTACTTCAGTGTCGAGGGGCCGCTCAACGTCCCCCGTACGCCCCAGGGTTACCCGCTGCTCGTGCAGGCGGGGTCGAGCGAGGACGGCAAGGGCTTCGCGGCCCGGTACGCGGAGGCCGTGTTCACCGCGCAGCAGACCGTCGAGGACGCGCGGGCCTTCTACGCCGACCTCAAGTCCCGTACGGCGGCGGCCGGCCGGGACCCCGAGCACATCAAGGTGCTGCCCGGGATCGTCCCCGTCCTCGGGTCCACGGAGGCCGAGGCGCGGGCGGCCGAGCGGGTGCTGGAGGACCACATCGTGTACACGCACGGTGTGGGCAATCTGGAGCGGCTGCTGCAACTGCCCGCCGGCTCGCTGGAGCTGGACGCCCCGCTGCCCGCGGATCTGCCGCCCGAGAGTGCGATCGAGGGGGCCAAGAGCCGCTACACGCTGGTCGTCGAGCTGGCCCGGCGGGACCGGCTCACCGTGCGGGAGCTGATCGGGCGGCTGGGCGGCGGACGTGGTCACCTCACCTTCGCAGGGACGCCCGAGCAGGTCGCCGACAAGATCGAGACCTGGTTCACGCAGGGCGCCGCCGACGGCTTCAACATCATGCCCGCGGTCCTGCCCTCCGGCCTCGACGCCTTCGTCGACCACGTCGTGCCGATCCTGCGCGCCCGCGGTCTGCTGCGCACCCACTACGGCCCGCGCCGGACCCTGCGGGACCGCTACGGCCTGCCGCGCCCCGCCAACCAGCACGTCCGCGATTCCGCACCCGCCCTCGTCTGAGCCCGCGAGCCCGCCCCCGACCGGCCCCGGCCGGACCCCGAAGTCCCGCCCGTGAAAGGAAGCACGCCATGACCATCGAGATCCAGAAGGTCACCGCCCGCATCGGTGCCCGTGTCTCCGGCGTCGACATCTCCCAGCCCCTCGGCGAGGAGACGGTCGCCGCCCTCCGTGAGGCGCTCAACGTGCACAAGGCACTCGTCCTGGACGACGTGGCCCTCGACGACGCGTCCCATCAGACCTTCGTCCGCCACTTCGGCGACATCACCACCGCCCATCCGACCGTGGCCGCCGTCGAGGGCGCGGCGAGCGTCCTGCCCGTGGACAGCGAGCGGGGGCGCGCCAACCACTGGCACACCGACGTCACGTTCGTCCTCAACCCGCCGCAGGCGACCACGCTGCGCAGCATCACGATCCCGCCGTACGGCGGCGAGACCCTGATCGCCAACTCGGCGGCGGCCTACCGGGACCTGCCCGAGCCACTGCGGCGGCTGGCCGACGGCCTGTGGGCCGAGCACACCAACGACTACGACTACGCGGTGCCCGACGAGGAGATCGACGCGGAACGGGCCGAGCAGCGCGCCCGGTTCACCTCGATCAAGTACCGCACGGTCCACCCGGTCGTCCGTGTCCACCCCCTCACCGGTGAACGCGGGCTGTTCATCGGCGGGTTCGCGCAGCGGATCGTGGGCCTCTCGCTCGGCGAGTCCCGCAAGATCCTCGACCTGCTCCAGTCGTACGTGACCCGGCCGGAGAACGTGCTGCGCCACCGCTGGTCGGAGAACCAGCTGGTCGTCTTCGACAACCGCATCACCCAGCACTACGCCATCGACAACTACGACGGCCTGCCGCGCCGGCTGCACCGGGTGACCGTCGCCGGTGACGTGCCGGTGGGCATCGACGGCGGGGAGAGCCACTCGATCGAGGGCGACGCCTCGCACTACACGTCCGTGGCCGCACGGCGGGAGAGGGTGGCCGTGGCCGCCTAGGGCCGGTTCGGCTCGCACGCTTCAGGGCCCTTGCGCGGAGGACGGACGGTCGGTTCGCGCGAGGGCCCTTTTCGCGTGCTCCGGCACGCCCCCACAGTCTCTTGCTGCTAGCCTGCAGTTGCAAGTACATTGCAATAAGAGGTCGGAGGGGACCCCATGCCCGTCTACACGCTCCCGGAGCTTCCGTACGACTACGCGGCGCTCGCCCCCGTGATCAGCCCCGAGATCATCGAGCTGCACCACGACAAGCACCACGCGGCGTACGTCAAGGGCGCGAACGACACGCTGGAGCAACTGGCCGAGGCGCGGGACAAGGAGAGCTGGGGGGCGGTCAACGGCCTGCAGAAGAACCTGGCCTTCCATCTCTCCGGCCACATCCTGCACTCGATCTACTGGCAGAACATGACCGGTCCGAAGGACGGCGGCGGCGAGCCGCTGGCCGCGGACGGTGTGGGCGAACTGGCGGACGCCATCGCCGAGTCCTTCGGCTCCTTCGCGGGCTTCAAGGCGCAGCTGACCAAGGCGTCGGCGACCACTCAGGGTTCGGGCTGGGGCGTCCTCGCCCACGAGCCGCTCAGCGGGCGCCTGATCGTCGAGCAGGTCTACGACCATCAGGGCAACGTCGGCCAGGGCTCCATCCCGATCCTGGTCTTCGACGCCTGGGAGCACGCCTTCTACCTGCAGTACAGGAACCAGAAGGTCGACTTCATCGACGCCATGTGGGCCGTCGTCAACTGGCAGGACGTGGCCCGCCGTCACGCCGCCGCCAAGGAGCGCGCGGACGTGCTGCTCCCGGCCCCCTGACCCGGGGCCCACCGGGGTGTCCTGCTCGTGATCGTCTTCTCACCCTTCACCGGCAGGCAGATGGGGGAGAACCCCCGCGAGGTCGTGACTCGCGGGGGTTCTCGCCTGTCCGGGTGCCGGAAAACGCCACCGGCGGGACGGGTTCCGGTCTGACGGATTCCTGACTTTTCGCCCTATGCTCCCGTTTCCGGCCGGATTCCCGATCCGGCCGACCGGATCCGGGAGGTCGCATGGAGACGAGCTACAAGCACTGTCCTCCTTGTGGGGGAGGCAAGCCCCTGCCGTTCCACAAGGCCGACAAGGAGGTGCGGGCGTACCTCACGTCCCTGGGCAAGAACCCGGCCGGCTGGTGGCGCTGCGCCAACCACGGCGAGAAGGGCCGCTGCCTGTTCGTCCAGCCGTACGGAAAGCAGAGGGAGGGCCTGACCCTTCCCGAATCCTTCCGGTGACCCGGCCGCCGGTCAGACGAGGTTGCTGAAGTCCGGTCCCTTGGTGCGGGTGCGCTTGAGCTCGTAGAAGCCGGGGACCGAGGCGACGAGGAGGGTGCCGTCCCAGAGCTTGGCGGCCTCCTCGCCCTTGGGGGCGGGGGTGACGACCGGGCCGAAGAAGGCGATCTGCTCGCCGTCGGCGCCGGGGACGGCGATGACGGGGGTGCCGACGTCCTGGCCGACCTTGTCGATGCCCTCCTGGTGGGAGGCCCGAAGCTGCGGCTCGTACGGGGTGGCGTCCCAGTGGTCCATGAGGGAGTCGGGCAGGCCCACGTCCTTCAGGGCGGCGGCGACCGTCTCCTTCTCCGGGCCCTCGCCCTGGTTGTGGATCCGCGTGCCCATCGCGGTGTAGAGGTCACCGAGGACCTCGGCGCCGTGCTCCTGCTGGGCGGCTATGACGATCCGTACCGGACCCCACGCCTTCTTCTCCAGCAGCTCGCGGTACTCCTCGGGCAGCTCGTCGATCTTGGGCTCGTTCAGCACCGCGAGGCTCATCAGGTGCCAGCGGACCTCGATGTCCCGGACCTTCTCCACCTCCAGGACCCACCGCGAGGTCATCCAGGCCCAAGGGCACAGCGGGTCGAACCAGAAGTCGACAGGGGTCTTGCCGGAGGTCTGCTCGGACATGCTTCTCCTCGGGAGGATCATTCGAAAGGCAGTCGTCTCAGCTGGCAACACCGACGGCCGGGCGTCGCATTCCCACCTGCCCGCCGTCAGGTGCGCATGGCAGGATCGGCCCTGTCCGCATGCTGAACACCGCTTGAAATCCACCCTGAGGGAGTGCCCCCGTGCCCGGTGAGAATCTGTCCCGCGACGAGGCCCAGGAGCGGGCCGCGCTGCTGTCCGTCGACGGTTACGAGGTCTCGCTCGACCTGCGGTCCGCCGTCGGCGAGGCGGGTGGCGCGGCCGGCGAGCCGCGCACCTTCCGCTCGGTGACGACGATCCGCTTCCGCTGCGCCGAGCCGGGCGCCGGCAGCTTCGCCGATCTGATCGCGCCGAGTGTGACGGCCGTCTCCCTCAACGGCAAGGATCTCGACCCGAGCGAGGTCTTCGACGGCTCCCGGATCACCCTCGACGACCTGGCCGCCGAGAACGAGCTGGTGGTCGACGCGCAGTGCGCCTACTCCCGCACGGGCGAGGGCATGCACCGCTTCGTCGACCCCGAGGACGGCGAGGTCTACCTCTACACCCAGTACGAGCCGGCCGACTCCCGCCGGGTCTTCGCCAACTTCGAGCAGCCGGACCTCAAGGCCCCCTTCCGCTTCGAGGTGCGGGCACCGGAGGACTGGGTCGTGTGGAGCAACGGCGCCGGTGAGCGGACGGACGGGGTGTGGCGCTTCGCGGAGACGAAGCCGATCTCGACGTACATCACGGCGTTCGTCGCGGGCCCGTACCACTACGTGACGGACACCTACGAGCGGGTCTTCGAGGACGGTACGCGGCTGGAGATCCCCCTCGGCGCGATGTGCCGCAAGGGTCTCGCCCCCTACTTCGACTCCGACGACGTCTTCCTGATCACCAAGCAGGGCCTGGACTTCTTCCACGACCACTTCGACTACCCGTACCCGTTCGGGAAGTACGACCAGGCGTTCGTGCCCGAGTACAACCTCGGCGCGATGGAGAACCCGGGACTCGTCACCTTCCGCGAGGAGTTCATCTTCCGCGGCAAGGTCACGCGGGCGTCGTACGAGCGGCGGGCCAACGTCGTCCTGCACGAGATGGCGCACATGTGGTTCGGCGACCTGGTGACCATGGTGTGGTGGGACGACCTGTGGCTGAAGGAGTCCTTCGCCGACTTCATGGGGTCCTTCTCGATGGTCGAGGCCACGCGCTTCACCAACGGCTGGGTCACCTTCGCCAACAACCGCAAGTCCTGGGCGTACCGCGCCGACCAGCTGCCCTCCACCCACCCCGTCACGGCCGACATCCGTGACCTGGAGGACGCGAAACTCAACTTCGACGGCATCACGTACGCCAAGGGCGCCTCCGTGCTCAAGCAGCTGGTGGCGTACGTGGGGCGCGACGCGTTCCTGGAGGGCGCCCGGCGCTACTTCAAGCGGAACGCGTACGGCAACACGAAGCTGGGCGACCTGCTGTCGGTGCTGGAGGAGACCAGCGGGCGGGACATGGTGTCCTGGTCGCGCGCGTGGCTGCAGACGGCCGGCGTCAACTCCCTCACCCCGCAGGTGCTGCTCGCCGCCGACGGCCGGATCGAGGAGCTGGCCGTGGTGCAGGAGGCCGCCGAGTCGCACCCGGAGCTGCGGCCGCACCGGGTGGCGATCGGCCTGTACCGGCGGGGCGCCGAAGGGGGCCCGCTGGAGCGGTACGCGCGGGCCGAGGTGGACGTGGACGGGCCGCGTACGGTCGTGGGCGAGCTGGCCGGGGCCGAGGCACCCGAGCTGGTGCTGGTCAACGACGACGACCTGACGTACTGCAAGATCCGGTTCGACGCGGGGTCGCTGGACACGCTGCGGGCCGGGCTCGGGGACGTCTCCGACCCGCTGGCCCGGGCGCTGTGCTGGTCGGCGCTGTGGAACCTGACGCGGGACGCGCTGCTTCCGGCACGGGACTTCGTCGACCTCGTCCTGCGGTTCGCGGGGCGGGAGTCCGACATCGGGGTGCTGCAGATGCTGCACGCGTGGGCCGGGTCGGCGCTCACGCACTACGCGGCGCACGGATGGCGGGAGACCGGCGGCCGGCTCCTGGCGGAGGGGGCGCTGCGGGAGCTGCTGGCGGCCGAGGCAGGCAGTCAGCACCAGCTGACGTGGGCCCGTTTCTTCGCCTCGGTGGCCTCGGGCGAGGGCGATCTGGCGTTGCTCCGGGGGCTGTTGGCCGGGACCGAGAAGATCGACGGGCTGGACGTCGACCAGGAGCTGCGGTGGGCGTTCCTGGAGCCGCTGGCGACGCACGGGGTCGCCGACGAGGCGATGCTGGCCGCCGAGCTGGCACGGGACGACACGGCGTCCGGGAAGCGGCACCAGGTGCGGTGTCTGGCGGCGCGGCCGTCCGCGGCGGTCAAGGCGCAGGCGTGGGTCTCGGTCGTGGAGTCGGACACGATGTCCAACGCGCTGGTCGAGGCGACGATCGCGGGGTTCGGGCGGCCCTCCCAGCGGGAGCTGGTGGCACCCTACGCCGCGAAGTACTTCGAGGTGATCGAGCGGGTGTGGGCCGAGCGGTCCATCCAGATCGGGATGGACGTGGTGCGGGGGCTGTTCCCGTCGCTGCAGGACTCCCGGGGAACGCTGGACGCGACGGACGCGTGGCTCGCCGCGCACGAGAAGGCGGCGCCGGCGCTGCGCAGGCTCGTGCTGGAGGCGCGGGACGATCTGGCGCGGGCGCTGCGGGCGCAGGCATGTGACACGGCGGCGGAGGCCGCGGCGTAACTGTCGCCGGGGCGGGGTGTGTTGTGCGCCCGGCGGCTGCCGCACGGCAGGCGCCGGGTGCGCGCGACCGGTGCTCGCGGGCGAGGGTCCGACCCGGTTGAGGGTTACCGAATTCGGGTAATCGGAGCCGTAACCTTTTCCGATCGCGTCCGGACCAGCGGATATCGGCAGTCGAACGCACGTACTTTAGTGTGGTCTTGTCCGGATTTGTCGACGAGCCTGTAACAGCGGTTAATCCACGGCTCCGGAGCGGGAACCTCCGGGGCATGACCCACAACACCCCGCTCTCCCCCCGCCCCCTCCGTCGCCTCTCGGACGTCACGCGCCGGGTGCTGACGGCCGCGCAGCTGCGCGCGCAGGGTGTCACCGCCGCCGAGACGAACGAGCTGTGCCGGCCCGGCGGTTCCTGGCAGCAGCTCCTGCCGGGTGTGTTCCTGCTGCACCCGGGCCCGCCCACCTCCGAGGAGCGTCTGCACGCGGTGCTCTCGTACGCGGCCCGCTCACCGTTCCGCGAGACGGTCACCGGGGTCGCGGCGCCCGTCGGGGTGCCGACGCAGCCGAACGCCGACGAGCCCCGTCCGACACCCCGCTACCCGGAGGCGGTGATCACGGGCCTGGCCGCCCTGACCCTGCACGGGTTCACGACCGCGCCGCCCCTCCCCTCGCTCGACACCATCGACGTGCTCGTGCCGCGCATGCGCCGGCTGCGGACCACGGGCTGCGCACGGATCGTCCGCACCTCTGCCATGCCGACCCCCTCGTACGTGACCGGCCTGCCCGTCGCCCCCGTGCCGCGCGCCCTCGCCGACGCGGTCGGGGAACTCGCCGACGCGGGCGCGGTGCGCCGGCTGCTGACGGAGGCGGTGCGCGCCGGGCACACCGAACCGGTCGCGGTGGTGCGGGAGTTGACCGCGGCACGGCTGCTGAACCGTCCGCACGTGGCCGACGCGGTGGACTCGCTGCTCGCCGAGGGACGGGCGATCGCGGAGGACCACCTCTACCGGATGGTGCGCGAACACGCCCTGCCCGACCCGGTCTGGAACGTCGACCTCCGGCTGCCCGGCGGCCCGCACCTCGGCGGTCTCGACGCGTACTGGCCGGAGCAGGCCGTCGCGGTCGAGCTGGACACCCGCGCCCCCCGGCAGGAGGACGACGCACTGTGGTCCGAGTACGCCCGTAAGCGCGAGATGCTGGAGCGGCTCGGCATCACCGTCGTCCACATCAGCCCCAGGAAGCTGCGTGACTCCCTGGAGCAGCAGGCGGCCGTCGTCCGCACCGCGCTGATGGCGTCGTGCGACCGCGATCCGGCCGCGTATGTCGTGGTGCTCCCCCGGTAGTTCGGGTAACCCGGGGACATCAGGAGGGGAGAGGAAGGGCCGCCGGCCGAGCCGGCGGCCCTTCCTCATCGTGCGGGACACATGGACGGGACGGGCGTGTACGGGACGGGGGCCGCTACCCGCCGCAGAACTCCGCCTCCATGATCGGCGTGCTGTCGCCCGTCCAGTCGCTGTTGAAGTTGTAGGTGAGGGTGTGGCGGCCGTCGGCCGTGGTGACGGCTTCGGAGAGGGAGCCGTGGATACCGCCGCTGTGGCCCCACAGCCGGACACCGCAGGAGAGCTTGTAGGTGATGAGCCCGAGGCCGTAGCCGCCGCGGTCGCCGTCGAGCGGGATCACGTCCTTCATCTCGGCGAGCTGTTTCCTGGGCAGCAATGTGCCCCGCAGCAGGGCCGAGACGAAACGGTTGAGGTCGTCGGCGTCGGAGACCATCCCGCCCGCCGCGCCCGCGATCGAGGGGTTGAGCCTCGTGACGTCGTACGTCCGGCCGTCCGCCGTCTCCGCCAGCTTGGAGTAGGCGCGGCCGTGCGGGCCCGGGAGGGTGGGCGCCGTGCCGGGGACCTCGGTGTCGCCCAGGCCGAGCGGCTCGATCACGCGGGCGCGGATCTCGTCGCCGTATCCGCGGCCCGTGGCCTTCTCGATCACCATGCCGGCGAGCACGTAGTTGGTGTTGGAGTAGCTCCAGTCGGTGCCGGGGGCGAAGGTGGGTTCGTGCTTCATGGCGATGCCGACCAGCTCGCGCGGGCTCCAGGTGCGGTAGCGGTTCTTCAGGAAGCCCTCGGCGAGTAAGACGTCCTTCACGAACCGCTCGTCGGAGGTGTACTCGGCGATCCCGCTGGTGTGGTTGAGGAGTTGACGCAGCGTCACCCTGCGGCCGTCGTGGCCCTTGCCGCGGACCACGCCCGGCAGCCACCTGTCGACCTTGTCGTCCAGCGACAGCCTGCCCTCCGCCTCCAGTTGGAGCAGCACGGTGGCGACGAAGGTCTTCGTGATGCTGCCGATGCGGAAGTGGTCGCGGGCGGAGCGCGGTTCGCCCGTCCTCAGGTCGCCGGTGCCCGCGGCGGCCTTCCAGACGCCGCGGGCGTCCTTGGCCTGGACGGTGACGCCGACGACACCGCTCTCCACATTGGCGTCCATCGCCTTCCGGGTGGCGCGGTGGTCGCCTCCGGCCGAGGTCCCCGTGGGCACGGCCGCCACCGCCGGGGCGGCCAGCGCCAGTGCGGCGGTCACGGCGGTGGTGACCAGCAGAGCCCCGCGCCGGCCTGTGCGTACTGACATGTCGTCCTCCCCCTTCGCCCGGTGTTCCCGGCGGCTCCGGGAACGACCGGTCGGGGAGGGGGACACCGGCGGTACCCGGCAGGTTGAGCGGGGTGCGCCGGTTGAGCGGTTTTCAGCCCTTGCGCAGGACGAGTTCCGTGTTGCGGTCGCGGGGGGTGCCGGTGAGCGTGTCGCGGCGGCCTGGCGCGTTGTAGGACAGCTCGCGGTAGAGGGCGGCGAGACCGGTCTGCGAGAGGTCCGTGAAATCGGTGGCGTGCGGGGCGGCCGATTCGATCAGGGTCGTGAACAGGGAGATCGTGCCGTCCTTGTTGTCCACCAGCTCGATGACGCGGGCGAGTTGGGGGAAGTCGATGTGGGAGGCCGTGGAGATCTCCCAGAAGGAGCCGCCGCCCGAGGCCGAGTGCGGGGTGATGCGGTTGCGGTGGCTGTGGCCGTTCACCCAGGCCAGGACGTTGCGATGACGACCGAGCAGGGACAGCACCTCGTCACCGCTGTGGCGGGCCTCACCGGGACTCGTGGGGTCCTTGCGGAGGTTGCGCATCGAGGCACTGGTGTGGTGGCTGAACACGACGGCGTGGGAACCGTCCTTGGCCGCCTCCTTCAGGGTGCGGTCCAGCCACTTGAGCTGGGCCGTGCCGAGCGATCCCTCGTAGTGGCCGCCGGGGTCGGTGGAGTCGAGGCTGATGCCGATGACGTCGTCGCCGATACGGAAGGCGTAGTACTGGGTGCGGGCGTCCAGGTTGGCCTGCGAGTAGCCGTGGCCGACCGGGCCGGGGCCGGTGTGGGCCGGGTCCAGGTGGGCCTTCAGGTAGTCCCGCGGGGTGAAGGGGGCACGGCCCTCGTCCGGGGTGACCGCGCGCATCTTCTTCGCCTGGGCCTTGAGGACGGCCTTCCACTCGGCGCCCCGGGGGTCGCCGCCGCTCTTGACGTTGTCCCAGAGGGCCTTGCCGACCCGCTCGTCCAGCGTCATCAGCTTCCGGCCGCCGACCGCGAAGTCGGCGAACCAGGAGTCGCCGGGGGCGTAGCAGCCGCCGGGGAGGGAGTCGTGGTTGCCGACCGTGGAGTACCAGGGGACGTTCAGGCCGGGGCTGTTGACCTCGCGGATCGCGGCGGCGAGAAAGCCGTTCAGGCGGGGGAAGCCGAGCTGCTTGTCGGCGTCGCGCAGGGCGGCGTCGGGCTGCCAGTAGAGCTTGAGGCCGCTGTTCTGGACGCCCTCGTAGCGGCGCGGGTCACCGGAGTTGGGGGTGACGCGGCCACCGCTCATCACCTTCAGGAACCAGTCCAGCTCGGTTCTTGAGTTGTTGTCGGTGTTGTCGCCGGTCGTCATGACGAAGTGCAGGGGGGAGCCGGTCACCGGGGCACCGCGCAGCGCGTTCACCCGCTCGACGAGCGAGACCGCGCCGGCCACGGACAGCGCCTCCTGCGGACGCCAGGCGCTGGCGGTCTGGGCGCGCAGGTACTCGTAGCGCAGCGGGTGCTGGACGTCCACCACGTGCAGGTCGGTGAACTGCACGAAGGACGCCAGTGCCGTACGGCGCTTCTCGCGGCCGGACTTGGGGGCCGCCAGGTCTCCGCGTACGACCCGCGCCCAGGCCGGGCCGGAGCCGAGGCGGCGGTAGCCGGAGGAATTGCGCGGGGCGGCGACCGAGGCGAGGGTCGTGCCCCGCGTGTACGGCGCGAGGGGTGCGGCGGGGGCCTGTCTGCTGGAGAGGTTCGTCAGGGGGATCTCGCCGGTCCCGGCGGCGGGAGTGGCGGCGTGGGCGGCGGTCTCCGGCCGCAGGGCGAAGCCGGCCCCCGCGGCGAGGCCGACCGCGCCGGTGGCGGCGAGGAAGGCCCGGCGGTCAGGGTTGGTGGCGGCGGCAGCGACTGAGCGTATGCGCGACATGGCGCGGTCTCCCCGAGTGCGAACGCGTCGGAAGTGGTCGCGGGGGCCGCTCCGCGGTGTGGGCCGCAGTGGGGTTCCCGCTCTTCCTCGATGCTTGGCAGCGGGGGTGGCCTGGACGTTAACGACGTCGCAACGGACAGCGCCGATCACCGTACGTGGATCTTCGGCGACGGTGTGCGTCACCGGAGGTTCCCGAATGTGAGCGGAAGCGAAGGGAAGGAGTCACTCCGTGTTCATCTGCCGGGGTAGGGCACCGGCGGACGGCCGTTCCGGGGGCGTTCCCTCCACAGGCGCAGGCCCACGTCGACCAGGCCCACCCGGTCCAGGTCCGCGACCTCGGCCAAGGGGTGCCAGGCGGCCATGTCCGTGGAGCCGCCGGTCTCGTGGCGGAGGTCGCCGCCGGTGACCCGGGCCTCGTAGACGATGCGCAGGGCCTGGAAGTCGACGCGGGCGCCCAGGCGGCCGGAGTCCTGGCGCCTGGTGGTGTCGATGCCGAGGAGCGCGGTGGGTTCGACGGCGTAGCCGGTCTCCTCGGCCGCCTCGCGGACGACCGTGTCGTAGGGGTCCTCGCCGTGCTCCATGCCGCCGCCGGGCAGGGTCCACCTGCGCAGGCCGTCCCGGGAGACCCAGCGGGCGAGCAACAGCCGCTCCTCGCGGACGCACACGGCGTAGGCCGCCACCCTCAACTGCTCACGCATGCGCAGACGTTACCCGCAATGTCCGCCCATACGCGGTCATTGCACTCATGACGGGTTGAGGGTTTACCCCATGAATTGGATCCGTCGCGGTCAGCACTCCCCAAACATCTATCACTTTGGTAAGACTGAGCGATCATCCGGGACCACATAACGGACCGGACCGATCCGAACCTGCCGCTCGGATCACCCATGCCTGCTCACTGAATTCCTTACCTACAAGGGATGTCGATGACCCTCACCCCCCAGCCCGGCCCCCGGTCGGGTTCGAGACGCGTGGCACGCACAGCCGTGGCCGCGGGTCTGGTCGCCGCGCTCTCCGCGGCCGGGCCGATACCCATGGCCTTCTCGGCGGACAACCCGTCCACCGCCGTCCCGTCCGACGGTGGTGTCAAGTCCGCGCACGACAAGCTCGGCTCGAACGACGCCGACCTCCTCGCCGAGGCCAAGGCCGACGGCGACAAGAACGTCACGATGATGATCGCCACGGCCCCCGGCAAGACCGAGCAGGTCGCCGAGCAGCTGGACGCGGTCAAGGGCGGCTCCGTGGGCCGTACCTACGACAAGCTCGGCTACGTCCGCGCCACCGTCCCGACCAAGAGCGCCGACTCGGCCATCTCGGCCGCCGCGAAGCTCTCCTCCGTGCAGGGCATCGACCTGCGCCACGAGATCGTCCTCGACGACCCCTCACCGGCCGCGGACACCGCGAAGGGTGCGAAGAAGCAGGCCACGGCCGCCGAGACCTACCCGGGGCCGGACAAAAACACCCCCGCCAAGAACCCGTACAACCCGTCCTTCGAGACGGGCGCCGTGGACTTCGTGCGGAAGAACCCGACGGCCGACGGCCGGGGCATCACCATCGGCGTCCTGGACTCCGGCGTCGACCTCGCGCACCCCGCGCTGCAGAAGACGACCACCGGCGAGCGCAAGATCGTCGACTGGGTGACGTCCACCGACCCGATCGTCGACAACGACCTCAGCTGGCGTCCGATGACGAACTCGGTCTCCGGACCGACGTTCACCTTCGGCGGCCGCACCTGGACCGCGCCCGCGGGCGCCTACTCCGTCAACACCTTCCGCGAGTCCGCCACGGCGGGCGGCGACGCGGCGGGCGACGTGAACCGCGACGGCGACACCACCGACGCGTGGGGCGTGCTCTACGACGCGGCGGCCGGCACGGTCACGGTCGACGTCAACCAGAACTTCGACTTCCGCGACGACAAGCCGATGAAGCCGTACAAGGACGGCTACCAGATCGGCTACTTCGGCACCGACGACCCGGCGACCGACGTCGCCGAGCGTCAGCCGTTCGTCGTGGAGTACCGCAAGGACGTACCCATGGACCCCTTCGGGGGTGACTGGGTCGGCAAGAAGGCCGACTTCGTCAACATCGGTCTCATCTCCAGCGAGCACGGCACCCACGTCGCCGGCATCACCGCCGCGAACGGCCTGTTCGGCGGCAAGATGAACGGCGCCGCCCCCGGCGCGAAGATCGTCTCCTCCCGCGCCTGCGAGTTCGGCCCCGGCTGCACCAACGTGGCGCTCACCGAGGGCATGATCGACCTCGTCGTCAACCGCGGCGTCGACATCGTCAACATGTCCATCGGCGGCCTCCCGGCGCTGAACGACGGCAACAACGCGCGCGCCGAGCTGTACACGCGCCTCATCGACACCTACGGCGTCCAGCTGGTCATCTCGGCCGGCAACTCGGGCCCCGGCGCCAACACCATCGGCGACCCCGGCCTGGCCGACAAGGTCATCTCGGTCGGCGCGTCCATCTCCAAGGAGACCTGGGCCTCGAACTACGGCTCCGAGGTCGCCAAGGGCTACCAGCTGTTCAACTTCTCCTCGCGCGGCCCGCGTGAGGACGGCGGCTTCACCCCGACCCTGGTGGCCCCCGGCGCCGCGGTCAACACCGCCCAGACCTGGCTGCCGGGCGTCATCGCCCCCGAGGCCGGCTACACCCTGCCGGCCGGCTACCAGATGCTGAACGGCACCTCGATGGCCTCCCCGCAGGCGGCCGGTGCCTCCGCGCTGCTGCTCAGCGCCGCGAAGCAGAAGGGCATCGCCCTGCCGCCCGCGAAGCTGCGCACCGCGCTGACCTCGACGGCCGACCACATCCGCCGCGTGCAGGCGTACGCCGAGGGCGCGGGCCTGATGGACATCGAGGCCGCCTGGAAGTCGATCAAGGCGGGCGCCTCGGCGCACGAGTACACCGTCAAGGCCCCCGTCGACACGGCGATCGACTTCGCGCTGAAGACCCCGGGCTTCGGCACCGGCGTCTACGACCGCGAGGGCGGCCTGAAGGCCGGGCAGTCGAAGACGTACGACGTCACCGTCACCCGTACCTCCGGCGCCGACAGCGCGATCCGTCACGACCTGCGCCTGAAGAACGACGAGAACGACACGTTCTCGATCGTCGGCGGCGACGAGGTCTCCCTGCCGCTGAACAAGCCGGTCACCGTGAAGATCGCCGCCAAGCCGGAGGAAGCCGGCATCAGCAGCGTGATCCTGGAGGTCGACGACCCGAAGACCGTGGGCGTCGACAAGCAGATCCTCAACACGGTGGTCGTCTCCAAGCCGCTGAAGTACGCCCACTCGGTGTCGGGCACGGTCCAGCGCAACGCCTTCAAGTCGTACTTCGTCACCGTCCCCGAGGGCACCAAGTCCCTTGAGGTCGCGATCGGCGGACTGAAGGACAAGAGCCAGACCCGCTTCATCGCCAACCACCCGTACGGTGTCGCGGTCGAGAGCACCAGCTCCCTGACCTGCTACAACAACTACCTGGACGGCAACGGCTGCAAGCCGGACGTGCGCTCGTACGCCAACCCGACGCCCGGTGTCTGGGAGTTCGAGGTCGAGTCGCGCCGCACGTCCCCGCTGCTCGACAACCCCTTCAAGCTCGACTTCGCGGTGTACGGGGCGGACTTCGCCCCCGAGGTCGTCACCGTGCCCGAGGCCAAGGTCGGCACCCCGACCGCCGCCACCTGGAAGGTGACCAACAAGCTCGCCGCCATCGACGGCAAGCTGACGGGCGGCCCGCTCGGCTCCGCCAAGACCGGCCGGCCGACCATCGCGACCGGTGTCACCCAGACCTCCACGGTCGCGGTTCCCGCGGGCGCCAAGTCCCTGGACGTCTCCATCGGCAACACCGCCGACACGGGCGCCGACCTCGACCTGTACGTCTACGACGCCGCGGGCACCCAGGTGGGCAGCTCCGCGGACGGCGACTCCGAGGAGTCCGTCTCCCTGCCGTCGCCGGCCGCCGGCACGTACACCATCGAGGTCGTCGGCTACGCGGTCCCGTCCGGGTCCACCGCGTACGACTACCGCGACGTGTTCTTCTCCTCCGCCCTCGGCGAGGTGAAGGTCGCGGGTGCCGCCGTCAAGCTCGGCACGGGTCAGTCGGCCACCGTCTCCGGTGAAGTGGTCGCGGCCGCCGAGGCCCCGGCCGGCCGGGAGTTCTTCGGCCAGGTCCAGCTGGTCAATGCGCGCGGCACCGCCGCGGGCACCGGCAGCGTGCGGATCGAGAAGGTCACGCCGTAGTGCGCCGGTAGTGCGTGAGTGACGGAGGGGCGGGTGTCCACGGGACACCCGCCCCTTCGGCGTTCAGCGGGTCACTCGCACGACAGCTTCTCCGAGCCGGGGAGCGCCTTCTGCATCCAGGCCCGGTCGCGGGCGATGTCCGCCTCCTTCGTGGTCCAGACGTCCGGGTGGGCGTCGTGGCGCGGGATGCCGACGAGGACGTGGTCGCCCTCCCTCAGCCGCGGGTCGACGTCCTGGTCCATGGGGAAGACGACCTGGTCGCCCCCCTTGTCGGGCTTGATCCAGCGGTCCACCTCGACCGTGATCCGGTCCTGCCCCGCACCGGGCACGGCTTCGACCTCGGTGACGGTGCCCTCGACGATGAGACGCGAGCAGGCGACGTACCCCTCGGCGGAGAGCGAGGCCGAGCCGCCCCGGTCACCGCTGTCCGGACCGGCGGACCGGCTCGCCGACCCGTCGGAGGCGGAGTCGGACTTGGCCGTGCTGTTCACCCCGATGTCCCCTTGCACCATGCCCCAGCCCACGACGAGGACCACCGAGGCGGCCGCGGCGGCGGCGAGGCCCCCGAAGGTGATCCTCAGGGCCCGCCGGGCCCGGTTCGGCCGCGGCAGCAGCGGGGTCACCGACGCGGTGGGGGCCGCCGCGGCCCCGGACACGCGCCCGGGGTCCGTCTGGGCACCGGCCGCGTCCCCCGGCCGCGCGGCCGGGGGTCGCCCCGGCGGGGCCCCGGCCACGACGTCGTCACCCGTCACCGCCAGCGCCTCCCCGAGGAGCCCCAGCTGCTCCCGCAGCAGCGCCACGTCGGTGGCGGCCGCGTCCCGCGCCGCCATGAACTCGGCGTCCCGCAGTGCCTCCTCGGGCAGCGGTTCGTCGAGGAGGGCGGCCATCAGCGCGTCCATACCGGCGTGGACGGGGCCGTCGTGACCGATGTCGTCGTGACCCGTGCCGTCGTGACCGATGTCCTTGTGGCGCCGAGCGCCGTCGTGCTCGTCACCGGCGCGCGTGGCGCCGTTCCGCGCGACGTCCTCGTACTCGGCGTCGCGCCTGCTGTCGTCCCGGGAGGCCACGTCACACCACCTCGTCCTCGTGCAGGCGGGTGCGCAGGGCGCGGACCGCCGAGTGGAGCCTGCTCTTGACCGTGCCCTCGGGGATGCCGAGCTCGTCGGCGATCCCACGCACCGGCAGGTCGGCGTAGAAGCGCAGGACGAGCACCTGACGCAGGGCGTCGGGCAGCTCGTCCAGTCCTCGGGCGACGGCGAGCGAGAGCACGCTGGAGTCCTCGCCGGAGGGCAGCTCGTGCTGGCGCAGGGAGGCCAGGCGCTCTCCCAGGCGCTCCTGGCGCCGCTTGGCCCGATGCCAGTCCATCGCCAGGTTGGAGGCGACCACCGCCGCCCACGCGGACACGTCCCGCGGTGCCTCCTGACCGTTCGCGGCCCTCTCCAGCAGCCGCAGCCGTACCTGCTGTACCCCGTCCAGCAGGTCCGACTGCGGCACACCGCCGAGCGCGAGCACCGCTCGCACCCGCCGCTCCTGGGCCTCGTCCAGCGGGTCGCGCGCCTCCTGGACGCTCTCGGCCTCCCGGACGCTCTCGACGTGGCGCGCCTTTCTGCGCAGCACAGTCCCCCCTCCCCTCCCGCGTTTCCCCTACGACGCCGGCACGGGCCGAAACGTTCGGCGGGTGCGGCCCGAGTTTCCCGGAGCAGCGCAGAGGCGTACGTCACACCTTCGCGTGCACCCGGATGCCGTGGGCAGGGTCGGGGCAGCACAGCTTGCGGTACGGAGCCGCCGTAGGGCGAATTTCTCCAGCTCAGCCGGGGTGGCGGCCAAAGATGCGACTCCGGCGCCGGGGCCTGTCGTGTCCCGCCCGCCGGACCCGCCGGTCAAACGATTGGACAGGCGGGCACGGCCTGACCGCATGATGGAAAGGCCTCGGCCATGCCGCAGACACAGACAAGTCACGTAGAAGGAGTCGCCGTGAGGGTCGGAATCGTCGGAGCCACCGGTCAGGTCGGCACGGTCATGCGCAGGATCCTCAAGGACCGCGACTTCCCGACCACCGAGCTGCGCCTGTTCGCGTCCGCCCGCTCGGCCGGTTCGGTCGTCGACGGTGTGACGGTCGAGGACGCGGCGACGGCCGACTACTCGGGCCTCGACATCGTTCTGTTCTCCGCGGGCGGCGCGACCTCGAAGGTGCTGGCCGAGAAGGTGGCCTCGCAGGGCGCGGTCGTGATCGACAACTCCTCCGCGTGGCGCCGCGACCCCGATGTGCCGCTGGTGGTCTCCGAGGTGAACCCGCACGCGATCGCCGACCGCCCCAAGGGGATCATCGCCAACCCGAACTGCACGACGATGGCCGCGATGCCGGTCCTGCGTCCGCTGCACGACGAGGCGGGTCTGGAAGCGCTGGTCGTCGCCACCTACCAGGCGGTGTCCGGCTCCGGCGTCGCGGGCGTCGCCGAGCTGCACGGCCAGGTCCAGAAGGTCGTGGCGGACGCGGACAAGCTGACGCACGACGGCTCGGCCGTCGACTTCCCCGAGCCGGGCGTCTACAAGCGCCCCATCGCCTTCAACGTGCTGCCGCTGGCCGGTTCGATCGTCGACGACGGACTGCACGAGACGGACGAGGAGCAGAAGCTCCGCCACGAGTCCCGCAAGATCCTGGAGATCCCCGGCCTCAAGGTCTCCGGCACCTGCGTCCGCGTCCCGGTCTTCTCCGGCCACTCCCTCCAGGTGAACGCCCGCTTCGCGCGCCCGATCTCGGTGGAGCGCGCGACGGAGCTGCTGGCCGGCGCCCCGGGCGTCGCCCTCTCCGAGATCCCGACCCCCCTCCAGGCGGCCGGTCAGGACCCGTCCTTCGTGGGCCGCATCCGCGCCGACGAGACGGTCGACAACGGCCTGGCCCTGTTCGTCTCCAACGACAACCTCCGCAAGGGCGCGGCGCTGAACGCGGTCCAGATCGCGGAGCTGGTGGCGGCGGAGCTGAGCGAGTAGCGGGGCGGTACACGACAGAGGGGCGCCCACCGGATGCTGCCGGGGGGCGCCCCTTCGTGTGTGCGGAGCGCCGGCGCACTCGGGCTCCATCCGACCGGGAACCTCTCCGAATGCCACCTGCCCGCGCACCACCCTCCCCATGGAAGGATGGCGCAACCCACACATACCGAGGAGATGACCGCGTGCCTGGCACAAACCTGACCCGCGACGAGGCTCAGCAGCGGGCGGCGCTGCTCACCGTCGACTCGTACGAGATCGATCTCGACCTCTCCGGCGCGCAGAGCGAGGGAGGGACCTACCGGTCCGTGACCACGGTGCGCTTCGACGTCACGGAGAGCGGCGCGACGTCCTTCATCGACCTGGTGGCCCCGACCGTCCACGAGGTGACCCTGAACGGCGACGCGCTGGACCCGGCGGAGGTCTTCGCGGACTCCCGGATCGCGCTCCCGGACCTGCTGGAGGGCCGCAACATCCTGCGGGTCGTGGCCGACGCGGCGTACACCAACACGGGCGAGGGACTGCACCGGTTCGTCGACCCGGTCGACGACCAGGCATACCTGTACACCCAGTTCGAGGTCCCCGACGCCCGCCGCGTCTTCGCGAGCTTCGAACAGCCGGACCTGAAGGCCACGTTCCAGTTCACCGTGAAGGCCCCGACGGGCTGGACCGTCATCTCCAACTCGCCGACCCCGGAGCCCAAGGACGACGTCTGGGTCTTCGAGCCGACGCCCAGGATCTCCACGTACATCACGGCGCTCATCGTCGGCCCGTACCACTCGGTGCACAGCGTGTACGAGAAGGACGGGCAGAGCGTGCCGCTCGGCATCTACTGCCGGCCGTCCCTCGCCGAGCACCTGGACTCCGACGCGATCTTCGAGGTCACCCGGCAGGGCTTCGACTGGTTCCAGGAGAAGTTCGACTACGCGTACCCGTTCAAGAAGTACGACCAGCTGTTCGTACCGGAGTTCAACGCGGGCGCGATGGAGAACGCGGGCGCGGTGACCATCCGCGACCAGTACGTCTTCCGCTCGAAGGTGACGGACGCGGCGTACGAGGTCCGCGCCGAGACCATCCTCCACGAGCTGGCCCACATGTGGTTCGGCGACCTGGTGACGATGGAGTGGTGGAACGACCTGTGGCTGAACGAGTCGTTCGCCACCTACACGTCGATCGCCTGCCAGGCGGACGCGCCCGGCTCGCGCTGGCCGCACTCCTGGACCACGTTCGCCAACTCCATGAAGACCTGGGCGTACCGGCAGGACCAGCTGCCGTCCACGCACCCGATCATGGCTGAGATCAACGACCTGGACGACGTCCTCGTCAACTTCGACGGCATCACCTACGCCAAGGGTGCCTCCGTCCTGAAGCAGCTCGTCGCGTACGTCGGGCAGGACGAGTTCTTCCGGGGCGTACAGGCGTACTTCAAGGCGCACGCGTACGGCAACACGCGTCTGTCCGACCTCCTGGGCTCCCTGGAGAAGACCTCCGGCCGCGATCTGAAGGCCTGGTCGAAGGCGTGGCTGGAGACGGCGGGCATCAATGTCCTGCGTCCCGAGATCGAGACGGACGAGCACGGGGTCATCACCGCGTTCGCGGTCCGCCAGGAGGCCCCGGCGCTGCCCGCGGGCGCCAAGGGCGAGCCGACGCTCCGCCCGCACCGGATCGCGGTCGGTCTGTACGAACTGGACGACGACAGCGGCAAGCTGATCCGCGACGAGCGGGTCGAGCTGGACGTCGACGGCGAACTGACCGCCGTGCCCCAGCTGGTGGGCCGGCGCCGTCCGGCGGTGGTCCTCCTCAACGACGACGACCTGTCGTACGCGAAGGTCCGTCTGGACGAGCGCTCGCTGGCGTTCGTCACCGAGCACCTCGGCGACTTCGAGGCGTCGCTCCCCCGCGCGCTGTGCTGGGCCTCGGCCTGGGACATGACACGTGACGCGGAACTGGCGACCCGCGACTACCTGTCGCTCGTCCTGTCGGGCATCGGCAAGGAGTCCGACATCGGTGTCGTCCAGTCGCTGCACCGTCAGGTGAAGCTGGCGATCGAGCTGTACGCCGACCCGACGGCCCGTGAGGCGCTGCTGACCCGCTGGACGGACGCCACGCTCGCGCATCTGCGTGCCGCGGCCCCCGGTTCCGACCACCAGCTGGCCTGGGCCCGCGCGTTCGCCGCGACCGCCCGGACGCCCGAGCAGCTGGACCTGCTGGAGGCGCTTCTGGAGGGCACGCAGACGATCGAGGGTCTGGCCGTCGACACCGAGCTGCGCTGGTCCCTCGTACAGCGGCTCGCGACGGTGGGCCGCTACGACGAGGCGGAGATCGCCGGCGAGTACGAGCGCGACAGGACCGCCGCCGGTGAGCGCCACGCCGCCACCGCCCGCGCCTCCCGTCCGACCGCCGAGGCCAAGGCCGAGGCGTGGTCGCAGGTCGTCGAGTCGGACAAGCTCCCCAACGCGCTGCAGGAGGCGGTCATCGGCGGCTTCGTCCAGACCGACCAGCGCGATCTCCTCGCCGCGTACACCGACCCGTACTTCGAGGTGGTGAAGGAGATCTGGGAGTCCCGCTCCCACGAGATCGCCCAGCAGATCGCGATCGGGCTCTACCCGTCCGTCCAGGTCTCGGCCGACACCCTGCACAAGACGGACGCCTGGCTGGCCGCCGCCGAGCCCAGCGCGGCCCTGCGCCGTCTGATCTCGGAGTCCCGCTCCGGCGTGGAGCGAGCCCTCCGGGCGCAGGCCGCGGACGCGGCGGCGACCACGGCGTAGCGGCCACGGGTCGTACGACGACGAGGGCGCCCGGTGAGGTTCACCGGGCGCCCTCGTCGTGGGTCAGCGGCCGGAGCGACCGACGAGCGGGGCTTGCGACAGGCCGCCGTGCCGGGGCCCCGGCGCTTCCCGTGCCCCCTCGGCCCGCGCCGGCGTGCGGGGCTGGAGCTGGCCGGCGATCGTCGCGCCGAAGGCGATGGCCATGCCGAGGAGCTGGAGGGCCCCGAGGGACTGGCCGAGGGCCGCCCAGCCGACCACGGCCGCGGTGAGGGGGGACAGGGGGCCGAGGAAGGTGACCTGGGTGGCGGAGAGGCGGCCGATGCCCCGGAACCAGAGCCAGTAGGAGACGGCGGTGTTGCCCAGCATGAGGTAGAGGTAGCCGCCGATCGCCGGGCCGTCCAGGGCCGGGGGCGCGCCCTCGACCAGCAGGGCGAGCGGGGCGATCAGGAGGCCGCCCGCGGTCAGCTGCCAGCCGGTGAGGGCGAGGGGGCTGACGCCGGCCGGGCGTCCCCACCGCTTGGTCAGGACCGTGCCGGTGGACATGGAGGCGGTGGAGGCGAGCGCCGCGAGCAGTCCGACCGGGTCCAGCGCGCCCGCCGCCCTCAGGACGACCAGGCTGACGCCGAGGGCGGCGGCGACGCCGGTGAGCAGCGTGCGTACGGTCGGCCGGTCCCCCAGCAGCAGGGCCGCCAGGCCCGCGACGAACAGCGGCCCGACCGAGCCGACCACCGCCGCCATCCCGCCCGGCAGCCGGTACGCGGAGAGGAAGAGCAGCGGGAAGAAGGCGCCGATGTTCAGCGCGCCCAGCACCGCGGCCTTGCCCCACCATGCCCCGCGCGGCAGCGTGCGCGAGATCGCCAGGAGCAGCAGGCCCGCCGGGAGCGCCCGCACCAGGCCGGTGAACAGGGGGCGGTCGGCCGGCAGGAACTCCGTCGTCACGGCGTAGGTGGTGCCCCAGGAGAGAGGGGCGAGCGCGGTCAGGGCGATGAGGGGGAGACGACTCGCGGTGTGCGCGGGCTGCACGGTGTGCGCGGTCATGGGAAGCGTCCTTCGCGGCGGGAGATCCTGCTCGGTCGGCAGGCCGATGAAGCAGCTAGCTTGCTTGCAATTAGCTTAGCGCTAAGCCACTTTCCGTCAAGCTACTTTCTTGCGGCCGATCCATCGGCATCCGATACTCACCCCATGAACGCGCGCCCCGAGCCCGACAGGCCCCTTCACGACCCCGTCGACACGATCATCGACCAGTGGGCCGCCGCCCGGCCCGACCTGGACACCACCGCGATGGAGGTGTTCGGCCGGGTCTACCGGCTCTCGCGGACGCTGGGAGACCGGATGGAGAAGGCGTACGCGCGGTTCGGGATCTCGCGCGGCGAGTTCGACGTGCTCGCGACCCTGCGGCGGTCCGGGGAGCCGTACACGCTCTCGCCCCGCCAGCTCTCCGCCACCCTCATGCTCACCACCGGCGGGATGACGGGCCGGCTCGACAAGCTCGAACGCGCCAACCTGCTCCGCCGCTCCCCCGACCCGCACGACCGCCGGGCCCTTCAGGTCACCCTCACCGACGAGGGGCTGCGCCTGATCGACGAGGCGCTCGTGGCGGGCCTGGCCGTCCAGACCGAGGCGCTGGCCGCCCTGGACGACGAACAGGCCGGCCAACTGGCCGGCCTGCTGAGGCTGCTGGTGGTGGGCACGGGGTCATGAGGGAACGCGTCGAGGGCACCGCCGGCGCACGGAGGTGCGGGTGCGCCGGCGGTGCCCTCGACGGAACGTCTCAGTGAGGTCTCCGTCTCGGTGAGGTCTCACTGAGGCGGAGCGGAGGGTGTCAGACCTTCGCCTCGGCGTCGGCCTTGACCTTGGCCTGTGCCTTCGGCTGACGGTCCGTGGACCCGTCCAGGACCCACACGAGGCCGGCGATCACCAAGAACAGGGCGATCGGCGCCACGACGAAGAGGCCGAGCGTCTCGAACACGCTGAGGCCCGGGCCCGGGTCGTCGCCGTCGTCGGGCGTCAGCGCGAGCGCGGGGGACGACATGAGCAGCATCATCAGCGTCGTACCGGCAGCCAGGGCGCCGGCGCGCAGGGCGTTCTTCTTGTCCACGCGCTAAAGGTAACGAACGTGGGTGAGGTTCGCTCGGGCGGGGGGCGCCTTCAGGGGGCGGGGGCGCCTGCGCAGTTCCCCGCCCCCTGGAAGCCCAGGCCCCTGCGGGCCTGAAAAGCGGGGCCTGCGGGCCTGGAAGCACGGGGCGCAGCCCCTGCTTTCAGGGGCGCGGGGAACTGCGCGAGAAGCCCCACCGGGCCGCACCCGCCGACGCACCCGCACCCCCGCCCCGCCCCCGCCCCCGAGGCGCACCGCACCCAAGAGTCACCGCTACGAGACCCCCCGCAACACATCCACCAGCGCGTACAGCCGAGGCGACGCCGCCAGATCCTCCAGCGTCGCCGGACGGCCCCCCGCATCGGCGATCGGCAGCCGCCAGTTCGGATACTGGTCCCACGTGCCGGGCAGGTTCTGCGGACGGCGGTCGCCGAGCGCGTCGGGGAGCCAGAGGCCGACCATGCGCGCGGGGGTCCGCAGCAGGAAACGGTGGACGGCCTGGATCCGCTCCTCCTCGGACGTGGTGGAGATGCCCCCGCCGGCGCCGTCCAGCAGGCCCAGCTCGGCGAGGAGCGCCAGCCATTCGCCCGCGTCGGCGGCGGCCTCGGCCCGCTCCGCCTCCAGGGACCGGGTGAGCAGCCCCAGGTCGTGGCGCAGCTCGACGTGGTCGCAGGTCAGCCGGGACGCGGTGGGCGGGAGGTCGTGCGTGGTGGCGGTGGCGAGACAGTTCGCCCGCCAGCTCTCGGGCGGCAGGGGCCGGCCCGTGCCCTCCCAGTCGCGCTCGAACCACAGGACGGACGTGCCGAGGACCCCCCGCGCGTCGAGCGCCTCGCGCACCCCCGGCTCGACCGTGCCGAGATCCTCGCCGATCACCAGGGCGCCGGCCCGCGACGCCTCCAGGACCAGGATCGCGAGCATGGCGTCGGCGTCGTAGCGGACGTACGTGCCCTCGGTCGGGGCCTGGCCCTGCGGTACCCACCAGAGGCGGAACAGGCCCATGACGTGGTCGATGCGCAGGGCGCCCGCGTGACGGAGGAGGGCGCGCAGGAGGTGGCGGTAGGGGGCGTAGCCGGACTCGGCGAGGCGGTCCGGGCGCCAGGGGGGCAGACCCCAGTCCTGGCCGCGGGAGTTGAAGGCGTCGGGGGGCGCGCCGACGGACATGCCGGACGCGAAGTACTCCTGCTGGGCCCAGGCGTCGGCGCCGCCGGGGTGCACGCCGACGGCCAGGTCGTGCACCAGCCCGATCGGCATGCCGGCGTCGCGCGCGGAGCGTTGCGCGGTGCCGAGCTGGGCGTCGGTCAGCCAGGCCAGGCGGGTGTGGAAGTCGACGCGGTCCATCAGCTCCCCGCGTGCGCGGGCGGTCTCGGCGGAGCGCGGGTCGCGCAGACCGGCCGGCCAGCGCTGCCACTCGGAGCCGTGGACCTCGGCGAGCGCGCACCAGGTGGCGTGGTCCTCCAGCGCCGCGCCCTCCTCGGCGAGGAAGTCCCAGTAGGCGGCCCGCCGGCCGGGGCCGAGCGGCACGTCGCACACCCGTTCCAGGGCCGTGCGCTTGAGGGCCCACACCGCGTCCCGGTCGATCAGCTCACCCTTGGCCAGGACGGACTCCCGCAGCCGCGTGGCCTGTTCCAGCAGCGCGCCGACGTGGTCGCGCTCCTCGGGCGAAGCGAGGACGTACGGGTACTCCGGTACGTCCTCCACCCGCAGATGGACGGGGTCGGGGTAGCGGCGCGAGGAGGGGCGGTACGGGGAGGGGTCGGTGGGCGGGCCGGGGACGGCCGCGTGCAGCGGGTTGACCTGGACGAATCCGGCGCCGAGGGCGCGGCCGGCCCAGGAGGTGAGTTCGGCGAGGTCGCCGAGGTCGCCCATGCCCCAGCTGCGGCGGGAGAGCAGGGAGTACAGCTGGACGAGAAGGCCGTACGTGCGGCCGGGCGGGGCCGGCAACCGGGCCGGGGCCACCACCAGGTGGGCGTCGGCGGTGCGCCCGTCGGGGGCGGTGGCGCGCAGGGTGTGAACGCCCGGGGGCAGGTCCTCGACGTCGGAGCGGAGTTCGCCCTCCTCGGTCTCGACGCGCAGCCGGGTGCCGTCCGGGAGTGCGGTCAGCGCGGCGGGGGGTGCCCCGTCGGCCCAGCGGACGACGGTCGGCGGCAACAGCCGCTCGCCCAGTCGCCGTTCGCGGTCCGCGAGGGCGGCGGTCACGGACTCGGGGGTGCTCGCGTCGACGTCCAGCGCGGCGAGAGCGGCCACGACCGCGCCGTACGAGGCCGCGACCGCACGGTCCGGGGAGGGGCTGTAGGAGGTGGCGACGCCGTACAGGGCGGCGAGCCGGGCCAGCGGGGTCTCGGCCATCGGGTTCGGACCCCCTGGGTCTTCGTGCATCTAGACCCCCGATGCGGCGCCGTGGGACGTGGGTTCACTGGTGAGGGGGGCCGCGTCGGTGAGAGGCGGCTCGCTGGTGAGGGGTTCCGCGTCCGGGAGCGGGGGCTCACTGGTGAGCGGGACGTCGGCGCAGGGGCCCTCGGCGCTGAACACACAGACAGGGGGTTCGTGGAGCTCGAAGGGCTCCGGCGTGCGTTTGGAACGGGCGGGGGCCGGAAGGTGAGCCGGTGCGGCCACGGGGTTCTCCTTGTCGTCGTACGACGGTGGGGTGCGGGTCCGGGGTACTCCAGCCCTACCCAGCGCGCGCCGCCGCAGACGTGGCTGGAGCGACATCGTGGTGTTGGTCACTCCCGCACCAGGGGTACCGGCTCCTCCGGCATGGGGCCGTCGCCGCTCCGTTCGGGTGCCGAATCGGCTCTCGCACCGGCCCCGAATCGGCTCTGGCACCGGATCCGGCCGGGACCTCGCACCGGCCCCCGGAGCGGGTCTCACGCCAGGTCTCGGAGAATCACCCCAGCCAGCTATTCACTCGATACATATACTCAGTGCATACTGATCACCATGAGCACCCGCCACATCCTGTTGGGCCTGCTCGCCGGGGGGCCGAGCCATGGCTACGACCTCAAGCGACGGCACGACGAACGCTTCCCGCAGGCCCGCCCGCTGGCCTACGGCCAGGTCTACACGACCCTGCAGCGGCTGGTCCGCGACGGACTCGCCGAGGTCGACGGCACCGAGGCGGACAGCGGTCCGGAGCGGACGATGTACCGCTCGACGGACAAGGGCGCCCGCGAACTGACCGAGTGGGCCGGGCAGATCACCGCGCCCGCGCCGTTCGTGACGAACGAGATCTTCGCCAAGCTCGTCGTCTCGATCCTCGCCGACGGTGATCCCGCCGCCTACCTGCGGGCGCAGCGCACCGCGCACATGACACGGATGCGGGAACTGACCGCCGTGAAGACCGCGCCGGGAGCCGATCTCTCGACGGTGCTCGCGGCGGACTACGCCCTCAACCATCTCGACGCCGATCTCCGCTGGATGAACACCACCGCGGCCCGGCTGACCACCCTGACCGCGGAGGTCGACGCAGCATGAACGAGCACACCCCCCACGGGGACCCCGGCCCCGGTCCGCTGCTCGCGGCCCGCGGCCTCGTCAAGCGCCACGGCAGGACCGAGGCGCTGCGCGGCGCCTCCGTGGAACTGCGCGAGGGAGAGATCCTCGCCGTCACCGGGGCCAGCGGCAGCGGCAAGTCCACGTTGCTGCACTGCCTCGCGGGCATCCTCCGGCCGGACGAGGGTTCGGTGGCCTACGCCGGAAAGCGGCTCGACCGGCTCCCGGAGAAGGAGCTGAGCGAACTGCGCCGGACGGACTTCGGAGTCGTCTTCCAGTTCGGGCAGCTGATACCCGAGCTGACGGCCGTCGACAACGTCGCGCTGCCGCTGCTGCTGGCCGGCACGGCCCGGCAGGCGGCGCGGGAGCGGGCCGGGGAGTGGCTGGAGCGGTTCGGGGTGCGCGGGCAGGGGGAGCAGCGGCCCGGCGAGATGAGTGGCGGTCAGGCACAGCGGGTGTCGCTGGCCCGGGCCCTGGTGACCGCACCGCAGGTGGTGTTCGCGGACGAGCCGACCGGGGCGCTGGACTCACTGGCGAGCGAGCAGGTGATGGCGTCGCTGACGCACGCGGCCCGGGAGTCGGGTACGGCGGTGCTGCTGATCACCCACGACGCGCAGACCGCGGCGTACGCGGACCGCGAGGTCGTGCTGGAGGACGGGGTCGTGGTGTCGGACGCCGGCGCGGCACTGGAGGTGAACCGGTGAAGGCGCTGGCGAACGATCTTCGGCTGACCGTCCTGCTGACCCGGGGCTCCGACCGTCGCGAGCGGTGGCGGGTGCTGCTGACGGCCCTCGGAGCGGCCCTGGCCACCGGCTTCGGCATGGCGGCGGCCGCACTGGCCTCGCTGGAGGGCCAGTACAGCGTGCAGTTCGGCAACGGTCTGCTCAATCACCCCGGTGAGCGCTCCGGGGTGATCGTCACCCTGCTGCTCCTGCTGATCCCGGTGCTCGGGCTCCTCGCGCAGTGCACGCGTGTCGGTGCCGTGCAGCGTGATCGACGGCTGGCCGGGCTGCGGCTGGCCGGGGCATCGGTGACCCAGGTACGCAGGATCGCCGCGCTGGAGACGGCGGCGGCCGGTCTGGTCGGCTCCCTGGTCGTCACGGTCTTCTTCGTGCTGCTCCTGCTGAGCACGTGGACCCCGCCCGCCCTGGCCTGGGTCGGCATCGCCCTGGTGGCGCTGGGGGTACCGGTGCTGGGCGCGGTCGCGAGTGCGCTGGCGCTGCGCCACGTGGTGGCCTCTCCGCTGGGCTGGGTGCGCCGGGTGCGGCCGAGCACGGGCCGTGGGCCCGGACGGGTGTTCCTGGGCGCGGTCGCGCTGGTGGCGCTCGGGGCACTGCTCTTCGTCGCCAACACCAGCCGCGACATGCCGGACATCTCACCCGTTCAAGCGCCGTTGACGCTCTCCGGCGCGTTGCTCGCCGCGGGCGCGGGCGCGGTGTGGCTCTCGGGTGCGGTCTCGAAGTTCACCGGCCGGCTGCTCGCCGCGCGCGCCGAGACACCCGCCGTGCTGATCGCCGCCGAGCGGCTGCGCGACGACCCGTGGTCCGCGGCGCGCACCCACGCGGCGGTGGTGATGGGGACCGTGGTCGGCAGCGGATTCATGGGCATTCGACATGCGCTGCTCGCGAGCATCGACAAGTACGACTACCTGAGGGACAGGGCCGACTTCTACACCACCGGCCTGAACCTCTCCGCCGCCGCGATCCTCATCGGCTTCGCCATCACCCTCTTCGGGCTGGCCGTCGGCACCGCCGAGTCCCTCGCGACCCGCCGCCGGGGCCTGGCGGCCCAGGTCGCCACGGGGGTGCCGTACGAGGTGCTGCGTCGTGCGCTGCTGCTGGAGACGGCCCTGCCCCTGGCGCCGTCGGTGCTCGTCGCGGGCCTGTGCGGTACGGCGTTCGCCGCCACGTATTCCACGGCCCTGAGCGGCACCCCGTGGATCCCCTACGGCTCGCTCCTGGTCCCTGTCGCGGCATACGGCGCCTGCCTCCTCGCGGCCGCCACGTCCCTGCCGCTGCTGCGCCGCACGATCCGGCCCGCGGAGCTGCGGTACACGTAGGGCCCGAAGACGCGGCGACCCAGGGGACACGGGGGTGCTCCTGGGCCGCCGCGAGGGGCGTGCGCTACTTCGGCACCCCCGAAGGCGCGATCGGGGTGGCCCGCTCCGACTGGGGCGATGTCGTGCTGGAGTAGACGGACGGGGCCGACACGCCGGCCGTCGGGTCGGCGTCCGGGTTGTCGGCGGCGAGGGCCTGGGTGCCGCCGACGATGGGGATGTCGGCGGCGTCGAAGGCCTTCTTGATGCGCCAGCGAAGCTCACGCTCGACGGTGAGAGCCTTGCCGGGCATCGTCTTGGCGGAGACGCGGACGACCATCGACTCCAGGAGCACGTCGTCGAGGCCGAGAACCTCGATGGGGCCCCACAGAAGCTCGTTCCAGGGGTCCTCCTTGCTCATCGCCTCGCCGACCTCCAGGAGAGTGCGGCGGACCTTGTCGAGATCCTCGTCGTAACGGACGATGACGTCGACGCCGGCCGTGGCCCAGCCCTGGGAGAGGTTGCCGATGCGCTTGACCTCGCCGTTGCGGACGTACCAGATCTCGCCGTTGTCGCCACGCAGCTTGGTGACGCGCAGGCCGACCTCGATGACCTCGCCGGAGGCGACGCCCGCGTCGACGGTGTCACCGACGCCGTACTGGTCCTCAAGGATCATGAAGACGCCGGAGAGGAAGTCCGTGACCAGGTTCCGGGCGCCGAAACCGATGGCGACGCCCGCGACACCGGCGGAGGCCAGCAGGGGCGCGAGGTTGATCTCGAAGGTGGCGAGGACCATCAGCGCGGCGGTGCCGAGGATGAGGAAGGACGCCACCGAGCGCAGCACCGAGCCGATGGCCTGAGAGCGCTGGCGGCGGCGCTCCACGTTGACCAGCAGCCCGCCGAGGGTGCCGCCCTCGACGCCCGGCACGGAGCGGTTCATCCGGTCTATGAGCTTGGTGATCGCCCGCCGGACGAACACTCTCAGCACCGCCGCGATCACCACGATCAGCAGGACGCGGAGACCGATCGCCAGCCATGTGGACCAGTTCTCCTCCACCCAGCTGGCGGCGTTGGTCGCGCTCTCCTGGGCGTCCTCCAGCGACGGCACCGCGGGGGTCGTCGACGTCTCCGAGGGGGACGGCGTCGGCGTGGCGGCGGCCAGTAGGAGGGGCAGGGAAGAAACGGACGACACGGCGGGATACCTCCAGGTGCTCTATCTGCCCTCCGGTACGGCGGTCAAGATCCGTCAGGTCACGGATGGGTCACCGGACGGGCAGGCCCACCACACTAACGGGGCATTGTGTGGAGGTCGTCGCCATGTTCGAGGGAGACAAGGCGCTCACCAGGGAGTGAAGGGCGCACTCGACGGGGGATGAATCAAGGTGTGGTCGAAAACACTCCCAGCCCGTTACCGGGACATGGTGGCGCTTCCACCAGGCATGAGGGGAGACTGACTACGGATCGTCCACGGCGCGAGCCACGCGCCGCCGGCGTACAAGGAGGCATCCGTGCCGCACGTCCTGGTCCTCAACGCGTCGTACGAGCCGCTCGGTGTCGTACCGCTCCGCCGCGCGCTCGTCCTCGTCCTGGAGAACAAGGCGGTCTCCCTGGAGGAATCCGGCGCCTATCTGCACAGCGCGACCGTCACAGTCCCCGCACCCAGCGTGGTCCGGCTCAAGCGATTCGTCCGGGTTCCCTATCGGGGGCCCGTTCCTCTGACCCGTCGGGCGCTGTTCGCCCGTGACGGGGGCCGGTGCATGTACTGCGGTGGCGTCGCAACCAGCGTCGACCACGTCATCCCGCGCAGTCGCGGGGGCAAGCACGTCTGGGACAACGTCGTCGCGTCGTGCCGCCGCTGCAACCACGTCAAGGCCGACCGTCATCTCGTCGAGATCGGCTGGCGGCTCCGCCACGCACCCGCTCCGCCGTCCGGGTTGGCCTGGCGCATCATCGGCACCGGGCATAGGGACCCGCGCTGGCTGCCCTACCTGCAGCCGTTCGGCGCGGACGACGCGATGGCCCGGATCGACGGCATCTCCGCCTGACGGTCCGGGTTTTTGCATGGCCGGGTGCCTCTTCCCGCGAGGCACCCGGAACGCCAACATCCGGTTGACCTGCGGTTTCGTTACCGTCTCCACAGGTACCCCGCATTCCCCTCGCACAGGTGATCGCCTAGTGTCACTTCCACAGGCGGCCCTTGTTCTGGAGCGCAACGCCCAGGGGCCCGTCTCGAATGTGGGGACTCATGCGCAAGCTCGCCATAGGCGCCGCCGTGTCCGGCGCCCTGGCTCTCACCGGCCTGGCCTCGCCCGCCGCGCTGGCCGACTCGCCCGACCTGACCTTCGGCGCTGTCACCGTCAACAACGGCAAGCCGATCGTCATCGGCACCAAGGCCGAGGTGACCGTTCCGGTCACGTACAGCCTCACCCGGCCGACCGCTTTCAAGGTCGACTACAAGAACAACTTCCTGGGCGTCGCCCTCTACCGAGGCAGGCTCGCGGAGCCCGACAACGCCATCGAGAGCCCGCCCAAGCAGCCCGTCTGCACCCCGACGGCGACGACCGACACCACGGTGACCGAGTCCTGCACCACGAAGCTCACCATCGATCCTCGGGACAGCCTCTTCGAGGGCGCGGACGCCACCACCTGGAAGGCGGCCGCCTTCTACAGCGAGCAGGCCATCGACGAGGACGACTCCGACGACCACATCAGCTTCCACCTCGGGAGCGACATCTGGGGCAACCTCGGCACCGCCAAGCTCCAGCGGCTCGCCAAGGCCACCGTCAACGCCACCCCCGAGCCGGCCGTCAAGGGCAAGACCCTGACCGTCAAGGGCACGCTCACCCGCGCCGACTGGAACACCGGCCGCTACGCGGGCTACAAGGGCCAGAAGGTGGCCCTGCAGTTCAAGGCCAAGGGCGCCACCGCGTACACGGACGTGAAGACGGTGACCTCCGGCACCACCGGCGCCCTGTCGACCACGGTGACGGCGTCGAAGGACGGCACCTACCGCTACGTGTTCGCGGGCACGTCGACCACAGCGGCCGTGAAGTCCGCGGGGGACTTCGTCGACGTGAAGTGAAGTGAAGTGAAGTGAGGTGACGCGCGTGAGGTGAGGTGCGACCGCACCGCCTCGCGCGCCGCCGACACCACCGCCCCCGGGTAACGACTCCGTTGCCCGGGGGCGGTTTTTACTGGCCGGATATTGACGCCCACCTGGTCTAGTCCTATCGTCCTGGACATCCGACAGGAAACTTTCCTAACAGTTGGCAGGTGGCGGACCATGGCAGGAACACCCCGCGTACTGCGCGCCATGAACGACCGTGCCGCACTCGATCTGCTGCTGGAGCACGGCCCGCTCTCCCGGACCCGGCTCGGCAAGCTGACGGGACTGTCCAAGCCGACCGCCTCCCAGCTGCTGGCCCGCCTCGAAGCCGCCGGACTCGTGATCGCCACGGGCACCGGCACGGAAGGGTCCGGCACCGGCGGTCCGGGCACGGGCACGGCACGGCCCGGCCCCAACGCCCAGCTCTACGCGGTCGACCCGACCGCCGCGTACGCCGCGGGCCTGGACGTCACCCCCGAACGCGTCCTGGCCGCCGTCGCCGACATCACCGGCCGCACGGTCGGCGAGTTCGCCGTCCCCACCCCCGGACGGCGTCCCGCCGAACCCGTCGTACGCCAGGTCACGACCGCCCTCGACGGGGCGGTCAAGGCCGCCGGGCTCGTCCGGGCGGACGTGCGCCGGCTGGTCATCGGCACACCCGGCGCCTTCGACCCGGGCACCGGGCGGCTGCGGTACGCCTCGCACCTGCCCGGCTGGCACTCCCCCACCCTCCTCGACGAACTCGCCGCCGCGCTGCCGATGCCGGTGGAGTACGAGAACGACGTGAACCTCGCCGCCCTCGCCGAACAACGGCTGGGCGCGGCCAGGGGCCACGAGGACTTCGTCCTGCTGTGGAACGAGGGCGGTCTCGGCGCGGCCGTGGTGCTGGGCGGACGGCTGCACCGGGGGTTCACCGGGGGCGCCGGCGAGGTCGGTTTCCTGCCGGTCCCGGGGGTGCCGCTGGTGCGCCAGGTGACCAAAGCGAACAGCGGGGGTTTCCAGGAGCTCGCCGGTTCGCAGGTCATCCCCCGGCTCGCCCGTGAGCTGGGCATCACCGACATTCCCGACGGCCCGTACACCGAGGTCGCCGCCGCCCTCGTGGCGCGGGCCGCCGCGGTCGACTCCGGTCCGCACCGGCGACTTCTGGCCACGTACGCCACCGCCGTCGCCACCGGACTGGCCGCGCTCGTGTCCGTACTCGATCCCGAACTCATCGTCCTCAGCGGCTCGGCGCTGGCCTCCGGCGGGGAGCCTCTGCGGGCTCTCGTGGCGGCCGAGCTGGGCGAACTGGCCGCTTCCCGGCCGCGGCTGGTTCTCGGCGACGTACTCGAACACCCCGTGCTGCGGGGGGCGTTGGAGAGTGCGCTCGCGACGACGCGTGACGAGGTCTTCGACACGTTGGCGCTCCGCTGAGTTCGGCCGCGTTTCAGGTCGTTCGAAAACCGCCCGTCGCGGCCGGTCGCGCCCACGCGGCGGAGCCGCACATCGCCACGGTCTCGCGCCTCTGAGGTTCCCGGGCGCGCCCCCGTCCTTCCCGATCACCCCTCCCCTCCCTCAGGAGACCCCTCCATGTCCAAAATATCCAAGAACGCGGCGATCGCTCTCGCCGCCACCGCCTCCCTCGCCCTCCTCGCCACCGCCTGCACCGGTCAGGCCGACACCACCTCCTCCGACGACCCGAACGCCCGGACGACCATCACCTTCTGGCACGGGTGGAGCGCGCCCGGCGAGGTGAAGGCGATCCAGGCGAACGTGGACCGGTTCGAGAAGAAACACCCGAACATCACGGTGAAGGTCGTCGGGAACATCAACGACGACAAGCTCAACCAGGCGCTGCGGGCGGGCGGTTCGAAGGGGCCGGACGTCGTGTCCTCGTTCACCACGTCCAACATCGGCAAGTTCTGCTCCTCCGGGGCCTTCGCCGATCTGGGGCCCTTCATCACGAAGTCGAAGCTCGACCTCGACAAGATCATCCCGAAGCCGATGCTGGACTACACGCAGTTCGAGGGCACCCGGTGCGCGCTGCCGCTGCTGGGCGACGCGTACGGGCTGTACTACAACAAGGACGCGTATCGGAAGGCGGGCATCACGTCCCCGCCGAAGACGTGGTCGGAGTTCGCCGTGGACGCCAAGAAGCTGACGAAGAGCAAGGGCGACGGCTACGCGCAGCTCGGGTTCATGCCGAACTACCACGGCTACGAGACGGTCGTGGACCACTACATGGCGCAGTGGGACCACTCCTACTTCGACGCCGAGGGCAAGTCGAACATCGCCGAGGACCCGGCGTTCGCGGAGATGTTCACCTACCAGAAGAAGCTGGTGGACTCGCTCGGCGGCTTCGCGAAGCTGGAGAAGTACCGGAACACCTTCGGTGACGAGTGGGGCGCCAAGCACCCCTTCGAGACCGGCCAGGTGGCCATGCAACTGGACGGCGAGTGGCGGCTGGGGATGGCGCGGGAAGCGGGGACCGACTTCGAGATCGGCACCGCGCCGATGCCCGTTGCCGACGACGAGGTCGACGAGTACGGCAAGGGCTTCCTCTCCGGCACGGTCATCGGCATCGCCCCGCAGAGCCGGAAGCAGAACGCGGCCTGGGAACTGGTGAAGTACCTGACGACCGACACCGAGGCCGTCGTCTCCTTCGCCAACGCCATCCACAACGTGCCGTCCACGTTCGCCGCCCTGAAGTCGCCCGACCTGAAGGTGGACGAGGGCTTCAAGACGTTCCTGGACATCGCGCAGAACCCGCACTCGAACACCCCGCCGGCCTCCGTCAACGGCTCGACGTACCAGACGACGCTCCAGGACTTCGGCTACCAGTACGAGTCCGGCAAGGTGAAGGATCTGCGCCGGGGGCTGGAGAAGACCGCGGCGCAGATCGACACCGACATCGCGCAGGCGAAGTAGCGGTACGGGAACGGGATCCCGCCGATGTCCACGCTCTCCCCGCGTGCGGCTCTCGCGTCCACGCACACGCTCCGCTCGAAGCGCCGCCGGTCGGCGCTCCGCACGGTGGCCTTCCTGTCGCCCTGGCTGATCGGGTTCGGCGTCTTCTTCGCCTATCCGCTGGTGTCGACCGTGTACTTCTCGCTGATGAAGTACGACGGCTTCGGTACGCCGGTCTTCCGGGGCCTCGGCAACTGGACCTACGTCTTCGAGGACTACCCGCTGTTCTGGCCGGCCCTGCGCAACACGCTCTGGCTGGTCCTGGTGATGGTGACCTGCCGGGTGCTGTTCGGGCTCGGTGTCGGTCTGCTCATCACCAAGATCAAGACCGGCGCGGGCGTCTTCCGGACCCTCTTCTACCTGCCGTACCTCGCGCCGCCGGTCGCCGCGACGCTGGCCTTCGTCTTCCTCCTCAACCCCGGGACCGGGCCGGTCAACTCCGTCCTCGAAGGGCTGGGCCTGCCGGCACCCGGCTGGTTCACCGACCCCGCCTGGTCCAAGCCGGCGCTCACCGCGCTCGCGCTGTGGGGCGTGGGCGACCTGATGGTCATCTTCATGGCCGCGCTGCTCGACGTGCCGAAGGAGCAGTACGAGGCGGCCGAGCTGGACGGGGCGTCGGCCTGGCAGCGGTTCCGGTTCGTCACCCTGCCGACCATCTCGCCGATCGTGATGTTCGCCGTGGTCACGGGCGTGATCCAGACCATGCAGTACTACACGCAGCCCCTGGTGGCCGGAAAGGTCGCCTCCGGCGTCATCGGCGGCTCCGGGCAGCAGTTCGAGCCCGGCTACCCCGACAAGTCGACGCTGACGCTGCCGCAGCTCGTCTACAACCTGGGCTTCCAGCGCTTCGACTACGGCTCCGCCTGTGTGGTCGCCCTCGTGCTGTTCGCCCTGTCGATGGTGTTCACGGCGCTGCTGATGCGGCGCCGGGGCGGACTGATCGGAGCGGGTGACCGATGACCCAGGTACTCGATGTACGCGACAGGCCCGTGGCGCCGGCCGCCACCACGGCGAGCGAGCGGACCGCCCGCCGGCGGGCGCTGCTGGAGTGGATCGCCGTCCACTCGCTGGGCGTGGCCGCCGCGCTCTTCTTCACCCTGCCCTTCGTCTTCGTCGTGCTGACCTCGCTGATGGGCGACCAGCAGACACTCACCCGCGACCTCGTCCCGGACACCTGGGAATGGGGCAACTACCGCCAGGTCCTGGACACCCCCGGCTTCCTGACCTGGTGGAAGAACACGCTCCTGTACGCCGGCCTCGGCACGGTCCTCACCGTCGTGTCGTCCGTCCCCGTGGCCTACGCCCTCGCCAAGTTCCGCTTCCGGGGCCGCAATCTGGCGCTGATGCTGGTCATCTCGATGATGATGCTGCCGCCGCAGGTCGTCGTGATCCCGATGTACCTGTTCTGGGCCAAGCAGATGGACCTGTCCGGCTCGTTGTGGCCGTTGATCGTCCCGATGGCGTTCGGGGACGCGTTCTCGATCTTCCTGCTGCGCCAGTTCCTGACGACCATCCCCGACGAGTACCTGGACGCGGCCCGGGTCGACGGCTGCGGCGAACTGCGCACCCTGCTGCGGGTCGTCCTGCCGATGGCGAAGCCGGGCATCGCGGCCGTCGCGCTCTTCCAGTTCTTCTACGCCTGGAACGACTACTTCGGCCCGCAGATCTACGCCTCGGAGAACCCGGCCGCCTGGACGCTCAGTTACGGCCTGGAGTCCTTCAAGGGCGCGCACCACACCGACTGGAACCTGACCATGGCCGCGACCGTGCTGGTCATGGCCCCCGTGATCCTCGTGTTCTTCTTCGCGCAGAAGGCGTTCGTCGAAGGCGTCACCCTGACCGGAGTTAAGGGTTGATACAACTATGAAGCTCACCGTGGTCGGCGGAGGCTCGACCTACACACCCGAACTCGTCGACGGGTTCGCCCGGCTCAGGAACACCCTGCCGATCGAGGAGCTGGTGCTCGTCGATCCGGCCGCCGACCGGCTGGAGCTGGTCGGCGGGCTGGCCCGCCGGATCTTCGCCCGCCAGGGGCACCCCGGACGGATCGTCACCACCGCTGACCTGGACCGGGGCGTCGAGGGCGCCGACGCCGTCCTCCTGCAGCTCCGCGTCGGCGGCCAGGCCGCCCGCGAGCGGGACGAGACCTGGCCGCTGGAGTGCGGCTGCGTCGGGCAGGAGACGACCGGCGCCGGCGGTCTGGCGAAGGCGCTGCGGACGGTCCCGGTCGTCCTGGACATCGCCGAGCGGGTCCGCCGGACCAACCCGGACGCCTGGATCATCGACTTCACCAACCCGGTGGGGATCGTGACCCGCGCCCTGCTGCGGGCCGGCCACAAGGCGGTCGGCCTGTGCAACGTGGCGATCGGCCTGCAACGGAAGTTCGCCGCGCATCTCGGTGTGGCCCCGGCCGAGGTCCACCTGGACCACGTGGGCCTGAACCATCTCACCTGGGAGACCGGGGTCCGCCTCGGCGGCCCCTCGGGCGAGGACGTCCTGCCGAAGCTGCTGGCCGGCCACGGCGACACCATCGCCGCCGACCTGCGGCTGCCCCGCCCGGTCCTGGACCGCCTCGGCGTGGTCCCGTCCTACTACCTGCGGTACTACTACGCCCACGACGAGGTCGTCCGGGAGCTGGGCACCAAGCCCTCGCGGGCCGCCGAAGTGGCCGCGATGGAGCGGGAGTTGCTGGAGATGTACGCGGACCCCTCGCTCGACGAGAAGCCCGCGCTGCTCGGCAGGCGGGGCGGGGCGTTCTACTCGGAGGCGGCCGTCGACCTGGCCGCGTCGCTGCTGGGCGACGGGGGCAGCCCGTACCAGGTGGTGAACACCCTCAACGGCGGCACGCTCCCCTTCCTCCCCGCCGACGCGGTGATCGAGGTGCAGGCCGCCGTGGGCCGTCAGGGGGCGGCGCCGCTGCCGGTCCCGACGGTGGACCCGCTGTACGCCGGCCTGATGGCGAACGTCACCGCGTACGAGGACCTGGCCCTGGACGCGGCCCTGCGCGGCGGCCGGGACCGGGTGTTCCGCGCACTGCTCGCGCATCCCCTGATCGGGCAGTACGCGTACGCCGAGGACCTCACGGACCGGCTGATCGCCCACAACCGGGAGCACCTCGCGTGGGCGTGACCGACGGCGTACGCGCCGGCGCCGGGACTGGCGGACCGGGCGGACCCGGCGGACCCGGCGGACCCGGCGGACCCGGCGGACCGAACGAGCCCAGCGGGCCCGGCGGGACCAGCGGGCCGGGCGGACCGGGCAGGCCGGGCGGGCCCGGTAGCGTGCTCGCCGTCGACGCGGGCAACAGCAAGACCGACGTGGCCGTGATCGCGCCGGACGGGGAGGTGCTGGGCACGGCGCGCGGCGGCGGGTTCCAGCCGCCCGCCGTGGGCGTGGGGGTCGCGGTCGACGGCCTCGCGGAGGTCGTACGGCGGGCCTTCGCCGAGGCGGGGGTCGGCTCCGTCGACCATGTCTCGGCGTGTCTGGCCAACGCGGACTTCCCCGTCGAGGAGGAAGGGCTCGCGGCGGCGCTGCGCACGCGCGCGTGGGGCGAGACCGTCGAGGTCCGCAACGACACCTTCGCCATCCTGCGGGCCGGCGTGGCCGA
Organism: Streptomyces sp. NPDC041108; assembly: GCF_055592645.1. Taxonomy (NCBI): domain Bacteria; kingdom Bacillati; phylum Actinomycetota; class Actinomycetes; order Kitasatosporales; family Streptomycetaceae; genus Streptomyces; species Streptomyces sp. NPDC041108. Next base: position 468,534 of record NZ_JBVIYK010000002.1, on the reverse strand, counting down.
GCCGCGGGGCGTGGCCGTGGTGTGCGGCGCCGGCGTGAACTGCGTCGGCATGCGTCCCGACGGCCGCACCGCCCGCTTCCCGGCGCTCGGCCGCATCTCCGGCGACTGGGGCGGCGGCTGGGGCCTGGCCGAGGAGGCGATGTGGCACGCCGCCCGCGCGGAGGACGGCCGGGGCGGTCCCACGGCCCTCGCCGCCGCGCTGCCCGCGCACTTCGGCCTGGACTCCGTGTACGCCCTGGTCGAGGCCCTGCACCTGGAGCGCATCCCGGCCGTCCGCCGCCATGAGCTCACCCCGGTCCTGTTCGCCACGGCGACCGCCGGCGACCCGGTGGCCCGCTCGCTGGTGGGCCGCATGGCCGAGGAGGTGGTGGCCATGGCGACGGTGGCCCTGACCCGCCTGGACCTCCTCGGCGAGGAGACGCCCGTCCTCCTGGGCGGCGGTGTCCTCGCCGCCCGGCACCCCCTGCTCGACGGCCGGATCCGCGAGGGGCTGGCGGCGGCCGCGCCCAAGGCGGTCCCCCGGGTGGTCACGGCCGCCCCGGTGCTGGGCGCGGCGCTGCTCGGGCTGGACCGCGTGGGCGCGCCGAGGACCGTGCACGCGCGCGTGCGGGCGCACTACGAAGGAAGGTGATCCGGCGGCCCCGCCACCCCCGCCACTCCCCCTCGAACACGTTCGAACCCGCAGGGAACCGAACCCGGCCGAGCCGCGTATTCATGGGCGGGGGGTGGTGCGGGAAGCCTTGTGCTGCGCCGGGATCCGGCAGGCACGGCACGTACGGACACGATCGGGGAACAAGATCGAGTCAAGGTCTGTGCGTGGTCACCCCCCGGCGGCGATACTTGCGGCCGTGCACCTGCGTCCGCTCGCACGGACGGCGGTGCCGGACGGATGACCAGGGGGAGGTCGGGTGACATTCACGCCGGAGGGCAGCACGGCTCCGACGGCACCGCCCGCGGGGCCGGGCCCGGCCGTGCCGTCCCAGGTCTCGCACGCCCCGAGGCCCCCTGTTCCGTCCCCGGACCCCGACGGCGGCCCGCCGCGCCGGACGGCCTTCGCGGAGGGTGTCGACCAGCTGCGCGCCGCCGCGACGACCGAGCCGGGCCGGCTGCGCATCATCGGCGCCCTCCTCGCCCTCCTCGTCGTCGCGTTCGGCTCCGTCACCGCCTGGCAGATGAACGACCGCTCCGCCGCGGCCGACGACGTGCTCCACGGCAGCCAGCCCCTCAGCTCGGCGGCGGCCGAGATCTACAGTTCCCTGGCCGCCGCCAACACGGCGGCCTCCAGCGGGTTCCTCGCGGGCGGGCAGGAGACCGAGGAGTCGCGCAAGGACTACGAGCGGGAGATGCGGGAGGCCGCCAAGCAACTGGCCCTCGCCGCGACCGCGTCGGAGTCCGGCTCCGACTCCGAGGAACGCATCGCCAAGCTGAACACCCTGCTCCCCGAGTACAAGGGCCTGGTCGAGCGGGCCCGCGCCAACAACCGCCTGGGCTACCCGCTGGGCGGCGCCTATCTGCGCTACGCGAACGACAAGATGCAGGGCATGCTCGACGAGGCCCGGAGCATCTACGACAACGAGAACGAGCGGCTGCGCGACGACTACGCGGACGCCACCGCGTATCCGTGGGCCGCGATCGGTCTCGGGGTCCTCGCCCTCGGCGGCCTCGTCTGGGCCCAGCGCCGTAACTACCGGCGGACCAACCGGGTGCTGAACCAGGGGCTCGTCGCGGCGACGGCCGCGTCGACCGTCGTCCTGCTGTGGCTGGCCGGCGGCCACACCCTCGCCCGCTCGGGGCTGAACGACTCCTACGACAACGGGGTGCGGTCCCTGACCGTGCTGAACGACGCCCGGATCGCCTCCCTCACCGCACGCGGCAACGAGAACCTGACCCTGATCAGCCGGGGCGCGGAGACCATCAAGGACGCCAAGGGCGAGAGCGTGGACAAGTTCGACTACGCGTTCGAAACCAGTATGGCGACGCTCAGGAAGCGGCTGGCCGCTGCCGAGCGGGTCGCCGACAACGCCGGCGGCGAGAAGCCCCTGAAGGCGGCCGGCGCCGGTATGGAGGAGTGGAACGCCCGGCACAAGAGCGCCCGCGCGGCCGACGATCTGGGCGACTACCAGTGCGCCCTCGCCCAGGTGATCGGCGGCAGGGCCACCGCCACCTGCAAGAACGGTGACAAGCCGACGGGCGAGTGCTTCGACGAGGTCGACCGGAACCTGGGCCTCGCGAGCGCCTACGAGGCGAAGGAGTTCAAGCGGGCGGCCGAGGACGGCCGTGAGGCGATGCTCGGGCTCCCCGTGGGCGCGGCGGTCCTGGCCGTGATCGGCGCGGCGGGCGCGGTGCTCGGCATCGGGCGCAGGCTTTCGGAGTACCGGTGACGGCGGCGGGAGGAGGCGCGGTGCAAGGGGTCGCGATGAATGCGGTACGACGTCTGCGGGCCGGTCTCAGGGGCTGGGGCGGTGTGGGCGCGATGGCGGTCCTGTGCGCCCTGGCCGTGGTCTTCGCCCTGGTGCTGCCGGTGAGCGGGACCCGCGGCGACGGCGTCACGGCCACCGGGGGCCTGGGGGTCGCCCGGGGGACGCAGGCCCGGGTGGACGAGGACTGCAAGAAGAAGAACGACCCGCAGGACCGGAGCCTCAGGCCCTCCTCGGACGACTCCGGCGAGACGATCCGGCGGATCGAGGACAAGGGCTACCTCACGGTCGGCGTCGACCAGAACAGCTACCGCTGGGGCTACCGCGACCCGAACGGCAAGGCCGACGAGGCCCAGTTGGAGGGCTTCGACATCGACATCGTGCACCGCATCGCCGAGGAGATACTCGGCGACCCGGACAAGGTGCACTTCAAGGCGATCCCCACCAGCCGGCGCATCCCCGCGCTCCAGGAGGGGGAGGTCGACATGGTGGTCCGCACGATGACGATCAGCTGCGAACGCATGGACGAAGTCGCCTTCTCCCAGCCGTACTTCAGGACCGGACAGCAGGTCCTGGCCCCCAAGTCCTCGCCGATCAAGGGCTATGGCAAGAGCCTGGCGAACAAGAAGATCTGCACGGCGGCCACTTCCACCGCCCTCTCCGCCCTCACGGCCGGCAAGGCATCGGGCGAGGTGCCCGCCTCCACCGACATCTCCCTGCAGGTGCCCAACCAACTCGACTGCCTGGTACGGCTCCAGCTCGGCCAGGTCGACGCCGTGGTCACCGACGGCGCGCTCGCCGCGAGCCAGGCGGCGCAGGACCCGACGGTCGATCTCAAGGGTGAGCCGTTCACCACCGAGTACTACGGCGTGGCGATGAACCTGGACGCGGAGGATCTGGTACGCCGGGTCAACCAGGTGCTGGTGGACTATCTCAAGGACGGCTGGCAGGACTCGTACACCACCTGGCTGTCCGCCACGATGGTCGGGGGCGCGGAGAAGTCCCGGCCGCCCTCCCCCCAGCCGTACCGGGACTGACACGCAGGACCGACGTACGAGGATCGTATTCAGAGGGCCGCATCCAACTGACGGACACCGACAGCAGCGAGAGGTGATCGATGGGCGTCGCGGGATCCACCGGGCCGGTGATGGACCGGGACGAGGTGGACCGTGCGCTCGCGCGGCTCGGCGCGGAGCACGAGGCCATCGAGACCTCGCTGCTCGCCCTGCAGGACCACGCGGGCCGCAGGCTGCTCGAAGGCGCCGCGCTGACCGGTGTCACCAAGGAGCGCTGGACGGCCGCGGACGCGTCGATCACGCTGCTGTGGGCGTACTTCGACGCCTACTCCGACGCGCTGCGCTCCGCCCGGGAGATCCGCTCGCGGCGCCGCTGGTCGAGCCGTGAGGACCTGGTGGAGCTGACCGAACTGCTGCGCGGCGAGGCCGTGACGGTCGCGGGCAGCGCCACCGCGATGGCGAACGCGCCGACCCTCCAGGGCACGAGTCGGCTCAGCGAGCAGTTCTCGCTGGTCACGCTCGTGGACCGGATGAACGATCTGTACGCGTCCTCGCTGGACATGGTCGTGGCCGCCGACGCGGTGTGGTCGGCGCTGCCCGCCCGGATCGATCTGCTGGCCGCCGAGCTCCAGCGCACCCGCCAGCTCGCGCACTCCGTCGGCGTACGCCCCGGCGAGCACCCGGCCGGCGACGACCTGGAGCGGATCACCCGCACCCTGACCCGGCTCCGGGAGCAGGTCGTCTCCGACCCGCTGGCCTTCTGGGTGCCCTCCCCGGGCAGTTCGGCGCCCGGCGGCGGCCGCCCGGACACCACGACGTACGACCGTGAGGCGCGGGCCCTGGACGAGGTCCGGCGGGAGATCGACGCCGTGCTGACGGTCCGGCAGGACGCGGAGTCGCGGCTGGTGAAGCTGCGGGACGTGCTGAGCCGCGCGGACCGTACGCTCGCCGAGGCGCGCAGCGCGCGCGGTGAGGTGCTGGCGAAGATCGCCGCGACCGAGGTGCCCGTGGTGAGCGGTCCGCCGACGGTGCTGCAGGAACAGTTGGCGATGGCGGCCGAGTACCGCAGACACGCGCAGTGGCACCGGCTGTCCCCGCTCCTGGAGTCCCTGGAGCAGAAGGCGGACGACGAACTGCTGCGGGCCCGCGAGTCGTTGACGGCGGTCACCGCGCCGCTGGCGGTCCGCGCGGAGCTGCGCGGCCGGCTCGACGCGTACAAGGCGAAGGTCGCCCGGCACGGTTTCGCGGAGGACTCGCTGCTGGTCGAGCGGTACGACGCGGCGCGGCGCATGCTGTGGAGCGCCCCCTGCGACCTGCGGGTGGCCGAGATGGCGGTGCTGCGCTACCAGCACGCGGCCGCCGAGTTGCTGGGCCAGTCGGTGCCGGCCCGGCGGGAGCCCCAGGACCGGAGGGAGGAGGAGTCGTGAGTCGGACCGAGGAAGGCCGGACGGGCGAGGACCCGACAGGCGAGGACCCGGCGGGCGAGAACCCGACGGGCGAGGACCCGGCGGGCGAGGACCCGGCGGGCGAAGAGGCTCCGCAGCCGTCGTGTCAGCGGCCCGGTTGCCCGGGATCGTACGAGGACATGGGCGGCGGCGAGCTGTACTGCGACACGTGCGGGCTGGCACCGGTCGTCTCCACGAACGGCATGGTCAACTCCCCGCCCACCGGCATCACCGGGGGCGGCCGGGGTTCACGCGGCTCCGGATCCGCCGGCTCACGCTCCTCGCGCACCTCCGCGCGCTCATCGCAGTCCCGGCGCTCGGTGTCCGGACGGCTCTCTCGCGCCCTGTCGGGCAGGACCACCGGCCGCTCGGTGTCGGTGCGCAGCTCCGGCAAGACCGCCAGCTCCTCCGGGCGGGCCCGGCTCGGCGTCGGTCTCGTCCAGGTCCCGGACGTACCGCGCCCGGACCCGCGCTCGATGGTCCTGGAGTCCGCCGAGGTGCCCGAGCGGAAGCGGTTCTGCTCGCGCTCCGACTGCGGGGCGCCGGTCGGCCGGGCGCGCGGTGAGCGGCCTGGGCGCACGGAGGGCTTCTGCACCAAGTGCGGCCACCCCTACTCGTTCGTGCCGAAGCTGCACTCGGGCGACATCGTGCGCGGCCAGTACGAGGTGGTGGGCTGTCTCGCGCACGGCGGTCTGGGCTGGATCTATCTGGCCATCGACCGTGCGGTGTCGGACCGCTGGGTCGTGCTGAAGGGTCTGCTGGACACCGGCGACCAGGACGCGATGGCCGCCGCGATCTCCGAGCGCCGCTTCCTCGCCGAGATCGAGCACTCCAACATCGTCCGTATCTACAACTTCGTCGAGCACCTCGACCAGCGCACCGGTTCGCTGGACGGGTACATCGTCATGGAGTACGTCGGCGGCAAGTCGCTCAAGGAGATCGCCAACGGCCGCCGCACGGCGGACGGGCGCCGGGACCCGCTGCCGGTCGAGCAGGCGTGCGCGTACGGCATCGAGGCGCTGGAGGCACTCGGCCACCTCCACAGCCGCAACCTGCTGTACTGCGACTTCAAGGTCGACAACGCGATCCAGACCGAGGACCAGCTCAAGCTGATCGACATGGGCGCGGTGCGCAGGATGGACGACGACGAGTCGGCCATCTACGGCACGGTCGGCTACCAGGCGCCCGAGGTCGCCGACGTGGGCCCGTCGGTGGCCTCCGACCTGTACACGGTCGCGCGGACGCTCGCGGTCCTCACCTTCGACTTCCAGGGCTACACGAACGTGTTCGTGGACTCCCTGCCCGACCCGGACACCATCGAGGTCTTCCGCCAGTACGAGTCCTTCTACCGGCTGCTGGTACGGGCCACCGACCCCGACCCGGCCCGCCGGTTCGCCTCCGCGCAGGAGATGTCGGAGCAGCTGACGGGTGTGCTGCGGGAGGTCGTCTCCCTCCAGACGGGCCGGGCGCGCCCCGCCCTGTCGACGATCTTCGGGCCCGAGGTGCGGGTCACGGACACGGAACTGTTCGCGAAGCTGGACGGGGACGTCTCCCGGCTGGGCAGGCGCCGCGACAGGACCGGCACGAAGAACGGCGGTTCGCCTTCCGTACCGGCCGCTCCGCCGCTGACCGCCGGTGCCGCCGCTCCCGTCCGGCTCACCAGGGCGCTCGACACCGCCGCCGCGGCCCTCGCGCTGCCGGTCCCGCGGGTCGACGCCGGCGACCCCAACGCCGGGTTCCTGGCAGGGCTCATGACCTCCGCGCCGACCGAGCTGATCACTGCCCTGCACGCGGCCCCCAGCGGCTCGCTGGAACTGCGGCTGCGGGAACTGCGGGCCCGGCTGGAGATGGGCGAGTTCACCATCGCGCTGGCCACCCTGGACGCCCTGGAGCGGGACCACCCCGACGACTGGCGGGTGGTCTGGTACCGGGGCGTGACCGCGCTGGCCACCGGCGACCACGAGAACGCCGCGCTGTCGTTCGACGCGATCTACGACGCCTTCCCGGGCGAGCCCGCCCCCAAGCTGGCCCTCGGTCTGTGCGCCGAGGTGCTCGGGCAGCTGGACAACGCCGCCGAGTACTACCGTCTGGTATGGACGACCGACCCCAGCTTCGTCAGCAGCGCGTTCGGGCTCGCCCGGGTGCGGCTGACCGCCGGGGACCGGCAGAACGCCGTCCACACCCTGGAGTCCGTGCCGGAGGCGTCCATCCACTACACCGCCGCCCGGGTCGCCGCCGTACGGGCGCGGCTCAGACACCGCCCCGAGGCGGCCCTCGGAACCGGGTCGGCCCCCGCCCCGGCCGGGACCGCGCCGGACGTACCGTTCCTGGACGACCTGACCGCGGCCGCCGGGCAGATCGAGGCGCTCGGCGGGTACGGTCTGGACGCGGTGCGCCGCGAGCAGTTGTCCACGGAGGTCCTTGGCTGTGCCCTGGACTGGGTACTCTCCGGGAGCCAGGGCGCCGCGCCCCCGGCCGGGGCGCGGATGCTGCTCGGCAGCGCGCTGGACGAGCGCGGCCTCCGCTTCGGACTGGAGCGGTCGTACCGCACTTTGGCCCGGCTCGCCCAAGGCGGCGAGGAGAGGATCGACCTGGTGGAACGTGCCAACCGTTACCGCCCCCGGACGTGGGTGTAGTTGATGTCGCAGATGCCCCAGCCGACCGCGCTGACGAAGTGCCCGATCTGCGACTGGCCCGTCGCTTCGGACGACCGCTTCTGCGGTGCGTGCGGCCATGACCTCTCGGCGGTGCCCGCACCGCCGGAGGACCAGCCGACCGTCACCCTGAACGGGGTGACGGGTGACGCGCCCGACGAGGCCGCGCCCGTGGACTGGCCCCTCGCCTCCCCGCCCAGCTCCGACACTCCCCCGCCGGTGGTCCGCCCCACCGACATCGCGGGCACCGACTCCGGCGGCGGCGAACTGCCCGGCCCCGGGCGGGGCGTACGGTTCGACCGGCCCCGGGAGCCCGACGAGTACCCGCTGGCCGCGCCCCAGCCGCCGGATCCGCGCACCGCCGACCTCGCCACGCCGCCGGCCGGGACGAAGGTGTGCGTGGCCTGTCGCGCGGGCCACGTCGACCGGGACGGCTACTGCGAGAACTGCGGGCACGCCCAGCCGCGCGAACGCGACCACATGGAACTGCAGTTGGGCGCGGTCGCCGCGGTCAGCGACCGGGGGTTGCGCCACCACCGCAACGAGGACTCGTTCGCGATCTCCTCGACCGCGCTCCCGGACGGCTCCCCCGCGGTCGTCGCGATCGTCTGCGACGGCGTGTCCTCCGCGACCCGCCCCGACGACGCCTCGCTCGCCGCGGCGCGCACCGCCAACGAGACGGTGCTGGAGTCGCTGCCGCGCGGCACCCACCCGCAGCAGGCGCTGCACGACGCGATCGTCGCCGCCGCCCGCGCCGTCAACGCCCTGGCGGAGGAACCGGAGACGGCCCAGGAGCACGCCCCGCACCAGAACGCGCCGGCGTGCACCATCGTCGGCTCCGTCGTCACGCCGAACCTGCTGGTCGTCGGCTGGGTCGGCGACAGCCGCGCCTACTGGGTCCCGGTGGACCGCAGCGCGCCCCCGGCCCGGCTCACCGAGGACGACTCGTGGGCGGCGCAGATGGTGTCCGCGGGACTGATGAACGAGGCCGAGGCGTACGCCGACGAGCGCGCGCACGCGATCACGGGCTGGCTCGGCGCGGACGCGTACGAACTGGAGCCGCACACCGCTTCCTTCAAGCCGGACCGGCCGGGTGTAGTGGTGGTGTGCACCGACGGACTGTGGAACTACGCGGAGGCCGCCGAGGAGATGGCCGAGGCCGTGCCCCCGGACGCGGCCGAGCGGCCGCTGCACTGCGCACAGGTGCTGGTGGGCCGGGCCCTCGACGGCGGGGGCCACGACAACGTAACAGTGGCCGTCATGCCGTTCCCGGCCCCTCCCCAGGGGGCAGGATCGGCCTGAGCGCGCTCGCCGGGCGGGATGCCCGCGGGCGCCTCGGCGGCCGGACGGGCCGACGAACGAGAAGCACCGACGGACCGGAGGGGACCGGTCCGTACGGGCACGCACAGTCATCACCCCACGGGCCGTGGGGCCAACAGTGGTGCTGCTAGGGGGATCAGAGTAGGCATGGCCAAATTCTCGAAGTCGAACGTGCCGCAGTTCTCGGTCGAGGTCTACCAGAACGAGTACCTGCCCGAGGACGGCCGCGAGGTCAACGCCATCGTGACGGTCAGCGCGACCGGCGGCGGAACCATCGGCAGCGCGGTCGCCGCGCCGCACCTGTACTCGCCCGGCCAGGGCCCGTCCGCCGCCGTGGCGCTCATGGTCGACTGCTCGGGGTCGATGGACTACCCGCCGACCAAGATGCGCAACGCCCGGGACGCGACGGCCGCCGCGATCGACACCCTGCGCGACGGCGTCCACTTCGCGGTGATCGACGGCACCCACGTGGCCCGCGAGGTGTACCCCGGCGGCGGGCGGCTCGCGGTGGCCGACTCCGCCACCCGGGGCCAGGCCAAGCAGGCTCTGCGCCGGCTCAGCGCGGGCGGCGGCACCGCAATCGGCACCTGGCTGAAGCTCGCGGACCGGCTGCTCTCCTCGGCGGACGTCGCCATCCGCCACGGCATCCTGCTGACCGACGGCCGCAACGAGCACGAGTCGCCGGAGGACCTGAAGGCCGCGCTGGACGCCTGTGCCGGACGGTTCACGTGTGACGCGCGCGGGGTGGGAACCGACTGGGAGGTCAGGGAGGTCACCCAGATCGCCTCCGCGCTCCTCGGCACCGCCGACATCGTCGCCGACCCGGCCGCCCTGTCCGCCGACTTCACGCAGATGATGGAGGCGGCCATGGGCAAGGAGGTCGCGGACGTCGCGCTGCGGCTGTGGACCCCGGTCGGCACCCGGATCAAGTTCGTGAAGCAGGTGGCGCCCACGGTCGCGGAGCTGACCGGCCGTCGCGCCGAGGCCGGACCGCGCGCCGGCGACTACCCGACCGGTTCGTGGGGGGACGAGTCCCGCGACTACCACGTGTGCGTCGAGGTCCCGGCCGCCAGCCTCGGCCAGGAGATGCTCGCCGCCCGCGTCTCCCTCGTCATCCCGCAGCCGGACGGTTCGGCGCAGAACCTCGGCGCCCAGGGTCTGGTGAAGGCCGTGTGGACCGACGACATGGTCGCCTCCACGTCGATCAACCCCCAGGTCGCGCACTACACGGGTCAGGCCGAACTGGCACAGGTCATCCAACAGGGCTTGGACGCTCGCAAATCAGGCGATTTCGACGGAGCGACGGCCAAGCTCGGGCGGGCCGTCCAGCTCGCCAGCGCGTCGGGGAACGCGGATACTGCGAAACTGCTTGCGAAGGTGGTGGACGTGGTCGACGCGGCGACAGGTACTGTGCGACTGAAGGCGAAGGTCACGGAGGCCGACGAGATGACTCTCGAAACACGGTCGACAAAGACTGTTCGTGTAAAGAAGTAGGTAGAAACAACCCGAAGCACCGCCGCGCGTCAGCCTGGCTTCCCACCGGGAATCCGGACAGAACCGGCCACACCGGCCCGTCGTGGCCACAGGAACCGGCCGCGAGGTCGGAAAGGAGAGGGGGAAGCGCCGACATGCCGACCTGCCCGAACGGACACCAGTCGGGTTCCGACGACTGGTGCGAGGTCTGCGGTCACCGTATGGCCGGTGCCGTACCCCCGCCGCCACCGCCGCCGCCCCCGGGCGCCGGTTACGGATACCCGCCGCCCGGCTCGCCTCCCCCGCCTCCGGGCGCGGGCGGTCCCGGCGGTCCGGGCCCCGGGGGTCCCGGTGGACGCCCGCACCTCGCCGCCCAGTCGGAGCTCTGCCCGCAGTGCCGCACGCCCCGCGAGGGCGGCGCGCCCTTCTGCGAGGAGTGCCGGTGGAACTTCCTGACCAACACCGCCACCACGTACACCCCGGCCGCGCCCCGGCCGTCGGCACCCGGCCCGGGTCAGGGTCCGGGTGGGCCCGGTCCCGGTCCCGGCGGCCCCGGCCAGGGCCCCGGTGGAGGCCAGGGTCCCGGTGGGAACCCGGCGCTCCGCTTCCAGCAGCAGCAACCGCCCGCGCCGTCCTACGGCGGCGGTGACGCGTACGACTACCAGAGCTCCCGCCCCTCGCAGGTGAACCGTCCCGCCGAGCCGATCCCGCCGGGACCGCAGTTCGGCGGCGAGCCGTCGGGTCCGGGCGGGCCCGGGGGCCAGGGCGGAAACGGCGGGTTCGGCGGGCCTGGCGGGCCTGGTGGGCCCGGCGGACAAGGTGGTCAGGGCGGTCCCGGTGGACCCGGCCGCCCGGGCGGGCCCGGTGGCCCTGGTGGCCCCTCGGGGCCCGGTGGCTCCTCCGGATTCGGCGGCGGGCCCGCGGGGCAGGGCGGCCAGCCCGGTCCGGGGCAGTCCGGTCGCCCCGGCCAGCCCGGCCCGTCCGGTGCGTCCGCGTTCGGGCAGGATCCCTCGCGACCTGGCCCCCCGGCCTTCGGTGGTGACCCCTCGCGGCCCGGCCCCTCGGCCTTCGGCGGCGACCCCTCACGACCGGTTCCGCCGCCGCCAGGTCCTACGCCGGGCGGGTCCGGTGGACCCGGCGGCTCCGGATTCCCCGGTGGACCGGGGCCGGGTGGTCCCGGTGGTCAGGGCCCCGGCGGTCAGGGCCCCGGCGGCGGCCGGCAGGCGTTCCAGCAGGCGGGGCCGTCCGCTCCGCCCGCCTTCCCGCAGGAGACCCGGCGACCCCAGCCCGGAGGGCCCGGCGGCGCCGGTCCCGGTGGGCAGGGCGGCCCCGGTGGCGGTCCCGCCTTCGGCTCCGACGACGACTGGGTGATCTCCCCGCCGTCGACCGGCCCCGGCGGTCCGGGTGGCCCCGGCGGGGCGGGCGCCCGCCCCGGTGGTTACGGCTACCCGCAGCCCGCTGTCACCCAGGCTCCGCCCGGCCCCGCGTACCCGCAGGCCCCGACGTCCTGGAGCGCGACCATCGGTCCCGACCGCGACTACTTCATGGCGATGATGCAGCGCTCGGGCCCCGAGGCGGCGGGCCTGAACCTGCCCGCGTACTCCCCGGAGCAGAGGCGCGCCCTCACCGGCAACCAGATCACCATCGGGCGCCGCCGCCACTCCACCGGTGACACCCCCGACATCGATCTCTCGGTGCCGCCGGAGGACCCGGGCGTCTCCCACCAGCACGCGGTGCTGGTGCAGCAGCCGGACGGCGGCTGGGCCGTGGTCGACCAGAACTCCACCAACGGCACCACCGTCAACGGTTCCGAGGAGCCCATCCAGCCGTTCGTCCCGATCCCCCTCCAGGACGGGGACCGGGTGCACGTGGGTGCCTGGACGACGATCACGATCCGCCGGGGCTGATCCACCCCACCAGCGAGAGACCGGGGCCGGCCGAACGACTCGGCCGGCCCCGGTCGTTTCCTTCGGGCCCGGCTCTCCCCGGGCAGGGTCCCTCAGTCCGGGAGAGGCCAGGCGTACGGCCCTTCCGGGTCGTCCAGCCATGCCCAGGCGCGGTCGCCGCGCACCGTGATGCCGTAGCGCTCGCGGGAAGGCATGCCCTCCCGCTGCCAGAGGGCGAGGGCCTCGTGCGGGTCGAGACTGCCCGCCGTCAGCGCGAGCAGGAAGCGGAAGAGCTCGTGGTCCCTGGCCCGGCTCGGCAGCCCGCCGAGATGCGGTTGCATCGTCTCCGGCTCGCTGCCCCCGCGCAGCGGCACGAAGTACGCCGACGTGTGCAGGAAGCGCCCCTCGGCCCGCTCCGCGTCCTCGACCCGCAGCCGCACCAGGCCGGTGGCCAGCGGCGTCAGGATGCGCGCACCGGGGTCGCACTGGGCGAGCCAGGCGCGCGGGATCGACGGCAGGGTGCAGGTCGCGATGATCCGGTCGTACGGCGCCCGCTCGGGCACCCCACGCGCCCCGTCCGCCGTGACGACCGTCGGGTGGTAGCCGGCGGCGTCCAGATGCCTGCGCGCCGCCTCCGTGATGTCGGCGTCGAGATCGACGGTCGTGACCAGGTCGTCCCCGAGCCGGTGCGCGAGCAGGGCGGCGTTGTACCCGGTGCCGGCACCGATCTCCAGCACCCGGTCGCCGTCCTCCACCTCCAGCTCGGCCAGCATCTTCGCCATCAGCGACGGCTGGCTGCTGGAGGAGATCAGCCGCCCGTCACGCAGCCGCGTGGCGAGCGGGGCGTCGGCGTACGCGCCGCGCACCCAGCGCTCGCGCCGCCTCGGGTCGCGTTCCTCGCCCCACAGCCGCTCGAAGCCGCCCACGGCGCTCACGTAGTAGTAGGGCACGAACAGGTGCCGGGGAACGCTCTCGAACGCCTTGCGCCACTGCGGGTCGGCGTCCCACGCCCCACTGGCCTCGATCTCGCGCACCAGCGCCGACCGGGCCTCGGCGGCGATACGTTCCAGGTCGTGATCCACAGCGTGCGTGCCCATACCTCCACTGTGCGGCCGGACGCCCCCGGAGGCGAGTACCACGCCGCATCGGACCGGAATCGACCGATCCGCTCGCCCGCTCCCAACAGAAGGGTCCTAAGCCTGGAGTCCTCCTCCCACGCGTCTGAGACCATGGGTGACGTGAATGAGATTCGGCGCGGCACGCTGCAGGAGCAGACCTTCTACGAGCAGGTCGGTGGCGAGGAGACCTTCCGGCGCCTCGTGCGCCGTTTCTACGAGGGCGTCGCCGAGGATCCGATCCTGCGACCCATGTATCCCGAGGAGGACCTGGGCCCGGCCGAGGACCGCCTCACGCTGTTCCTGATCCAGTACTGGGGCGGCCCCACCACGTACAGCGAGAACCGCGGCCATCCCCGGCTCCGTATGCGACACGCCCCCTTCACCGTCGACCGCGCCGCCCACGACGCCTGGCTGAAGCACATGCGCGACGCCGTCGACGAGCTCCGGCTCTCCGAGGAGCACGAGCGCATCCTGTGGAACTACCTCACGTACGCGGCCGCCTCGATGGTGAACGCCCCGGGCTGAGCCGGCCGGAGAAGCGCGGGGTCAGCGGACGCTGACGTCGAGCGCCCCGAGTCCCGCCCTGCGCACGGCGACCGACCCGTACGGCGTGCGCAGCCGCAGCCACGCGCCCGACGAGAAGAGTTCCGGCGACGCCTGCTCGGGCGCGCCGGCCGCCGTCCGCGCGGTGCGCAGGAAGCCGAGCGACTGGGCCGCGTGCACGGCCCGGACCGGCAGCGGGGTGTCCCCGACCGTACGGGACCAGATCTCCCGCCCGATCCGGTCGAGTTCGGCGCGTGTACGGCTCTCGGGCGGCAGCTCCTCGGTGCGGGAGCGGAACTCGCGTACCGCCGCGGAGACCATCGCCCTCAGCGCGTCCGGCGCCGGCAGCCCGGCCTCCGGCCGCCAGCCGCCGCGCGGGGGGAGCACTCCGGCCCACGGAGGCCCGGTCACCGCTCCCGGGACGACGGCCGTGCCGGCGGGCTCGTCGACGGACTCCAGGAGTTCACCGGCCGACACGGTCACGTCGAGCGTGACGTCGAGCCCGTTCTCGTACGGCTTGCCGAGGCGGGCGGTCCGGACGGCCAGGACCTCGAAGGAGGGTGGCCGGCCGAAGACGGCCAGTGCGGTGCCGGCCGCCTGGAGGCGCACCGCGGCTCCACGGTCGTAGTGGAGCAGCCGGGAGAGGAAGGCCGCGAGATCCGCAGCCTCCCCCTCGTCGGCGAGGTGGAGCACCGTCATGCGGCGACGGCCCTCTCCTCGTCGTCCCTGTACCCCTCCAGGAACTCGCGTTCCTCGGCGGTGATCCGGCGGGGCCGCTGGGTCGCGAAGTCGAACGGCACGATCACCGTCGAGGCCCGGACGTAGACCTGCTCCGGGTCCTTGACCTCGTAGGTGATCGTGAAGGACGCCGCTCGTATCTCCGTGACCCACAGCTCGATGTCCACCGGCTTGTGCCGGTGCACGAGCTGCCGCTTGTAGTCGATCTCGTGTCGCGCCACCACGGACCCCTGCTTGAAGTCCTTCTCCGGGCGGAACAGGAAGTCGATACGGGCTTCCTCCAGGTAGCGGAGGAAGACCACGTTGTTGACGTGGCCGTACGCGTCCATGTCCGCCCAGCGCAGCGGGCAGCGGTAGATGTGGCGCAAGATCAGCCCCGGGTCAGCTTCTTGTAGGTGGCGCGGTGCGGACGGGCGGCGTCCGGACCGAGTCGCTCGATCTTGTTCTTCTCGTACGACTCGTAGTTGCCCTCGAACCAGAACCACTTGGACTCGCCCTCGTAGGCGAGGATGTGGGTCGCCACCCGGTCCAGGAACCAGCGGTCGTGGGAGACGACCACGGCGCACCCGGGGAACTCCAGGAGCGCGTTCTCCAGCGACGACAGGGTCTCGACGTCGAGGTCGTTGGTCGGCTCGTCGAGGAGCAGCAGGTTGCCGCCGAGCTTGAGGGTGAGCGCCAGGTTGAGGCGGTTGCGCTCACCGCCGGAGAGCACCCCGGCCGGCTTCTGCTGGTCCGGGCCCTTGAAGCCGAACGCGGAGACGTAGGCGCGCGAGGGCATCTCGACCTGGCCGACGTTGATGTAGTCCAGTTCGTCGGAGACGACGGCCCACAGCGTCTTCTTGGGGTCGATGTTCTCGCGGCTCTGGTCGACGTAGGAGATCTTGACGGTCTCGCCGACCTTGATCGAACCGGAGTCGGGCTCCTCCAGACCCTGGATCATCTTGAAGAGGGTCGTCTTGCCGGCGCCGTTCGGGCCGATGATGCCCACGATGCCGTTGCGCGGCAGCGTGAAGGAGAGGTCGTCGATCAGGACCTTCTCGCCGAAGGCCTTGCTGAGGTTGTTGACCTCGACGACCACGCTGCCCAGGCGCGGGCCCGGCGGGATCTGGATCTCCTCGAAGTCCAGCTTCCGCATCTTGTCGGCCTCGGCCGCCATCTCCTCGTACCGGGCGAGACGGGCCTTGGACTTGGCCTGGCGGCCCTTGGCGTTGGAGCGGACCCACTCCAGTTCTTCCTTGAGCCGCTTGGCGCGCTTGGCGTCCTTCTGGCCCTCGACCTTGAGACGGGTCTGCTTGGTCTCCAGGTAGGTGGAGTAGTTGCCCTCGTAGCCGATCGCACGACCGCGGTCGAGCTCCAGGATCCAGCCCGCGACGTTGTCGAGGAAGTACCGGTCGTGGGTGACGGCGACGACGGTGCCGGGGTACTTCGCGAGGTGCTGCTCCAGCCACTGCACGGACTCGGCGTCCAGGTGGTTGGTGGGCTCGTCGAGCAGCAGCAGGTCGGGGGCTTCGAGCAGCAGCTTGCACAGGGCGACGCGGCGGCGCTCACCACCGGACAGGTTGGTGACGGGCCAGTCGCCGGGCGGGCAGCCCAGGGCGTCCATGGCCTGCTCCAGCTGGGTGTCGAGGTCCCAGGCGTTCGCGTGGTCCAGGTCCTCCTGGAGCTTGCCCATCTCGTCGAGGAGCGCGTCCGAGTAGTCGGTCGCCATGAGCTCCGCGACCTCGTTGAAGCGGTGGAGCTTGCCCATGATCTCGGCGGCGCCGTCCTGGACGTTCTGCAGGACCGTCTTCGACTCGTCCAGCGGCGGCTCCTGCAGGAGCATGCCGACGGTGTAGCCGGGCGACAGGAACGCGTCACCGTTGGAGGGCTGTTCGAGGCCCGCCATGATCTTGAGAACGGTGGACTTTCCGGCACCGTTCGGACCGACCACACCGATCTTCGCGCCGGGCAGGAAGCTCAGCGTGACGTCGTCAAGGATCACCTTGTCGCCGTGCGCCTTGCGTGTCTTGCGCATCGTGTAGATGTACTCAGCCAAGAGAAACCGTCCGGCAACTTGAAATCTGGCAGTGGGCAGTACCACCCATCTTGCCGCACGGCCAGCCCTCGACGGAAACCGGATGGTGAGGCCCCCTGACGAACGACTCGGCCCCGGCGCCCAGGGGGCGTGCCGGGGCCGCGTCGCACGCGTGTGTCATCGCGCGGTCACGCACTGTCGAGTTGTCAAGGAGCGCTGTCCCTCACGGGTTCCGGCGGCGGAGAAGGATCATCACCGCGCCGCCGATCACGACCAGTCCGATGGCGATGCCGCCGATCACCGGGGTGGCGCCGGAGCTGCCGGTCTCGGCGAGGTCGGTGGCGGTGTCGGCGGCCTCGCCCCCGCCCACCGTCGCCGGGCTCGGCTCGCTCAGGGTCTGGACCGAGTCCCCACCGGCACCGGCCGCGGTCTCCGTCCGGCAGTCCAGCACGCCCCGGAACCGCTTCGCGAGGCCGCTCGGCCCTTCGATCGTGAAGTCGTACGCCTGGTCCTCCTGCAGGGGGATCGTCACCGTGCGGGTCTCGCCCGCCTCGATGGTGTAGGTGATCCCCATCAGTTCGAAGGTGAAGGGCTCGTCGCCCTCGTTGGCGGCGGTGAGGTCCAGGCCGCCCGCGGCGCAGTTCTTCTCGGCGGACAGGGCCGGTATCGCGCCCTTCCCGGCCCAGTGGGCGGTCGCCGTCGCTGTGACCGTGGACTCGCTGGAGCCGGCGAGGATCTGGGTCTGGCTGCGGGTCTCGGAGGCGAAGGCGCGCCCGACCGGCACGGTCGTCGATGCCTGCACGGTCAGCTCGGCCGAGCCGTCCGCGGCCTTCTCGGGCACCTCGAAGTACAGCTCGCTGCCGTCCCCGGCCGAGGTCACGGCCTCGCCCTTCGCGTCGACGACCTGCACACCGTCCGCCGTGGCGTCCGACGGCGGGGTCACGGTCACGCCGTCCGCGTTGGTGTGCACCGTGACGGGGCCGAGCCGCTCACCGGGCCGGCCGGAGACCGCCGACGTGTCGAGGGTCAGGGAGGCGGTCGGTTCCGCCAGGTCCCGCGCGTTCTTCTCCAGGTAGTCCGCGAGCTTCTCGGCCTCCGGGTCCAGGGCCGTCACCTCGGCCCCGTCCGAGTACCGCCAGATCGCGACCTGGGTCCCGGTGGCCGCGTCCTCCTCGGTGAGCCCGTCGGCCCCGGCCTTGGCGGCGAGTGCCGCGAGGTCGTTCACCTGCGGATAGGAGTTCTGCAGGATCCAGCGGATCCTGCCCGCCTGCTTGTTGGCGCCGAGAGAGGTGCCGCTCCAGGGGGTCTCCCGGTACTCGGCGTCCTTCTGCGTCGGGTTCTGGACGTCGACGCAGTAGGTCTGCAGGGTGCCACCGTCGTCGACGAACATCTCGAACAGCCCTGCGGGAAGCTGCTGTTCCTGGCCGTCCTCGGTCCGGAGCACGGCCGTTCCGAACGTCTTGAGGCCGTCCATGGTCGCCGTGGCCCCGCCCGAACTCCGCGCCGTGTCCTCGGCGGCGGCCGGGCCCGCGGTGACGACCGCGCCCGCGACGACCAGGCCGGACGCGAGTGACACGGCGGCGAGGCGGGCCGCCCCTCGCCTGCGGGCGGCCCACCCGGACCACCCGGAGAACGACGCCGAGAACGAAGAAAGCACAGAATTTCCCTTCGAGCAGGACCCGTTGACGTGGGGGGTTGTGGTCCCACCAGCAGAATCAGAAGCCCCGTGAGCTATGCCCGGCATCCTAGGGACGAGGCGCACCACCTTTCCCAGTCGTATCGTCGGACAACCGATCCGAATCGGAATCGTTATCGCGTGCACAGCCCACGAACAGCTCTTGTCGACAAATCACTCAGGTGTGCACACGGACCCTTCACCTCTCGTGCGCCGATACCCCACGCCCCGCGGTCGGAGTGACGTCACGTCACCCCGGCCGGTTCCGGACCGAGTTCGGCGGCGGGGTCGAATCGGCCCCCGGGCGGCGATGTCTCCCAGTTCGGCTCCGGCAGGGACGGGGTTCGGCCGGCCGCCGACGCCTCTCCCCGGGGCGTCCGCCGGAACGCCGATGTGCCCCGCGAGAGATCGTGGCCGATCGCGACCGCGTCGACGTCCGCCGAGGCCCAGCTCTGCCCGTCCCGCTGCTCGGTGCGCACCTTCAACCGCCCCTGCACCACCACCGGATCACCCAGCGACACGGACGACGCCACGTTGGCGGCGAGCGTGCGCCGCGCCCACACGGTGAAGAAGTTGGTGTGACCGTCGGTCCACTCGTTCTTCTCCCGGTCCCAGTACCGCGAGGTCACCGCCAGCCGGAACCGGGCCGACGAACCCGTCGACAACTCCCGGCAGACCGGCTGGGTCGCCACGTTCCCCACCACACACACCATCGTCTCGTTCATCTCGCGAACCCCTCCTTGACGCCGGCCCCGAGGCCGGCGCCGACCGGACACGCGTACGGGCCCGTCCCGTACGGCTGCTGCGTCTGTCGTGCGGCGGTGCCGTGATCGCCGCGTGTTCAGACTGCCGCCGTCGGGACGAGCCCGCCGAGCCCTGTGCACTACCCACCGGTTGTGGACAACTCCGTCACCCGACGGGGTGAAGCACCCCCGTGGAGGCCGCCGCTCACTCCACCGGCGCCACCCCGTGGAGGCCGCCCCTCACCCCACCGGAGTCACCCCATGGAAGCCGCCCCTCACCCCACCGGCGCCGCCCCCAGCACCCGCCCGTACTGCTCCCGCACCTCCCGGTACCGCAGCAGTTCGGCGGCCACCGGATCCAGCACCCGGGCCCGGCCGCACCCGGCGGCGGCCTCCCGCAGCCGCCGTTCCGCCTCCTGGCCGTACCGCCGTGCCGGACCGCGCGCGGCCATACGGCAGCCCCACTCGACGGCCGGCCCGCCGACGATGCCGATCACCATCAACAGCACCGGCACCCCGAGATTCGGTGTCATGAAGCCGATGATCTGCCCCAGCAGCCACAGACCGCCGACGACCTGGAGCAGGGTCATCGACGCCTGCGCGAGCACCGCGGCGGGCCACCAGCCCGGCCGCGGCGGACGCCCCGTCGGCGCCCCGACCCGCACGGCAAGCTCGTCCAGCGCCTCGGGCAGCCCCTGCGCCCCCCGCACGGCCGCCTCGCGCACCGACTGGGCCCAGGGCGCGGGCAGTCCCGCCGCGGCGCGCTCCGACAGCGTGCGCACCGCCTGCTCGACGCGCTGACGCGCGGTGGACTCGTCGTCCACAGGTGCCCCTAGGGCGAGCCGCCCGGTAGGGGGTTCGCCACGGCCCTGGTACCACCGCCACAGCCGTAGCCAGGGGGTACCGCACGCGCGATTGGCGTGGCGCAGCCAGAGGCGTTCGGCGGCCTCGCCCGCGGCGGTGGCGCCGACGGCGTCCGCGAGCCGCGCGGCGAACTCGTCCCGGGCCCGCTCGCTGAGCCCCACGCGCCGCTGGTTCGCGTACACGGGCCACAGCCGCGCGGCCGCCGCGTCCAGATCGGCGCGCACCCGGCGGGCGGGGGCGCCCCGCTCGGCCACGAACTGCCCCAGCGTGTCGCGCAGTTCCCCCACACCGTCCCCGGTGAGCGCGGACAGCGCGAGCACGGTGGCACCCGGTTCGCCGTGCTCCCCCAGGGCGATCCCGTCCTCGTCGAGCAGTCGCCGCAGATCGTCCAGCACCTGGTGGGCGGCCTCCCCGGGCAGCCGGTCCACCTGGTTGAGGACGACGAACATGACCTCCGCATGACCGGCCAGGGGCCGCAGATAGCGCTCGTGGAGGACGGCGTCGGCGTACTTCTCCGGGTCGACGACCCAGATGACCGCGTCCACGAGGGCCAGGATCCGGTCCACCTGCTCCCGGTGCTGCACCGCCGCCGAGTCGTGGTCGGGCAGGTCCACCAGCACGAGCCCGCGCAGCTGGGCCTCCGCCTCCGGGCTCTGCAGCGGCCGCCGCCGCAGCCGCCCCGGAATGCCCAGCCGGTCGATGAGACTCGCCGCTCCGTCGCTCCAGCTGCACGCGATGGGCGCGGCCGTGGTGGGCCGGCGTACGCCCGTCTCCGAGATCGTCACCCCCGCGAGGGAGTTGAACAGCATCGACTTGCCGCTTCCGGTGGCGCCCGCGATGGCGACGACCGTGTGCTGCCCCGAGAGCCTGCGCCGGGCCGCGGCCTCGTCCAGCACCCGTCCGGCCTCCGCCAGGGTCGTGCTGTCCAGCCGCGTGCGGGACGCCCCCACGAGTTCCCGCAGCGCGTCGAGCCGCGACCTCAGGCGCCCGTCGTACGCGAGCGGGGCCGGCTGGGCCACCGGGGCCCTGTTCTCCACGCCCGGAGGCCGCTCGGTGGCCCCCGCCTCCGTGACCCGCCGCGCGATGAGCCCGTCGTCCCACGGGTCGCCGGGCTCGGCCCGCGTGGACGGTTCACCGGACGCACCATCGGTCGGATCACCCGGTGAACCACCCGCCGAACGATCGCACGGACCGCCGGACGGACCACCGGAGGCGCCACCACCGGACGCGCCACCACCGGAACGGTCGGGCACGCGCGCGTGGGCGTCGTTCTCGCCCCGGGCACGGTGCTCGCCGCCCGGCCCGGCCGGTGCGTCGGCGACCCGGCCCGGCACAGCCGCGTGCCTCTCCTCGAACCGCGCGCCCGGGGCCCTCTCCGACGGCCCCCAGTCAGTGCTCCTCGGGTGCCCTTCCCCTTCCCCGGCACCGGCGGAACGACCGGCCCCGCCCTCCACGGACTTCCTGTCGCCCGTCCAATCACTCGTCCTCTCGGCCGTCCTGTCGTCACCCTTGTCGGGGACGTCGTCTCCGGTCTGATCCGTGTGGTCAGTGACGGCGGTCACGGCGCTCACCTCTCCTTCTGCAGTACGGACAGGGCGGCGATGAGTTCGGCCTGTGGTTCGGGGTGCACGTCGAGTGCGTCGAGCGGGGCGAGACGGCGTTCGCGCTCGGTGTCGAGGGCCCTCTCCAGGTACTCGGTGAGCAGCCGTCCGCCCCGGTCACGCAGCCGCAGCGCGCCGTGCGCCCCGATCCGCTCGGCGAGCCCCTCACCCGCGGACCGCGCCCGCCGGCCGCCCAGCAGGGCCGTGGCGCCCAGCGCGGCCACCGCCTCCACGTCCGGCGCGACGCTCCGGTCGAGGCCGCGCACCTCTTCCTCGGCGTACTCCTCCAGGACGCGCCGCCAGCGTCGTACGGTGATCCCGATCCGGTCCTCGACTCTCTCGCGCGCGGCGTCACGTTCCGTCAGCCCGGCGGCCACGGCGGCCGGTTCGCGGCGCCAGGTCTCGCCGATCCGCTCGTCGGCGGCGGTGACGGCGCAGAGCAGCAGGGTGCCGAGGCTTTCGACGAGGGCGTCGAGCAGTTCACCGGCGGTGCAGTCGAGCGGGTAGCTGCGCCACCGTTTGAGGGCGTCCCCCGCGAGCACCGCCCCCGCCTGCAGACGGCCCTTCACGCGCGCGTACTCGCTGTCGTACGCCGTGTCGACGGCGGCGGTGAGCCGCAGGGCGGTGGAGTACTGCTGGGCCGCCGCGCTCGCCAGCTCGGGCATCCGGGACCTCAGCGAGTCGAGGACCCCGTGCGCCGTGCGGGCCACGGTCTCGTGCCGGGCTGCCGGGTCGGTCGCCTGCTGGACGAGCCAGGCCCGCAGCGGAGCGACGGCGGTGCCCGGCAGCAGCCCCCCGCCCCAGGCGGACTCGGGCAGCTCGGGCACGGTGAACCTCGGCACGTCGCCGAGCCCGGCCTTGGTCAGCAGCGCCCCGTACTGCCGGGAGACCTCGGACACCACCTGGTGGGGCACCCGGTCGAGCACGGTGACCAGGGTCGCCCGGTGTTCCTTCGCGGACCGCAGCAGATGCCACGGCACGGCGTCGGCGTAGCGGGAGGCCGTGGTGACCATCACCCAGATGTCGGCGGCGCAGATCAGTTCGGCGGCGAGTACGCGGTTGTCGGCGTCCAGGGAGTCGACGTCGGGCGCGTCGAGCAGGGCGAGACCGGGCGGAAGGCTGTCGGCGGTCTCGACGCGCAGGACGCGCTCGCCCTTCTTGCCGCCGTCCCCGTCCGGCGGGAACGACTCGTCGTCCGGATCCTGGCCTGGCTCCCGCTGCGGCAGCCAGGCGCGGGTGAGGTGGGGCAGGACCCGCATCCCGCTGAACCAGTGGTGGTCCTCGGGATGACAGATCAGTACGGGCGTACGGGTCGTCGGCCGCAGCACGCCGGCCTCGCTGACCTTCCGCCCCACCAGGGAGTTGACGAGAGTGGACTTGCCGGCTCCGGTCGACCCCCCGACCACGGCCAGCAACGGCGCTTCGGGTTGCCGCAACCGGGGCACCAGATAATCGTCGAGTTGCGCGAGCAGTTCGTCGCGGTTGGCACGCGCGCGCGGGGCCCCTGCCAGGGGCAGCGGGAAGCGCGCGGCGGCGACACGGTCGCGCAGGGCGGAGAGCGCGTCGAGCAGCTGAGGCCGTACGTCCAAGGTCACCACATGCGAAGAATGCCCAATTTTGGGGACATTCTGAAGCATATAAGTACGCCTGCGCGCCGAGCGGACACAGAGGGACGGAAGGGACGAGAGGGGCGCAGGCATAACGAGTGCACAACATGCGGGGTCCGAGCCGCGAAAAGAGGTGCACGATTCGTACCTGCCTGCGATTATCAGGACCGCTTCACCGAACCTCCACATTGAGCCACGGAGGCGAAGCAACAGGGGCAAGGACTCGGGAGCCCTATCCTTGTCCCCGGCGACGTCACGGATCCGCCCACACCCGGGCACCAGGACAGAGGCCACCACACCCGGCCCCCGTAGCTCAGTGGATAGAGCAGGCGCCTTCTAAGCGCTTGGCCGCAGGTTCGAGTCCTGCCGGGGGCGCAAGTCTCCGCCCTCCCTTTGGGGAGGGCTTTTTGCTGGTCAGGGCGGGTGTCGGCCGACCCGCCGAAGCCTCGGACGCCCTCTTGGTGATCAAGGGCGGGCTCCGGGGCCGTCCGGCTGTTACCGGGTTTTTGCGGGTGGCCGTGTCGACTACGTGTCGAGGTTTCTGCGGGCCGCGAGGTCAGTCGGCGGACGGCCGCTCAGGAAGATCTCCGGCAGTTTCGAGCCGCCTCTGCAGGTCGGGCAGCTGGCCCTCGACGCAGCGGGCGTAGGTCGCCAGGAGCACGGCAACACTGTTTCCGGCCCACTCGGCCACCTGGGCGGGTGGAATCCCGTCGTTCAGCCACTTCGTCAGGCGCGTGTTCCGGTTGTCGTAGACACGCCGTCCGGTGGGTGACTCGAAGACGTGCGGGGGCAGTACGGTCTTTCGAGCGTTGCGCCACGCTCGACGGATGACGGAACCGGCGAGGATGCCGCCCGACTCGCCTTGGAACAGCAGGGCACCTGGCTTGAGCTTTTCGTCCTCGATGTGCTGCCGCAGGATGCGCGTGAGGGCAGGATGCCCCGGGACAGTGCGGGTCTCACCCTCCGCACGGCCTTTCAGGTCGCGTTGTTCGTGGATCTCCCCCGTGTCTGTCCACTGCTTTCCGACCTCGGGGGTCGCGGTGTGGATCAGCAGCTCGCACCACTGGTCGGCAGCGTCGGGCTCGGGCAGGGTCACGTCCTCCACTCGCATCGCTACGGCCTCCTCGGGCCGGGGACCGCAGTAGTACAGCGAGGCGAAGAAGGCGTGAAGTCGCTCGCCGCCGCGTGGCCGGCGCGGTGCGTGCCGATCTGGCAAGCAGCCGAGCGGTACGACGTAGCTGATCCGTCCGGGCCAAGAGTCTGCCGCCGCGAGGACGTCACTGAACCCCCAAGAGATTCGACCAGGCGTCGGTCGGCAGGTAGGGAGCAATGACGACCGTCGGATGCCGTCGGGTGCGTTTTTCTCGCGCCAGCACGTACGGACGGACGAGTTCGCTGTCCTCGCCCCTGAGCAAGTGCCGATGGCTCGGCTCGTCGACGGCCTGCGCGGGGGCGCCTGACGGCTCGTCAGCGAATGCCAGGGAAACAGGGGCGATCGGTGGCCGCGAGGGCCTTAAGGTGCGGCGGTGCCTGCCCTTGGGGACATGCCGCGCTCTGGCGAGGGCAACGGCGCGACGGATACGGTTGAGCATGCTGGTCAGCTCCTATCGCTGATGGCTCGGTCCCCCGACATCGCCCGTCGCGGGGACCGCTTTGCGTACGACCGCCCAGAGGGTGCGGTCGTTCAGGCTGGTGGCGAGCAGCCCGAATTGATCGGCCTCGGCCACCGCTTCCAGGACCTCCCGCCATAAGTCGGAGGAGAGAGACTCCGACACTGCTGCTTCCACCGACGTGTGCCGGTCGTGCTCCTCCATGCGCGCGGGAAGCCCGAGGTCGGACAGCCGGGCAGCGATGGCTGCCGCGAACTCCCGAAGCGGGCACAGGGCAGCCTCCGTTACCGGCTATCACTTTCAGTGAAGCTAGTGGACTAGATTTTCCATATGCCTGAGCAGCCGCCCTACCTCCGCATCGCCGACGAACTCCGGCGGCGGATCGCGGAGCACGTATGGGAGCCCGGTGACCGCCTGCCGTCACGCGCCCAGATCGGACAGGAGTGCGGCGTGGGCGAGAACGTGGTCCGCCGGGCTCAGGAGCTGCTGATTTCCCAAGGTGTGCTTGAGGGACGCGCCGGTTCGGGCACGTACGTCGCCGAGCCCCGACAGCGGGTCCGGGTCGTCCGGTCATCAGCGCGGGAGCAGCCCAGCGGATCACCCTTCCGGGCAGACATGAAGGCCCTGGGAGGACAAGGCGATTGGGAAAGCCGGACCGAGGCCAAGGTGCCGGCTCCGGCGGACATCGCTGCGCGGCTCGGCCTCGCCGAGGGCGACCTGTGCGTCCGGACCGCGTACGAGTTCCTTGCCGACGGCAGGCCGGTGCAGCTGTCCACGAGTTGGGAGCCGTACGACCTCACCGCCGGCACTCTCGTCGTCCTCCCCGAGGGAGGGCCGCACGCCGGGGCAGGAGTCGTGAACCGCATGGCCGCGATCGGCATCACCGTCAGCCACGCCGTAGAGCAACCGGAGCCGAGGCAGGCGACCGCCGAAGAGGCGTCACTGCTCGGTATTCAGAAGGCCGCTCTCGTCACGCACATCCGGCGGACGTACTACAGCGATGAAGGGAGGCCCGTGGAAACGGCAGACATCGTGGTGCCCGCAGCTCACTGCGAAATCGTCTACGAGATCCCGATCAACCGCTAAGTGCTGTCCCGTAAATGATCTCCGAGTTGCCTCGGGCAGGGCTTGCCACGGTGCGGCTCGTTGGCCTATCCGGCGACGGCGAGGTTGTGCATGCGGGCGATGCCGAGCATGGCGTGGTGGACGCCTTCGCCCTTGAGGCGGCAGTCGCGGAGGATCTTCCACGTCTTCATGCGCGCGAAGACGTGCTCGACGCGGGCCCGGACCTGCTTGTGTGACTTGTTGTGGTCCTCTTTCCAGTCCGGGAGTGCGGTCTGGCCGCGCTCGCGGCGGTGCGGGATGACAAGTCCGGTGCCCGGGTAGCCACCGTCGGCGATGGTGAGGGCTTGCCGACGGCGGCTTTGGCGCCGGATTCCTCCCACGCCTTGCAGTCGTTGCGGTTGCCAGCGAGCGGCCGGCCCAGCACGACGACCCGGCGGGTGTCGGCGTCGATGACGACCTGGTGATTGGTGGAGTAGCGGTAGTTTTTCGACTGCGCGGCGATGGTGTGGTCGCGGGTCGGCACAAGGGTGCCGTCCACGATGAGCACGGTGTCCTTGGCGAACCGCTTTCGGGGCTGGAGAGCGAGCATGGGCCCGAGGTGATCGATGATCCGGTCAGCCGCCGACTTGGAGACCCCGAACAACGGGGCGAGCTGGCGCATCGTCAGATTCGTGCGCCAGTACGCCACGACCAGCAGTGCGCCTTTAGCCCGCCTGCCGCACAGCGGCCCGGTAGCGCGACGGCGGGATCCCGTACCGCCCGGAGAATGCTTGCCGCAGCGCCTCCGCGCTGCCGAATCCGCAGCGGGCCGCCACGGCCGCCATCGGCAACGCGGTTGAGGCGAGCAGCTGCGCCGCAGCCTCCGTCCGGGCAAGCCGGACGTACCGACCCGGCGCCTGCCCCAGATGGTCCGCGAACAGCCGGGTGAGATGACGCGGCGTCACCCTTGCCCGTGCGGCCAGCGCCTTCGTGCTCAGATCGGCGTTCGGGTGCGCAGCGATGTGCTCGACGAGGCCCCTGACCAGTTCGTCACGCGGCGCCGGAGATGCCGTGAACAGGCTCATCTGCGCCTGGTTGCCAGGCCGTTGCAGATAGACGACCAGGTCCCGGGCCACTTGGCGCGCCAGTTCGGGGCCATGGTCCTCCTCGATGAACGCGAGCGTGAGGTCCAGGGCGCTGGTGACCCCCGCCGCCGTGTAGACGTTCCCGTCGCGGATGTAGATCGGCGCGGAGTCAATGGTGACCTCCGGGTGCTGGTCGGCAAGCCGGCGTGCGTATCGCCAGTGCGTGGTCGCCCGCCGCCCGTCGAGCAGCCCGGCGGCGGCCAGGACCCCCGCCCCCGTGCACACCGACGCCACCCGGCGGCTCTCCTTCGCGAGCCGCCGGACGTGCCCCACGAGCCGCGGATCGGCCGCCGCCCGCTCGAAACCCACCCCGCCCGACACGATCAGGGTGTCCAGCGGGCCGACGAGCCGTTCAAGCGGTTGATCGCTCCCCAGCGTGAGCCCTGTGCCGCAGACGAGCGGACCGCCTCCCGGCCCGACCACACGCACCCGGTACGGCACGGCCGGCACGCCGATCCCATTGGCCATGGCCAGGGGCGTGGTGACACACGCGATGTCCAGCAGTTCGGCCGCCTCGTACCCGACCACCACCATCAGCCGCTCCGCCATGCGGCGACCCTATGCCGGAAGGACGAGTACCCCAAGGGATCGGACATCGTTCCGGCAGGCCGTACCCCGGCGGTCCGTACCGGCCGGACCGTGGGGGGCATAGCCGCACGCATCGTGAGAGGACCCCGATGACCGACTCCGTACGCGACGACGCCGCGGGCACCCGGCCGCGGCGACTGCCGCACCGCTGGCCCACGCTCGCCGCAGTCGCCCTGGTGGTCGTGACCTTCGTGGACGGTGTGCCGCCCGTGGGTCTGCTCGCCGGTCTCCTCGCCGTCATGCCTGTGTGCTACCTACTCTTCGGCACGTTCCGCGGCGAACTGCGCGGCTCCCGCGTCCTGGCCGTTCAGCTCGCGGGCCTCGCTGGCTTCACGGCCATGGCCGCGCTCGCCCTAGCCGTCGACGAGAAGCTGGGCCTGCGCATGGTCGCCGTGGGCTGGCTGGCCCACGGGATCTGGGACATCCTCCACCACCGGTCAGGCAGGGTCGTCCCGAGGGCCTGGTCGGAGTGGTGCGCGGTCGTCGACGTGGGCGGCGCGCTCGCGATCCTGACCCTCGCCTAAGGGGTGTTCCGTGACCAGCAGTTACGGGACAGCCCTTAGGCAAGTACGACTTGGCATGTCCGAGGAAGGTGTTTCGATCGAAACACTTCCTGGACTCGCGTTCGGCGCTGGCCGGTATGTCCACGAAGTGGTTCGGTCGAACCGCTTCCTGCACTCACGTTCGGCGCGTCCCGGCGGTCTAGGGGCCGAAAGAGTTTCTGCACGTAGCCGCACTCGGTTCGGTCGAGCCGTTCACAAGGCTTGGCCAGACCGGGTCAGGGCAGTCAGCGTTTGACGCGGTTGCGGATGGCGAGGACGGCCAGGCCCAGCAGGACGGGTTCGGTCAGGCGGGAGGTCATCTCGATGTAGGTGCCCGCGGTGGTCAAGTCCTGTCCGGAGGAGCGGAACACCACCGAGTTGAAGGTGACGTTCAGGGCTTTCTCGAAACGCTTGCCCGTGAACCAGTTGGCGGTGGGGTTCTTCGGGTCGCCCTTGTCGATCTCGAAGGTGACCTTGCCCCTGCCGGCCGGGACGGTGCCGGTCGCGGTCTGCTTCGGGGTGTCCTGGGCGAGGCCGAAGGCCATCAGCAGGACGATGGTGAGGAGCATGGCCGTCCCGAGCCAGGCCAGGGCCCGGGAGGAGCGCAGGCCGTACCCGGACAGCGCCCAGTACGCGGTCAGCAGCCCCCGTTCACTGCGGGGGATGTCGTCGGCGTGGCGGCGCATCTCCATCTCCCCGTAATAGAAATCCGCAGCCCCTGGTTCATGCTTGCCGTCCTCGAAGGCCTTGCGCAGAGCCCGGTACACCGGAGCCAGCTGCAACGGCCCAGCGGGCCCGGCACCGAGGACTGCCACGTTACGCCTCCGCCGCCCCGACCGAGGGCTCGGTGCGCGCGGTGACGTCCGACTTCGAACCCGCACGGGACGCGGCGTTGGCGATGCGCGCGCTCGACGGGCTGGTGGACCGGCTGTTCGGCGTCGGCAACGACCTCGTCGTACCGACCGAGGGCGTCCACCGCGCCGGTGCGTACGTCGTGCCCGATCCGCTCGTCGTCCCGTCGGCGAGCGCCGTCGTCCACAGCGGCTTCTTCCGGAACGCGCAGGTCCGCACGGGCCTCTCCGAGTGGCTGCCGGGAAGCTGACCGCGCCCCGGACGTGCCGTTGCCGCGGCACGGAAGGATCCTGGAACGCAGGGGAGGGGAGACGTGCTGGGGCGCCCCGGCACGGGTTTGGGCAAAACCGTGAGACGCCCCGAGAGCATCACCGGACGAACAGGAACAGGGCAAGAGCATCGGTCAGCGTGAGTGGGTGGATCCGGGATCTACTTCCCCCTGCCCCAGCTGCCCGAGTGGCTGCAGCCCGTCGGGAAGGCATGTGTGGCGGAGATGAACCCGACGTACGCGGTGCAGCTGGGCGATGCGGTTCTGCTGCTCCAGGGCTCCGGCGTATTGGAGCCTCACCGTGGTCACCGCTGCGCGCAGGGTGGCGTCGGCCTGGTCCTGACTGCCTTTGAGCTGGATGGATGGGCATAGCTCCCCTTTCAACCCCGATGCGTGGGGCGCCCTCTGGCAGCCTTCGGCCGCGGCTACTACCCTTCGGTGAGGAGGGGGACTGCATTGGCGGACAATCGCAACTTGCCCAATCGCGTTGACGGCGACCGCATCATGATGGGTGGCCAGAACCACTTCGTAATAGTGGGGGCCTTGGCCGCCGCGCCCTTTCTGCAAGCGGTCGCTACGCACTTCGGAAATCGGTTTGCCGGAGCCCTGGATGAAGGAACGCGCACAGCAGTTCGACGCCTACTCCGTCGTCAGGTGGAGGAGAGTCGCGAGGTGCAGGGCCTTCAGCGTGACGTCCAATCGGTCACCCTACGCACGGAGCATGGTTGGTTGATCTCTATCAGTGAGGATCTTCCAGCCGAGGCAGTGGCACAACTGATCGTCTTGTGCAGCGCGGACCCACCCACGGGGAAGCTTGAGGGCACA
Organism: Streptomyces sp. NPDC041108; assembly: GCF_055592645.1. Lineage (NCBI taxonomy): Bacteria > Bacillati > Actinomycetota > Actinomycetes > Kitasatosporales > Streptomycetaceae > Streptomyces > Streptomyces sp. NPDC041108. The sequence continues at coordinate 438,546 of NZ_JBVIYK010000002.1, read as the reverse complement.
TATCGGCACGACGAATGGCGCGACGCCGAGTTGCCGCGTGTGGGAATCATTGCCTGGAACCGAAGTGTCTGGCGGACCGCGACGTTTGTAAGGGGACGGGTTAAAGCGTTTGCCTGGGATGCTGCGGAAAACTGCTGGATTAACGAGTGAGGGGGAAGTCGCCGACGGGATCCGGGGCTGCTGCTCCAGTCTCCGCGAGGAGCGTGGCCGTGCATCCGCCCCGACCACGACCGAGAGTGTTCAGCCCCGTCCGCGCGGTGTGACACCGGGTGGGGGAGGTGGTTGATGACTCGGCCGGCCGTCGACTTCGAGACGCCGAACAGCGGAGCGAGCTGCCGCAACGTCAGATGGGTTCGCCAGTAGGCCGTGACCAGCAACACCCGATCTTCCAACGGCAGGCTCCACGGCCGGCCTCGGCGGACCACATCTGCTCCATCGCGCCGCAGCGTGGTCAGCAGTTTGCCGAAGCAGCGCGGGCTCAGCCCCGCGAACGGGGTTATCCAGGACGGCTCCGATGCCGTGATCACACGCGCCACATCATGATCATCACTCAGGCTGGCCCAATGCCGAGACGATGCCACAGTTACGCTGATCGGGGCAGTCCACAATGCGCAAGACCGGGGGAAACCGTGAACCGACCACTGTTGTTCCTCGACGTGGACGGGCCGCTCAACCCTTACGCGGCCAAGCCGGAGAGGCGTCCCCACGGCTACATCACACTCAGAGTCCCCCGGAACGACGCCCATGAGGACGACAGGGGCCTCTCGTCCCGACGACGTCCCCTACGTGTCTAGCTCAACCCAGAGCACGGACGAATCCTGCTCCAGCTCGGCTTCGAGCTGTGCTGGGCCACCACATGGATGGACGACGCAAACCGGTGGATCGCACCAGTGCTCGGCCTTCCAGAACTTCCCTTCGTCGACTTCGGCGACGTCCTACTCCAGGAACGCCCTGATGGAGTCCACTGGAAGACCGGACCGCTGGTGAACTACGCCGATGGCCGCCCTTTCGCCTGGGTGGACGAGGAGGGGAGCGAGCTGGATCAGACCTACGTGACCGCCCACCATCGAGGCCCCGGGCTCCTCCACCACGTCAACCCGCGGATAGGCCTACTGGGGAACGACTTCCGCGCACTCGCCGACTATGCCCGGTCCCTGAACACCTCACGAACCACCTCACCAGCTCTACAGGTTGTTCCGTACTCGGAGCCAAAGATCTTTGCGGGACAGCCCTTAGGCGCCAAGCGTCGAACGCGGAGGTTCACTCCGGGCATATCCACGTGCAATGGTGGTCAACCCATTCACAGCAGGCGTGATGTGCACTACGCACGATGTCGTCGTCTCGATCGACGAACTCCGTGATGATCCGACCGTCTTCGATGCGTGCCACCCCTATTTGCTTACTGAAGTCGATCTTCAGTATTTCGCGCTCAGCCCTCATGCATCTCACCCCGTACCTGCCAGCGGCTTCTGGGTAACGGGCAAGCAATTTGGCGAGTTCGTCGAAAAACTCGGGGTCGCGTTCCGGCCCACAGGCGGGCTTTGCTTTCATGCTACGCTCCCAAGGTCAAGTGCTTTGCCCCCAACGACCATGGTCTCTCGGCCTTGAAGCCGGCGCCACTCGGCTTGCGGGACGGCGGGGACTGAGGGGCGTCGCAGAAGTGGACGTTCAGCACCTCCGCCTACCCGTGGTGACGCGAACGCCAAGGCCGTCACCTTCACGTTCACGGGCGGCCACCAGCCTGAGCCGGTCCCGTCGGGAAACTGGTCGACCAGCACTACTACCACCACGACTGCGGCACTGACGCATCCGAGCTCACCCCGCCGGTTGACGGCTGCGGTTCGATCCTGTTCCGCGCCGTCGGTATCTCCACTAACCTCGCCGTTTCGGTTGGGATGAGGCGGCGTCGCTGATCAGCAGCTGTTGGGTGGTCGACGCGATTTCGGTGGTTGGGCAGGGCTGAGTCCCGGCGCGGTGGTCGGGTTCTCCAAGGTAACGGAAGTATCCAGGCCGGCTCCGACGCCGTGATCACACCAGCCACCGCCGGATCATCTCAGTTGCAGACGTCGCTGGTTCCGACTGATCCTTTGCGTATCCGACGATCCGAGGGAGTACGACGTGGGGCTGATTCTGTTCCCGGGAGACGGAGACACGAGCAGTCCAGACGCCGGCTGGTCCTACAGCGGATTCGCCGCGTTCCGGCGGCAGTTGGCGCGAGCCGAGGGGTTCGATCCAGACGGGATGTGGGGCTTCGGCGGAGAGCGCCTCTGGAGGGATGTCTCCACCTCGCTCGAACCGCTCCTCCATCGCCCCGATGACGGTGGAGGCGAGCTGTCGCCCATCGAATGCGCCGCGCTCCTGCCCCGGATCGAGGGGATCGTCGACCACTGGCAGAGCGAGGTCGGCGTCCCTCGGACACACATCGATGCGGCCCAACAGTTGGCGGTCGTTCTGCGGCTCTGTATCGCGAAGGACGTCGAGCTCATCTTCCTGTGATGCCCCGGGAAGCCAGGGCAGGTCCTCACGCTCCGGCAGTTACGGGACAGCTCTTAGCTCCCCTCACAGGGCGTCCGGCTTGGCGTGCCAAGTAGGGTTCCCAGGCATGACCACTTCTCCTGATCACGTCGACAGCAGAGAAGACCTGGCAGCCTTCGTTCGTTCCTTGCGTCGCAGTCACGCCGAGAATGGAGGCTCATGGGAGAACGCGGACCTTCCGAGCTTCCTGGACGCTCTGGCCGCCTGGATGGATGACGCGGACGGCTGGTACCGCAACACCAGCCGGGAGTTGCCGCCTGGCGGCGACTGGGCGTTCTTCGCGCGAGCGCTGCAAGCAGCGACGACGTACGAGTAGCCCGAGCCGCGTCGAATGCGTGTCGAAGTCCAGACGATGACGCGCCCTGCACCGTAAGAGAAGCAGGTCAGCAGCGGTGCGACACCAGACCCACCAAGCGCCTTCTAAGCGCTTGGCCGCAGGTTCGAGTCCTGCCGGGGGCGCCCACTCCTCACCCTCCCCACGGGAGGGCTTTTTTCTGGCCGGATTCCGGCGTCGGTGATGCCCTGCCCCACACTCCCGTTCGGAACGGGTGATCCCTCGGCGGACGCCGTGACCCCCGGTGTGCGGGCGCGTTGAAGGGGCGTGCGGCCACGAAGTGGGGGTCGTGCTCACCGATCAAGAAGGAGAACGTGATGTCTCGCATCGCGAAGGCAGCCGTCGTCACCCTCGGCACGTCCGTCGTCGTGCTCAGCGGCGCCGGCCTGGCCTCGGCGGACGCGGGTGCCGAGGCCAAGGCCGTCGGCTCGCCGGGTGTCCTCTCGGGCAACATCGTCCAGGTCCCCGTCCACATTCCGGTCAACCTGTGCGGGAACACGATCAACGTCGTCGGTCTGCTGAACCCGGCCTTCGGCAACGTCTGCGTCAACAAGAGCGACGACAGCCACAAGGGCAACCCCGGCCCGTCCGGCTACGGCCACTGACCCGGCCGACAGCCCTGAGCGCCACCGCGGCGACACGGCAGTGACGCGAAGCCCCCGACGGTGGGACACCCGCCGGGGGCTTCGCGCCGTTCCCGGACCGCCCGCCCCCGGGCCACGGCGGCGGGCGACGGGGGACGGGGTACGGGCGGCGGTCACCCGTACCGGTACACGTGCCCGATCGACTCCAGCTCCCCCGGAGTCACGTTCCAGGGCGGCATCCGCTCGTCGCGCGCGACGATCCGGCCCCGCTGGGAGTCGCCCCTGCCCGGCGGCTTGGCCGGCAGGTAGCGCGCGCCCCTGTGACGCTGCTGCCAGCGCGTCCACTGCAGGTCGATGAAGGCGTGGTGCAGCCAGAAGACGGGGTCGTTGACGGAGGCTCCGCCGACCATGTGCCCGCCGACCCACCGGTGCACCCGGTTGTGGTTGAGCCAGGAGCCGTTGCCGGTCCCCCGACCCCACCCTTCGAGCCGGTTGCGGAAGCCCCCGCGGGTGACCGAGTTCCAGGGAGCCTTGTCGTAGACGGACTCGGCGAGGGCCGCGTCCAGGTCACGGGCGGTGGGCAGGGCGACGGGGTTGCGCGGGTAACCGAAGTCCCGGGTGAGGTACTCGGTGTCCGTGAGCCCCTCCGTGATGGTCCACCGGCCCGTCCCGTAGGCGAACGGGCCGGTCGTCACCCGCAGGTCGGAGCGCCGCCCGTTGCCGCCGAGCAGGTCGGCGGTCCAGGGCACCGACGTCGTCGTACGGTCCCGGGTCCAGTCCCAGTACGGCACGGTCACCGAGTCGTCGATCCGGCGCAGCGCCTTCTCCAGCTCCAGCACGAACCGGCGGTGCCAGGGCAGGAAGGAGGGCGCCATGTGGGCCGTCCGCAGACCGCCGTCGCCGTCGGAGACGTAGTGCTCGATGTGCATCCGCACGAACTCGTCGTACTCGCCGCGCTGTTTGAGCTTCAGCAGCGCGTTCACGAACCGCCGGCGCTCCGTGCGGGTGAGGGTGCTGACGTCCTTACGGGTGTAGGCCATGGCCGACCGCTCCCTCCGCCGTCTCCTCCACGCGCAGGCGCTGGGTGGCCCCCAGCTCCTCGACGGCGGCGCGGGTCGCCGCCAGGGCCGTCGGGTACGAGCGGTAGTGGTCGATCATGCTCAGGTACGTGCCGTCCGCGCGGCGCATGAGATGCAGCGGGCGCCCGTCGACGGTGACGTCCCACGCGCCGGGGCCGGGCGTCCGGGCCCCCAGATAGGCCGTCCGGCCCGTGTCGGCCTGGACCCCGCGGATACGGCGGCCCCGGTACGTCTCGTCGAAGTCGGCCTCCCCCGGCCCGGCCGACCGGCGGGGCCACACTGCGGCGACGACGGGGGCCACGGCCAGGGCGACGGCCGACGCGCCCAGGGCGCGCAGCGCGTTGCGGCGCGTTCTGCGCCGGCCGGCTTCGGGGTCCACCGTCACTCTGCTGACGAACAACACTCTCTCCTCGTCGTGTTCGGTAGCGGTGACCCCCGGACGGCCGGGCCCGGGCCGGTACGGCCCCGGGCCTCGTCTGTCGTGTCGCCTCGGGCTCAGACGAGCCCGAGGTTCGCGGTCGGCGCCGTCCGCAGCAGCGGGGCGAGCACGGCCACCTGGGGGTCCTTCAGGCTGGGCAGGCCCAGCGCGTGGGGGTCGGGCGCGGTCAGCGGGGTGTCCACGTTCAGCCCGGGGGTCAGGGTCCGCAGGTCGGCGGCGGGGGCGTCGAGGCCGACCCGCTCGAAGCCCTCCCCGACGAGCCGGGGCAGCGGAGTCTCGGCCTTCAGCCCCGGCAGCGCGGTGCCGAGCGGCACCTGCGGCAGGCTGCTCGCGGGCAGCAGCCGCCCCTCGACGTACTTCGGTCCGCCCTGGGGAGCGCCCGGCATGAGCAGCGGCAACTCCCCGCTCAGCTTGGGCGCCTTGACGTTCAGGGAGTGCTCCACCCCTTCGAGCGGCAGGGGGACGGGGACCGTCTCGGCCGCGACGGCGGGGGCGGCGGAGGCACCCATCGCGGCCGCCACACCGGTGACGACGGCGGCAAGAGTTCCTCGTGTGGTCGGCTTCATCTCGGTACGGTCCCTTTCAGGAATGGGCGGATCCGGGATCGGTGATCGCGGGAATCGGCCGGATCGACGGATTCGGAATCGGTGGTGCGCCGGCTGTTCTGCGGGCTCGGCGCCCGTACCGGGTGAACGATCCGGGGATCTCCCCCAGTTCAAGATTCGCTCGACTGCCGCAATGGTCCGAGAGGCTTACCTGCTCATTTCCTTATTGCATCACCGGGCCCGTCCCTCACATGGTCAGCTCGTCCAGAAATCCCACCAACGGGTGAGGATCAGCATGCCGATCACTCCGAGGTGCAGCACCGGGAGCACCCAGGTGAACTCGACGAGAAAGCCGCTCAGCCAGGCCGGCGCGGGCAGGAAACCGTTGCGGACGGTGAACGAGGCCAGGTACCAGAAGAGGACGACCGTGGCGATCCACGCCAGGCAGCACCACAGGCAGAGCGAGTTGATCCGGTACAGCGACTCGAACTGCAGCCAGGTCACGAAGCCGACCCCGAACAGCGTGCCCGCGCCGAAGGTCAGCCAGTACCAGCGCGGGAAGACCGCTCCGGCCAGCAGGCTCATGCCGACGCAGACGACGATGCCGTAGGCCACCAGGCCGAGCATCGGGTTGGGGAACCCGAAGGCGGAGGCCTGGTCGCTCTTCATGATGTTGCCGCAGGAGACCACCGGATTGAGGCTGCAGCCCGGTGTGAAGTCCGGGTCCTCCAGCAGCTTGAACTTGTCGATCGTGATGACCCAGGACGCGAGCAGCCCGGCCGCGCCGGTGATCAGCAGCAGGATCGCGAAGGCACGCCCGGCGCCGGCCGTACGCGCCGGCCGCCCTGCCGGGGCGGCCATCAGCCGCGCAGGCTGCGGGCCGGCAGGAGGACGTGCGCGGCGCTGGTCAGCGTCTCGGCGTCGCCGGCGAAGGCGGCGAGGGCCTCGGGCTCGACGGGCATGCCGGGCCGGGCCTCGGGCCAGGGGCGGGTGGCGAACAGCAGGTAGGCGAAGCCGCGTGCGCCGACGGCGGCGAGCCACTCCGGCGGGGCCGGGCACTGGGCGTTGAGCTGCGGCAGGGTGATGACGGCCTGGCCGGCCTCGACGAGCAGGGTGACCGGCAGGCTGGAGTTTGCGGTGCCGTCGACGACCTTCTCGCCGATGGAGAGACCGAGGCTGGTCAGCAGGTCCGCCACGGCGGCCGAGGAACCCTCCGGTCCGTTCCGGCCGTCGCCCAGCGTGTAGGCGAGCAGATAGGGCATGTCTCCGTCGGGGGCTTCACCGCTCCACGCCATGACGACGAGGGTGCCGAGGTCGGCGGGACGGAAAGGGCGGGTTTCAGCGGAAGTTGAAGTCACCGCGGAACCCTATCCACGCCCGCCAAACGACTCGGCCGCCTTTTCACCCGACCGGGCGACAGGCGACGCCCGACCACACGAACGAGGGAAACGCCTCGAACAGCGGGGAATTCACCCGTCCGGGGATCGGAAAAGGCGTCGGGCCGGTTCCGCGTCTTCGCGGAACCGGCCCTGTGGGCTGTACAGGAAATGTCAGCCCTGGAGGGGGAGGCCGCCGAGGAGCTTGGTGGCGCCGCCGGGGGAGTTGAGGGCCTTGGTCGCGCCGCTCACCGTGTGGAGAACGGAGTCCTTGTTCTCCGTGTCGAGCGCGTTCGACTGCTGCTGCAGCGGAGCGGGCTCGATGGGCCCCTTGAAGAGCGTGTTCACCGCGCCGTTGAGGCTGGTGGGCGTGACGTCCGTGGCGTCGTAGGCAAAGGCGGGCGCGGCGGCACCGGCGATGGCCATGGACCCTGCGACGACAGCGGCGGCCTTCAGCGACTTCATCGTGTTCCTCTCCTCGGATACTGGAAGCACTGCGCCGTGTCCAACGAGCCCTCGCTCCGGCGGAAACCCCGTTCGGCACAGGTCATATCTGACGCCGAACAACAGGTCATACGAAACAGCGCCGGACCGCCCCGGCCGGCCCGCCCAGCCGTTTCGCCTCGCTCTCAGCGGCCGGGCGCCGCGGCCGGCGGCTGTACCGGCAGCGTGTCCGTGGCGGGCTTCGCCGGCAGTTCCGCCGGGGGCTGCACGGGCGGCAGGGCGACCGGGGCGGGCAGACCGCTGCCCAGGAGGATGGCCCCGATGAGCTGGACCAGACCGGCGACCACGCCGTTGACGGCGGGCAGCACCTGGGCGAGGTCACCGGAGGTGGCCGCCTTGAGCAGGCTGTCGACCGCCTTCTGCAGGGCGGTCAGCGCGTCGGACACCGGCTCGGCCGCGACTCTGCCGACCGAGCGCACGTGCCCGCGGTCGAACGCCGGCAACGTGACGGCCGACTGCGGCGCCGACGGGGCGGCGGGCACCACGGGGACGGCCGGGGCGGCGGGCACCACGGGGGCGGCCGGGGCGGCGGGCGCGACCGGATCCACCGGCAGCGTGACGGGCGGGGCGACGGGCAGGACGACCGGAGGAACCGCCGACGGGGTCGCCGGAGCGCTCGCCCTGGCCTTGTCGATGGCCTCCCGCACGGCCTTGCCCAGCTCGGCCGCCCGGTCGGCGGAGAGCCGGCCGTCGTCCGCCTTCAGTACGGCGTCGAGCAGATCGGTCACCGGCTTCAGCACACCGCCGAGGCCGCCGAGGCCCTTGAGCTGGGCCTGGAGCGCGTCCGCGCCGGGAACGGGGGTCGCCGACCGGGCACGCTCGGGCGCCGACCCTACGTCGGCGGCCAGGGCGGCCGGGGCGGAGACGCCGAGGAGCAGCGTGGCACACAACGCGGAGACCGCGAGACGCCGTACGGGCAGAACACGCATGGATGTTCCTTTCCATCGGTGCGAGGAATCGTCTTCTCACCGTGAAATCGGTGATCGCCGTCTGCAACCGAGGGACACCATCCGGAGCAACACGAACCGGCCGCCCTCCCGTGGGAGAACGGCCGGTTCGTATTCAACGCGCGAACGTCAGTGCGGGGACGTCAGTGCGGGGACGCGAGTCCTCGAACGTCAGTCGTTGAAGCACTTGTTGCCGAACGACGGGTTCAGCAGACCGATGACGTTGATGGTGTTACCGCACACGTTGACCGGCACGTGGACCGGAACCTGCACGACGTTGCCCGACAGCACGCCCGGGGAGTGAGCGGCGAAGCCCTTCGCCTCGCTGTCGGCGGTGGCGACGCCGGCGGTGCCCGCCACGGCCGCGGCAGCAACGGAGGTCAGGGCCAGGCCCTTCGCGATACGCGACATGGAGAGGTGCTCCTTGGAGTTGATGCAAAAACAGTCGGGCGGGGGTGCCCGGCGGTGAGTCAACGCGTGGCATGCGCCCGGGGTTGTGCCTCCAAAGGAGTGATCTCGCAGAACGCCCGCTTCACCGATCCGACACAGGCGGCACGCTCCGCAGATAAATACACATAGAGGGATAGAGTTGCCCATATCCCCACAACACCGCGGCCTTTATCAGATACGCACATTTTCCGCCCTTCGACGGTCCGCGGTATTTCCCCCGTCAAGCACCCGAACCAGCTCCCGAAAGGGCACCGCCGGTCATGCGAATTCACCCGGGTCCTCTGCTGCGTCGCGCCATGGTGTGCTGCTGTGCCGCCGCCGCTCTCTGGGGGCCCGGCGCTCCCGCGACGGCGGCGCCGCCCGCGCCCTCGCCCGAGGCCGAGCGCCTGGCGTTCGGCCAGCGGTACCGGGCGTTGCAGCACGGCGGGATCGTCCGCGCGGCCAACTCCTCGATCACCTGCCGTACGACGCCGACAGCCGTCCCGCCGGCAGCCGTCCCGCCGACGGCCGCGCCCTCTCCCCTCACGGTCGCCCCCGCCCCTCTCATGGCCGCGCCCGCGACGGCGCCGGCCGTTCCCCCGGTGCACGCACCCGCTCCGGCGGTGTCCTCGTGCGCCGACGCGCGCGGGGGGAGTACGGCCGTCAACGGCGACTTCGACATGTTCTACATCGACGTCGACCGGGACCCGAACACCTACAACTCCAGCCGGGGCGAGGTCCGGCTGCCGCCGGGCGCGCGGGTGTCGTACGCGCGGCTGTACTGGGGCGGGAACCTGCGGGTGGGTGAGCAGAAGCCGCCGAAGGACAACGGGCGGGTGCTGATCGCGGAGCCCGGCGGCGCGTACAAGGAGGTGCTCGCGGACTCGGTGGTGGGGCACCGGGTGGCGCGGGGCGCGGACGCGTTCCAGGCCTCGGCGGACGTGACGGAGCTGGTGCGGTCCAGCGGAGCGGGGCTCTACACGGTGGCGCAGGTCAATGTGGCCATGGGCCGCTCGGCGGCCGGCGCCTGGGGCGGCTGGACCCTGATGGTGGCCTACGAGAACGCGGCGGAGCCGCTGCGGCACCTGGCGATGTGGGACGGCTTCGACACCCTGGCCCAGGGCGGCGATCAGCGGGTCGGGCCGGTCACGATGACCCTGCCCGAACGCGCGCGCGGCACCGTGGGACTGGTCGCCTACGACGGGGACCGGGGGAGCCGGGGCGATTCGCTCACCGTTTCGACCGGGCGGGGCCCGGCCGTCGCGCTCGGCGACGCGGCCAACCCGCGTGACGACGTCCTGAACTCCACGATCAGCGAGCCCGCGACGCTCGCCGCCAGGCGTACGCCGGCGTACTCGAACACCCTCGGATACGACTCGGATGTTCTCGAACTGGACGACGAAATCCGGCGCGGCGGTGACCAGTTGGCCTTCCGGATCGTTTCGCAGCGGGACGCGGCTTGGGTCGGGGCGCTCTTCGTCGCCGTCGACGCCAGGCCGTGACGTGCGCCGCCCGGCGCCGCCTCTGAGCAAGGAACCCGCATGCAACTGTCACCAACCGACCCCCCTTCGCGGGTCCTGCACGTCACCCAGCCGGTCGACGGCGGCGTGGCCCGTGTCGTGACGGACCTGGTGCGGGCCCGGCTCGCCGACGGCCTGCACACCACGGTGGCCTGCCCCGAGGGCCCGCTCGCCCCGGCCCTGCGCGCGCTCGGCGCCGAGGTACGGCCCTGGGCGGCGACCCGGTCGCCGGGCCCCACGCTCGTGTCCGAGGTGCGCGGGCTGCGGCGGATCCTCGACGACGTGCGGCCCGACCTGGTGCATCTGCACAGCGCGAAGGCCGGTCTGGCGGGCCGGCTCGCCGTCCGGGACCGCGTTCCGACCGTGTTCCAGCCGCACGCCTGGTCGTTCGAGGCGGTGGACGGTGTCATGGCGGCCCTGGCGCGCGGATGGGAGCGGGCGGGGGCGCGCTGGGCCTCCCGGGTGGTGTGCGTCAGCGAGGCCGAGCGGGTCACCGGGGAACGGGCCGGGGTACGGGCGCGGTGGACGGTGATCCCCAACGGGGTCGACGCCGGGCGCTTCCGCCCCGCCGCCGCGGACACCGTACGCGCCGGAATCCCTCTGCTCGCCGGGGTCGGTCCGGCCGCTCCGCTGGTGGTGTGCGTGGGACGGCTGTGCCGGCAGAAGGGCCAGGACGTGCTCCTCGCGGCCTGGGAGGCGGTGCTGCGGCGGGTGCCGGCGGCGCGTCTGGTGCTGGTCGGCGACGGGCCGGAGGGCGAGCGGCTGCGAGCCCTGGCTCCCGAGGGCGTGCTGTTCGCCGGAGGTGTCGCGGACGCGGCGCCCTGGTACCAGGCCGCCGATCTGGTCGTCCTGCCGTCGCGGTGGGAGGGCATGGCGCTGGCGCCGCTGGAGGCCATGGCGTGCGGGCGGCCGGTCGTGCTCACCGATGTGGACGGGGCCCGCGAGAGTCTGCCGTCCGGCCGGGAGCCGGTGCCCGTGGAGGACCCCGCCGCACTCGCCGGGGCCGTGGCCCGCCTGCTGCTCGATCCGCCGCTGCGCGAGTCGCTCGGCCACCAGGGCCGCCACCACGTACTGACCACGCACGACGTGCGGCACACGAACAAGGCCGTCTCGGACGTGTACCGCGAACTGCTCGGCGGTGCGGACGGCCGACGCGGGAAAGCCACCGAGTGCAGGGAGTCCATCCACACGTGACTGCGGAACGTACGGAAAGCACCGTCCACTCCCCCGGTGGACAGCAACGCGAGTTCGGCGGCTCGTCCGTCTCGGTGGTCCCGCCGCGCGAGACCGTCGGCGGCCCGGTCCTCCGGGCCGGCCGGCGGCCCGTCGCCCGGCCTCCCTCGGGACTGCCGCTGCTGACGGCGGACGGCGGCGCGGCCCTGCTCGCGGTGCTGGCCCTCACCGACGACATGACTCCCGGGCGGCCGCTGATGGTCGCCGTCCTGACCCTGGCCGTGGCCGTGCTGAACGCCCGGGCGCGCCTGTACCGGCCCCCCGCCGTGCCCGCCGTGCTCGACGAACTGCCCGCCGTGTGCGGACGGATCGTGCTCGGCTGGTGCGTGCTGGGCGCCGGGGTCGCCGCACACTCCCCCGACCACGCGCTCGCCGCCCACGAGCTGGCCCTCGGCTGCGCCCTGCACTCGGCGGCGGCCTGCGTCGGGCGGGGCACGGTGCACTGGCACCGGCGCCGGGCGCTCGTCAGACGGCCCGGCACGGCCCTGGTGGTGGGCCCGGCGGCGACCGCGCAGCGCGTGGCCGCCGCGTTCCTGCGCCACCCCGGGTGCGGCATCAGGCCCGTCGGTGTGGTCGCCGACCAGGCGGCCGGGACCGAGGGCCTGCCCGTGCTCACCACCCCCGAGGAGGTGCGGCGGGCGGCCGTGCAGAACGGCGTCCAGACCGTGCTCGTCGTCGGGTCCCGCACCGAACGCGCCCCGTTACTGCGCACCTTGGAGGACGGCGGCTGCGCGCTGTGGGAGGTGGACCCCGAGACCCCCTCGTACGACCGGGACGGTTCGACGGAGCTGCTCGCCGGGTTCGCCTGTCGGCGGCTGGAACTGACGATCACTCATGAAGCCTTCGGCAAGCGCCTGCTGGACGTGATCGTGTCCGGGGCGCTGCTGCTGCTGGTGAGTCCGCTGCTGCTGGTGTGCGCGGTGGCGCTGCGGCTGGGCGACGGGCCCGGGGTGGTGTTCCGGCAGGAGCGGATCGGCCGGGACGGGCTGCCGTTCACCCTGCTGAAGTTCCGCACCCACCGCCCGGCCGACGCGCACGAGGCGGCGACCCGGTGGAGCGTGGCGAACGACGGGGAGATGGGCTGGTTCTGCCGCTTCCTGCGGCGCAGCTCGCTGGACGAGCTGCTGCAGCTGTGGAACGTGCTGCGCGGCGACATGAGCCTGGTCGGCCCGCGCCCCGAACGGCCCTATTTCGTGGCCAAGTTCGGCCAGACCTACCCCGGTTACGCGGCCCGGCACCGGATGCGGACCGGGATCACCGGTCTGGCCCAGGTCACCGGTCTGCGCGGCGACACCTCCATCGAGGACCGGGCCCGCTTCGACAACGCCTACATCGACAACTGGTCGCTGTGGCAGGACCTCTGCATCCTGGTGCGCACGGCCGCCGCGCTCGTCCGCCCGACGGGGAGCTGACCTTGACGTCTCTGCGCGCTGCGGCGCCCGTCCTGCCCGTGGTCGCCGTGGTCGCCGCGCTCGCGCTGCCCGTCACGCAGAGTGCCGAGGGCGGCGCGACCCCGGCCGACGCCGTCTCGGGGCTGCTGGTGCTGTGGTGCGCCGTACGGCTTCTGCGGGACCGGCGGCGCCCGCTGACCCGTACGGCCGCGGTGGTCCTCGGGCTGCCGGTGGTCGGGCTCGCGCTGGCGGCCGCCGGGGCGGGCGACCCCGGGGCCGGGGTCGAGGGGTTCGGCCGGTATCTGCAGATCTTCGTGCTGGTGCCGGTGTCGGTGCTGGTCAGCGTCCGCGGCCGGGCCGGCTTCCGGGTGGTCGCCTGGTCGTTCGTGGGGCTCGCGCTGTGGCAGGGCGCCGTCGGGGTGCACCAGTTCGCCACCGGGACCGGGGCCAGTTACGCCGGTGAGGACATCCGGGCCGTGGGGACCTTCGGGGCCGGGGACGTCATGGGGATGGCGACGGTGGTGTCGTTCGGGCTGGTGTGCGCGGTCGGGCTGGCGCTGACGCCCTCGACGGCGCGGCAGCGGGTCTGGGCGGTGGGCTGCTCGGTGCTGCTGGTGCTGCCGCTCGCGGTGTCGTTCAGCCGGGGCGCGTGGATCGCCACGGCGGTGGCGTGCGGACTGCAGGTGCTGCTGGCCGGACTGCGGCGGGCGGTGGTGGTCTGCGCGGCCGTCGCCGCCGTGGGTGTGGTCCTCGTCGGCGGGCTCGGGATCGGGTCCGCGATGCTCCAGGCCCGGATCAGCAGCATCACCCAGGTCGCCGACGCGCCGGACCAGTCGGTCACCGACCGGTACACCATGTGGGCCGCCGCCGCCGGTATGTGGCGCGAGCAGCCGCTGGCGGGCGTGGGGCTGAAGGGCTTCCCCGAACACCGCGACGGGCACGCCTCGCTGGCGCTGTCCGCAGGCAGCGACATCGCCGGGGCCGGCACCGCCTACCAGAAGCAGCCGCTCCTCTCCCCCCACAACATGTATCTGCTGGTCCTGAGCGAGCAGGGTCTGATCGGCCTGACGGCGCTCGCGGGGTGCTGGCTGGCGCTGGCGGTGTGCGGGGTGCGGGGGCTGGTGCGGGCCCGGCGCGAGACCGGGAGCGGCGGGAGCGGCGGGAGCGGCGGGTACGACTGCGGGCTCGTCGCCTGCGGGCTGATCGCCTGGGTGCTGGTCGACTTCGTGTACGCGGACATCGGCGGGCCGACGACCGTGCTGACGGCGGTGTGCTTCGGCCTCGTGGCGTGGTGGGCGCTGGCGGACCGTACCGCCACGGGTGCCGCCCCGGCCGGGGCCGTCGCGTCCCGCGTACCTCAGGAGGCCGGGGCACGATGACCGGAACGCCTCAGCGGCCGACACCTCCCGTGTCACCGGCCGAGTCGGTGCCGGTCGACCCGGCACGTGCCGGGTCGGCTCCGGTCTCCGGCGCCGACGGCACGGTGCCGTCCCCCTCGCCCGCCTCCGCCCCAGTTCCGCAGGCCCCCGGCCCCTCGGTGCCGGGCGCGCGGGCCCCCGAGCCCTCGGAGGTCGCGCCCCCCACGGGGCGGTTCCTCGCGAAGGCGACGCTCGTCACGGCGGCGCTCACGGCGGCCGCCGCGCTGCTGGGGCTCGGCCGGGACCAGTCGCTGTCCTATCTGTTCGGGGCCGGCAGCGAGACGGACGCGTTCCTGGTGGCGTGGACCGTGCCGGAGTTCGCGGCGACGCTGCTGATCGAGGACGGCATGGCGTTCGTGCTGGTGCCCGCGTTCAGCGTGGCGGTGGCGCGCCGGGCCAGGGGCGGCGCGGGCCCCGACCCGGTCCGTGCCCTGGTCGCCTCGACGCTGCCCCGGCTGGCGCTGGCCTTCGCCGCGTCGGCCGTCCTGCTCATCCTCGGCGCGCCCTATCTCGTCGAGGCCCTCGCTCCCGGGCTGCCCAACCCCCGTCTGGCCGTCGACTGCACCCGGCTGACCGGCACCTGTGTCCTGACCTTCGGCCTGGCCGGCTACTGCAGCGCGGCCCTGCGGGCCCACCGCCGGTTCGTGGCACCCGCCGCGATCTACGTGGCGTACAACGTCGGGATCATCACGGCGATGTTCGTGCTGGGCGGACGCTGGGGGGTGCGGGCGGCGGCCCTGGGTGTCGCGGTGGGCGGGGTGCTGATGATCGCCACACAGCTGCCGGCCCTGCTGCGGCAGCTGCGCCGCGCGAAGCGGGGCCCCGGGAGCCCCGAGGCACCCGCGCACCCCGAGCCCGTCGCCTCCGAAGCCGGGGTCCGGGCTGCCGACGCCAGGAGTGCCGACGCTCAAGGTACCGACGCCCAAGGCGCCGAGGCCCGGGGCGCCGACGCCCGAGGTGCCGACGGCAACGCCGCCCGGCCCGTCGAGCTGACCCTCATCACCACCGTGCTGCTCTTCGCGCTGTGCCGTCAGTCCCAGGTCCTCATCGAGCGCTTCCTCGGCTCGACGCTGCCCGCCGGAGCCATCTCGCATCTCAACTACGCGCAGAAGGTGGCCCAGATCCCGATGACGTTCTCGCTGATGCTGTGCACCGTCACCCTGCCGGTGGTGGCGCAGGCGATGGCGGAGGGCGACACCGAGCGGGCCCGCAGCCGGGTGGAGAAGGACCTCGCGCTGGTGTCGTGCATCGTGCTGCTCGGCGCGGCGGCGATCTTCGCGTGCGGACCGCAGCTGATCGAACTGCTCTTCCAGCGGGGCGCGTTCACCGCGCGGGACACCGCGGCCACCGCCGCCGTGATGCGGGTGTACGCCCTCGGGCTGCTCGGTCACGCCCTGGTGAGCGCGCTCGTCCGCTCGTACTTCTCGGCGGGCCGGCCCACCTGGTACCCGCTGGCCGCGATGGCCGCCGGGATCGTCGCCACCTCGTGGATCGGCGCGGCGACCGTCGACTCCTGGGGCGTCCTCGGCATCGCCGCCGCCAACGCCTTCGGCATCACCCTCACCGCCCTGATCCTGCTGCACGGCATGCGCGGCCGGGCGGTGCCGATCCGCACCCGGCAGGTGGTCGGCGAGATGACCCGGCCGGTGCGGGCGGCCGTGGCCGCCGGCGTGGTGGGGATGTACTGCGCCGACCGGTTCGACTCTGCCGTCCTGGGCCTCGCCGTCGGCGGCGCGGTCGTCGCTCTCGTCTTCGTCCTGCTGGCCTCGGCCCTGGGCGCCTCCGGCGTCACTCCCGCACTCCGTTCCGTCACACGAAGGCTGTCGCATGTCCGTATCCGCTGACCCCAGACCGAAGACCACCACCGCCCCCCTGTGGGTGGCGATGTACCACTCGGTGGGCGACTGCTCCGACGATCCGTACCGCATCACCGTCTCGCCCGACCGCCTCGACGCCCAGCTCGGCTGGCTGCGGCGGCGCGGTCTGCGCGGGGTCGGCATGTCCGAGCTGCTGGCCGCCCGCGCCCGGGGCGAGGGCCGGAACCTGGTGGGGCTGACCTTCGACGACGGGTACGTCGACTTCGTCGACACCGCGCTGCCGCTGCTGCGCGCCCACGGCTTCGGGGCCACCGTCTTCGTGCTGCCGGGGCGGCTCGGCGGCGAGAACGCCTGGGACCCGCTGGGCCCGCGCAAGCCGCTGCTGGACGAGGAGGGCATCCGCACGGCCGCCGGGACGGAGGGCGTCGAGGTCGGCTCGCACGGGCTGACCCATGTCGACCTCACGACGGCGGACGAGGAGACCCTGCGCGCCGAGACCGCCGACAGCCGAGCGCTGCTCGCGGAACTCACCGGCGCTCCCGTCCAGGGCTTCTGCTACCCCTACGGCACCCTCGACCGGCGCGCCGCCGACGCCGTGCGGGACGCCGGGTACACGTACGCCTGCGCCATCGACCCGGGCCCGCTGAACGGCCCGTACGCGCTGCCCCGGGTGCACATCGGCGAGGAGGACACCGCCCTGCGGCTGCTGCTGAAGCGGAAGCTGCACCGGCTCCGCCGGCGTCCCGTCGAGGGGGTCTGAGGCCGACGTGAAGGCGCTGCACATCATCACCGGCCTCGGTGTCGGGGGCGCGGAGCAGCAACTGCGGCTGCTGCTGCGCCATCTGCCGGTCGACTGCGACGTGGTGACGCTGACCAACCCGGGCCCGGTCGCCGACGGCCTCACCGCCGACGGGGTCCGCGTCACCCACCTGGGCATGAACGGCAACCGCGACCTGGCCGCGCTCCCCCGTCTGGTGCGGCTGATCCGCGGGGGCGGCTACGACCTCGTCCACACCCACCTCTACCGCGCCTGTGTCTACGGCCGGATCGCCGCCCGGCTGGCGGGGGTCCGCGCGGTCGTCGCCACCGAGCACTCCCTGGGCGACTCGCAGATGGAGGGACGCCGGCTGTCCGCCGGAGTGCGCGCCCTCTATCTCGCCAGTGAGCGCCTCGGCCGGTCCACGGTCGCCGTCTCACCGACCGTCGCCGACCGGCTGAAGCGCTGGGGCGTGCCGGCCCCCCGTATCGAGGTCGTCCCCAACGGCATCGACCTCGCCGGTTTCCGCTTCGACCCGGACCTGCGCGAGCTGACCCGGCGGCGGCTCGGACTGCCGGAGGGCGCGTACGTCGTCGGTGGTGTCGGGCGGCTCGCGGCCGGCAAGCGGTTCGACGTGCTGGTCCGCGCCCTCGGCCACCTGCCCGACGACCACTGGCTGCTGATCGTCGGCGGCGGCCCCGAGGAGAGCGTGCTGCGGCGGGCCGCCCAGCGGGCCCGGGTCGCCGACCGGGTGCTCCTCACCGGGGAGCGGCCGCCCGCGGGCGCCCCGGGCACGGATCTGCCCTCCCTGATGAACGCCATGGACGTGCTCGCCTCGCCCAGCGCCGAGGAGGCCTTCGGTCTCGCGGTGGTGGAGGCGATGGCGTCCGGGCTGCCCGTGCTCTATGTCTCCTGCCCGGCGATCGAGGACCTGCCGCCGGACGCGACCGCCGGCGCCCGCCGTGTCCAGGGGGGCGCGGAGTCGTTCGTACGCGCTCTGCTGGACCTGCGTGCGCAGGGCGTGCGCACCCGAGCCGTCCCCGCCGCCGCCCAGCACTACTGCATCACCCGCAGCGCCGCCCAGCTCATGGACGTGTACGCGGCCGCCGTCTCCAGCACGCCCTCGCCGACCCCGCCCCTGGGAGTGAGTTCCGTATGACCGACCGTACGTCCGAACGTGTGCCCGAGAGTTCTCACCGTGGGCCGGCCCACGGCGCCCGTGGCAGGTCCCTGCCCCCCTGGTCCCTGCTCGCGGCCGGCGCGCTGCTCGGCGGGGTGGCGGGGGGCGCGTACGGCGTGGTGAAGGCGCCCGTCTACACCGCCACCAGCTATGTCGTCGTCGTGCCCGGCGAGGGGTCGGACACGCAGTCGGCGCTCGGTTTCGCGCAGGCGTACGGGCGGGTGGCGACGCAGGTCGCGGTGCTCGGGGACGCCCAGGTGTGGGCGGGGGTGCCGATCGAGACGCTGCGGAAGGACGTGCGGACGGCGACCTCGCCGGACGCGCCGATGGTGGCCGTCTCCGCCACCTCCTCGCGGCCGGACCTCGCCGCGGACATGGCCAACGCCGTCTCCCGGGCGCTGACCCGGCACGCGAACGACACCAAGCGGTCCACGCGCGTCGAACTGCAGCAGTTCGCCCGCGCGACCCGGCCGACCGAGGCGTCCTCGGCGTCACCGGTGGTGACCGGTCTGGTGGGCACCGCGGCCAGCGGGCTGCTCGGCGGACTCGCCCTGCTGATCCGGCCCCGGCGCACCCCCGACGCCCCGCCGACGGCCTCCGTGCCGGGCCCCGCTCACGCCGCAGACGCCCACGGACAGCTGTGACCAGCACCCTGCACGCGGGGGCGAGCACCACCCTGCACGCCGAACTCTGCACCGACGAGCGCGAGTTCGGCGAGCTGGCCGGGCCCTGGGACCGCCTGTACCGGCGGTGCGGCACGGCCACTCCGTTCCAGAACCACGCCTGGCTGCACTCCTGGTGGCTGTCGTACGGCACGCCTGGCAGGCTGCGGCTGGTCGTCGTCCGCGACGGCACCGAGCTGCGCGCGGTCGCCCCGCTGATGCTGGTACGGCGCCCGCTGCCCGCCCTCGTCCCGCTCGGCTGCCCGATCTCGGACTTCGCGGACGTGATCGTCGACGACGAGTACGCCGAGGAGGCGTCGACGGCACTCGCCGAGGGGCTCTCGGCCGCCGCCCGGACCGCGCTGATCGACTTCCGCGAGGTACGGCCGGGCGCCGCCGTCGAACACATCTACGACCGCTGGCCGGGGCCACGCCGGAAGGTGGCGGACTCCGTCTGTCTGGAGCTGCCCGCGCGGCCCATGGACGAGCTGCTGAAACGGCTGCCCAGCTCCCGGGCCCAGCGGGTGCGTGCCAAGCTCCGCAAGCTCGGTGACCTCGGCATCGAGCCGCGGGCCGTGGGCGCCGACGAGGTGGACACGGCCCTGCGGACCATGCTGGACCTGCACCGCCTCCAGTGGCAGGACCGCAAGGTGACCACCGAGCACATGCGGCCCCGCTTCTCCGAACACCTGACCAGGGCGGTCGGGCCGATGGTGCGCTCGGGGGACGCCGTGGTGACGGAGTTCCGGCTCGGCGGCGACGTCCTGGCCGTCGACGTCACCCTGTTGTCGCGCCGGCTGGCGGGCGGTTACCTCTACGGCGCCCATCCACAGTTGCGCGAACGCAAGGCGGACGTCGCCACCATGCTGCTCGACTCCTGTGCCGGGCACGTCGGTTCCGGTGTCCACCAGGTGCTGAGCCTGCTGCGGGGCGCCGAGCCGTACAAGCTGCGGTGGCGCCCGGACACCGTCGTCAACCAGCGGCTGCTGCTCGCCCGCCGCCGCACCGCGCCCCTGCTGTCGGCGGTCGCCTGCGACGCGGCGGCCCGTCTGCGCGGCAAGGAGCTCCTCCACCGGTGGCGGGCCCGGAAGGACGCCGAGCAGAACCGGGAGCGAAGAGACCGGCCGGAGCGGAAGGAACGCGGTGGCGGCGGGCCGTGAGCGGCCCGCCGCCGGCTCCGGATCACCGGTAGCGCGACCACCAGTCGGTTCGGACGCAGAGCTTCCCGCCGAGCCAGTACTCCACCCAGTCGCCCAGCTCCAGCGGCGAACAGTTCGGCGGACGAACGGGCGTGGTGGGAACCGGCTTCGGTGTCGGGGTGGGGGTGGGTGTCGGGGTCGGTGTCGCGGTCGCGGCCGGGTCGCGGCCGAAGAGCATCGACCGGTACACCTGCGCCGCCTTCGGGTTGCTCGCGCACTGCCAGACACCGTGCGGGCAGTAGTCCGTGAGCGTGTTGTAGAGCGGCTTGTGCTCGTCCATCCAGGCGAGCATGCGCCGCATGTACTCCGGGTTGTCGCCGTTGCGGAAGAGTCCCCATTCCGCATAGGAGATGGGCTTCTTGTGCTCCTTCGCGAAATCGACGTGCGCCTGCAGACCGTACGGCTCCTTCACCTGTTCGTCGAAGGTGATTCCGCGCGGCTGGTCGTAGGAGTCCATGCCGATGATGTCGACCGTGTCGTCCCCCGGATAACACTGGGTCCAGGGAATGGCGTCCCGGCCCCGGTTCGGGGTCCAGTCGAACTTGAATTTCTGGCCGGGCACCGCGCGCATCGTGGTGACGATCCTGTTCCAGTACTTCTTCCAGCTCTCCGGGTCGGGCCCGCAGCGATGGGTGTACGTGATGCCGTTCATCTCCCAGCCGAGCACGACCACGGTGTCCGGGATCTTCAGCTCGACCAGCCGCTCCGCGAGCCGGCGGTAGTGGTGGTCGAACTGGCCGGCGGCGGCGCGGCGCAGCAGCGCGCGGACCTCGTAGTCGGAGACGCCCTCCTCGTTGCGCTCCATCATGGGCACGTTGAGGACGAACATCCGGTCGTCCTCGTCGCGCCGCCACTCGGCCCAGGAGTCCAGGAAGCCGGGCAGGCCCTCGATGTTGGACCAGCGGTCGCCCGGCAGGTAGGTGTGCGCCACCCGCAGGTCGGAGCCGCCCAGCCAGTCGCTCAGCTCGGCGATCCGGGCGACGCCGCGGGGCCCGTAGTGCAGATAGGCGCCGATGGCCGGCAGTTGCTCGGGGACCTTCGGGGTCCCCGAGGGCGTGGCCGGCACGGGCGTACCGGCCGGCGGCGGGACGGAGGCGCCCGGTGCGGACGGTGCCGTCGAAACGGCGGGGGCGGGCGTCTGGGCGGCCGGTGTCTGGGCGACCGGCGCCGGGGTGACGGCGGCGGGTGCCGCCGGGGCCGTGGGCGTGGCCGGAGCGGCCGGGACGGCCGGTGCGGGCGGGTCGGTCGCCCTGACCACCGCCCCCGCGCCCACGGCGTGCACCGGCACCGACGCGAGGGCGAACGACGCGACCACGCCTGCCGCGACGAGCGCCAGCCGTCTGTCGCGGGACCGCCTGTGCCGGGGCCGCCGCTGTTGTGGAGCCATGTCCGCTCCCCTCTCCGCTCTGTTCACTTCACTGCTTTCCGCCGCCGATTTCCACCTACTGACAATCAGTCATACGAATACGAATCCCGCCAACCGGGGCTCCGGCCTTCGGGTGCCCGAATCGCCCGCACGGGTGACCCGACGTCAAAGAAATGTGCGAGGACCCCGACGAGATGAACGTGTCGCCGCTCGACACCCGCGTTCCGGCCGTTCTGCTGCGTACGGACCGCAATCCCTTCCACCACGGAACACTGGGCGCCGTGCGCTCCCTGGGGCGTGCCGGTGTGGAGGTGCACCTGGTCGCCGACTGCGCGGGAAGCCCCGTGCGCAGCTCCCGGTTCCTCCACGCGACGCACGCCCCGCCCCGCCTCGGGGCCTGCCCCGAGGAGTTCGCCGCCGTACTGCGCCGGGTGGCGGTCCGGGTCGGCCGGCCGGCCGTGCTGGTCGCCCTGGACGACGCGAGCGCCGTGGCCACCGGCCGGCTGCGCGAGGAGCTGACGGGCCGGTACCTGCTGCCGGCGGGGCCCGCCGGGCTCGCCGAGCAGGTGGCCGACAAGGCGGAACTGGCCGCGCTGTGCGGGCGCCTGGACCTCCCCCACCCGGCCACGGTGGTCCCCGGCAGCCCGGCGCAGGCGGCGGCCGCCACGCGGGAACTGGGCCTGCCGGTGGTGGCGAAGTGGAGCCGCCCGTGGCTGCTGCCCGCCGACGCGGGACTGCGCAGCACGACGGTGGTGCGTTCGGCCGGGGAGGCCGCGGCCCTGCACCGGCGCTCGGCGCAGGCCGGCAGCCGGCTGCTCCTCCAGGCGTTCCTGCCGCCGGGGCCCGACCGCGACTGGTTCTTCCACGGGTACGCCGACCGCGCCGGCGTCGTGCGCGCCGGCGGCCCCGGCCGCAAGCTGAGCGCCTGGCCGCGCGGCGCCGGCCTGACCGCCGTCGGCCGCTGGACCCCCAACCCCGACGTGCGGGCCCTCGCCGAGCGGCTGACCGGCGCACTCGGCTACCGGGGCGTCTTCGACCTCGACTTCCGCCTGGACCACCGCACCGGCGCGTACCACCTGCTCGACTTCAATCCGCGTCCCGGCGCCCAGTTCCGCCTCTTCACGGACGCGGCCGGCATGGACGTCGTCCGCGCCCTGCATCTGGACCTGACCGGCCGCCCGGTCCCGGGCGGGTCCCCCGTGCCGGGCCGGACGTTCGTGGTGGAGAACTACGCGCCGCTCACCGCGCTGCGCCGACCGCCCCTGCCGTTCCCGCCGGACCGCCCGGGCGCGCGGGAGCTGGCCTGGTACGCGCCGGACGACCGCGCCCCCGGCCTCGCGCTGTGGTCGCTGTGGCCGCGCCGCGCGCTCGGCCGCCTGCTGGCACCCCGCACGCCACTCCCCCTCCGGCGCGACCACGCCCCCGGCGAGGACTGCGCCGGGAGCAGTGCCGACAACCGTGCCGAGAACGAGAAAGCGAGCAGCCCCTGATGTACGACCTGCTGGTGGTGGGCGCCGGCCCGTACGGCCTGTCCATCGCGTCCCACGCCGCGGCCGCCGGGCTCAGCCTGCGCGTCCTCGGCCGTCCCATGGCGTCCTGGCGCGACCACATGCCGCCCGGCATGTTCCTCAAGTCCGAGCCCTGGGCCTCCAACCTGTCCGACCCCGAGGGGCGTTGGCGGCTCGACGTGTACTGCGCCGAGCAGGGCTTCGAGGCCCGCCACGGCCGGCCGATCCCGGTCGGCACGTTCGCCTCGTACGGCCTGTGGTTCGCCCGCAACGCCCTCCCGCCCGTCGACGAGCGGATGGTGACGCTGCTGCGGCGTCGCTGCGGCGGTTTCGAGGCGGTGCTGGACGACGGCGAGACGGTCCGCGCCCGCACGGCCGTCCTCGCCGTCGGGGTCGTCCCGTTCACCGAAGTCCCGCCCGTGCTGCGCGGGTTGTCGCCCGAGCAGGTCTCCCACAGCAGCCATCACAGCGATCTCGCCCGCTTCCGGGGCAGGGACGTCACGGTGGTCGGCGGCGGGCAGGCGGCCCTGGAGACGGCCGCCCTCCTGGCCGAACAGGGCACGCGCGTGCGCGTGCTGGCCCGCGCCGGCGCTCTGCGCTGGAACGACGTACCACCCCCGCTGGAGCGCCGGCCGTGGGCCTCCGTCCGCTCCCCGCACAGCGGTCTGGGCTGCGGCTGGCGCAACTGGTTCTACGCGGAGCGTCCGGGGTGGTATCGCCGTCTGCCGGAGGCGAGACGGGTGCGGACCGCGGCCGAGGCGCTCGGCCCCGCGGGCGCCTGGTGGATCCGCGACCGCGTCGAACCGGCCGTCGAGGTACGGCTCGGCCAGGAGATCGCGGTGGCGTACGAGACGGGGGGCCTCGTACGGCTGGAGACGGTCGGCCGCGGCGGTGAGCTGACCTCGCTGGACACCGAACACGTCATCGCGGCCACGGGGTTCCGGGCCACCTGCGAGCGGCTGGACCTGCTGGCCGGTAACGTACGCGCGGATCTGGTGCCGCTCGCCGACGGCTCCCCCTCGGTCGGGCGGGACTTCGAGTCCTCGGTCCCCGGCCTGTTCCTCGCGGGTCTCACCACCGCGGCCGGTTTCGGCCCCGCGATGCGCTTCGTGCACGGCGCGTCGTTCACGGCACCGACCCTCGTCCGGGGGGTACGGCGGCGGTTGCGCTCGGGCGTGCCGGGCGGGCGGATCCCGGTGCCGGGGGCACGGGCGGATCTGGCGTCCACCGCCGGGTCGTGACGCGGACGGGTGCCGGGGCGGCGCGCTGCGCGTCCCGGCACCCGCCGTGGCTCAACGACCGGAAGCGGCCCGGCCCCGCCGGTACAGGATGCCCCCGCCCGCGATCAGCGCGAAGCTGGCGGCCCCGGCCGCGAGCAGGGCCTCACGGTCACTGCCGGTCTCGGGGAGGGTGGGCGGGTGGTCCGTCGGGGGGTGGCTGGTGGAGGGCCCGCCCGTCAGAGGCTTGCCCGTGGGGCTGGGGTGGCCCGTCGGCGGCTTGGCCGTCGGGGGCTTCGTCGTGGGGGGCGCGGTCACCGGGGGCTTCGTCGGGGGCTTGGTCGTCGGCGGCTTGGTCGTGGGCGGCTTCGTCGGCGGCTGGTGCGGGGGCTTGGTGGGCGGGGTGTCGCCGTAGCCGACCTCGGTGTCCTCGTCGGTGTCCGGGGCGTCGCCGTAGTCGCCCGGGGTGTCGTCGTGGCCGCCCTGCGATCCGCCGTCGTGCCCGTAGCCGTCGTGCCCGTAGCCGTCGTCGCCCTCGTCGTCCCAGCTCTGCGGGTGCTCCGCGGGCTGGTCGTACTCCTCGTACGTGTCCGGCCGCGTGGTCTCCTCATAGGCGTCCGGCCGGGTGTACTCCTCGTACGCCTGCTCCCAGGAGTCCTCCGGGTCCGCCGCCGGGGCCGGCGCGTACTCGGGCTCCGCCACCGGGGTGGCGTGGCGCTGCGGGGCGTCCTGGGGGCTCCGAGCGCTCTGGGCGTTCTCCGGAGCGTGGTCGCCGGTGTTGCCGCACTCGTTGCCGATGGTCGGATTGCCGAGGGACGCGGCGTCCACGGTGTTGCCGCAGACGTTCACGGGGACGGTGACGGGCACCTCGACCGCGTTGCCCGACGCGACACCGGGCGAGTTCGAGGCGGCGCCGTGCGCGCCCGTGTCCGCGAGCACCGGTGTGCCGTAGAGGGACAGCAGTCCCGTCGCCGCGGCGGCCACGACCATTCTCTTGCGCAGGTCCTGTCGCATCTCTTTCTTCCGGCTCGAAGAAGTGGGAAAAGCCGGCCTTGGAGCCGTTGCGAACACTCCAAGACCGGCTGAGGCACAGCCGAACGGCTGCTGCGATGCGCTACGACGTCAGTCGTTGACGCACACGTTGCCGGCTGCCGGGTTGAGCAGGCCGATGATGTTGATGGAGTTGCCGCACACGTTGATGGGCACGTGCACGGGAATCTGCACCACGTTGCCCGAGAGGACACCCGGGGAACCGATGGCGGCGCCGTGGGCCTCCGCGTCGGCGAAGGCCGGAGTGGCCAGACCCATGGCCATGATCACGCCGGCGACGACAGCAGCGCTCTTCTTGAGCTTCACGTCATTTCCCTTCTCTGCGGTCATGCCTCCATTGACGGCCGAAACCGAGCGAGCACAGCATGAACGGCTCGCATCATGACCCGCAGTCTGCGAACGAGGAATAGACACCGGAGGAAACTGAGGAACGCCGGGGGCAGGGTAATTCACCCGATCGCCCCGCAATATTGTCGAACAGTCCTATCGATGGCACCCGAACGGCCCCTATGGCGAAAGGCGACGAACTCGGACCGCCCGCACACATCGCGTGGGCGGCCCGAGCCGCGTTTCGGTAGGGCGGTCAGCCGTTGTTGTTGCCGTTGCCGTTGTCCGAGAGGATCGGGATGTCGGACAGGATGTGCGACAGCGGCTCGTCACCCTTGGCCTGGGTGGAGTTCTCGGTGCACTGCTGGTTCTGCGGGGCCGACAGGATCGGGATGTCCTGGAGGGCGACCCCCAGGGCACCGATGCCGCCGGCGTTGAGCTTGAGCGGCAGGCCGATGCAGGGCTTGTTGAGCGAGCCCTGGACCAGCGAGAGCTGCGGGCTCATGTCGCCCTTGGTCACGGAGTTGCCGAACGCCTGGCTGGCACCGTTACCGCTGAAGGACGTGGTCCCACCGTCGTCGGCGAGCGCCTGGGTGGCGGTGGCGGCCGCGAGGCCGGTGATGGAAGCGGCGACCGCGACTGTGGCCATTGCCTTCTTGAGCATTTCGCATTCCTTTCCTGGCGGACCCGCGGGTCCATGCTCTGGCAGCAACGGCCGGACATCCGCACCGGTTTCGGCACATCACTCGTTCGGCCCGCTCACGGCGGAGATTTCCCGGGGATCGAAAACGCTTCGCGCGCCCCCTCATTCACTCCGTCGCGTGGGCCGACGGAGTGAATCGGAGCAACCGGACGAGTCCGGGGGGAGTTGTCCATGAAGCTCCGGTGGAACGGGGTTCTTCCAGAAGGGAATCGCAAGTGATCAAGAAGTTCATGGCCGCAGCGACGATCGCCGCCTCCGTCGTCGGAGCCTCCGCCGCCACCGCACCCCAGGCGCTCGCCGACGACGGCGGCACCACGACCTTCAGCGGCAACGACGCCCACCAGGTGTACGGAAACTCGGCGACCTACGGCAACATGAGCCCGCAGATGGCGCTGATCCAGGGCTCGTTCAACAAGCCCTGCATCGCCCTGCCGGCCAAGCTCAACCTCGGCGGCATCGGCGCCCTGGGAGTCGCCGTCCAGGACGTCCCGATCCTGTCGGCCCCGCAGAACCAGCAGTGCACCGAGAACTCCACCCAGGCCAAGGGTGACGAGCCGCTGTCGCACCTGCTGTCCGACATCCCGATCCTCTCGGACAACGGCAACAACAACGGCAACAACGCCGCGAAGAAGCACTGACACCACGACCTCGCGGGTGGGCCGCCGACCGCTCAGCGGTCCACGGTGACACCAAAGCGTCACGATAAGCCGCTTACTGCGCCGATCGGGGCAATAGGCGCAACTGTTGGCCCGATGTCCTGTTGATCAGGGCGCAACTCCGCAACGGAGTCCGCTTTCCGAAAGGGATCGAACATGAAGAAGCTGTGGGCTACCGCGGCTGTTGCCGCCTCCATCACCGGACTCGCGGCGGGCGTCGCGCCCCAGGCGCTCGCCGACGACGGTGGGACCACGTCCTTCAGCGGCAACGGTGCCAGCCAGGCGTTCGGCAACTCCGTGACCAAGGGCGACATGAGCCCGCAGCTCTCGCTGGTCCAGGGCTCGCTCAACAAGCCCTGCATCGGCCTGCCGGCCAAGCTCAACATCGGCGGCATCGGAGCCGCCGGGGTCGCCCTCCAGGACATCCCGATCCTGTCGGCTCCGCAGAACCAGCAGTGCACCGAGAACTCCACCCAGGCCAAGGGTGACGAGCCGCTGTCGCACATCCTGTCCGACATCCCGATCCTCTCGGACAACGGCAACAACAACGGCAACGGCGGCGGCAACGGCGCGAAGCACCACTGACACCACCACCGGACACACCGAAGCGGGTCGCCGAGTTCACCGGCGGCCCGCTTCGCCGTGCCCCGACACGGGTCGGGGGACTGCTCACTTCCTCGCGTACAACGACTCGATCGCCGCCGCGTACGCCGCCGTGACCGCGTGGCGTTTGATCTTCATCGAGGGGGTGAGCAGGCCGTTCTCCTCGTTGAACTCGCCTTCCACCACCTTGAACTCGCGAATGGACTCGGCGCGGGAGACGGCCTGGTTGGCGTGGTCGACGGCCTGCTGGACGTCGGCGCGCATCCGCGGGTCGGCGACGATCTCGGAGAGCGGGGTGTCCGGCGACATGCCGCGTACGTGCAGCCAGTGGGTGACGTCCTCGGGGTCGAGCGTGATGAGGGCGGCGACGAAGGGGCGGTTGTCACCGACCACGATGCACTGGCCGACCGGCGGGCGGCTGCGCAGCCGGTCCTCCAGGACGGCTGGGGAAACGTTCTTGCCGCCGGAGGTGACGAGGATGTCCTTCTTACGGCCGGTGATGGTCAGGTAGCCGTCCTCGTCGAGCGCGCCGAGGTCGCCGGTGGCGAACCAGTCGTCGGTCAGTGCGGCGTCGGTGGCGACCGGGTTGTTCCAGTAGGTGCCGAAGACGATGCCGCCCTTGATGAGGACCTCCCCGTCGTCGGCGATCCGGACGGCGGTGCCGGGGACGGGCCGGCCGACGGTGCCCGGGCGGGGCTCCAGGGGCGGGACGATGGTGGCGGCCGCGGTGGTCTCGGTGAGCCCGTAGCCCTCGTAGACGATGACGCCGGCGGCGTAGAGGAAGAGGTTGAGGTCGCGGTCGAGCGGGGAGCCGCCGCTGATGGCGTAGCGCATCCGGCCGCCCAGTTCCCTGCGGATGCGGCGGTAGACCAGCAGGTCGTACAGCGCCCAGGCGGCGTACAGGCGGGGCGTCGGGCCGGGGCCCCGGTCCAGGAATTTGTCCAGGTGGGCCTTGGCGAATCGCACGCCGACGCGGTGGGCACGGTCGAAGGAGGCACCGCGGCCTATGCGTTCGGCGGTGGCGCGGCCGGTGGCGTGGATGCGCTCGAAGAGGTACGGGACGCCGACGAGGAAGGTGGGGCGGAACTTGCGCAGGGCGGGGCGCAGTTCGTCGGGCTTGATGCTCGGGCAGTGGCCGATCTCGATGCGGGCCATCAGGCAGGCGATCTGGATCGCGCGGCCGAGGATGTGGGCCAGGGGGAGGAAGAGGAGCGTGGAGGCGGCCTGGCCGGTGATCTCCTTGAAGATCGGGTGGAGGAGTTCGACCGTGTTGGCGGCCTCCGCGTGGAGGTTGGCGTGGGTGAGGACGCAGCCCTTGGGGCGGCCGGTGGTGCCGGAGGTGTAGCAGATGGTCGCGGCCGTGTCCGGGGTGAGGGCGGCGCGCCGCTTGGTGACCTCGTCGTCGGGTACGCCCCGGCCCAGGTCGGCGAGGTGGGCGAGGGCCTCCCGGTCGATCTGCCAGACGTGCGGGGGCTGGGAGTGGCCGGCGGTGGCGGTGGCCACGGCCTCCGCGTTCTCGGCGGTCTCCACGACCACGAAGCGGGAGCCGGAGTCGCGGACGATCCACTCGATCTGCTCGGGCGAGGACGTGGCGTAGACGGGGACGGACCGGCCGCCGGCCGCCCAGACGGCGAAGTCGAGGACCGTCCATTCGTAGCGGGTGCGGGACATCACCGCGACGCGGCCGCCCGGTTCGAGGCCGGCGGCGATCAGCCCCTTGGCCGTCTCGGTGACCTCGCGGGCGAAGGCGGCGGCGGTCACCGGATGGTAGGTGCCGTGGTGGTCGGCGCGGCGCAGGACCACCGCGTCGGGCGCCTCACCGGCGTTGACGAAGGGCAGGTCGGCGATGCTCCCGCCGGCCGGGCGGGGTGCGAGGGCGGGCGTGCGCGCCTCGCGTACGACACCCCGCGCGTCCCTGACGACCTCGACCTTCGCGCGGTCGGTCAGGCCGCCGCGCTGTTTGGCCCGCTTCAGTTCCCCGCGTACGCCCATCACCACTCCCCGAGTCTCGCGACCCCTCATGACCGCTTCGTTACCGACGAGTCAACTTACCGGTGCGTAAGGAAATATCAATGCTTCGGTATGACTGCGAAGCTCGGGAAGGGATGCGTGATAGGTGTGGATCATGCGCCCCCACCGCCTCTGTCTCCCCCTGGTCTCCGCCGTTGCCTCCCTCTGCGTCTGCCTGTCCGCCGGTGCCCCGTCCGCCGCGGCTCTGCCCGGTCTCTCGCCGGTCGCCGCCGAGTCGCCCTCCGCTCCTCCTCGTACGGCTCCCGGCGCCCGGTCGCTCACCGCCGTGACGGATCTGTTCGCCGAGCGGCTGCTCGTCGCGGACAAGGTCGCGGCGGCGAAGTACGGGACGACCACACCGATCGACGATCCCGCGCGGGAGAAGGCGATCCTGGACGACGTGGCGGCGCGGGCGGTCGGGCTCGGCCTCGACCCGGACGCCGTGACCGCCGTGTTCCGGGACCAGATCGAGGCCAACAAGCTGGTGCAGCGCGGCCTTTACGCCCGGTGGGACGCCCACCCCGAGGAACGGCCCACCGAGCGGCCCGATCTGGTGAAGGAGGTCCGGCCGGTGCTCGACCGGATCACCACCCAGCTGCTGAGCGCGCTCCAGGAGACGGAGTCGCTGCGGGCCGGGGCGTCGTGCCGGCCCCGGCTGCGGACGGCGGCGGTGTGGTCCGCGGTCGACCACCGGCTGGACCGGTTGCACGGGCAGGGCCTGGTGCGGGCGCTGCCCTCGGTCTGCGGGCCGAGGGCCTAGCCCATCAGCACCTCCGCCGCCCTGATCACCTCGGCGAGGTCGGAGAGGTCCCTGTCCTCGCGCTCCCTCGCCAGATCGTCCGCCCGGTGGCCCAGCCGGCGCAGGGAGGGGCGGCCCGGGATGCCGGTCCGGCCGCCGTCCTGCTGACGGAGGGAGTCGGCGAAGTAGGCGGCCGCGGCGGCCACCCGGAGGCCGTACGGGGAGGCGGACCACAGGTTTCCGTGGAGGGCCGACGCCTCCAGGCCCTCCGACTCCTCGTGCGGGGTCCGGGTGTCGGGGTCCAGCCAGCGGACGGTGGCGGTGGCGAGATGACCGCCACCGGTGCCGCTCCTGGTGCGGACGGCGTAGAGGGCGGTGACGGTGTGGCCGGGGCCGATCTCGCCGCCGTCGACACGGTCGTCGCGGAAGTCCTCGTCGGCGACCTGCCGGTTGTCGTAGCCGATCAGAAGGAACTCCTCGACCGTCGCCGGGTCGAAGGAGACCTGCGCCTTGGCGTCGCGGGCGGTGAGATCGACGTGGCGCGGGAGTTCCTCGCAGAAGACCTCCTCCGCCTCCTCCTCGGTGGAGACGTAGGTGGTGTGGCCGTCGCCCCGGTCGGCGAGCTGTTCCATGAGCGCGTCGCCGTAGTCGCTGCCGACGCCCACGCCGAAGAGGGTGATGCCGTGTTCGCGGCGTTCGCCCGCGATGCGTTCGAGGATGGTGTCGGCGTCGGTGGAGCCGGTGTTGGCGAGGGCGTCGGAGAGGAGGACGACCCGGTTCGTCGCGCCCTTGCGCAGCCCTTCGACAGCCGTCTCGTAGCCGGTCTCGACGCCCGCCGCGAGGTTGGTGGAGTCGGTGGGCTCCAGGCCGGCGACGGCCTCACGGATCTCGCCCCGGTTGCCGTCCAGACGGGTCATCGGCAGGACGGTCTCGGCCTCGTCGCTGAAGGTCACGACGGCCACGGAGTCGTCGTCGCGCAACCGGTTCGTCATGGTGCGCAGGGCGTCCTGGGCGAGGTCGAGGCGGCCCGGTTCGGCCATGGAGCCGGAGACGTCGATGACGAAGGTGAGGGCGGCGGGCGGGCGCTCGCCGTCGCCCCCGGCGGCCCGGGTGGCGAGGCCGACACGCACCAGGGACCAGTTCCCCGTGCCGGTGCGGGCGCCGTCGACGGTCACCGAGAAGCCGTCGCCGTCCGGGCGTTCGTAGTCCTGGCGGAAGCTGTTGACGAACTCCTCCGGGCGGACCGTGGACGGGTCGGGCAGGCCGCCGTCGTCCAGGGTGCGGCGGGCGTAGCCGTAGGAGGCGGTGTCGACGTCGAGGGCGAAGGTGGAGAGGTGGTCGGGGGACGGGGCGAAGTCGCCGGAGCCGTCGTCCTGGCGTTCGCCGCGCTGTTCGCCGGAGTCGGGGCCGTCGGGCGCGGGGGCCGGGAAGCCGTCCGCCTTGCCACCGCTCGCTCCCCGGTCGTACGAGGAGGAGTTGCCCCTGTCGCCGCTGTCGCCGCAGCCGGTGAGAAGGAGGGCGCAGGCGGCGCCCACGGCGAGGAGCGCGGTGCTCGCCCGCCGCCCTGCCGTCCGCCTCGGCCCTGTCGTCCTGGTCGTCGGCGTGCTCCTGCGATACGCGTGCATCCGGGCCCCCTCGCCACGTCGTCCGTCGCCGTTCCACGGGTTCTCGCGGCCGGCTGTTGTGACTGTGACGGCGCGAGGGGCCCGGATGTGCGCCACGGGGTGTTGCGGATGCGTCTCGAAGCGGCCACGGCGGGCGTCCGCCGAGACCGGTGGGTGATCCTCCGGTGACCTAGGAGACGACGTCCTTGCGGCCGAAACCGCGGAAGGCCAGGGCGAACAGCACCAGCGCGTACGTTACCGAGACCGAGACGCCCTGGATCATGTCGGTGTACTCGGGCTGCGGGCGGACGACGTCCAGCCAGGCGTACTGCCAGTGCGCCGGCAGGAAGTCGCGCCAGTCGCCGAGGGCGGTCACCGAGTCGAGCACATTGCCGACGATGGTGAGGCCGACGGCGCCGCCGACCGCGCCGAGCGGGGCGTCCGTCCGGGTGGAGAGCCAGAACGCCAGGGCGGCGGTGACCAGTTGGGACACGAAGATGTACCCCACGGTGACGGCCAGGGCCTGCGCGGCGGCACCCGTGGCGAGTTCACCACCGGTGGGCAGCTCCAGCGGACCCCAGCCGTAGGCCGCCGTGCCGACCGCGAGGGCGACGACCGGCAGCAGCACCAGCGCCGCCAGGCTGAGGGCGAGGCCCACGACGAGCTTGGACCACAGCAGCCGGGTGCGCGGCACGGGCGCGGCGAGGAGGTAGCGCAGGGAGGACCAGCTGGCCTCCGAGGCGACCGTGTCGCCGCAGAACAGCGCGACGGGGATGACGAGCAGGAAGCCCGCCGCGGCGAACAGGTTCACCGCGGCGAAGTTCGCGCCGGACGCGGTGGCCGTGTCCATCAGGTTGACCCGGTTGTTGCCTTCGCCGGGCGTGCCGCCGACCTGGAAGGCGATCAGCAGCACGAGCGGCAGGGCGAACAGGATGCCGCCCATGACCAGGGTGCGGCGGCGCTTCAGCTGCCGGACCAGTTCGACGCCGAGGGGCAGGGTGCGGCCCGCGCGGTAGCCGTCGGCGGCCTCCACGGGCCGGCCGGACCCGGGGCTTGCGTGCTCGGCACGCTCGGCCAGCGTGCTCATGCGGACTCTCCGATCAGGGTGAGGAAGGCGTCTTCGAGACGGCGGTGGGGGCCGACCGACTCCACGGGGACCTCCAGCCGGACGAGCTCGGCGACCAGGCGCTGAGCACTGCCGTCGGCGTCGAGGCGGACCACCAGGCCGTCGTCGGCGCGGACGGCCGAGTCGACGCCCGGCAGCGCGGCGATCTTCTCCACGAGCGGTTCGTCCACGGGCTCGGACGTGCCGACCAGCAGCGTGTCGCCGGAGCCGACGATCTCGCTCACGGGGCCCGCCTGGACGAGCTGCCCGTGGTCCATGACGACCAGGTGCGTACAGGTCTGCTCGACCTCCGCCAGCAGGTGGCTGGAGACGATGACGGTACGGCCGGCCGCCGCGTACCGGATCATGACCTCGCGCATCTCGCGGATCTGCGGCGGGTCGAGTCCGTTCGTCGGCTCGTCGAGGATGAGCAGGTCGGGCAGGCCCAGCATGGCCTGGGCGATGGCCAGGCGCTGGCGCATGCCCTGGGAGTAGGTGCGGACCGCGCGGGCCAGCGCGTCGCCGAGGCCGGCGATCGCCAGGGCCTCGTCGAGGTGCGCGTCCTCGGCGGGGCGGCCGGTGGCGGCCCAGTACAGCTCCAGGTTCTCGCGGCCGGACAGGTGCGGGAGGAAGCCCGCGCCCTCGACGAACGCGCCGACGCGGGAGAGGACCGGGGCGCCCGGCACGATCGCGTGGCCGAAGACGCGGATCTGGCCGCCGTCCGGCCGGATCAGGCCCATCAGCATGCGCAGGGTCGTCGTCTTGCCCGCTCCGTTCGGTCCGAGCAGGCCGAGGACCTGGCCCTTCTCGACGCGGATGGAGAGGTCACGGACGCTGTAGCGGTCACCGTTCTTGTACTTCTTGCTCAGGTCGGTGATCTGCAGCGGGACCTCGGCGAGCGCCGGGTCGGGGGCCGGGGTGACGATCCGGCGGCGTCCGGTGACGAGGAGGACGGCCGCGATCACGGCGCCGGCGAGGGGCAGGTACCAGACCCAGGCGGGCAGGACGTCCGTGCGGTCCGCCCCGCCGAGGGGCGTGGGCACCTCCAGGTCGCCCTTGAGGGAGACGGTGTACGTCGCCGGGGTCGTCGGGGAGGCGTAGCCGAGGTCGGTGGAGGCGAGGACCAGACGGAGGCTGTGGCCGTCGTCGAGTTCGTGGTCGATGGCGGGGAGGGTGAGCGTCACGTCCTTGCCGGCCTTCGCGCCCTCCACCCGGACCGGCTCGACGAGCTGGGAGGGCAGGACCTGGGACCTGCCGTCCGGGCCGACGTCGTACACCTTGGCGAAGAGGACGGCGTCGTCGCTGGTCGACTTCACATGGACCGTGGCCGTGGGCGAGCCGGTGATCTGCAGGTCGTCGGCGACCGGCTTCGACTGGAACGCGGCGAACTGGCCGGGGAAGTCGAGGGAGATGCCGACGCCGAGGGAGGACAGCTGGGCCAGGCCGCCGCCGGCGCCGAGGCCGGGGAGGACGGAGATGGCGGGCGGGTTGGCGCCGGCCGGGTTCTCGACGCTCTGCTCGCGTCCGGCGAGGGCGATCTTCGTGGGGTCGCCCTCCAGGCCCGGGTAGGTGTCGTCGGTCGTACCCGCGAGACGGGGCTCACCGTCGCCGGAGCCCGTGCCGAGGGTGCGGGTGACACGGAAAGCGGAGCCTGTGTCGGCGCCCTTGTCGTCCTTCAGATAGCGGTCGAACCAGGCCCGCGTGCGGGCCTGGACCCGGCTGGTCTCCATGTCGCCGCCGTCGTGGCCGCCGGAGATCCAGTCGACGTCCACGGGAGCGCCGTTGGCCTTGATCGCCCGGGCGGCGGCGTCGGCCTGGCCGAGCGGGAAGAGGGAGTCCGTCTGGCCCTGCATCAGCAGGGTGGGCACCTTGATGCGGTCGCCGACGGCCTCGGGGCTGCGCGCGGCGAGCTGCTTCACGGCCTGCGCGTCGGGGCGTCCCGACTCGGCGACCCGCTGGTACATCTCGCAGAGCTGGGTCTCGAACTTCTCGCAGCCGCCGCCGGTGTTGACGAAGAGGCCGGCCCACAGCTTCTTGAAGACGCCGTTCGGGAACAGGGCGTCCGCCAGGTTCCAGTACGTGATCGCGGGCGCGATGGCGTCGACCCGGTCGTCGTACCCGGCGGCCAGCAGCGAGATCGCCCCGCCGTACGAGGCGCCGGCGACGCCCAGGCGCGGGTCGCCCTTCTTGTCGAGCTGCACCTCGGGGCGGGTCGCGAGCCAGTCGATCAGCTTCGAGACGTCGGCGACCTCGCCCTCGGGGTCGTTCAGCCCGATCTTGCCGGTCGACCTGCCGAAGCCGCGCGCGGACCAGGTCAGCACCGCGTAGCCGTCGCGGGCGAGGTCCTCGGCCTGCTTGCGGACGTCGTTCTTGCTGCCGCCGAAGCCGTGGCCGAGCAGGACGGCCGGACGGCGGCCGTCCCCGCCGGAGGTGAAGTACGAGGTGTCGATGCGTACGCCCTCGGCCGTGTCCATGGCCCGGTCGGTGCGCTTCACCGGCGCCGCCTCGTCCGAGGCGGTGGCCGTCCAGGTACCGGCGCCGGCGAGCACGACGACGGCGGCCGCGGCGGCGAGGGTGCGACGCGGCCTCCGCCGGAGCGCTCCGCGCAGGCGCGGGCCGGTCAGTCGAAGATCCATGCGTCAACGGTACGGGGGTGTGGTGGTGGGTCTCGGCCCTCTCAGGGGGGAGGGGTGAGGTATCCCATGGTCGTACGGGGGGAATTCGGCATACAGCGGGTGCGGTATGCGGGGGTGGGGGGCGGGCCTGACAGCAACCTGATAAGTCGGGGCGGATCGTGATTTCCTCGCCCCCGCCGCCCGTACCCGTCCCGTCCTCGGGGCTGCGCCCCTCAGCCCCCTTCGCGCTTCACGCGCGGGGCGTTCGGGGCGTTCGGGGTGGGTGGGCACGTGCGGGTCCGGTGGGACTTCTCACGCAGTTCCCGCGCCCCCCCAAAAAACGCAGCCCCCGCGCCCCCAGAACAAGGAGAACGCGGCTCCCCGCGGCCCTTTCGGGGCGCGGGGAGCCGTGGGGGCGGATGCTCAGTGGTTGCGCGGGAAGCCCAGGTCCACGGCCGACGGGCCGTCGGCCGGGTCGGGCCAGCGGGTGGTGACGACCTTGCCCCGGGTGTAGAAGTGCGTGCCGTCGTTGCCGTAGATGTGGTGGTCGCCGAAGAGGGAGTCCTTCCAGCCGCCGAAGCTGTGGTAGCCGACGGGGACCGGGATCGGGACGTTGACGCCGACCATGCCGGCCTCGACCTCCAGCTGGAAGCGGCGGGCGGCGCCGCCGTCGCGGGTGAAGATCGCGGTGCCGTTGCCGAACGGGGAGGCGTTGATGAGGGCGATGCCCTCGTCGTAGGTGTCGACGCGCAGCACGGTCAGCACCGGGCCGAAGATCTCGTCCTGGTACGCCTTCGCCGAGGTGGGGACCTTGTCGAGGAGCGAGATGCCGATCCAGTGGCCGTCCTCGTGGCCGTCGACCGTGAAGCCCGTGCCGTCGAGGACGACCTCGCAGCCCTCGGCCGCCGCGCCCGTGACGTACGAGGCGACCTTGTCGCGGTGGACCGCCGTGATCAGCGGGCCCATCTCGGACGTCGGGTCGTTGCCGGGGCCGATCTTGATCTTCTCGGCGCGCTCGCGGATCTTCTCCACGAGTTCGTCGCCGATCGCGCCGACCGCCACGACCGCGGAGATCGCCATGCAGCGTTCGCCCGCCGAGCCGTAGGCCGCCGAGACCGCGGCGTCGGCCGCCGCGTCCAGGTCGGCGTCCGGGAGGACCAGCATGTGGTTCTTGGCACCGCCGAGGGCCTGGACGCGCTTGCCGTTCGCCGAGGCCGTGGTGTGGATGTAGCGGGCGATCGGGGTCGAGCCGACGAAGGAGACCGCCTTGACGTCCGGGTGCTCCAGCAGGCGGTCGACGGCCACCTTGTCGCCGTGGACGACGTTGAAGACGCCGTCGGGCAGGCCGGCCTCCGAGAGCAGTTCGGCGATCTTGATGGAGGCCGAGGGGTCCTTCTCCGACGGCTTCAGCACGAAGGTGTTGCCGGTCGCGATGGCCATCGGGAACATCCACATCGGGACCATCGCCGGGAAGTTGAACGGCGTGATGCCCGCGACGACACCCAGGGGCTGGCGGATGGAGGAGACGTCCACACGGCTGGCGACCTGCGTCGACAGCTCACCCTTGAGCTGCACGTTGATGCCGCAGGCCAGCTCGACGATCTCCAGGCCGCGCGCGACCTCACCGAGCGCGTCCGAGTGCACCTTGCCGTGCTCGGCGGTGATCAGCTCCGCGATCGCGTCCCGGTTGGCGTCCAGCAGGGCGCGGAACCTGAACAGGATCGAGGTGCGCTGGGCCAGCGAGGACTGGCCCCAGGTCACGAAGGCCTCCTTGGCGGTGCGGACCGCCGCGTCGACCTCGTCGACGGTCGCGAAGGCGACCTTGGTGGTGACCGCGCCGGTCGCCGGGTCCGTGACCGGCCCGAACGTACCCGACGCGCCTTCGACGGTCTTGCCGCCGATCCAGTGGTTGACGATCTTCGTCATGCCGAGAAACTCCTTCTCACAGATGGCGGCGTCGGGTTGAGACGTGCCGGTCGTACTGCTCGCGTGCCTTGACCGCCGACGCGCGGGTCGCGGTCTCGGCCACAGGTACATCCCACCAGGCCTGCGCGGGGGGCGGGCCCGACACTGTGTCTGCCGTTTGGGTCTCCACGTAGACACAAGTGGGAGTGTCGGCCGCCCGCGCCTCGGCGAGGGCGGCGCGCAGGTCCCGGACCGTCTTGGCGCGCAGGACGCGCATGCCGAGACTGGCCGCGTTGGCGGCGAGATCCACCGGCAGCGGGGCGCCCGTGAACGTGCCGTCGTCGGGGTCGCGGTGGCGGTACGCGGTACCGAACCGCTCTCCGCCGACCGACTCGGAGAGGCCGCCGATGGAGGCGTACCCGTGGTTCTGCACGAGCAGCACCTTGATCGGGACGTTCTCCTGGACGGCGGTGACGATCTCGGTCGGCATCATCAGGTACGTGCCGTCGCCGACCAGGGCCCACACCGGGCGCCCGGGAGCGGCCAGCCGGACGCCGATCGCGGCCGGTATCTCGTAGCCCATACAGGAGTAACCGTACTCCAGGTGGTACTGGTCCCGGGACCGTGTCCGCCACAGTTTGTGCAGGTCACCGGGGAGGGAGCCGGCCGCGTTGATGAGGATGTCGCTCTCGTCGGCGATCTCGTCGAGGAGGCCGAGCACCTGGGCCTGGGTGGGCCGGGTGTCCGGCTCGTCGGCCTCGTAGCAGGCGTCGACGCGGTGCTCCCAGCGCTGCTTGTCCTGCGCGTACTCGGCGACGTAGTCGTCCACGACCCGGTGCCCGTGCAGCTCCAGGGCCTCGCTGAGCGCCTCCAGGCCCGCCCGCGCGTCCGCGATCAGCGGCAGGGCGGAGAGCTTGTGGCCGTCGTACGGCGCGATGTTGAGGTTGAGGAAGCGGACGCCGTCGGCGGCGAAGAGGGTGTTCGACGCCGTGGTGAAGTCGGTGTAGCGGGTGCCGACGCCGATGACCAGGTCGGCGGTGCGGGCGAGTTCGTTCGCGGTCGCGGTGCCGGTGTGGCCGATACCGCCGACGTCCTGCGGGTGGTCGAAGCGCAGCGAGCCCTTGCCGGCCTGGGTGGACGCCACGGGGATGCCGGTGGCGGCGGCCAGTTCGGCGAGCGTCTCCTCGGCGCGGGCGTGGTGGACACCGCCGCCGGCGACGATCAGGGGGCGGCGCGCCTCGCGGATCGCGGTGATCGCGGCGGCCAGTTCGGCGACGTCGGCGGCCGGGCGGCGGACGTTCCAGGTCCGCTCGGCGAAGAACTCCTCCGGCCAGTCGTACGCCTCCGCCTGCACGTCCTGCGGCAGGGCGAGGGTCACGGCCCCCGTCTCCACCGGGTCGGTGAGCACGCGCATCGCCTGGAGAGCGGCCGGGATCAGCGCCTCGGGGCGGGTGACCCGGTCGAAGTACCTCGACACCGGGCGCAGCGTGTCGTTGACGCTGATGTCGCCCGCGTACGGCACTTCGAGCTGCTGGAGGACGGGGTCCGCCGGCCGCGTGGCGAAGGTGTCGCCGGGCAGCAGCAGCACCGGGAGGTGGTTGATGGTGGCGAGGGCGGCGCCGGTGACCAGGTTGGTGGCGCCGGGGCCGATGGACGTCGTCACGGCGTGCGTGGACAGCCGGTTCGACTGCCGGGCGTAGCCGACGGCGGCGTGGACCATCGACTGCTCGTTGCGGCCCTGGAGGTAGGGCATGTCGTCGGCGTACTCGACCAGCGCCTGGCCGAGGCCGGCGACGTTGCCGTGGCCGAAGATGCCCCAGGTGGCGCCGATCAGCCGCCGCCGCTCGCCGTCGCGCTCGGTGTACTGCGCGGACAGGAAGCGGACGAGGGCCTGGGCGACCGTGAGCCTCGTCGTCGCCGGGGTCGTCGTGCTCATCGGTACCCCTCCGTGTGATCGGGGTGGAAGCAGATCCGCCACTGCCGCTCGGCGCCCGGACCGGCCATGACGTTCAGGTAGTACATGCTGTGGCCGGGCTGCGCGATGGACGGGCCGTGCCAGCCGTCGGGCACGAGCACCGCGTCACCGGAGCGGACCTCGGCGAGCACCTCGGAGCCGCCCTCGCGGGAGGGGGAGACGCGCTGGTAGCCGAAGCCGTTCGGGCCGTCGATCTCGAAGTAGTAGATCTCTTCGAGTGCGGTCTCCTCCCCCGGCCGGTTCTCGTCGTGCTTGTGGGGCGGGTACGAGGACCAGTTGCCGCCGGGGGTGATGACCTCGACGGCGATCAGCTTGTCGCACTCGAAGGCGTCCGCGGAGGCGAAGTTGCGTACCTGGCGGGCGCAGTTGCCGCTGCCCCGGTCCTCCACGGGGACCTCCGGCGCGGGGCCGTGACGAGCGGGGAGTCGTCGCTCGCACTTCGCTCCTGCCAAAGCGAAGCGGCCTCCCGCGCCGGAGGCGATCTGTACCCGGGCGTCGCGGGGCGCGTACACGAAGTCGGAGACTCCGGCGAACACGCTCTCCCTGCCCAGGATTTCGAACTCGGTGACGCCATCACCGTCTGAACTGCCCGGTTCCTCCGACACCCGCACCGTGCAACCGCCGCCCAGGGACAGCACGATCCATTCGCTGTCCCCGGTCGTGAACGTGTGCGTCCCGTCCGGCCCCAACTCCACGACGCGCAGGCTGCTGTGGGTCCAGCCTGCCCGCTTCGGGTCGATGTCGACGGTGTACCGGGCGTTCGCGGTCGCGCCCTTGGGTACGTACAGCTCGGTCTTCTGTGTCATGCGGCCCTCACAACAGTCCTACGGCGGTGTCCACGGCGGCGGTCACGTCGTCGTCCGCCGGGTAGAGCAGCGAGCGGCCGACCACCAGGCCCTGCACGGTGGGCAGTTGCAGCGCGCCCCGCCACTTCTCGTACGCGCCCTCCTGGTCCTCGCCGACGTCGCCGCCGAGCAGGACGGCGGGCAGCG
Source organism: Streptomyces sp. NPDC041108 (assembly GCF_055592645.1). NCBI lineage: Bacteria > Bacillati > Actinomycetota > Actinomycetes > Kitasatosporales > Streptomycetaceae > Streptomyces > Streptomyces sp. NPDC041108. The sequence continues at coordinate 398,222 of NZ_JBVIYK010000002.1, read as the reverse complement.
TGGAGGTCTCCATCACGCGGGCCATGTCGTCGGGGTTGTCGGTGACGGGCACCTTCAGCCAGGTGTACGCGGACGTGCCGCCGAGCCCGGCCGCTATGGCGATCGACTTGGTGACGGCCTCGGCGCTCAGGTCGTTCCTGACCTTGCCGGTGGCCGGGTCGCGGCGGCTGATGAACGGCTCGACGAACACGGGGAGTCTGCGCTCCGCCATGGCGTCCACGGCACGGGCGGTGGATTCCAGGGTGGTGAGGGAGCCGGGGTCGTCGTAGTCGACGCGCAGCAGGAGCTTGCCGGCGTCGAAGCCGAGGCGCCGCATGTCCTCGGGGCGGTGGCCGGTGAAGCGGTCGTCCAGTTCGAAGCTGGCGCCCGCGAGACCGCCGCGGTTCATGGAGCCCATGACGACCTTGCCGTCGAGGGCGCCGAGGAGGAGCAGGTCGTCGAGGATGTCGGCGGTCGCGAGGACACCGTCGACGCCGGGCCGGGACAGCGCCAGGCACAGCCGTTCGAGGAGGCCGGCGCGGTTGGCCATGGCGAGCTTGCGGTCGCCGACGGAGAGGGCGCCGCGGGCCGGGTGGTCGGCGGCGACGATCATCAGCCGGCCGCTGTCCCCGATCAGGGGGCGCCGGACGCGGCGGGCGGCGGCCTCGGCGATGGCCTCCGGGTGGTGGACCCGGGTGCGGACGAGGGCGGAGACGTCGATGGGGCCGAGGGGGCTCACGGGAGTCACAGGACCGCTCCCGCCGCGACCGCCGCCTCGATCTCGTCCACCGTGGGCATGGCGGACGAGCACTCCAGGCGGGAGGCGACGATGGCCCCGGCGGCGTTGGCGTGCCGCATGATCTTCTCCAGGCCCCAGCCTTCGAGCAGGCCGTGGCAGAGGGAGCCGCCGAAGGCGTCGCCGGCGCCGAGGCCGTTCAGGACCTCGACGGGCAGCGGCGGGACCTCGGCGGACTCGCCCTTGCTGTTGACCGCGAGGACCCCCTTGGGGCCCTGCTTGACGACCGCGAGTTCGACCCCGGCGTCGAGAAGCGCGCGGGCGGCGGCGTGCGGTTCGCGGACGCCGGTGGCGACCTCGACCTCGTCGAGGTTGCCGACCGCGACGGTGGTGTGCCGCAGGGCCTCCTCGTAGAACGGGCGGGCCTCGGCCGGGTCGCTCCAGAACATGGGACGCCAGTCGAGGTCGAAGACCGTCGTGCCCGCCCTGGCCCGGTGGGCGAGGGCCGCGAGCGTCGCCGTGCGGCTGGGCTCCTCGCTCAGGCCGGTGCCGGTCACCCAGAAGATCCGGGTCCCGGCGATGGCGTCGAGGTCCAGCTCCTGGGCGTCGATCTCCAGGTCCGGGGCCTTCGGGCGGCGGTAGAAGTAGAGGGGGAAGTCGTCCGGCGGGAAGACCTCGCAGAAGGTGATCGGGGTCGCGAGGCCCGGGACCGGGGTGACCCAGCGGTCGTCCACGCCGAAGTCGCGCAGCGCCTGGTGGAGGTACTCGCCGAAGGGGTCCTCGCCGGTGCGGGTGATGACGGCGGTGGAGCGGCCGAGCCGGGACGCGGCCACCGCGACGTTCGTGGCCGATCCGCCGAGGAACTTCCCGAAGGACGTCACCTGCGGCAGCGGGACCCCCGTCTGCAACGGGTAGAGGTCCACACCGATCCGCCCCATGGTGATCAGGTCGTACGCCATCGAGTTCCCTTCACGCGCCGGTTCGGTCAAGGTCTAGTCCCGTCGGAGTGGCCCTGTCAATACTTTGTCCAGACATTCGGACTACCTATTGACACCCTCTGCTCCGAGGCTGAAGCTGACTCCCATGACGTCGTTGTCACCTCAGTCCTCACTCTCGCGCATCCGAGTCGGCTCGGCGCCCGACTCCTGGGGCGTCTGGTTCCCCGACGACCCCCAGCAGGTCCCCTGGCAGCGCTTCCTCGACGAGGTCGCCGCTTCCGGCTACGAGTGGATCGAGCTGGGCCCGTACGGCTATCTGCCGACCGACCCGGCGGTCCTCGCCGAGGAGACCGCCAAACGCGGCCTGAAAGTGTCGGCCGGCACGGTCTTCACCGGGCTGCACCACGGCCCCGACGTCTGGGAGAAGACCTGGGCGCACGTGGCCGACAACGCGGTCCTCGCCCAGGCCATGGGCGCCAAGCACCTCGTCGTCATCCCGTCGTTCTGGCGGGACGACAAGACGGGCCAGGTGCTGGAGCCCAGCGAACTGAACGTCGAGCAGTGGCGGCACCTCACCCAGCTCACCGAGCGGCTCGGGCGGGAGGTGCGGGAGAAGTACGGCCTCCAGATCGTCGTCCACCCGCACGCCGACACCCACATCGACAGCGAGGAGAACGTCGTCCGCTTCCTGGACGGCACCGACTCCTCGGTGGTCTCGCTGTGCCTCGACACCGGGCACTACGCCTACTGCGGCGGCGACAGCGTCAAGCTGATCGAGACCTACGGCGAGCGCATCGGCTATCTGCACCTCAAGCAGGTCGACCCCGAGATCCTGGCGGACGTGCGGGCGAACGAGGTCCCCTTCGGGCCGGCCGTCGCCCGGGGCGTGATGTGCGAGCCGCCGAAGGGGGTGCCCGAGCTGGGGCCGGTGCTCGCCGCCGCCGCGAAGCTGGACGTGGACCTGTTCGCGATCGTCGAGCAGGACATGTATCCGTGCGAGCCGGACGCTCCGCTGCCGATCGCCCAGCGAACCCGGGCGTTCCTGAGGTCCTGCGGCGCGTAGGGGCTCCGCCGGGGGCCGGGCGTCGTCAAGCGCCGGGAAGCGCCGGGAAGAGTCGGGAACTGCGGGTTGCCGGCGGCCGCGGGTGGTTCGTGGCCGGTCGCGCAGTTCCCCGCGCCCCTTCGGGGGCACCGCACCTGAACGTCGCTTGAATTCGGCACGCGTGTCACAAAAGGCACCCTTCTGTCACATGTGTCACGTGTGTGCGGGTCTTTCGTCACGCGTGGACCACGGGCGCCCCCGCCGGTCACCGTGGGTCGTTGACCGGTCACAGGCTTGTGATCGCCAGCGCAGTGCCCGGCTCCCCCGACGGCTTCCCGGCCGCCTCCGTGGCGTGCGCGGGGAGGTTCCTCCGATGACCGACCGTCGGCTCTGGTCCTACCAGGACATCGCGGCGCACATCCGTGTGCGGCCCGACACCGTCCGCTCCTACCGCAAACACGGGCTGCTGCCGCCGCCCGACCACACGGAGAACGGCAAGCCCTACTGGTACGCCGACACCGTCCGGGCCTGGGTCGCCTCCAGACCGGGCAACCGGGGGCGCGGGGCCGACTGAGTCTCCCCGGCCGCTTCCGGCTTCCCGCAGCCAATTTCGTTTGTCCCCGGGTCCGTTCGCCGTCCAGGATCCGGGGATGAGCTTTTCCCGGAAACCCGTACTCACCGGTGAGCGAGCCGTCCTGCGGCCGTTCACCGTGGACGACGCGCCCGTGATGGCGCGGATCCTCGCCGACCCGGAGGTCGTGCGGCTCACCGGCAGTCCGGCCGAGGAGTTCGGGCCGGACCGGTTGCGTTCCTGGTACGGCAGCCGCAACGACCACGCCGACCGGCTCGACCTCGGCATCGTGGACCGGGCGAGCGGCGAACTGGTGGGTGAGGCCGTCCTCAACGAGTGGGACCAGGCCAATCGCAGCTGCTGCTTCCGCATCCTGATCGGTCCCGGCGGGCAGAACCGGGGGCTGGGCACGGAGGCCGTGCGGCTGACCGTCGGCCATGCCTTCGAGGAGGCCGGGCTGCACCGCGTCTCGCTGTACGTCTTCACCCACAATCCCCGGGCCCGGCGCGTCTACGAGAAGGCCGGGTTCGTGGCCGAAGGGGTCGAGCGGCAGACGCTCTGGCAGGGCGGGAAGTGGATCGACGCCGTGCGGATGTCGGTCCTCGCGCCGGAGTGGGCCGCCCATCGGGGGCGGCCCGACGGCGGCCACGGCGAGCGTCCCGACGGCGGTCGGGTCAGCTCCACGGGTCGATGACCGTCACACCGCCGCCCGGTGCCGTGCCCATCGCCGCGAGGGCGGCGGGGGCCGCGTCCAGCGGGATCGTGGACGTCACCAGGAGGTCGGGGCGCAGGACGCCCGCCCGGACCAGCTCCAGCATCCTCGGGTAGGCGTGGGCCGCCATCCCGTGGCTGCCCAGCAGCTCCAGCTCCAGGGCGACCGCCCGGGCCATGGGCACGGGCGTGGTGCCCTCCGGCGACGGGAGCAGGCCCACCTGGATGTGGCGGCCTCGGCGGCGGAGGCTGTTGACGGAGGCCGCGCAGGTGGCCGGGGAGCCGAGGGCGTCGAGGGAGAGGTGGGCGCCGCCGCCGGTCAGGTCGCGGACGGCCGCGGCCGTGTCGGTCGCGCCTGTGTGCGGTGTGCCCGTAGGCGGTGTGCCCGTGTCTCGGGTGCCCGTTCCGGCTGACGCGTCCACGCAGGCGGTCGCGCCGAACGTGCGGGCCAGTTCCAGTGCCTGGGGTGAGACGTCCACGGCGACCACCCTGGCTCCGGAGGCCGCCGCGATCATCACGGCCGAGAGGCCCACGCCGCCGCAGCCGTGGACCGCGACCCACTCCCCCGGCGCGACGCGGCCCTGCGCCACGACCGCGCGGAACGCCGTGGCGAAGCGGCAGCCGAGTGCGGCCGCCGTGGCGTACGAGAGTTCGTCCGGCAGCGCCACGAGGTTCACGTCGGCGTGGTCCAGGGCTACGTACTGGGCGAACGAGCCCCAGTGGGTGAACCCCGGCTGGGTCTGCCGCTCGCACACCTGCTGGTCCCCGGCGGCGCAGGCGGGGCAGGTGCCGCAGGCGCACACGAACGGGACGGTGACGCGGTCCCCGGGGTGCCAGGCCGTCACCGCCTTGCCGGTCGCCTCCACGATGCCGGCCAGTTCGTGGCCGGGGACGTGGGGGAGGGTGATGTCGGGGTCGTGGCCCTGCCAGCCGTGCCAGTCGCTGCGGCAGAGGCCGGTGGCTTCGACGCGTACGACGACTCCGTGGGGGGTGGGGGTGGGGGTCGCCACGTCCTTCACCGTGGGCGGCTCCGTGAACCGCTCGAACACTACTGCGCGCATGTGCGGCCGCCTCTCGCATGTGGCTGGTGATCCCTGCCGGGCCCGGTCAGCATCGCATTGTGGGGTGGGCGGGGTTTCTCGCCCCCGCCGCCCCTACCCTTCCCATCCACCAGGGGCTGCGCCCCTTCGACCCCCAGGCGCGGTTCGGTGGGGGTTCTCGCGCAGTTCCCCGCGCCCCTGAAAAGCAAGAGCTGCGCCCCTTCGACCCCCAGGCGCGGATTCGGTGGGGTTCTCGCGCAGTTCCCCGCGCCCCTGAAGGGCAGGGGCGGCGGACCCTTCGACGCCCAGGTGCGGGTTCGGTGGGGGGTGGGCGCGCCGTTTCCCGCGCCCTGAGAAGCAGGGCGTGCCCCGTCGAGGACCAGGGGCGTGCCTCCTGGGGGTCAGGAGTTGGAGACGGAGTGGGTGGGGGCCGGGTCGGGTTTCGGGGTGGGGGCGGGCTTCGGGGTGGGGGGCTGGTCGGCCTCGCTCAGGCCGAACCTCGTGTGGAATTTTTTCAGCGGGGCCGGGGCCCACCAGGTCGCGCGGCCGGTCAGTCGCATGACCGCCGGTACCAGGAGGCTGCGGATGACCATGGCGTCCATGAGGACGGCGAGGGCGATGCCGAGGCCGAGCATCTTGGTGTTGGTGACCCGGGAGGTGCCTATGGCGATCATGACGACGGCGAGGATCACCGCGGCGGCGGTGATGAGGCCGCCGGTGCGCTGGAGTCCGAAGCGGACGGAGGCGACGTGGTCTCCGGTGTGGTCGTACTCCTCCTTGATGCGGGAGAGCAGGAAGACGCCGTAGTCCATGGAGAGGCCGAAGGCCACGCAGAACATCAGGACCGGGAGAGTGGTCTCTATGGAGCCGGGGCTGGTGAAGGCGAGCACGCCGGAGAGGTGGCCGTCCTGGAAGACCCAGACCAGCGCGCCGAACATCGCGGTGAGGCTGAGGGCGTTCAGCAGGACCGCCTGGAGGGGGATCAGCACGCTGCCGGTGAGCAGGAAGACCAGGATCAGGGTGACCGTCGCGATGAAGGCGAGCGCCCAGGGGGTGCCTTCGCCTATCGCCGCCTTCGTGTCGACCAGGACCGCCGCCGTGCCCGTCACCGAGGTGTCGAAGGGGGTGTCCATCGCCCGGATGTCGTCCACCAGGCGTTGGGCGCCCTCGTCGACCGCCTCGCCCTCGGGCTGCACGGTGAAGTAGGCCCAGTCGCCCTGGACCAGGGGTCCCTCCACGCGGAGCACGTCGGGCAGGTCCGCCAGCTGCTGCTTGTAGGTGGCGTACTCCGTCTTCGTCGCCTCTCCCTCCGCCAGCACCGCCAGGCCGCCGCCGGGAGTACCGGGGAAGCCTTCGCGGAGGTGCTGCTGGACGACATGGGACTCGGCGTTCGAGGGGAGCTGGCGGTCGTCGGCCGTGCCGAACTTCGCGCCCAGGAAGGGCAGGCCGAGCAGCAGCAGGCCCGCTGTCGTGGCGATGGCGAAGTAGGGGGCCCGGCGCATGACGAGGGCCGCCGTACGGCCCCAGACCGCGCCCTCCTCCTTGACCGGGGACGCCTCCGTCTCGGTGCCCGCGGCCCTGCGGCGCCGGAACAGCTTGCGCAGGTCCAGGGCGTTGACGCGGTCGCCGAGCAGGATCAGGGCCGCCGGCAGCAGGATCAGGGCGGCCCCGGCGGCCAGCAGGACCACCGCGATGCCCGCGTAGGCGAAGGACTTCAGGAAGTACTGCGGGAAGACCATCATGGCGGCCAGGGAGACGGCGACCGTGAGGGCGGAGAAGAGGACCGTGCGGCCGGCCGTGCGGAGGGTGGTGGCGACGGCCGTCAGGGAGTCGGCGCCCCCCGCCAGTTCCTCACGGAAGCGGCGCACGATGAACAGGGCGTAGTCGATCGCGAGGCCCAGGCCCATGGCCGTGGTGAGGTTCAGGGCGAAGACCGAGACGTCTGTGACCTCGGTGAGACCGCGCAGGATCGCGTTGGTGCCGAGGATCGCGACGATGCCCACGCCGAGCGGCAGCAGGGCGGCGACTGCGCTGCCGAAGACCATGACCAGCAGGACGAGGGTCACCGGAAGGGCGATCATCTCGGCCCGCAGGAGGTCCTCCTGGATGGTCGTCTGCATCTCGTGGCGCACGGCGAGGACACCGCCGACCCTGACCTCGACCGGGCCGTGTGTGCCGCGCAGCTCGGGGGCTATGCGATCGAGTGTCTTGTTCGCCGCTGTCTCGTCACCCGTGAGGCGGGCCGCTATCAGCGCCTCGCCGCCGTCCTCGGCGCGCAGGGTCGGGGCACCGGTCCGCCAGTAGGAGGCGACACCCCTGACGCCCTTCTCGGCGGCGAGCCGCTCGGTCAGCCGCTTGCCCTCGGCGGCGACGGCCGGATCGTCGACCGACGCCCCGCCCGCGTCGACGAGCAGCAGGAGGTTCGGCTGGGAGTCGGGGAACTCGCGCTCCAGCGCCTTCGTCGCGTAGGTGGACTGGGCGGCCGGGTCCTCCCAGCCGCCGCTGCCGAGACGGTCGGCGACATCGCTGCCCGCCACCACCGCGAGAGCGGTGAGCACCAGGGCGACCAGCAGGGAGAGTCGGGGGCGGGCGGTCACGAACCGGGTCCAGCCTCCCACTCGGGGTGGCCGGTTGACTTCGGTCATGGTGCGGTGTCCCCTTCAGTCTGATCCGTTTCAGCCTGATCCGTCGCTCGATCCGTGCCGCGCGCAGCCCTACGGCACGGGAGCACCGAGCCATACACTGGAAAACACGAGAGATCGCTCGTGTTTCACCAGAATGCGAGCGACCACTCGTTTTTGTCAATCACGATCCGGAAAGCCGGTGACGACGCGTGCCCGTGAACCAGGAGAAGGAACAGCCGCGCCGCCGCCAGGCCCGCGGCGAGCGCCGTATCGCCCAGCTCCTCGAGGCCGCGGCCACCGTGTTCTGCTCGACGGGGTACGCGGCCGCCAGCACCAACGCCATCGCCCGCGAGGCGGGCGTCTCACCGGGCACGCTGTACCAGTTCTTCCCGAACAAGGAAGCGATCGCGATCGAGCTGAGCGGGCGGCTCATGCACGAGATGCGCGAGACGTACGGCGAGGCGCTCGCCCCGGTGGATCCGGCGACCCCGCTGGAGGAGGCCGTCGCGGCGGCCGTCGACCGCTTCATCGACTTCAACTGCCGGCACCCGGTGGTCTTCACCCTGATGCACGGGCCGGACGTCCCCGGCCGGATCGCCGAGCAGCACGACGCCGTGCACGCGGCCCTGCTCGCCCGGATCGAGACGCTGCTCACCCCGTTCCTCCAGGACGCCCCGGCCGCCGACATCTCGCGCACCGCGCACGTGTGCGTGGCCATGTACAAGGCCGGCCTGGAGCTGGTGCTCGCCCGCGAGGGCGACGAGCGCGCCGCCTACGTGCAGGAGCTGAAGAACGTGCTGTTCCGCTACCTGGAGCCTCTGGCCGGCAACTGCTCGCCGGAGAACCCGGCGAGCGCACCCGGAACCTCGGCCCCCTGACCCGTGCGCCCCGCCGGCCCGGCCGGACCTCTCTTTGATTCATACCCCTAGGGGGTATAAGCTGGACGCCAGGAAGGGTTACTCGAACCCCGTCCGCCCCGACAAGGAGCAACGACATGACCGCCGAGACCGACACCCAGGGTTCCGTCACCGCCGTCTACAAGGTGAGCGGCATGAGCTGCGGGCACTGCGAGGGCGCCGTTTCGGGCGAGATCACCCAGCTCTCCGGCGTCTCCTCCGTGAAGGCCGTCGCCTCCACCGGCGAGGTCACCGTGGTCTCGGCGGCCCCGCTCGACGAGGAGGCCGTACGCGCCGCCGTGGACGAGGCGGGCTTCGAGCTGGTCGGCACGGTCTGAGACCGGACACGGACACCGGCACCGATGCCACGGACACGGACATGACGAGCACGGACATGACGAGCACCGTCGCGGCAGCCCCCGCGGGCGAACCCGTCCGCGAGATCGAGCTGACCATCGGCGGGATGACCTGTGCCTCCTGCGCGGCCCGCGTCGAGAAGAAGCTCAACCGCCTGGACGGGGTCACCGCCTCGGTGAACTACGCGACCGAGAAGGCGAAGGTCACCTACCCCGCGGGGGTCGAGGTCGCCGAGCTGATCGCCACGGTCGTGAAGACCGGCTACACGGCGCAGGAACCACCGCCCCCGGCTCCCCCGGCGACCACCGCGGCTGCGGCGACCACCGGGAGCGACGAGGACCGCGCCGACCCGGAACTCGCCGCCCTGCGGCAGCGGTTCAGCGTCTCGGCGCTGCTCGCCGCACCCGTGATCCTCATGTCCATGGTCCCCGCCCTCCAGTTCGACAACTGGCAGTGGCTCTCGCTGACACTCGCCGCGCCGGTCGTCGTGTGGGGCGGGCTGCCCTTCCACCGGGCCACGCTCACCAACCTCCGGCACGGCGCGGCCACCATGGACACCCTCGTCTCGGTCGGCACGCTCGCCGCCTTCGGCTGGTCCCTGTGGGCACTCTTCCGGGGCCACGCGGGCATGCCGGGCATGCGGCACGGGTTCACGTTCACCGTCACGCGCGCGTCGGCCTCGTCGGCGATCTACCTCGAAGTGGCCGCCGGGGTCGTGGCGTTCATCCTGCTCGGCCGCTATCTGGAGGCCCGCGCCAAGCGGCGCGCGGGCGCCGCGTTCAGGGCGCTGCTGGAACTGGGCGCCAAGGACGTCTCGGTGCTCCGCCAGGGGCGCGAGGTACGGGTCCCGGTGGCGGACCTGGTCGTCGGCGACCGTTTCGTCGTCCGTCCCGGGGAGAAGCTCGCCACCGACGGGACCGTCGTCGAGGGCGCCTCCGCCGTCGACGCGTCCATGCTGACCGGCGAGTCGGTCCCGGTGGACGTGACGGTCGGCGACCCCGTCACGGGCGCGACCGTGAACGCCGGGGGCCGGCTGGTCGTGGAGGCGACACGGGTCGGCGCGGACACCCAGCTGGCACGGATGGCACGCCTCGTGGAGGACGCGCAGAACGGCAAGGCCCAGGCACAGCGGCTCGCCGACCGGATCTCCTCGGTGTTCGTCCCGGCCGTCGTCCTGATCGCGGTCGCCACCTTCGGTGTCTGGCTCGGCGCCACGGACGACACCACCGCCGCCTTCTCGGCCGCCGTCGCGGTGCTGATCATCGCCTGCCCGTGCGCGCTCGGCCTCGCCACCCCGACCGCCCTGATGGTCGGCACCGGCCGGGGCGCGCAGCTCGGCATCCTCATCAAGGGCCCCGAGGTCCTGGAGTCCACCCGCCGCGTCGACACCGTCGTCCTGGACAAGACCGGCACCGTCACCACCGGCCGGATGACGCTCGGGAAGGTGCACACCGCCGAGGACGTCACCGAGGAGGACGTCCTGCGTCTCGCGGGCGCCGTCGAGCACGCCTCCGAGCACCCGGTGGGCCGGGCGATCGCCGCCGGGGCCGAGGAGCGCCTGGGCCCGCTGCCGCCCGTCGAGGGTTTCGAGAACCTGCCCGGGAAGGGCGTACGCGGCCGCGTGGAGGGCCGCGCGGTCCAGGTGGGCCGGATCATCACCGACAGCCCCCTCCCCGAGCCCCTGAGGGCCGCCAAGGAGGCCGCCGAGGCCGAGGGGCGCACGGCGGTCGTGGTGACCCGCGACGGTGTGACACTCGGTGTCGTCACGGTGGCCGACGCGGTGAAGGAGACCAGCGCCGAGGCCGTACGGCGGCTGCGGGCGCTCGGGCTCACCCCGGTCCTGCTGACCGGGGACAACGCACGGGTGGCCCGGTCCGTGGCCGCCGCGGTCGGCATCTCCCCCGAGCACGTGATCGCCGAGGTGCTTCCCCAGGACAAGGTCGACGTCGTGCGGCGCCTCCAGGGCGAGGGCCGTACGGTCGCGATGGTCGGGGACGGGGTCAACGACGCGGCCGCGCTGGCCGCCGCCGACCTCGGGCTCGCCCTCGGCACGGGGACCGACGCGGCGATCGAGGCGGGGGACCTGACCCTCGTCCGCGGGGACCTGCGGGCGGCCGCCGACGCGATCCGGCTGTCGCGGCGCACCCTGTCCACGATCAAGGGCAATCTGGCCTGGGCCTTCGGCTACAACGTGGCGGCGCTGCCGCTGGCCGCCGCCGGATTGCTCAACCCGATGATCGCGGGGGCGACTATGGCCTTTTCGTCCGTTTTTGTGGTAACGAACAGCTTGCGACTCAGGACATTTTCGTGACCGCCGGGCAAAAGTCCCTCTAGAGTCCGGAAGCAGCCTCACATAAGCTCTTCACAAGGCTCGCGCATCATCCTTACGCTGGGGTCTCGATCACCGATTCGCGTCGCTTGCGTATCTTCAGGGGATATGGCGAGAGACGCAGATCACAGTGGTGTGAACGTAACCACCGAAGGGGTTCGTGAGTCTAAGTTGGCGATGTCAGAAGCGTCTTGGGGGGCGTGACTGACATCTGGGGATGTCTTGGGGGACGTTCCCGGAATTGCGTTGCCGGGGCACGTGCACCGGGGAGCTTTGAGCGGCCCTCCCGTACGTACGCGTCCCGGCAGACCGCACACCGCCGCGCACGCACAACAGCTTCATACACAAGCAGGCCGACTTCCGCTCGGCCCGCTCAGCGATTCAGGCGCTGGTCCACCAGACGCCCGGCCGGATCCCGTGGGGGGAATCCGCACCGGGACATGGGAAGGCGCCCTGCACGCCGGCCCGTGGGGGGACCAGCGTTGCAGGGCGCCTTCTCGCATGTTTTTTAGGCTCGGTTCGCCTCCGGGGCGCCTTTTGCCTGTGTCGAGAGCCCGACCGTGCTCGACCCTTCGGGCCTCCGCGCGCCCGGGCTCTCGACACAGGCGCGCCCCTTCGGCTCACTCGCCGTAGGGCGCCCTCTTGTACAGGGGGACGACATGCGGGGCGCGGCCGCCACAGGTCGGCCCGGCAAAGACAGTGGGCCCGTACGGACGGCTCTCCGTGCGGGCCCCTCTGCTACGGGTACTCGGCTCAGCGGGCCTCGACCGGGACGAAGTCGCGCTCGACCACGCCCGTGTAGATCTGGCGCGGGCGGCCGATGCGGGAGCCGGGCTCCTTGATCATCTCGTGCCACTGGGCGATCCAGCCGGGGAGGCGGCCGAGGGCGAAGAGGACCGTGAACATCTCGGTCGGGAAGCCCATGGCGCGGTAGATCAGACCCGTGTAGAAGTCCACGTTCGGGTAGAGGTTGCGCGAGACGAAGTAGTCGTCGGAGAGCGCGTGCTCCTCCAGCTTCAGCGCGATGTCCAGCAGCTCGTCGGACTTGCCGAGCGCGGAGAGGACGTCGTGCGCGGCGGCCTTGATGATCTTGGCGCGCGGGTCGAAGGACTTGTACACCCGGTGGCCGAAGCCCATCAGGCGGACGCCGTCCTCCTTGTTCTTCACCTTGCGGATGAAGGAGTCGACGTCGCCGCCGTTCTGCTTGATGCCCTCCAGCATCTCCAGGACGGACTGGTTGGCGCCGCCGTGCAGCGGGCCCCAGAGCGCGGAGATGCCGGCGGAGATCGAGGCGAACATGTTCGCCTGCGAGGAGCCGACCAGACGGACCGTGGAGGTCGAACAGTTCTGCTCGTGGTCCGCGTGCAGGATGAGCAGCTTGTCGAGCGCGGAGACGACGACCGGGTCGAGGTCGTACTCCTGGGCCGGGACCGAGAAGGTCATGCGCAGGAAGTTCTCGACGTAACCGAGGTCGTTGCGCGGGTAGACGAACGGGTGACCGATCGACTTCTTGTACGCGTACGCCGCGATGGTCGGCAGCTTGGCGAGCAGGCGGATCGTGGAGAGGTTGCGCTGCCGCTCGTCGAACGGGTTGTGGCTGTCCTGGTAGAACGTCGACAGGGCGCTGACCACGGAGGACAGCATCGCCATCGGGTGGGCGTCACGCGGGAAGCCGCGGTAGAAGTTCTTGACGTCCTCGTGCAGCAGGGTGTGCTGCGTGATCTCGTTCTGGAACGTGGAGAGCTCGTCGACGGTGGGCAGCTCGCCGTTGATCAGCAGGTACGCCACCTCAAGGAAGGTGGAGCGCTCGGCCAGCTGCTCGATCGGGTAGCCGCGGTAGCGGAGGATGCCCTGCTCACCGTCGAGATAGGTGATGGCGGATTTATAGGCAGCGGTGTTGCCGTAGCCGCTGTCCAGGGTGACCAGACCGGTCTGGGCCCGGAGCTTCCCGATGTCGAAGCCCGTGTCGCCGACGGTGCTGCCGATCACCGGGTAGGTGTACTCGCCGTCGCCGTACCGCAGTACTACAGAGTTGTCGCTCACGTCATCCCTCACCGACGTAGTGCCTCTTCTTCGAGGTGCCCTGACTGTCTCTACCATCCCCCAATTGGCTCTGGAGAGTGCACTCGGGGTCGACCATCGGGCCCATCGGCGGCACTGAGTGCCGCCAACTTGCTCATCCTGCCCCCTCCGTCCAACATCTGGAAGGGCTGTGTGACCTTTACGACTCGTTTGATCGATCAAATTTCACTCACGGGTCGCACGATCGGCACGAGAGGTTCTCACGAAGCGGGCCCAGGGCTACAAAACCCGTGGTGCGAGCCGGAAGTCGAGAGCCGTGCACCGACGGCCGGCGGAGACCGTGCGGACCGCCTGGCCGATCGCCTTGCGGGAGCCGACCAGGACCACCAGTTTCTTCGCCCTGGTCACCGCCGTGTAGAGCAGATTGCGCTGGAGCATCATCCAGGCTCCGGTGGTGACCGGGATCACCACGGCCGGATACTCGCTGCCCTGGGAGCGGTGGATGGTCACCGCGTAGGCGTGCGCCAGCTCGTCCAGTTCGTCGAACTCGTAATCCACCGACTCGTCCTCGTCGGTGAGGACCGTCAGCCGCTGGTCGACGGGGTCGAGCGCGGTGACGACGCCGACGGTGCCGTTGAAGACGCCGTTCTCGCCCTTGTCGTAGTTGTTGCGGATCTGGGTGACCTTGTCGCCGACGCGGAAGACCCGGCCGCCGAACCGCTTCTCGGGCAGGTCGGGGCGGGCGGGGGTGATGGCCTGCTGCAGCAGGCCGTTGAGGGTGCCCGCGCCCGCCGGGCCCCGGTGCATGGGCGCCAGGACCTGCACGTCCCGGCGCGGGTCGAGCCCGAATCTGGCCGGAATACGACGGGCGGCCACGTCCACGGTGAGCCGGCCGGCCTCCTCCGTCTCGTCCTCGACGAAGAGGAAGAAGTCCTTCATGCCGTCCGTGACCGGGTGCTGCCCGGAGTTGATCCGGTGCGCGTTGGTCACCACCCCGGACTGCTGGGCCTGGCGGAAGACCTTCGTGAGGCGGACGGCGGGGATGGGGCTGCCGTCCGCCAGCAGGTCCCGGAGCACCTCGCCGGCACCGACGCTGGGGAGCTGGTCGACGTCCCCGACGAAGAGGATGTGGGCCCCCGGCGCCACCGCCTTCACCAGTTTGTTGGCCAGCAGGAGGTCCAGCATGGATGCCTCGTCGACGACCACGAGGTCGGCGTCCAGGGGGCGGTCGCGGTCGTAGGCCGCGTCGCCGCCGGGCTTCAGCTCCAGCAGGCGGTGGACGGTGGAGGCGTCGGCGCCGGTCAGCTCGGCGAGGCGCTTGGCGGCGCGGCCGGTGGGGGCTGCCAGCACGACCTTCGCCTTCTTGGCGCGGGCCAGCTCCACGATCGAGCGGACGGTGAAGGACTTGCCGCAGCCGGGGCCGCCGGTGAGCACGGCCACCTTCTCGGTCAGCGCGAGCCGTACGGCCGCCTCCTGTTCGGGCGCCAGCTCCGCGCCCGTACGTCCCCGCAGCCAGGCCAGCGCCTTGTCCCAGGCCACGTCGTGGAAGCCGGGCATCCGGTCCTCGTCCGTGCGCAGCAGGCGCAGCAGCTGGGCGGAGAGGGAGAGTTCGGCGCGGTGGAAGGGGACGAGGTAGATGGCGGTGACCGGGTCACCGCCATCCTGGCCCGGCACCTTCTCGCGGACGACGCCGGGTTCGCCGGAGTCCTCGTCGGGCAGGGCGAGTTCGGCCAGGCACTCGATGACCAGGCCCGTGTCGACCTGGAGGAGCTTGACCGCGTCGGCGATCAGCCGCTCCTCCGGGAGATAGCAGTTGCCCTGGTCGGTGGCCTGCGAAAGGGCGTACTGCAGGCCCGCCTTGACGCGCTCCGGGCTGTCGTGGGGGATGCCCACGGACTGGGCGATCTTGTCGGCGGTGAGGAAGCCGATGCCCCAGACGTCGGCGGCGAGGCGGTAGGGCTGGTTCTTCACGACCCCGATCGACGCGTCGCCGTACTTCTTGTAGATGCGCACGGCGATCGACGTGGACACCTCGACGGTCTGGAGGAAGAGCATGACCTCCTTGATCGCCTTCTGTTCCTCCCAGGCGTCGGCGATCTTCTTGGTGCGCTTGGGGCCGAGCCCGGGGACCTCGATGAGGCGCTTCGGCTCCTCCTCGATGATCTGGAGGGTGTCCAGGCCGAAGTGCTGGGTGATGCGGTCGGCGAAGACGGGCCCGATGCCCTTGACCAGGCCGGAGCCGAGATAGCGGCGGATGCCCTGGACGGTGGCGGGGAGGACGGTGGTGTAGTTCTCCACCGTGAACTGCTTGCCGTACTGCGGGTGCGAGCCCCAGCGGCCCTCCATGCGCAGGGACTCACCGACCTGCGCCCCGAGCAGCGCGCCGACGACGGTGAGGAGATCCCCGCCGCCGCGGCCGGTGTCCACGCGCGCGACGGTGTAGCCGTTGTCCTCGTTGGCGTACGTGATGCGTTCCAGGACGCCTTCGAGTACGGCGAGACGCCGTTCGCCCGGGGGGTTCCCCGCCTGTTGAGCCATGATCCGACGGTACCGCCGGGATCTGACACCGAGGATCGCCCTTCTGCAACTCCGCGCCCTGGCCGCACTCCGGCCACGCCCCCGGCAGGTACCGAGTACATGGTGGCCCCGGAGCGCATCCACGACGCCGACCCTGTCGGACGTGCGTCGGCCGGACGGGAACAGCGGTGCGGCGACGGGCAGCGGACAGCGGACGCGCATAACTGGGGGCTCGTCCCCCATGCCCCTTCACCGCCCGGCGCGGACGCTGAACCCATACGCCGCCGCTTCGACCAGCGGTCGGCACGAGCGTGTCCAACGACAGGAGCAGCATGGCTATGTCGACCCGCAGGGGATTACAGGCGGCAGCGGCGGCAGCGGCGGGTGCCGCGCTGCTGGTGCCCACCGGCCCGGCGTCTGCCGCGACGGGGGTGGTGCAGGCGAGCGCGACGGTGGTGCAGGCCAACGACGCGTTCATCTTCATCAACGCAGCGGCCGGGGAGAGGAACAGGATCTTCATCAACCCGTCCGGCAGCACCGTCACCGTCATCGACACCGGGGCGTCCACTTCCGCGGGGGTGGGGTGCACGCTCAACAGTGACAGTTCCGTCTCCTGCCCGGCCGGCACCCGGACGATCCTCGTCGTAGCCGGCGACCAGCAGGACACCATCGCCCAGAGAACCGGCCTGCGTGCCTCGCTCGACGCCGGACCGGGCAACGACACGGTGTACGCCCAGGACGCCACCGGCCGTCAGTCCATCGCGGGCGGCGAAGGACGGGACACCCTGTTGAGCGGCAGCGGCGCCGACGTCCTCGTCGGGGGACCGGGCGTCGACCTTCTGAGCGGCGGGGCGGGCAACGACATCCTGGACAACGTCGATCAGGCTCCGGGCGACTCCGCCCAGGGAGGGGACGGCAGCGACAGCTGCACGTCGGACTCCGGAGACCAGGAGCTCGGCTGCGAGTCCTGACCTGGCCTCGGGCCGGTCCGTGCCTGTGCCTGTGCCTGTGCCTGTGCCTGTGCCTGTGCCTGTGCCTGTGCCTGACGGCACTCGCTGAGCCCGCCATCAGGCGTCAGATCCTGCCCGATGGGCCGCCCGCTCCGGTTGGCGGCCCATCTCGTCGCGGTGCCTGCTGGGCGGCGCCGCGCGGTACGACGGCCCGCGTGGTGGCGAACGACGGCACCTGGATTCACGAAGGTGTCGCCGCGACGACTCGGCCGAGACGGAACTCGAAGACACGGGCCCCCACGGCACCCCCTGGCCAGGCTGAGGCGCACGCTTGTCCGGAAGCCGTCCAGGTCGAAAGGGATGACGCGCACGAGGATGTGATCCGCTTCGGTGAGTTCGGGAACTCTGGACGAGAAGACCGCCCGTGCGTAATTCTCCGTCTGGAGCATGTCGGAGATGTACAGGATCGCCACTTCCGCAGGAACTCGGCATGATGCTCCAACTCGGCGAGATCCAGGAACGGCGTGGGCAACAGCCCCTGGTACTCCTCCCACCAACCCCGCGACTTGTGCGCGGCCATTGCCACCAGCGAGTCGATGAACCGCGTGTCGGTGCAGGCGTAGTGCGACGCGAGTCGACGCAGCGGCTCTTCGCTCACCCCGATGAGCCCCAGCTCGACGCGGCTGATCTGCACCCTGTTCGCCCCGAGAAGCGCCGCCGACTGCACGGTTGTCAGGCCGGCGGCCTCACGGAGCCTGCGCAGCTCGGCCCGCCGCGCCCGGCCGGGTCGGCAATGCCACCGTGCCCGAAATCTCCCCTCACCCAGCGGAGTTGATGGCCCGTGCCCGAAACCTGGGACTACACCCTCCAGATCCCCAACGACCCCAGAGCCGTCCCCGTCCGCCGTCGCACCCTGCGGTTGATCCTCACCGTGCACGGCTCATCGGGATCGTGGACCTCGCCGAGCTGCTCGCGACCGAGCTGATCTCCCACGCCGTGCGGCACACGAAGGGGCCCGCCACGCTGCGGGTACGGCGGTCGGCGGAGGGCGGTCGGCGGTCGGCGGTCGGCGGAGGGCACGGTGTGGTTCGGGGCGTGGGACACCGATCCCGAACCGCCCCCGCCGCCGCAGCCGTTGGAGGGGGTGGGCCAGCAGGAGGACGGGCGGGGGCTCGGGCTCGTCGTGGCCTGCACGCCGTGTTGGGGGTGGATGCCGTCGGCCCGGTTCGGCGAGCGGGGCAAGTACGTGTGGTGCGAGCCGGCGGCGGCGTGAAACCGGGGGCGGCCCGGGGCCGCCTACCGCGTCACCCGGTAGCGCAGCTGGACGAAGCGTGAGCCGAAGGTGCGGGTCTCCACGAGTTCGAGGTCCACCCGGCGCTCGTCCCGGGAGAAGAACGGAATGCCGCCGCCGACCAGCACCGGATGGACGATGACCTGGTACTCGTCGATCAGGCCCGCTTCGGCCGCCTGCGCGGCGAGCGTCGCGCCGCCGATCGCGATCTCCCCCTCTCCCGGCTCGGCCCGCAACCGCTCGATCTCCTCCGCCAGACCACCGGAGGCCAGGCGGGCGTTGCCCCGCACCTCCGACAGCGTGGTGGAGAACACCACCTTGGGAAGCGGGTTCCAGAGCGCCGTCCACTCACGCTCCGCGTCGTCGAGCATCGTGTCCTGCTCGGCCGTCTCCCAGTACAGCATCGTCTCGTACAGCCGACGTCCCAGCAGGTGGACGTCGACCCCGCGGATCTCGTCGATCCAGAAGCGGAAGACCTCCGGATCGGGGGCCGTCCAGTCGAAGCCGCCGTCCGGCCCGACGATGTAGCCGTCGAGCGAGACGCCCATCGAATAGGTCACTCTGCGCATCGGAAGTCCTCCTCGGTGACGGGGTTCGCCACTATGACCGCCGGACGCGGCCGGACTCATCGCGGCTCGCGGGATTCTCCCGACCGGTCACCTCACGAGCCTCGGCCGTCCGGTCACCTCACGAGCCTCGGCCGTCACCTCATGAGCCTCGGTCACGATTGGATTTCAGCCATCGCCGACCCCTTGTTCCACGCCGTGTAATCGATTCCAATCCTCCGTACCGATCCGATGTAATCGATTCCACAAGGAGGTGGAGCGGCGATGGCGAGCATCAAGGACGTCGCGGCCGAGGCGGGGGTCTCCGTCGCCACGGTGTCGCGGGTCCTGAACGACCATCCGTCGGTCAGTGAGGATGCGCGGGCGCGGGTGATGGCCGCCGTCGAGGCGCTGGGGTATCGGCCCAACGCCGTCGCCCGGTCCCTGCGCACCGACCAGACCCACACCCTCGGGCTCGTCATCAGTGACGTGATGAACCCGTACTTCACGGAGCTGGCGCGGTCCGTCGAGGAGGAGGCGCGGGCGCTCGGGTACAGCGTGATCATCGGGAACGCCGACGAGCGGCCCGAGCTGCAGGATCACCATGTCCGGACCCTGCTGGACCGGCGGATCGACGGGCTGCTCGTGTCGCCGACCGACGGGGGCTCGCCGCTGATGCTGGACGCCGTGCGGGCGGGGACGCCGATGGTGTTCGTGGACCGGTGGATCCCGGGGGTGGACGTGCCGGTGGTCCGCTCCGACGGGCGGGCGGCCGTGCGGGACCTCGTCGCGCACCTGCACGGGCTCGGGCGGCGGCGGCTCGCGATCATCGCCGGTCCGGCCGCGACCACGACCGGGCGGGAGCGTGTCGAGGCGTTCCGGGAGGCCCTCGCCGAGCACGGGCTGCCGTTGCCGGACGCCTACATAGGGCAGGGCGACTTCCAGGCCGAGAGCGGACGGCGGGTGACCGAGGGGTTCCTCGACCTGCCGGAGCCGCCCGAGGTCGTCTTCGCCACCGACAACCTGATGGCGCTGGGCGCGCTGGACGCCGTCCGCTCGCGCGGGATGCGGGTTCCGGAGGATGTCGGGCTGGCTGCCTTCGACGACATCCCGTGGTTCGTGCACACCGATCCGCCGATCACGGCGGTCGCCCAGCCCACGGGCGAGCTGGGACGGGCCGCCGTACGGGCCCTGGTCGACCGCATCGAGGGGCGGCCCCCGCAGTCCGTCACCCTGCCCGCCCGTCTCGTCGTACGCCTCTCGTGCGGCGAATCCCCTCCCTCGGAGAAATCCCCCGTGACGAACAGGAGCACGTCGTGAGCGACCCGGACGAGTTGCTGCGCATCGAAGGCATACGGAAAACCTTTCCCGGAGTGGTCGCGCTGGACGGCGTCGACTTCGATCTGCGCCGGGGCGAGGTGCACGTCCTGCTCGGCGAGAACGGCGCGGGCAAGAGCACGCTCATCAAGATGCTCTCCGGCGCCTACACACCCGACGCGGGACGGATCCTGGCCGGCGGCGAGGAGGTGCGCATCCATGGGGCGCAGGACTCCGAGCGGCTCGGGATCGCCACCATCTACCAGGAGTTCAACCTCGTACCGGATCTGACGATCGCCGAGAACATCTTCCTGGGGCGGCAGCCGCGCCGCTTCGGGATGATCGACCGCAAGCGGATGGAGGCCGACGCCGCCGCGCTGCTGGAGCGGGTCGGCGTGAAGGTGTCGCCGCGCGCGCGGGTGCGTGAACTCGGCATCGCGCGGCTGCAGATGGTCGAGATCGCGAAGGCGCTGAGTCTCGACGCGCGCGTGCTGATCATGGACGAGCCGACCGCCGTGCTGACGACCGAGGAGGTCGAGAAACTCTTCGCGATCGTGCGCCGGCTGCGCGAGGACGGGGTCGGCATCGTCTTCATCACGCACCACCTGGAGGAGATCGCCGCCCTGGGTGACCGGGTGACCGTCATCCGGGACGGCAGGAGCGTCGGGCAGGTGCCCGCCTCCACGCCGCAGGACGAGCTGGTACGGCTCATGGTCGGGCGGTCCATCGAGCAGCAGTACCCGCGGGAGCGGGGGGAGTCGGGCGAGGCGCTGCTCGTCGTCGAGGGGCTCACCCGGGACGGTGTCTTCCACGACGTGAGCTTCGAGGTGCGGGCCGGTGAGGTCGTCGGCATCGCGGGGCTCGTGGGCGCCGGCCGTACGGAGGTCGTGCGGGCCTTGTTCGGCGCCGACGCGTACGACAAGGGGGCCGTGAAGGTCGGCGGTTCCGCTGTTCCCAAGGACGACGTGGGCGCCGCCCTGGCCGCCGGGATCGGGCTCGTGCCCGAGGACCGCAAGGGCCAGGGGCTGCTGCTGGACGCCTCCGTGGAGGAGAACCTCGGACTGGTGACCCTGCGGGGCGCCACCCGGGGCGGGTTCGTCGACCTCAAGGGGCAGCGGGCGAACGCTGCCCGGGTCGCCGAGCGCCTCGGGGTGCGGATGGCCGGGCTGCACCAGCACGTGCGCACCCTCTCCGGCGGCAACCAGCAGAAGGTCGTCATCGGCAAGTGGCTCCTGGCGGACACCAGGGTGCTGATCCTCGACGAGCCGACGCGCGGCATCGACGTCGGCGCGAAGGTCGAGATCTACGAACTGGTCAACGAGCTGACGGCCGCAGGTGCCGCCGTACTGATGATCTCCAGTGACCTGCCCGAGGTGCTCGGCATGAGCGACCGGGTGCTGGTCATGGCCCAGGGGCGGATCGCGGGCGAACTCGCCGCCGCCGAGGCCACCCAGGACGCCGTGATGGCGCTCGCCGTCTCCAACCCCACCATCCTTATGACTGAAACGGAGGCCCCCGATGGCCGCTGACACGCTCAAGAGCACGCCGGGCGCGAGGGGCGCCTCGGGACCGTCGGGGCTTCGCCGGCTCCTGCTCGACAACGGCGCGCTGACCGCGCTCATCGTCCTCGTCGTCGCCATGTCGGTGCTCTCCGGCGACTTCCTGACGGCCGACAACCTGCTCAACATCGGCGTCCAGGCCGCCGTCACCGCGATCCTCGCGTTCGGTGTGACCTTCGTTATCGTCTCGGCGGGCATCGACCTGTCGGTCGGTTCGGTGGCCGCCCTGTCGGCGACCGTGCTGGCGTGGAGCGCCACGTCGGAAGGCGTACCGGTCCCGATAGCCGTGCTCCTCGCCGTCGTCACCGGCATCGCGTGCGGACTCGTCAACGGCTTCCTGATCTCGTACGGGAAGCTGCCGCCGTTCATCGCGACGCTCGCCATGCTGTCGGTGGGGCGCGGTCTGTCGCTGGTGATCTCACAGGGCAGCCCGATCGCGTTCCCGGAGTCGGTGTCGCACCTCGGGGACAACCTGGGCGGCTGGCTGCCGGTGCCGGTCCTGGTGATGCTCGTGCTGGGCGGTGTGACGGCCGTGATCCTGGGCCGTACGTACATCGGGCGTGCCATGTACGCGATCGGCGGCAACGAGGAGGCGGCCCGTCTCTCCGGTCTGCGGGTGAAGCGGCAGAAGCTCGTCATCTACGCCCTGTCCGGGCTGTTCGCCGCCGCCGCGGGCATCGTGCTCGCCTCCCGGCTCTCCTCCGCGCAGCCGCAGGCCGCGCAGGGCTACGAGCTGGACGCGATCGCGGCGGTCGTCATCGGCGGCGCCTCGCTGGCCGGCGGTACGGGCAAGGCGTCGGGGACGCTGATCGGCGCGCTGATCCTGGCGGTGCTCAGGAACGGCCTCAACCTCCTGTCCGTGTCGGCCTTCTGGCAGCAGGTCGTCATCGGTGTCGTCATCGCGCTGGCGGTGCTGCTCGACACCGTGCGGCGGAAGGCGGGGGCGACCCCGGTGGCGGCCGGTGCCGGGGGTTCCGGAGACCGGAAGAAGCAGGCGGTGACGTATGTGCTGGCCGCGGTGGTCGCGGCGGCGATCGTGGGCGCGACCTCCTTCCTGCACGGCGGGTCGTCGGCGGCGAAGAGCGAGAAGATCGGGCTGTCGCTGTCGACGCTCAACAACCCCTTCTTCGTGCAGATCCGGGCGGGCGCCCAGGACGAGGCGAAGAAGCTGGGCGTGGACCTGTCCGTCACCGACGCGCAGAACGACGCCTCGCAGCAGGCCAACCAGTTGCAGAACTTCACCAGTGAGGGCCTCGGCACGATCATCGTCAACCCGGTGGACTCCGACGCGGTGACCCCGGCGGCGAAGGCCGTCAACAAGGCGGACATCCCGCTGGTGGCCGTCGACCGCGCGGTGAACGGCGCGAACACGGCCGCGCTCGTCGCCTCCGACAACGTCAGCGGCGGCAGGCTGGCCGCCAAGTCGCTCGCCGAGAAGCTGGGCGGCAAGGGCGAGATCGTCATCCTCCAGGGCCAGGCGGGCACCTCCGCCAGCCGGGAGCGCGGCGCCGGCTTCGCCGAGGGGCTGAAGGACTACCCGGGCATCAAGGTCCTCGCCAAGCAGCCCGCCGACTGGGACCGCACCAAGGGCCTCGACGTGATGACGAACATGCTCCAGGCCAACCCCGGCGTCGACGGCGTCTTCGCGGAGAACGACGAGATGGCGCTCGGCGCGATCAAGGCGCTCGGCTCCAAGGCCGGGAAGTCCGTCCAGGTCATCGGCTTCGACGGCACCGCCGACGGGCTGAAGGCCGTCGAGGCGGGCACGCTGTACGCGTCGGTCGCGCAGCAGCCCGCCGAGCTCGGCAGGATCGCCGTGCGCAACGCGGTGAAGGCCGCCGAGGGCGAGAAGGTCGCGCAGTCGGTGATGGTGCCGGTGAAGGTGGTCACGTCGGAGAACGTGGCCGGGTTCGGCGGCTGACACGATGCGGTGGCCGGACGGGGAGCGCACGCGCCCCGTCCGGCCGCCTCGGCCGTTCCGGGCTCGCCGGATCTGCCGGGTGTTTCGATCGTTCCGCCCGTCGGCGTGACCGGCCGCCGGGCGGCCCCATTCCACCTGCACAGGGAGATGGATCATGTACGACTACGACCTCCTGGTCGTGGGATCGGCCAACGCCGACCTGGTGATCGGTGTCGAGCGGCGGCCGGGGGCCGGGGAGACCGTGCTCGGCTCCGACCTGGCCGTGCATCCGGGCGGCAAGGGCGCCAACCAGGCCGTCGCGGCGGCCCGGCTGGGGGCGCGTACGGCGCTGCTGGCGCGGGTCGGCGACGACGGCCACGGGCGGCTGCTGCTGGACTCGCAGCGCGCGGCCGGGGTCGACACGGCGGGGGTGCTGGTCGGCGGGGCGCCGACCGGGGTCGCGCTGATCACGGTGGACCCGTCGGGCGACAACAGCATCGTGGTGTCGCCGGGCGCCAACGGGCGGCTGACCCCCGAGGACGTGCGGGCGGCGGACGCGCTGCTGCGGGCCTCGCGGGTGGTCTCGGCGCAGTTGGAGATCCCGTTGGAGACGGTGGTGGAGGTCGTACGGCGGCTGCCGGAGGGCACGCGCTTCGTGCTGAACCCGTCGCCGCCGCGGGAGTTGCCGGCCGAGGTGCTGGCCGCCTGTGATCCGCTGATCGTCAACGAGCACGAGGCGCGGGTCATCGTCGGCGGTGACCCGGCGGGCTCGCCCGCGCCGGAGGACTGGGCGCGGGCGCTGCTGGCGCTCGGGCCGCGTTCGGTGGTGGTCACGCTGGGCGCGGAGGGGGCGCTCGTCGCCACCGCCGAGCAGAGCGTGCGGGTGGCGGCCGTGAAGGTGGACGCCGTGGACACCACGGGGGCCGGGGACGCGTTCACGGCGGCGCTGGCATGGCGGCTGGGGGCCGGCTCGGAGCCGGCCGAGGCCGCCGCCTACGCGGCCCGGGTGGGGGCCGCCGCCGTCACCAGGGCCGGGGCGCAGGTGTCGTTCCCGACCGCGGAGGAGGTCGCGGCGCTGTGAAGCGGGCCGGGATACTGAACCGTCATCTGGCGGGTGCCCTCGCCGAGTTGGGGCACGGGCACGGAGTGCTGGTGTGCGACGCGGGGATGCCGGTGCCGGACGGGCCGCGGGTGGTCGACCTGGCGTTCCGGGCCGGGGTGCCGTCCTTCGCGCAGGTGCTGGACGGGCTGCTCGACGAACTCGTGGTCGAGGGTGCGACCGCCGCGCGCGAGGTCCGGAGCGCCAACCCGGAGGCGACGGCACTGCTGGAGGACCGCTTCCCCGACCTGGAACTGGTCTCCCACGAGAAGCTGAAGGAGCTGTCGGCCGGCGCGCGGCTGATCGTACGGACCGGCGAGGCCCGGCCGTACGCGAACGTGCTGCTGCGCTGCGGGGTGTTCTTCTGAGCGGGTCGTTTCTGAGCGGGTCGTTTCTTCTGAGGGCGTCGCTGCTGAGCGGGTCGCTTCTGCGAGCGGCGGGCGCGAACGTTTCGAGGGGCCCGGTCCACTGGACCGGGCCCCTCGGCTTTCCCCTCCCGTCAGGACTCCCGCGATCCCCCCGGATCCCCCACCGGAACGTCCTGATGCCACTTACGACACACGGAGTGCCGGAAGGGTTGCACCGGGTGCGGAAATTCTTTGGTATGCCAACGCGGGGCGGTGATGCGACGGCGGAGTCGGCGGCACAAGACTGTTCGAATTATGTCCCGATGATGTCACTTCACCGGCAAGTGCGTTGCGGGTGCAACGGGTTGTGGGAGAGCATGTTCGAGACGTAGGTGAACCGGACACACGGGGGTGGACACGACGTGAAGTTCGACATGGGGTCGACGACCCTGGCGGACCTCGGCAAGAGCACGCTCGGATCGAGCGACGACCTCGGGACCCTGATCCAGCTGCTGATCAGCGCGGCGGAACCGCTGGAGGGCAAGTTCAACGGCGCGGGCAAGCTGGCGTTCGACTCGTTCAAGAACCGCGCGGACGAGATCACCGCCGATCTGAACGGCTCGCTCGCCGCGATCCTGGGCGGTCAGTCGGGCATGGACAACGCGTTCGGCACCGGTGACGTGGAGTCCCAGGACAACGCCAACCAGAACATGGGTCTGGCCAACTTCGACGCCGCCCGCTTCGGCGCCCGATAAGCAGCAACGAGGGGGAAGTACTCATGGCTCAGAACCAGGACCGCCGTTCGTACGACACCGGCGCCTCCGGCGAGGTGCAGACCGCGCTCGGCACGATCGTGGGACAGCTGGAGCGGGTGCTCGGCGACCGTGACGCCGCCGTCAAGGCCGCGATGACCGAGTTCCAGGCCGACGGCGTCTCGGACGACTACCACGGCAAGGAAGAGCGCTGGAAGAAGGCCGCGGGCGAGGTCCGCGAGATCATCCGCCTGGTACGCACCACGCTCGAACAGAACGACGGCACCGCCCAGTCGACACTGGCGAAGGCTCGCGCGGCGGTCGACCAGATCGGCTGACCGGGCGGATCGGCCGACCGGCGGATCGACTGACAGAGAAGTGAACGGGGTTCCGTAGCCGTGGCAGCGCAGGATTACGACAGCCAGTTGCTGGAGTCGGTGTCGGTGCGGCGTCGACGGCTGCGGGACGCCCTGCTGTTCGGGGCGCAGCGGCAGCGGCGCTCGGTGGACGAGCGGATCGGGAAGATCTTCACCGGGATCGTCATCGCGGCGGTGCTGTGCGCGGGGTGTGTGGGGTGGTCCTTCGTGTCGAACCGCATCATCGGCAAGAGCCCGTACGGGGGTTCGGTGCAGCCGTCCAACACCCCCTCCCCCTCTGTTTCCACAGCGGTTTCCACAGCCCCGACCAGCACTTCTACCCGGTGATAGGTTCGATCGCGTGATGTCTACGGGGACGTTGGGGCAGGCCGCGGGCGGGGCGCGGACCGCGCTCAGCCGGGTCACGCTGGTCGGTGAGCGGCGGCGGGTGGATCTCGTGCTGCCCTCCCGCGAACAGGTCGGACTGCTGCTGCCGGAGATCATGCGGCTGCTGGACGACCGGGTCGGCCGGCAGCCCGAGTTGCGGCATCTGGTCACCGCGGACGGTTCCGCGCTGGCCCACGACAGCACGCTGGAGTCGGCCGGGGTCGCGGACGGGGCCGTCCTGCGGCTCGTGCGGGCCGAGGACGCGCCCTCGGCGCCCGTCGTGCACGACGTCACGGACGAGGCGGCCGACGATCTCGACGCCCGCGGAGGGCGCTGGCGGCCGGCCGCGCGCCGGGTGACCGCCGGGTTCGCCACGGTCGGCTGGGCCGTGGCCGCCGGGGTGTTCGCACGGACCGCGTACGAGCCCGGGGTGGTCGCCGCCACGCTGCTGGGCGTCGCGCTGGTGGCCGCGCTCGCGGGCGCGCTGCTGGGGCGGGCCGGGAAGCGGGGCCTGGCGACGACCCTGATCGCGACGGCGGGTGCGCTGGGGCTGCTCGGCGCGTGGACGTCGGCGGAGGCCCAGGACTGGTCCGGGACGGCGCAGGTCGCGGCCCTGGCCACGGCCGGGGTCGGCACGCTCGCCCTGCTCGGGCTGTTCACCCCGCTCGGGCGGGGTGGGCTGGTCGGGGCGGGGGCGCTGGGCGGGATCGCGGTCTGCTGGCTGGGGGTCGCCGCGGCCGTGTCGGGAGCGGTGTCGGCGCCGGAGCAGGCCGAGGTGGGCGCCGTTCTCGCGGTGGTCTCCGTGGTCGTGCTCGGGCTGCTGCCCCGGCTGGCGCTGATGGCGTCGGGCCTCTCCGGCCTGGACGACCGGCGTTCCGGCGGCACCTCCGTGAGCCGCTTCCAGGTGTCGGCGGCGCTCACCGCCACTCACCGGGGGCTGGCGCTGGCGACGGTGACGATGGCGGTCTCCGCGACCGTGGCCGGGGTGTTCGCGCTGCGCGCGCCCACGAAGTGGACGGTGCTGCTCGCCGTGGTGACCATGGTCGTCCTCGCGCTGCGCGCGCGGGCGTTCCCGCTGGTCGCCGAGGTCGTGGTGCTGCTCGCCGCGGCGGCCGTGCTCGCGGTGCGGCTGGTATCGGCGTGGCTCGACCACTCCGGCGGGGCGGCCGGTCCGCTCGCCGTCCTCGTCCTGCTGGCCGCCCTTCCGCTGCTGGTGCTCGCCGTGCAGCCCGCCGAGCACGTACGCGTACGGCTCCGGCGCTTCGGCGACACCCTCGAATCCATCGGCGTCATCACTCTGTTCCCGCTGCTCATCGGAGTGTTCGGCGTGTACGGACGACTGCTCGACACGTTCGCTTAGGAGTTGGGGGCCGCACATGGCGCAGGCAGGGGACTGGCAGCGGGATGTGCTGCGCGAGCTGGGCCGGCAGGAACCGGCACCCGGGGGCGACCACACCGCCCCCGCCCCGCCGGCGCCCCCCGCCCGACGGGGCGAGCCGACGCTGAGGCTCGTGCGGTCGGTGCCGCCCGAGCCGACGGACGGGCCCGGGGAGGCGGATGGGCCTGGGGTGGTGAACGGGCCCGGAACGGTGGGTGTGCCTGGAGCGGCGGGCGTGCCCGGGTCGGCGGATGGGTCCGGAGCGGCGGGCCTGCCCGGGCCGGCGGATCGGTCCGGAGGGGCGGTGGCGCCCGGCGCGGCTGGGCAGCCGGGGTTCGCCGTGAGCGAGAGGTCCGCGCGGCCGGTACCGGGGTACGGCCCGGCGGCCGGAGAGGCGCCGGGGCCTGGCGCACAACCGCCGAGGCAGGCTGTGCCGACCGCGCAGCCCCCCGCACAGCCGGGGCACGGTACCTGGCCGTCGGGACAGGGCACGCCCGGCACACAGCAGCCCGTACAACCGGAGCCCACCGCACAGCAGCCCGGGCGGCAGGCACCCGCCGCGCAGCCGCAGCACGGCGCCTGGCCGCCGGTACAGGCAACCCCCCTCGGGCATCCGCCCGTACAGACGACACCCACCGAACAACCGCCGATTCCGCACTCCCCCACCGCACAACCGCCGGTGCAGCAGGCACCCGCCGCGCAGACGCCAGGCGGGGTGTCCGGCGCTGTGATGCGCGGCTCCGCCGCTCAGCCGCCGGAGGTGCCCGGTGGGGACGTGGCACCGGAGGCCGGGGCCTCCCCCGCCGCTCCCGCGCCCCGTGGTTCCCGGACACCCCAGACCCCCCTGCGTGCCCCCGACTCCGTGCCCACGATCGACCCCCGGCTCGCGCACGCGCTCGGGCGGCCGCAGCACGGGGACTCCGTGGTGCGGCGTACGGGGCGGTCGATCCGGAAGCTCGCCTCCTCCGCCGCGCAGGACGTGGCCGAGGAGACGCGGATCGCGCGGGAGTTGCAGCAGCCGGTGACGACCGGGCGGGTGATCGCCGTGACGTCGATCCGGGGCGGGGTCGGCAAGTCGACGACGGCCGCGCTGCTGGGGCGGACGTTCAACCACTACCGGCACGACCCCGTGCTCACGATGGAGGCGGACGCCGCCCTCGGGACGCTGCCGGTGCGGATGGGCGCCGACTCGGTGCGCTGGGCCGCGGCCGATCTGGCGCGGATCCTCAACCCGGCGATGCAGCTGACCGATGTCACCGGGTACCTGGTGCCGGTGTCCGACGGCGGCTGGCTGCTGCCCGGAAGCCAGGGCCGGGTCGGGGCCCCGCTGGACATCCGCACGTACCGCACGGTGACCCTCGCCCTGCGGCGCTACTTCGCGGTGACCGTGGTGGACTGCGAGACCCTGCCGGGCGAGGTGGCCCGTACGGCGATGGACACGGCCCACGCGCGCGTGGTCGTCGCGCCGATGACCGCCGAGGGCGTCAACGGCACCCGCCAGGTCCTGGACTGGCTCGGCCAACTGCCCCACGCCGCCCTCGGCTCGACCGTCGTCGCGCTGACCGCCAACTCCCCGGACGTCACCCTCGACCGCGACACGGCCGTCGCCCACCTCAAGGAGTCCGGCGTCCATGTCGTCCCCGTCCCCTACGACCGCCATCTCGCCCAGGGCGGCCCCATCCGGACCGCGCTGCTGGGCCGGGAGACCCGGGCGGCGGCGATCACGCTGGCGGCGGAGGCGATGACGCGAGCGGTGCGGATGCGATGAGCCCGGCCCGCATCGGAAAGACACGAGAAGGGGTCCGTCGGTGACCCAGCAGTTGATCCACCGGCCCGCGCGGAGCACCCGGCCGCTCGGAGCCGCCGGAGCCCGCACGATCGAGCCGCCGCCGAACCTCCCGGAGGGCAAGGCGGGTACGGCGGCGACCGCGCTGCTGCCGATGGCGGGCGTCATGGGCTCGGTCGTGATGATGACCGTGATCCGCAACAGCCAGTTCGCGGCGCTCGGCGCGATCGTGCTGGTGTTCGCGCTGCTCGGCGCGGTCGCCCTCTTCCTCTCCCAGCGCGGCAAGGCCCAGCGCACCCGGCGTACGCAGCGGGAGCGGTATCTGGAGTATCTGGAGGAGCTGCGCGAGGAGTTCGGGGCCGAGGAGCGGGAGCGGCGGGCGCTCGCGCGGGTGCTGAACCCGCCGCCGGAGGCGCTGTACGACCTGGTGCGCGACCCCGCCCGGCTGTGGGAGCGGCGGCGGCAGGACCCGGACTTCCTGCGGGTGCGGGTCGGCACCGGTGACGTCCCCGTGGCGGACCTGGCCATCGGGCAGAACCAGGGCGGGGTGCTGACCCCGCCGGACCCCTTCATGCTGAACGAGGCCCGCGCGCTGCTGGCCCGCTACTCCGTGGCCAACGACTGCCCGATCACCGTGCCGTTGGACCGCGCGGGCAACGTCAGCGTGGTCGGCGACCGGGAGGGCGTACTGCGGGTGGCTCGCGCGCTCCTCGTCCAGGTGGCCGTCTCGCACGCGCCGGACGACGTCGCCGTGGCGCTCGGTGTGCCGGGCGAGCGGCTGGCGGACTGGGAGTGGGCCAAGTGGCTGCCGCACGTGCTGGACGCGCAGGAGCACGACGGCCCGGTGGCGGCCCGCCGGATCGCGCCGAGCCTGCCGCAGCTGGCCCGGCACTTCCGTCACGAGCTGGGCCGGCGCGCGTCGTACGCGGCCGAGGTGCGCCGGGGACTCGCCGACCGCAAGGCGCTGGCGCTGGCGTCCCGCATGCTCGTCGTGAGCGACGAGTACGGGGAGACTGCCGCCGAACTGCCCCGGCCCGACACCGCGGTGGCGCTGCCGGACATGGGGGTCACCGTGCTGCACCTGCTCGCGGAGCAGGTGCACGAGCCCGACCAGGTGTCGGTGCGGATCACCGTGCGGGGCGATCAGGTGGTGGTGGAGGACCTGCGCGCTCCGGACCCCCTGGCCATCGCGGCCCCCACCGCCGCCCCGCCCGCGCACGGCACCTCCGACCGGGTCACCGCCGCCGGTGCCGAGGGCCTCGCCCGGCTGCTTGCGCCGCTGCGGCTGTCCGCCGAGTCGGCCGCCGAGGGCACCCCGGTCACCGGCCCCGTCGACTTCCCCGGCCTCCTCGGCGTCGACGACCCGGCCGTACTGGATCTCCACGACCTC
This sequence comes from Streptomyces sp. NPDC041108, assembly GCF_055592645.1. NCBI lineage: Bacteria > Bacillati > Actinomycetota > Actinomycetes > Kitasatosporales > Streptomycetaceae > Streptomyces > Streptomyces sp. NPDC041108. Next base: position 367,403 of record NZ_JBVIYK010000002.1, on the reverse strand, counting down.
TGGGCACCCCGGGGCGAGCGTGAGTTCCTGCGCGTACCCATCGGCCTGACGGACCGTCATGAGCCGGTGCTGCTCGACCTCAAGGAGTCCTCGGAGCTGGGCATGGGCCCGCACGGGCTGTGCGTCGGCGCGACCGGGTCCGGCAAGAGCGAGCTGCTGCGCACGCTCGTGCTGGCGCTGGCCGCCACCCACTCCCCCGAGGACCTGGCGCTCGTCCTGGTCGACTACAAGGGCGGCGCGACCTTCGCCCCGTTCACCGGACTCCCGCACGTGGCAGGCGTGATCACCAACCTGGAGAACCAGGCCGGGCTCGTCGAGCGCGTCCACTCCAGCCTCGCGGGCGAGGTCAAGCGGCGGCAGCAGGTGCTCAAGGACGCGGGGAACGTGGCCGACATCGGGCACTACGCCGCCCTGCGCGCCACCCGACGGCCCGACCTCGAACCGCTTCCACACCTCTTCGTGGTGATCGACGAGTTCGGCGAACTGCTCACCGCGAAGCCGGACTTCATCGACCTGTTCCTCTCCATCGGCCGTATCGGGCGGTCCATCGGCGTCCACCTGCTGCTCTCCAGCCAGCGCATCGAGGGCGGAAAGCTCAAGGGCCTGGACACCTACCTCTCCTACCGGCTGGGGCTGCGCACGTTCTCCGCCGACGAGTCGCGGACCGTGCTCGACACGACCGACGCGTTCCATCTGCCGCCGCTGCCGGGCTTCGGCTATCTGAAGGTGGACACCTCCACGTACGAGCGGTTCAAGGCGGGGTACGTGTCGGGCGCGTACCTGGGCCCGGCGCTGGTGGCGCAGGCGGAGGACGCCCCCCTGGCCCGGCCGTATCCGACGTACAACACGCTCGACAGCGGGCCCGTCGAGGAGGTGGCCGAGGAGCCCCGGGCGACCAAGCGGGAGACCGGGCCGACGGTGATGTCGGTGATGGTGGACCAGCTCGCCTCCGCCGCCCGGCCGGTGCGGCGGATCTGGCTGCCGCCGCTGCCGGACGCGATCACGCTGGACGCGGCGGCCGGGCCCGTACGGGTGGACGAGCGGGGGCTGCGGCTGGCGTCCGCCGAGGGCCCGCTGCGGGTGCCGCTCGGGGTGCTGGACGATCCGGCGCGGCAGTGGCAGGGGCACTGGGTGCTCGACCTGACGGTCGCGGGCGGGCACGCGGCGGTGATCGGCGGCCCGCAGTCCGGCAAGACGACCCTGCTGCGGACCCTCGCCCTCTCGCTCGCCGCGACCCACACGCCCGCCGAGGTGGCCGTGTACGGGCTCGACCTGGTCGGCGGCGGGCTGTCCGCGCTCTCCGGGCTGCCGCACGTCGGCGGGATCGCCGGGCGGGCCGACCGGGAGCGCGCCGCGCGCACGGTCGCCGAGGTGCGGACGATGCTGAACGAGCGGGAGGAGCTGTTCCGGGAGCACGGGATCGACTCCGTCGACCAGCTGCGGCACCTGCGGGCGCGGGGGAAGCTGCGCGAGCTGGGGTCCACCGACGTCGTGCTGCTCATCGACGGGTTCGGGGCGCTGCGCGACGAGTTCGCCGAACTGGACGACACGGTCGTGGACCTGCTCAAGCGCGGCGGCGGGTACGGCATCCATGTCGTAGGCGGCATGCTCCGCTGGAACGACGTACGGATCGCGACGCAGTCGATGTTCGGGACGCGGGTGGAGCTGCGGCTGAACGACCCCAGCGATTCGAGCGTCGACCGCAAGCTGTCCGAGACGCTGTCGCCGGACACCCCGGGTCGGGTCCTGACCGACGGCAAACTGTTCGCGCAGGCCGCTCTGCCCCGCCTCGACGGACGGCCGTCGACCGGCGATCTCGCTCCGGCGCTGGAGGACGCGGCCCGGACGATCCGCTCCACCTGGCACGGTGAACTGGCCGCGCCCGTGCGGGTGTTGCCGACCCGGCTGCCGTCCGGCCGGCTGCCGTCGGTGGTCGCCGAGCCGCGCCGGGTGCCGATAGGGGTGGACCAGGACGCGCTGGCGCCCGCGGTGCTGGACCTCTTCGGCGCCGACCAGCATCTGCTGATCCTGGGCGACAACGAGTGCGGCAAGACGAACCTGCTGAAGCTGGTCGCCGCGCGGCTCGTGGAGCGGTACTCGGACGAGGAGCTGGTCTTCGGCGTCTTCGACCCCCGGCGCGGGTTGCGGGGTGTGATCCCGGAACCGTACCGGGGCGGGTACGCGCACAACGCGAAGCTGGCGGCGGGTCTGTCGAGCGGGATCGCGGGCGAGCTGGAGAAGCGGATGCCGCAGAGCGCCGACCCGGACGCGCCGGGCGACGAGCCCGCGTTCACGGGTCCGCGGATCGTGATCCTGGTCGACGACTACGACATCCTCACCACGGCCGGGCAGCAGCCGCTGGCTCCGTTCCTGCCGTACGTCTCCTCGGCGCAGGACATCGGGCTGCACTTCGTGATCACCCGCCGGGTGGCCGGCTCCTCCCGGGCGATGTACGAGCCACTGCTGCAGACCCTGCGCGAGACCGGTACGGCCGCGCTGCTGATGACCGGTGAGCGCAGCGAGGGACAGCTCTTCCCCGGCCTGTACGCCTCGGCGCAGCCGCCGGGGCGGGGCACGCTGGTCCGCCGGGGGCGGGCCCACCAGTTGATCCAGACGGCACTCGACAGCGAGGAGGGCGACCGCCCGTGACCAGGGACGTCATCGCGCTCACCCCGAAGATGCCCGATGTGTGGGCCCTCATGACGAGTCTGTACGCCGGCGGCTCCGACCTGGACCTGTCGGCGGCGGCCGAGGGCGCGGTCGTCCAGCTGCACGGGCCGGGCGGGCGTCCGCTGGTGTCGGTGGAGTCGCCGGTGCTGGTGCAGGTGCCCGGTGAGGCGGAGCGGCTGCTCGGACAGGCCGTGCGGGCCCCGTTCTGGTGGACGGAGGCGCGGGCGTCCACGGCGGTGCCGGAGGCGGAGCGGCTGGCAGGGGTGGTGTGCGGGCGGCTCAACGCCCTGCTGGGGGGCTCCACCTGGCCGCCCGGCGCGGCGAGCACCAAGGCGGTGGACGTGTCCGCCGTACCGTCGGCGGGGGCGGGGCAGCCCGCCGTGGACGTGGTGACCGAGCACGCGGCCGTCGTCCTCGTCGACCGGCCGGTGGTGGCCCTGACCAGCTGGCTCGCGGAGATCATGCGGACGGCGGTGGCGTCCCGGCGGTCCCTGCAGATCGTCACGCCGCGCGGCGTACGCCTGACGCCCGTCGCCCGTACGACGCTGGCGCGCGTCCCCCACCGCTGGGTCGTCCAGGACCCGGAGTGCGGGTATTACGACGGTCTGTCGGGGGCGGTGCTGCGGTGGCGGGACGGGGCGTTCTCGCCCGCGTTCGCCGAGGACGGGACGGCGGCGGTGGCCGCCGCGTTCACGCGCCCGGCGGACGTGCCGGAGAAGGACACGGCGGGCGGCCCGGCGGACCAGGCGCCCGGACGGCAGCTGATCGTCGCCCTCCGTGCGGTGCACCGGCCGGACGAGCGGCTGTTGCTGGGCGGCGCGCTGGAGGCGGCCTGGCGGGAGCTGACGGGGGCGGCACCGGCGGGCTGGGGCACGGCCGAGCCGGTCAACCTCCCCTGGTCGCGACGGCAGTTGACCGACCTGACCCGGGAGCGGGCGCCCGAGCCGTCGCAGCTGGTCGTCGTCGGCGCCCCCGAGCGGCCGGCCATGGCGACGGTCCGGGTGACGCGGACGACGAAGGGCGTGGAGGAGGACGCGGTCCTGATCCTCGGGTACGCGGCGGGTGAGGAGCCGCCGCTGGACCGGATCGAGGCGCTGGCCGACACGCTGGTCCGGGAGCACGGGCTGAAGACCATGCTGACCTCGGTGCGTGCGGCGCGCGCCGACCTGACGACCGCGCCCCGCCTGGAGGGCCCGCCCCTGCCGGTGGCCTTCACGCTCGGCCCGGACGACGTGCACAGGATCGGCCTGGACCGGGCGCGGCGGCCCCCGGTCGAGGTCCGTGCCGTCCCGCTCGGCCCGGCGGCCCGTCCGGCGCTGCACTACCCCCTCGGGGACGGCGCGGACACCGAGGCGTGGGGGCGGCTCCAGCAGCTGACAGCACATCTGAAGGGCGATCGTTCCCAGCCATCCGCCGCTGTTCAGCGCGGGTGACTCGCGTCACTGACACAACGACCACTACGAGCAGTACGAGCTCTGACGGATTCGGCATTTACCGGCCTGACCTGGGTCCCTAACCTCCCGGCAACAGCTGCCAGCAGGCACGCGCCAGGAGGAGAACCATGGCCAGATCCAGCCACATCGGCACCGGGTACACCGCCGTGCCCGTCACCACGACGGCACCCGCGCACCGGCGTCCCGTCCGCCGCCCCCTCACGGCGGCGTTCGCCGCGACGCTCGCGCTCGGCACCCTGGCCGCCTGCGGCGGCGGTGACACCGACGCACCGAAGGTGGCGGAGAACAAGATCTCGGCGGGCAAGGTGCCGGACTACTACCCGGCGGACTACGCCGACCTGATCGCGGCCGCGGAGAAGGAGGGCGGCAAGCTCACCGTCTACTCCAACCTCGGCGACGAGAACATGGCGCCGATCGTCCGGGACTTCAAGAAGAAGTACGGCTTCGTCAAGACGGTCTCCGTCAACGAGCTGGACAGCGACGAGCTGTTCCAGAAGACCCTGTCCGAGAACGCGGCCGGTTCCTCCCCGGCGGATGTGCTGATCTCCAGCGCGGCGACCGCGTGGTCGGACTTCGCGGCCCGCAAGGACACGGTCCTCACGTACAAGTCGCCGGAGCTGAAGGAGCTGGGCGAGAGCGCCGAGCTGCTGCCGAGCGTGTACTCGCTGTCGCAGGACCCGATGACGATCGCGTACAACACCTCGCTGATGGAGACCCCGCCGACCACTCTGACGGACTTCGCCGAGATCGTGACTGGGGACGAGGGCAAGTTCAAGAACAAGGTGACGGTCCGCGACCCGGAGGGCTCGTTCGGCTTCACCGTCACGCGGGCGCTCACCGAGGGCAATCCGGAGGCGTGGGACGACCTGGAGAAGATCCTGCCGCTGACCCGCCCGGAGACCTCCTCCGGCACCCAGCTGGAGAAGATCGTCGCCGGTGAGTACACGGCCGGCTTCCTGATCAGCGCCTCCCCCGCGTACCCCGTGGTGGAAGACAGCGCGGGTCTTGTGAAGATCGTCTTCCCGAAGGACGGCACGGTCGTCCTGCCGCGCGGCATGGGCATCGCCGCCGAGGCGCCGCACCCGGCCACCTCGAAGCTCTTCATGGACTTCGCCCTCTCCGAGGAGGGCCAGCGCGCGGTCGCCGAGGGCGGTCTCGCCTCGTACCGCGACGGTGTGAAGGGCGAGGGCCTGCACACCTACCAGGAGGTCGTGGACGCGGTCGGCGAGGAGAACATCATCCACGTCGAGTACGAGCCGGTCTCCAAGGAGGACTCCGCGGCCTGGCAGGAGCGCTTCGACGGACTCCGCAAGTAGCCCCGCGCAGGAAGCCTTCCGGGACGATCGGAGTCACCTCACATGTCCACCCTCACCCAGCCGCCCCGCACACCGGCCGGCGCGTCACCCACGGAAACGTTCAGGCCGCCGCGCTACCGCCGCCCCCTCGGCATCGGACGGGACACGGCCGTCCAGTACACGGTCCTGGCGTTCCTCGCCGTGCTGGTGCTGGCCCCGATCGTCCCGACCCTCTACCAGAGCATCCGCAACCGCCCGCTCTACGAGGCGGGCGGGGCCTTCACCCTCAGCGGCTACACCGACCTGTTCACCAAGGCAGGCTTCGGTGAAGTCGCCCTGAACACCCTGCTGTTCGCCTCGCTGACGACGCTCCTCAGCCTGGCGATCGCCATCCCCATGGCAATCGTGGTGGTCCGCACGAAGCTGCCGGGCGGACGGCTGATCGCCCTCGCCATGCAGTGGCCGTTCTTCATCTCGTCGCTGATCCTGGGCTTCGGCTGGATCATCATGTACGGCCCGGCCGGGTTCGTCAGCGTCAAGGTGCAGCAACTGCTGGGGTCGGTGCCGTGGAACCTGTACTCGATCCCCGGCATGGCGCTCACGGAGGCCGTGGCGCTCGCCCCGATCGCCTACGTCTTCTGCGCCAACGCTCTCAGGCAGTCGGACGCCTCGCTCGAATCGGCCGCCCAGGTCTGCGGGGCGGGTCCCTTCCGGATCCTCGCGCAGGTGGTCGTGCCGCTGCTGCGGCCCCCGATCGTCTACAGCGCGATCCTCGTCTTCTCGGTCTCCATCGAGACGCTGAGCGTGCCACTGCTCTACGGCCAGCCCGTCAGCATCGACGTCTTCTCAACCTTCCTGTACCACAACGGACTTCAGTCGGTGGACCCCGACTACACGATGCTCGGCGCGGCCTCGACCGTGATCCTCGTGGTCACCCTGAGCCTGGTCGCCGTCCAGGCGAAGCTGCTGAAGGACGCGGCCCGGTTCGTGTCCGTGCGCGGCAAGGTCACCCGGCCGCGCAAGCTGGACCTGGGCTGGCTGAAGTGGGTCAGCATCGCGTGCATCTGGTTCTACGTGATCGTGGGCGCGCTCGTCCCGATCGCCGGCCTGGTGATGCGGTCCTTCACGCTCGTGTTCACGCCGCTGCAGTCGCCGTTCAGGACGGTCACGACGAAGAACTACGAGCTCGTCTTCGACTCCGACAACTACGTGCAGTCTCTGTACAACAGCATGATCGTGGCCGGGGTCGGTTCGGTGGTCGTGAGCGCGCTGGCCGTGTTCGCGGTGATGGTGGCCCGGCGGTCCACGTTCCGCTTCGGCCGGGCGGTGGAGTATCTGGCCCTGATCCCGCAGTCCCTCCCCGGCATCATCATCGGTATCGGCTTCTTCTGGGCCTTCGCGCTGGCGCCCTTCGGGATGGGCTCGGTCCTCCAGGGCACGATCTACGCCGTCGTCATCGCTTTCGGCATGCGGGCCCTGCCCAGCGCGTTCGGCTCGGTCGCCCCGGCGATCATGCAGATCGGCGGCGAGCTGGACAACGCGGCCCGGGTCTCCGGCGCCGACTGGCTGATGACCTTCTTCCGCGTCCTACGGGCCCTGATCACCCCGGCGTTCGCGGGCGCGCTGATCCTCACCTTCGTGATCATGCTCAAGGAGTACTCCCCGGCCGTCTTCCTCTCCTCGGCCGACAACAACATCCTCGGCACCACCATGCTCAGTCTCTGGACGCAGGGCAGGGCCGGATCCGTCGCCGCGCTGGCCACCCTCCAGATCGGCATCACCGCGGTCTTCGTCGCACTCGCGGGACTGCTCATGAAGGGAAAGCACCATGCCTGAGGTGACCGTCAAGAACCTCGCCAAGACCTTCGGCGACAACTCCGTCCTGCGGGACGTCACCTTCACCATCGAGGACGGCGAGTTCTTCACGCTGCTCGGCGCGAGCGGCTGCGGCAAGTCGACGACGCTGAACTGCATCGCCGGTCTGGAGCAGCCGACGGAGGGCTCGATCGCGGTGGGCGGCAGACCCTTCGTGGACGCGGGCGCGGGCATCTTCCTTCCTCCCGAGGAGCGCAACCTCGGCATGGTGTTCCAGTCGTACGCGCTGTGGCCGCACATGACCATCGCGAAGAACCTGGCCCTGCCGCTCAACATCCGCAAGGTGCCCAAGGAGAAGCAGAGGACGCTGATCCACGACGCCCTCGACAAGGTGGGCCTGGCCGCTCTCAGCGGCCGCTACCCGCACCAGCTCTCCGGCGGCCAGCAGCAACGCGTGGCCCTGGCACGGGCGTTGGTGTACTCCCCCACGGTCCTGCTCCTGGACGAGCCCCTCTCCAACCTGGACGCCAAGCTGCGCGAGCAGGCCCGCGCCTGGCTCAAGCGGCTCCAGGAGGAACTGGGCATCACCACCGTCTACGTCACCCACGACCAGGACGAGGCCCTCGCGCTCAGCGACCGGATCGCGGTCATGGAGGGCGGCAACATGATCCAGATCGGCACCCCGCACGAGATCTACGAGAAGCCCGCCGCGCCGGCGGTGGCGGCCTTCGTCGGCCGCTGCAACTTCCTCACCGGCAAGGTCGTGAGCGTCGACGGCACCCGGCACACCGTGCTCCTCGACGCCGGCGGGGAGGTCGTACGGGTCGACAGCGACCGGCGCGTCCCGACCGGAGACTCGGTCACGGTCGCGGTGCGCCCCGAACGCCTGGAGGTCGTGGCTTCGGCCGAGACCCCGGCCGGTATGAACAGGCTCGACACCCAGGTCATCACCAGCTCCTACGTCGGCTCCCGCTACGAGTACGACGTGCGCCTCGGCGACCAGGTGGTGCAGGTGCTGAGCGGCAACGGAGGGCTGGCGGGCGAGGTGGCGCTGGTCTTCGACCCGGGGCATGCGCTGCTGTACGCGGACCGGGTGGAACTGCCGGAGGATCAGCGGGAGTTGCTGACGGTGGCCACGTGACAGTGGCGGAGGTCGGGACCCTCACCGCCCGGTCACCGGGGGTCCCCCGGTGGGATGCCGAGGGCCCGGAAGATCTCCGCGGCCTCCTGGCGGTACGGGGCCGGGTCCTCCTCCCCGGTCGCGGCGACGGCGCGGCCGAGGACGTCGAGGGTCTCGGCCTGGGCCCTGCGGTGGCCGGTGCCACGGTGCACCGCGAGGGCGTCGCGGGCGCGGGCGGCGGCGGTGGCCGCTTCGCCGTGCAGCAGTTCGGCACGGGCCAGGGCGGTGAGGGCTTCGCCCTCCACCAGCAGGTGTTCCGTGCCGCGGGCGATCTCCAGCGCGCGGGAGACCTGCTCCCGGTCGGGTGGGTCGGTGACGGCGGCCAGTCCGATCAGGGCGCGTGCCCGGAGGTCGTCCGCGCCGGCTTCCTCGGCCAGCTTCAGCACCTCCTGGTAGACGGCGTCCGCCTCGTCGGCGCGGCCGAGGGCGAGCAGAACGCTGCCGAGGACGGTACGGACGCCCGCGCGGTAGTAGTAGTGCTCGCGGTCCTGGTCGGTGAGGTCGGTGGCGGTCGTCGCCAGGTCCAGGGCTGTGGTGAGGTTACCGGTATCGCGGTGGACGGACGCCTGGAACCGCAGCACATACGCCTCGCTGTCCTGTTCGCCGCTCTCCCGGGCCATCGTCAGGGCGGTTGTCAGGTGGTGCGTCGCCTGCGCGCGATCCCCGAGGAGGTGCAGGGTGCGTCCGAGGTTGGCGTGGGTCTGGATCCGGTTGTGCCGGGAGTCGAGTTCCTTCGGGGCACGCTCGGCCCGCTGGAGACGGTCCAGGGACTCGGTCAGACGGCCCAGGTCGCGCAGCGCGATCCCGAGTGCGAGCAGGGCGACCGGGTGCCCGTCCGGCATGCCGTTGCGGCGGTCGATCTCCGTGGCGTGTTCCAGGTGCTCCACGCTGCGTTTGAGGCGGCCGACGAGCCAGGTCACCGTGGCGAGATTGGTGTGCGCGACGGCGAGGCCGTCCAGCCAGTCGGCCGACTCGGCGAGGACGAGCATCTGCTCGTACTGGGCGATCGCCGGTTCCAGGCGGCCCTGCACGAGGTCCGCGCCGCCGAGCAGGTTGCACATGGCGGCCTCGGCCACGGGCTCGCCGGCGGCACGGGCGGCGGCCTGGGCAGCCCGGCCGAGGGCCGCCCAGTCCACGACGTGCTTGCGGGTCCAGGAGTGGCCGATGAGGGTGTAGGCGAGCAGCCAGGAGGCGGGGTGGATCTCGGCGGCGGCCTGGTGGACGACGGCGGCGAGGTTGGGAAGTTCGTCGTCCAGCCAGCGGATCGCCGCGGCGGCGTCGGGGATGCGAAGCGGGGGCACGGCGTCACTGCGGCCGGCGCCACCGTCGCCACCGCCGTCGGCGTCACCGTCGGGGCCGGTGGGGGGCAGGGGGGCCTGGCCGGGGTACAGGAGTTGGGCGCAGTGGCCCGTGGCGGTCAGGAGCCAGCGGTACAGGGCGTCCGAGGCGGCACGACGGTCGGCGTCGGTCTCCTCCAGACGCAGCCGCTCGGCCGCGTACAGGGCCACCAGGTCGTGGCGGCGGTACCGGCCGGTCCGGTGCTCCCGCAACAGATGGGCGGCGGTGAGCCGTTCCAGCAGCCCGGCGGCCTGAGCGGGGGTAACGCCCGCGACGGCCGCGGCGGCGTCCAGACCGGCTTCCGGGCCTGGCACCAGGGCCAGCAGCCGGAACATCCGCCGGGCCGGGGCGTCGAGGGCGTGGTACGACAGGTCGAAGGCGCTCCGGACAGCGGTGGTGGCGTCGCCGGTGACGGACAGGGCGGTCAGCCGGTCGCCCTCGCGCAGTTCGGCCGCCTGTTCCCTGAGGCTGCGCCACGGGGTGTGGTCGAGGTTGGCGGCGATGATCCGCAGGGCCAGGGGGAGGTGCCCGCAGGCATGGGCGAGTTCGGCCGCTGCCTGCGGATCGGCGTCGACACGTGCCGCGCCGAGGGTGCGCAGCAGCAGTGTCCGGGACTCGTCGGGGCTGAGCAGGTCCACCCCGATACGCCGGGCGCCGTCGCGGGCGGCGAGGCCGGCCAGCCGGTCGCGGCTGGTGACCAGCACCAGACAGCCGGGCCCCCCGGGCAGCAGCGGCCGCACCTGCTCCGCGTCCACGGCGTTGTCCAGCACGACCAGCAGCCGCCGCTTGGCGGCCAGCGTCCGGTACAGGTCCGCCGCGGTCTCCGGCGTCCCCGGAAGGGCTTCCGCGGCCACCCCGAGCGCCAGCAGGAACCGGGTCAGCGCCTCCACCGGGCGCACCGGGCCCTCCGGCGAGTGGCCGCGCAGGTCCACGAAGAGCTGGCCGTCGGGGAAACGGTCACGCACCCGGTGCGCCCAGTGCACGGCCAGGGCGGTCTTGCCCGCTCCGGCGGGACCGGTCAGGGCGCAGATCCCGCTGCCTCCAGCGGGCCCCTCCCCGTGGGCGGTCAACAGCTCGTCCAGACGGGTCAGTTGATCGGCACGTCCGGTGAAGAAGGCGGCGTCGTACGGCAGCAGGGCGGGCGCGATCGACGGGACGGCGGGTGCTGGTGCTGGTGCCACGGTCGCCTCGGCGGGTTCTGGTGACACGGTCGCTTGGGCGGGTACCGGTGCCGGTGCCGGTGACACGGCCGCCTGGGCGGGTGCCGGTGGCACGGTCGCCTCGGCGGTGGAGGCCTGCGGTATCTCCATGCGCAGGACACGCAGATGGACGTCGGTCAGCTCCGGGCCGGGGCTGACACCGAGCTGCTCGTCGAGGCGGTCGCGCAGGGCCGTGTAGACGCCGAGCGCCGCGGCCTGCTCGCCGGAGGCGGCGAGCGCGAGCATCAGCCGGGCGTGGACCCCTTCGTGCAGGGGCTCCAGGTCGGCCGTCCGCCGAAGTTCGTGGACGGCGTTCTCCGTCGTACCGGCGGCCAGGGCGCTGTCCGCGTACGCCTGGACCAGGGACAGACGCAGCCGGGTCAGGCCGACGGCGGAGGGGTGCTCGCGCAACCCCGGCGCCATGCCCTGGAGGACGGGGCCGCGCCACAGCCGCAGGGCGGCCTCGGCCTGTGCGTATGCCTCGGCCCGGTCGGCGGGCTCGCCCCCGCCGTCGGCGAGGGCGGGCAGGGCGCGCGAGGCCAGGACGGTGAACCGCGCCGCGTCCGACTCCTCCTCGCCCAGGTCCAGTACGTAGCCCGTCCCGGTCCGGCGCAGTAGGCCGCCGGGCGGGTCCTGGGGGCGTGTCGCTTGGGTGAGCAGCCGACGCAGCCGGGCCACATAGGTGTGGACCATGTTCGAGGAGCTGGCCGGGGGTCGGCCGTCCCACAGGGTGTCGACGATCTCGTCCTGCGACACGACGCTGCCCGGATGCAGACCGAGCAGGGCCAGCAGGGTGCTCTGTTTCGCCGCGCCGGGTTCGGCGGGCCGGCCCGCCACCTGGAGCAGGAGGGGACCGAGGACGTCGAGCCGGAGCCGCCGTTCGTCGCCGGGCTCCGGCTCGATGTGCGGCCCCAGTACCTCCATGAGTCTGAGCAGCGAGGGACTGCGCGGTGACCGTGCCCGGCCGCGCTCGATCTCGCGGATGGTGCGGGTGCTGACCCCGGCGAGTTCGGCGAGCTGCGGCTGACTCAGACCCAGCTGCGCCCGACGGCCACGGAGCCAGGCCCCAGACTGCTCAGGCATGCACCCCTGCTTCTCCCCGCATCACCGCCGCCCGGCACCGTCGGCGGTCTCACCAAGCGGAACCTCCCGCCACGGATGGATGACAGTACGTGTGCGAGCCGTCGCCTGGGGAGATCGTTCTCCGCCAACAACCGGCCGAAAATCTTCATGCAGAAATAATCTGATGCCATGTCAACTCATTTCCCATACAGGCGACTTGTACAGCCGAACCGCGTCAGCACGCAGGACGGCTCCGCCGCATACGGCGGAGCCACCCATTCGAAGATCTACTTGCCGGCCAGCAGCTTGGTCACGATCGCGACGGCCTTCTCGGTCGTCAGGCCGCTCTTGCCTTCCTCGAAGCCCTCCCTGAACAGCAGCTTCGTCACGGCCACGGCCAGATTCGCAACAACGACCACGTTCACGACCGCGACCTTGTTAGTCGTCACGAAACTGATCGTGCCGGCGCCCACGCCAGAGTTGGTGTTCTTGCCGGTCACGATCACCGCACCGGAGCCGGTGTCCGTCTCGGTGACTTCCTTGCCGATGGTCGCGGCCATGGTGTCCAGCCGCTCCAGCCCGTCACGGACCCGGTACGGGTCACCCGAGGTGACATCCGCGCGGAACTCCTCTGCGAACCCCGACTCCTTCAGCGTGGCCAGCGCCAGAAAGACCTCCACCTCCCTGGGGGTCGCCCCGACAACCTTCCCCTGCACCAGCGCCAGATCCGGATACTGCTTGGCCACCACCCCCTCACCCATGAACCCCAAGATGATCTCCGCCGCCGTGTACCCCGCACACTGCTTATCCACCTGCTTCGACTGCACCGCCGCCCACGACACACCCGCCGTACCCGTCGACGCCACCACGCCCACGGCCACCGCGAGCGCCACCGCACGCGCCCCCATAACCAGTCGACCTCGGCCCTTACGCATGATGAGTCCTCATCTCTTGTCGAAATCGGTTTCCACACGACGCGGAGCGCCCCCGCCCAGAGACGACCGACCGGGGGCGATGCACGAAAGGGGGCGGTGCCCCAAGGGAAGTTCGGGCCGCCGAAGCGTCCCTCAGCCGGGAACGAGAGTCGTGTCCCGCAGCGATGTCTCGGGCGCCTCGTCGTCACGGGCCGCGCGCCGCGCTCGTAGCGCCGCGAGCCGGGGAAGGGCGAGGTTCGTGGTCGGAACCCGGTAGGCGATGACCAGGGCGCCGAACATGATGAAAGCGAAACTGAACAGGCCCATGAAGAGCGCTATCCCCGCGTGCAGGGCGATCCCCAGCCAGAGCGTCTTCCGGCGTACCTCGGCCTTCCAGAAGAGGGAGAACGCCAGGGCGAGTTCCATGACGAGGACTCCCCAGGTGAGGGCGGTGACCGTGTACGCGTTCTCCAGCAGGGGCTGCATCACGGGCTGCCAGAACGGCAGGAGACCGAAGAACGGATCGTTGAGCCAGTAGGCGAGCGCGGTACCGTCGGCCCACTCCGCCACGCCGAACTTCGCCACGGAGGACTGGAAATAGATGCCGGCCACCTGGATCCGGATGGCCCAGTGAGTGACGTAGCAGAAGGCGGCGGCGGAACGGCCGAGTTGCTTCGCGCCACCCTCGGTACTCCAGTGCCACTTTCTGTCGTCCACCAGCCCGAAAGGAACAATGGACAGAGTGAGAATCACAGCCACCGCGTCTCCGCCCTCCGGCAGACTGAGCGAGGAGGCGATGCTGAACGCGACCCACCAGTGCGGTATCACCCAGAACCTCGGCCGCCAGCCGATCACCACGGGGATCAGAACGGCTGCCAGCAGATAGCGACGCACCTCCGGACTCAGGGCGTCCCCGCCGACGCAGAATCCCGAGATCGCGGACAGCCCGTCGCAGTACGGGGCGTCCTTCATTCCGATGACGGGATGGAAAAGGGCCGCCGCCGGGGTGAGGAACAGTGTGGCGAACATGCCCACGGCCATCAGCGTGCGCATCAGACCGTACACATTGGTGCGTGGGTCGAACCGTTCGGCGGCTTCGGGCACCGCCGGGATCCTGATTCTCAGCACTGGATGTTCACCTCCGCCGCCTTCGTGACCCGATACTGGCCGTCTGTCAGCTTTCGCCAAGCCCATGGAATCGGTTCCTCAAGGGTGAGCACGGCCTTCCCGCACAGCGTCGGGATCGGAGAATCGTTGCGGATCTTCGGAGCCTTGCCGAGATCGTCGAGGCCGCAGTCGGAGACCGTGTACCCCTTACATTTCTTCCAGGCCCGCCCCGGTGCGGCATACATCAGGGTTGCCAGCTCGGGGCCCTGGGCCCGCGCTCTTCTGCTGGCCCCGAACAGATTGGACGCGGTCGCGTTGGGTCCGATGAGCAAGCTCCGTGGCGGCCCGTCGGTGGAAACCCGGTAAGCACCGTTCGTCATGCTCCGAGGGCTCTTCGTGAAGAACGACCAGCCCTGGGGCCACACCTTGCTGACGTACTGACGCGATGCGACAACTCCCGGCGACGTGACGGCCGAACTCGGCAGGGCCACCAGCAGCGACGTCACACCGACCGTTGCCCACAGAACGGCTCCGCCGAAGAAACCTATGCGAGACATGTCTCTCCACCCCCAAGGGCGGCTCCGCCGCACGCAGCAGAGCCGCCCTTTCGAAGATCTACTTGCCGGCCAGCAGCTTGGTCACGACCGCAACGGCCCTGTCGGTCGTCAGACCGCTCTTGCCTTCCTCGAAGTCCGCATTGAATGAGACCAAGATCACGGTGTTACGGTCGCCGGTGCGCGAGTCCACGGGCCCCTCGGTACCTTCCTTGTCCGCATTGAAGTTGACCAAGATCACGGTGTTACGGTCGCCGGTGCCCGGGTCCACGGGCCCCTTGGTGACTTCCTTGTGGATGGCCACGCCCATGGCGTCCAGCCGCTCCAGCCCGTCACGGACCCGGAACGGGTCACCTGAGGTGACATCCGCGCGGAACTCCTCGGCGAACCCCGGCTGCCGCAGCGAGGCCAGCGCCAGAAAGACCTCCACCTCCCTGGGGGTCGCCCCGACAACCTTCCCCTCCACCAGGGCCAGGTCCGGATACTGCTTGGCCACGACCCCCTCACCCATGAACCCCAGGATGATCTCCGCCGCCGTGTATCCCGAGCACTTCTGCTCCGCCTTGGTCAGCTGCTCCGCGTGCGTCGGCTGCGCCGACGCCCACGACATGTTCGCGGTGCCCACCGACGCCGCCACGCCCACAGCCACCGCGACCGCCACCGCGCGCGCCCCCACGACCAGACGTCCCTGATTCATGCGCATGATTTCCTCATCTCTTTTCGAATCGGCTTCCACACGACACGGAGCCCGCATCCATTCGGCTGCGGCGTCTCCGCTCCTCGACTCTAGAAAAACGGGGTCAACAGAAAGCTGGACGGATTCTTGACCCACCCACCACCCACCTGACCTGCAAAAACACACCCGCCGGCCCGCACACAGGCAACCGCACCGGCAATTCCTTGCCGGTAACCGGAACACGCTTACCGCGCTGCGGCAATTGACCAGCGGACCGGGTGACTCGATATCCGGCATGGCGAAAGGGGCCGCATCGGGATGCGGCCCCTTTCGTGGTCTTGAGTATCAGCAGCTGGAGGCGCCCCCCGGACGGTTGTTGAGGAGATACGGCTTGCCCATGTCCTTCAGGACGGCGGGCGGGCAGGTCTTGATCCACGCGTTCCCTGCGTCATGGTTCTTGACCTTCTTGTCACTGCAGTACTCGACGCGCTCCAGGGTCTTGAAGCACTGGAACGCCGGGTAACCGCCGGCCTCCGGGGACTCTTCACCGGAGCAGCTGAGGGCGTCATCCGGACGGTTGTTGAGGAGGTACACCTTGTCCTTGTCCTTCAGGACGTCGGGCGGACAGGTCTTGATCCACGCGTTCCCTGCGTCATGGTTCTTGACCTTCTTGTCACTGCAGTACTCGACGCGTTCCACGGTCTTGAGGCACTGGAACGCCGGGTAACCGCCGGCCTCCGGGGACTCTTCACCGGAGCAGCTGAGGGCATCATCCGGACGGGGGTCGCGAAGGTACGGCTTGCTGGTGACGCCCTTCAGGACGTCCGACGGACAGGACCAGATCCACGTGGCCCCTTCCGCATCGTTCGCGACCTCCATGTCACTGCAGTACTCGCCGCCCACGGTCTCGAAGCACTGGTAGGCCGGGTAACCGCCGTCCTTCGGGGGCTCCTCGCCGATGCCGGCGGCGAAGGTGGTTCCCGTCCCGGCGAGGAGGCCGGAGACGGTCAGAAGGGCGGCGGGCAGGACGCTGCGGATACGCATGGCTCTCCTGTGGGTGTGATCGGAGTGGGAATCGGGCCGATTTCTTCTGGGCTTCTCGCGAAGCCCCGTCGGTCGGCCGCTTTCTGAGGCAGAGTCTAGGAAGCGGCCCCACAGAAAAGGCTGAAGTCGTTCTGGATCAGTCGAACCAGTCTGCCTATAGCTGCTGACCTGTGAAAACGCCGCTCATTGCGTGCGGCGGCGCATCGTGACCGGCAAAGCAGAGCGAGGAAACCGGCAATCGCCCGGCAACGCACGGCAGGGGCACGATGCCGGCGGCTGGCCCGGAGACCTGGTAAGCACCGTTCGACCGGCCCTGGGACCACACCTGGCTGACGTACTGACGCGATGCGCCCCCTGGCGACGTGCCGGCCGAACTCGGCAGGGCCATGTCTTTTACCCATGCAAAGGGGCGGCTCCGCGTCACGAGGCGGAGCCGCCCCTTCGAAGACCTACTTACCGGCCAGCAGCTTGGTCACGATCACTACGGCCTTTTCGGTCGTCAGATCACTCGTGCCCTCCTCGAACTCCGCCTGCATGACGATGTAAATGGCGATGTTGGTCGCCCAGGTGGTCACAATGGCGCCGTCGCCCGCCGTGGAGAGCGTGCCGGAGCCCGTGCCCGGGTCCTGGGGCCCCTTGGCGACTTCCTTCCGGAGGGCCCGGGCCGTGGTGTCCAGCCGCTCCAGCCCGCCCCGGACCCGGAACGGGTCACCCGAGGTGACATCCGCGCGGAACTTCTCGGTGAACCCCGGCTCCCGCAGCGAGGCCAGCGCCAGAAAGACCTCCACCTCCCTGGGGGTCGCCCCGACAAGCTTCCCCTGCAGCAGCGCCAGGTCCGGATGCTGCTTGGCCACCACTCCCTCACCCATGAACCCCAGGATGATCTCCGCCGCCGTGTATCCCGCACACCGCGCATCCGCGGGCTTCGGCTGCGCCGACGCCGACGACATACCCGCCATACCCGTCGACGCCACCACGCCCACGGCCACCGCGAGCGCCACCGCACGCGCCCCCACCACCAGACGACCTCGGCTCTTGCGCATGAGTCCTCATCTCTTCTCGAATCGGGGTTCTGCACGACACGGAGCCCGCCCGCTCATCCGCTGCGGCGTCTCCGCTCCTCGACCCTAGAAAACGGGGACCACAGAAAGCTGGACGGATTCTTGACCCACCCACCACCCACCTGACCTGCAAAAACACGCCGACGGCTCGCGCACAGGCAACCGCACCGGCAGTTCCTTGCCGGAATTCAGAACACGCGGGCAACCTCAAGGAGTCACGGGCCCGCGCCCCCGATCCGTCTCATCAGCGACGCCCATCCCGGCAGGTCGATCTCGGCCAGGACCGTCTTGCCCGGCGGGTCGCGGTCGACGACCTCCCAGCGGTCGCAGAGCGCGTCGACGAGGGCCAGGCCGCGTCCGTTGTCCGCCAGCGGGCACGCCTGCCGTACGGCGCCGGGGGCGGGTGGCAGGCGTTCGGCTCGGGTGTCGGCGACCTCGATGCGGAGCGAACCCGTGGGCAGGGAGAGGCGCAGCTCGAAGTCCCGGCCCGGGACACGGCCGTGGGTCACCGCGTTCGCGGCCGGCTCGGCCACGACCGCCGCCGCCTGGTCGGAGGGGTCCGAGCCGTACCGGATGCCCCTGGCGGGCGGTTGCGCGGGAGGTGGTCCATGGTGGCCGACACGCCAGGTGCTGCCGCCAACTGCCGTTCCCCGCGCCCGGCTTCCACCGGCTGCCGCACAACCGGCAACGGGTTGCCGCCCGGGGAGCCGGCACCGCGACCCGGAACAGTGCGTTCTCGCAGGTCGGCAACTGTCGTCTCGAACCGGACGAGACGGTTCTGACGGTCCAGAAGCGATACAGGTTCCGGCTGGGCGCCTTCCCTAGGGTCGAGCCGTCGGAGCCGGACCGCCACGCCGTCGCACCGCCGACCGTCCTGGATGCCCCGTATCCGCACTCCACGTACGTGTTTCCCATCAGCGGGAGGTCTCTGTGCCGAAATCGCCGACAGGTCATGCGCCACCCACGAGTTGGGTGGAGAGATGGCTGAGGAGCGTCACCGCCCTGGCGGTGCTGATCACCGCGACGGTCACAGTGCTCGTGCTGCCGGCGCGGCCGGCGAGTGCCGCCGTGGGCAATCATCACGCGCTGACCTGGAACTCGAACGGCGCCAACTGGGACACGGTCCGCCGCATGTCCCGCAATTTCGACGTGATCGCCGTACAGGAGAGCGGTGCCCGCCCTCCGACGGCGAGGCGGACCGTTCGGGCCCCTTTCGAGTTCGGGCGGTGGCAGGTCCTGGAGTACACGTGGCCCAGGGCGTCGTGGGACCCCAGACCGCTCTACCTCTACCACCTGAAGATGCGCACCGTCCGCAACAGCCTGGCGATCGTGTCGGCGCAGAAGGCGACCGCCTTCTACGGGATGGCGCCGCAGCCGTGGAGCGGCCGGAGAAACCCGAACCCGAGTGCGCGACCGGCCTTCGGGATCCAACTGGCCGACGGCTCCGCCTGGTGGACCTGGCATGCCGGAGCCGGGGCTTCGGATAGCCAGAGCAACGACGCCCGGAACATGATCTGGCAGATCAACACCAGCATGAGGCGTATCGACTCGTGGGCGCTCCTCGCCGACTTCAACCGGGACATGCTCAACCCCAGGAGCGGGTTCCTGACACGCTCGGGCGACTGGGCCCTTCCCGACGACGTCGGTCTGATCCTCCCGGAGGACGACCGGGGCAACGAGCAGATCACGCGCCCGGCGAGCGGGAAGATGCTCGACTACATGGCCACCAACGTCCTGAACGGGGGGCTGCGGGCCCGGACGGTCGGCCACTTCTCCGACCATCTCGCGGTCCAGTTCGGAACCACCCTGGTCGGGGACGATCCCGCCCTGGCCGGGGAGGATCGCGCCCCGGTCGGGAAGGATCCCGCCCCGGCGCCCGGTGCCGCGGACTCCGCCATCGGGCAGATCTCCCGGCGCGACGCCCCCGGCACCTGTCTTCAGGCGGCTGTGAAGGAGGGCGGGGACATCGTCCCCGGCACCCCGGTGCGGCCCGCCACGTGCGATCCGCTCGCCGACACCCAGTACTGGTCGATGGGGGCGGACGGTTCCGTGTCCCTCGACGGCACGTGTCTGACCAACCTCAAGGGCGGCACCGACGACGGCAACCCGGTCGTCCTCGACACCTGCGACGGCGGTGACGACCAGATCTGGGTGGACCGCGCGCACGGTGAGATGTACAACCCGGCCACCGGCAAGTGCCTGGACGACAGGCCGTCGAGCGCCCCGGGCGGCGGGCTGACCCTGCGCACCTGCGCCGGCAAGGACACCCAGTCGTTCACGGTCGCCGGGGTGCACGGCCCCTCCCCCTCCCCGCCCGTCACCGGCGCGCTCGAACTGCCCGACGACGGCGCCGCCTGCCTCGACCACGGCCGCTCCGGTGAGGGCGCCGACATCCGGGCGTGGGCCTGTGCGCCCGGCAGCGCCGACCAGCGGTGGACGGTGACGGACGACACCGTCCGGGAAGGGACCGACGACAAGAACAGCCGGTGTCTGACCAACCTCAAGGGCGGCACCGACGACGGCAACCCCATCGTCCTCGACACCTGCGACGGCGGCCCGAGCCAGCAGTGGCAGTTCCGCGACGACGGCAGTGTCCACAATCCCGCCTCCGACAAGTGCCTCGCCAACGCCGCCCAGCCGGTGATCCGGACCTGCGACGGCGGTGTGCTCCAGAGCTGGGACCACGACGCGGACGACGGGGTGATCGAGCAGACCGAGATCCCGACGTGCGCCGACCACCGCCGGACCGGACACGGCGCCCCCGTGCAACGCGCGCTCTGCATCCCAGGCGACGCCGGCCAGCAGTGGACCCGTGCCGGCGACGGCACCCTCCGCGAGGGCACCGCAGGGAAGACCGGCCGGTGTCTGACCAACCTCAAGGACGGCACCGACGACGGCAATCCCCTCGTCCTCGACACCTGCGACGGCGGCCCGAGCCAGCAGTGGTGGCTCCGTGCCGACGGGTCGGTCCACAACCCGGCCACGGACAAGTGCGCCGGCACCGACGGCGGCCCCTCCGTGGGAGCCCCCTTCGTCCTGCTGCCCTGCACCCCGGACACCGGTAGCTGGTTCTCCATCAAGGGCACGCTCGACCTGCCGAGCGACAACCCCGGCTGTCTGGACCACGGCCTCGCCGGCGCGGGAGCCTCCCCCGCCACATGGGAGTGCCGGCCCGGCAGCGCCCGCCAGCAGTGGACCCCGATGAAGGACGGCACCCTCCGCGAGGGCACCGCCGACCACGACGCCAACCGGTGCCTGGACACCGAGAAGGGCGCCCCGGACCCCGGCACCCCCGTCGTTCTGAACCGCTGCGACAAGAGCCCCGGCCAGCAGTGGCGGCTCCAGAAGGACGGGACTGTCCTCAACCTCGCCTCCAAGGCGTGTCTCACCACTGGCGCGCGGCCGACGATCCAGGTCTGCGGCGATGATCCGGCGCTGAAGCCGCTGCAGAGGTGGTCGTACCTCGTCAACGAGGCCGTGCTCCAGCAGACAGCCGCCCCGACCTGCGTCGATCACGGGCAGTCCGGCGAGGCCGCCCCCGTACGGCGTCAGCTCTGTGCCTCCGGCGCCGCCGGCCAGCAGTGGACCCCGATGAAGGACGGCACCCTCCGCGAGGGCACCGCCGAGAAGACCAGCCGGTGCCTGGACACCGGGAAGGACGCCCCCGGCGACGGCGCCCCGGTGGTCCTCGACTCCTGTGACGACAGCCCGAGCCAGCAGTGGCAGCCCCGCGACGACGGCACCCTCTTCAACCCGGCGTCCGGCAGGTGCGCGGGCACCGACGGCGCCCTCGCCCCGGGCACGCCCTTCGTCCTGCTGCCCTGCGAGCCCGACGTGCAGTGGCTGCTGACCGGGCCCGAACCCGCCGAGCAGCCCGCCGACCCGTCCCACCAGGAGGTCCAGCAATGACCGACCAGCTCACCCCACCGACCACGGACAGCCCCCTCACCGCGCCGGACGACGGCGGGCAGCGCCCGGCTCCCCATGTCCTGCGCCGCCTTGAGCGCGGTCTGCGCGCCGATCTGTCCGCGCTGCGCGTCCACACCGGACCGGCCGCCGACCGGCTGGCCCATGGCCTGGGCGCCGACGCGTTCGCCTGCGGCGCGCATGTGTTCTTCCGGCGGGGCGCCTACCGTCCCGACACCCCGGCGGGCTTCCGGCTACTGGCCCACGAGGCCGCCCACGTCGTCCAGCAGGCCCTCGGACACGTCGTCCAGCAGGCCCTCGGCCGCGTCGGCGGCACCGGGCGCGGCCCCCGAACCGTCGGCGAGCCCGGCCCATGGACCGTCAGCGAGCCGGGCGACCCCGGGGAGCGGGAGGCAGACCGCTGGGCCGACGCCGTGGTGCGGGGGCGGGCCCGCGAAGGGGAACGGGTCGTCGTCCCGTCCGGCGGCTCCACGACGATCCAGCGCCATGTCTCCTTCGAGCACCGCATCCTCGGCGACGTCCCGACCAAGAATCTCTTCTCCATCTCCACCGGTGGGCCGGATCGCGACAAGATCCTCGCCGAACAGATCAAGCTGATGAACCTGTGGCGCTCCGATCCGAGGTCGGTGACGAAGCAGCAGCTCGACGCTCTGGGCGTCGAGAGCCTGCGCATCGGCCCGGGCGAGGGTCTGCTGGTCACCTACGGCGAGCTGAACGCGCTCCCCGACTATCTCGCCAACGCCGGCACGTTCAACACCGTGCCCACCGACACCCTCCTCGGCATCCTCCAGTGCATCCGCCAGGAGGGGTTCAACCAGCTCACCGGCATCAGGACGGGCAAGTTCCCGAACGACGAGTTCGCGGACGCCGCCGCCGCGCCGTGGAAGCTCAGTCTGGTCAACACCATCGTCGAGACGGTCTCCCTCGACCAGTGGACCCGTGGCCTGGGCTTCCTCGGCGAGGACCACTACCAGGGGCTCCTGGCCCGCAACGCCTGCCATTTCGCGCCGTTCTCCTGGTACCGCTGGCAGTCCTCGCACCTGGTCGCCCGTGATCTGGCCCAGCGCTCCTACCTGGCCAAGCAGGATCCCGAACTGGCCCGGCAGGCGCTGGTGCACAACGGCTACGCCGACCACTTCCTCCAGGACTCCTTCGCCGCCGGGCACCTGATCAACAAGACCCTGATCATGCAGTGGTTCCTGGAGTGGGCGGCCAAGCAGAGCCTGCTGCCCGTCGTGGACTGGGACTCCATCAAGAACATGACCGAGGACCAGCAGCCGGGTCTGGCCGGGTCCGCTCTCTACGACCCCAAGTACACCGGGCCGTCGAACGATCCGCAGACCTCGCAGGAGGCCGCCACACTCGTGCGGCGGGTGCTGGGCAGCGGCCTCGTCGCGGACAAGAAGATCGGTCTCAGCGCCACCTACCAGAACTTCCTGACCTTCCTCACCAGCGCCACCGCCCAGCTCGCTTCGGGCCAGCTCCACGACCACTACAACGAGGCGTCGGTGTACGTCAGTTCCGACCAGCATACGAAGCCCTACCTCGTCTGGGGCGACGACACCCTGCTGACCGGCAGGAACGGCGGTGAGGGGGTCAAGGCCACCAGTACGGCGACCCGGTTGTCGCAGCAGGCGCTGCACGACATCCTCACCACCGGTGAGACCGGTATCTCGGTCCGGGACATCCGCGGTCACTTCCCGACCCGGGCGGGCACGGACCCGGGCGACCTGTCGGATCTGAAGTCGTGGAACACCGGGCAGAAGGAATCCTGCCTGGACATGTTCAGCAAGTTCGCGCCGAAGCTCAAGGAGGTGATGGTCGGGCTGGCCACGCCCCGGCTCGGTGTCGCCTCCCGGGACCAGGATTTCACCACCGTCTGGAGCACCGGCCTGCCCAACAAGAGTCTGACCTACGCCCCGGTCCGGCTCGCCCTGTCCGGGGGACGGGTGTTCGCGGGCTCCTACGGTTACGTCTACGAACTCGGCGCGACCTCCGGGAAGGTCCTGCACAGTCTGCTGGTCACCAGCGAGGTGGGCGTCGGCGACTACACGACCGAGGTGGTCACGGACGGTACCAACCTCTACGCGGGCGTCCACGGCAACGTCTACATCGTCTCCCCCGACTCCTGGAAGGTGACGGGCACGGCGTCCATCGGCGGCTCCGCGTACTTCGGGAAGGTCGATGTCCTCGCCGCCGGTGGACGGCTCTTCGCCGGCGGAAACGGCTCCGTCTACGAACTCGACCCGAGGAACGGGAAGATCCTTCGCAGCCTGCTGGTCACCAGCCGGATCGGGGTCGGCGACTACACCACCAGGATCGCCACGGACGGCACCAGCCTCCACGTCGGCGTCCACGGCAGCGTCTACGTCGTCTCCCTCGCCTCGTGGAAGGTGACGGGCTCGGCGCCCGTCGGCGGGCGGACGTCCTTCGCGCCGGTCGAGGTCCATGTCGCCGACGGACAGTTCTTCGCCGGCTCCAACGGCTATGTGTACCGGCTCGACCCGAAGTCCGCGAAGATCCTCGACAGTCTGCTCCTCAGCGACCAGGTCGGCGTCGGCGACTACACGACCCGGATCACCACGGACGGCACCAGCCTCTACGCCGGTGTCCATGGCTATGTGTACCGAGTCGCCCTCGACGACTGGGGGAAGCCGCAGTGGAACGGGGGCGTCGGGGGCGTCGGCGCCTTCCATCCGGTGAGCGTGTGCCTCGCCGCGGACCGGGTGCTCGCAGGCTCCAACGGCTACGTCTACGAGTTCGACCCGAAGACCGGCAAGCTGCTCAACAGCCGGCTGCTGACGTCCGTGCTGCCGACGGGCGGCGACTACGACACCACCATCGCCTCCGACGGAACGACCCTGTACGCGGGTGTCCACGGCTACGCCTCCAAGGTGCTGGTGAACAACACCTCGGAGCTGGACGGCGTCCTCTTCCTGGACACCCAGGACCCAGGCGGCACCTGGCAGGGCTGGCAGCGGGACTTCGACGGCGCGCCGAAGGCAGGGTCCGTCGCCGCGCTGGTGGGCCCCGCCCGGTCGCTGGAGGTCTTCGCCATCTCGGCGGACGCCGGTCTGTACCACAACTCGATGGACGACAAGGGCCGGTGGCAGGGCTGGAAGCCGCAGTTCGACGGCGCCCCGGACGGCATCCAGTCCGTGACGGGCATCGTGGGCCCCGCCCGGAGCCTTGAGGTCTTCGCCGTCGGGGCGGACGGCGCCCTGCACCACAACGCCCTGAACGACAAGGGTGACTGGCAGGGCTGGGACGCGAAGGGCTTCGAGGCACCACCGCGTCCGGTGGGGTCGGTCGCGACGACCCGGATCGCCGACCGGGCGGCGGTCTGGGCGGTGGCGACCGACGGCACGCTGTACCTCGCCCACCAGGACGAGACGGGCCGCTGGTCGGAGTGGGCGACCCCCTTCGACGACGCGCCGCCCGGCATCCAGTTCGTCTCCGCGTTCGAGTCGGCCGACGGCACTCCCGAGATTCTCGCCGTCGGGGCGGACGGCATCCTGTACTACAACTACGCGGGCTCCGGTGGCAAGTGGTTCGGATGGCAGCCCGACTTCGACGGCGCGCCGCCCGGCATACAGTCCCTGATCGCGACCAAGGGCCCCTCGGCGGACCTTGAGGTCCTCGCCCTGACCTCGGACGGCTCCCTCCTGCGCAACACGTTGAGCGGTGCGCATCAGTGGGCGGGGTGGCAGCCGGACTTCGACAAGGCGCCGTCCGAGATCCAGTCCGTCGCCGCGATCCTGACCGCCTCTCAGGGCTTCCAGGTCTTCGCCGTGACCGCCGACGGCACGCTGCACCAGAACGTCGAGACCGACGGCGGCACGTGGCGGGGCTGGCAGGCCGACCTCGACCAGGCGCCCCCCGGTGTCCAGTCCGTCACCGCCGCCGGGGTCGCGCGCGGCCTCCAGGTCATCGCCGTAGCGCTGTGACGAGACCCGCGTGGAGACCGCGTGGAGACCCGCGTGACGAGATCCGCCAGCAGAACACGCCAACAGGAGGAGAACGACATGCAGAAGCCGGACGGCCGAGTGTCCCTGAGCCGCAGGGGCCTTCTCAGGAGGTCCGCCGTGGTCGGTGGCGCGGCGACGATCGCCCTGGGTACGGGCCTTGCCGCTGCCCCCGCCGCCGGGGCCCGCGAGAACGGCCCGGACAGCGGCCCGGAGAGCCGTGTGGGCACCGTCGTCTACGCGCTGCCCGACAACGAGAGCGGCTTCGTCCGGGGCGGGGAGGTGTTCCACACGGACTGGTCCGACGGCTCGCCCCGGCCACTCGCCGCGCACTTCCCCACGCTCCCGACGCGTTTCGCGCACGGCGTCGACGCCGCCTACGTTCTGCCCGGCGGCATCGTCGGGTTCGTCAATGACGGAGAGGTGCACCACACCGACTGGGCCAAGGGCCGTACCCGGCAGCTCAGGGGGGAGTTCCCCACCCTCCCGAAGAGTTTCACGCGGGGTGTCGACGCCGCCTACGTCCTGCCCAACGGCGCCCATGGGTTCGTCAAGGGCGGCGAGGTGCACCACACCGACTGGGCCGAGGGTGCCACCCGGCGGCTCACCGACCGTTTCCCCACGCTGCCGGGTCATTTCGCGAGCGGGCTGACCGGGGTCCACGTCCGCCCGAACTGGGTGTACACGTTCGTCCGGGGCGACGAGGTGCACCACACGGATCTCGGCAGGAAGGCCGTCCGGAAGCTCGGCGACGAGTTCCCCGAACTGCCGGAGTCCTGGCGGCCGTGAGTCCGGTCGGGGCGGCTAGCCGCGCCTCTTGCGCGGCCGACGCTCCGGCAGCCGTCTGATCAGCGAGGCCCAGCCGGGCAGATCGATCTCCACGAGGACCGTCTTGCCCGGCGGGTCGCGGTCGACGACCTCCCAGCGGTCGCAGAGCGCGTCGACGAGAACCAGACCGCGCCCGCCCTCGTCCAGGGGGCGGGCCGGCCGTACGGTGCCGGGGCGTGGCGGCAGGCGTTCGGCGCGGGTGTCGGTGACCTCGATGCGGAGCGAACCCGTGGGGAGGGAAAGGCGCAGTTCGAAGTCCCGGCCGGGGACGCGGCCGTGGGTCACGGCGTTGGCGGCCAGCTCGGCCACGACCGCCGTTGCCCGGTCGGAGGCGTCCGAGCCGTACCGGATGCCCCACGCATGCAGCTGGTTCAGGGCCAGGTGCCGGGCCAGGCGGGCGCCCAGCGGGGTCGGGCTGAAGCGCTGCGTGAACGTCGGTGCCGTCAGCGTGTGGCGCGCGGCGGGCGGTGCGGTCATGACGCCAATGTGGCCTGCGGGAAGCCCGGTTCGCCAGCTTCGTGCCGCGTACGCCGGGACAGCGTACGCGGTCACTCACTGGACGGTACTGGTGACTTACTGTGACCATGGTCCGGGAACGGTGTGGTTCGGCGGGCGGGTGCGCGGGAGGTGGACCATGGTGGCCGACAGCGGCGGCATGACGGCGACGGGACTGGGCGGCGGGGAGCCGGAGGCGTCCGACAGCCTGCGGACATTCGGGGCGATGGTCCAGGCGTTGCGCGAGCACGCGGGGCTGGGCCGGGAGGAGCTGGCCGACGCGGTCGGGTACTCCAAGCACATGGTGGCGTCGGTGGAGTTGGGGAGGAGGATGCCGGATGCGGCGTTCGTGGAGGGGGTGGACCGGGAGCTGGGGGACACGGGTGCGCTGATCCGGGCGGCTCAGCATCTGGGGCGACAGCCGGGGTTGGCGGCTTGGTTCAGGAAATGGGCCAAGTTGGAGGCGGGGGCGATCACTCTCTATACGTACGAGTGCCGCATGATCCCGGGCCTGTTGCAGACCGAGGCGTACCTGCGGGCCATGTCCGCCGACCAGCTGCCGCCCATGGACGACCAGCAGATCGAGGAGCGTTGGGCCGCTCGTGCCGAGCGACAGCAGCGCTTCGCGGAACGTGCGAACACTGCTTTCAGCTTCATCCTCGAAGAGCACCTGTTCCTTCGACGCACAGGAGGGGGCACAGTCACGCGAGGGCTCCTTGACCGGGTGCTGCAAGTCGCCGAGCTGCGCAATGTCGATATCCAGATCATGCCTCTGGTGCAGGAGTCGCACTCCGGGTTGCACGGGCCGATCCGGCTCTCGGAGAGCCCCGAGAACCGGTGGTTCGCCTACAACGAGGGACAGGAAAGCGGTCAGCTGATCTCCGACGCGAAAGTGGTCAGCGTCCTTAAGCAGCGGTATGTCAGGATGCGTTCGCAGGCTCTCACCATCCAAGACTCCGTGAGCCTGTTGCGGCGGATGCGAGGGGACCTATGAGTGCGACCCAACTGGTCTGGTTCAAGAGCAGCTACAGCAGTGCTTCCGGCGACGACTGCGTCGAAGTGGCCGTAGCCCTCCCCCACGCCATCCACGTCCGCGACTCCAAGACGAACACCGCGCCCGGCCCCCGGCTCACCCTCTCCCCCGCAGCCTGGGCCGACTTCGTCCCGTACGCGGCCGTCTCCCGGGGCTGACCCACGTCATGATCGGAACGGTGTTCCGGAGCGACGACGTGCCGAAGGAGCACCGGTTCGAGTACTGGGGCGAGTTGATGCACCGGGCGATCGCGCCCAGTCACATGAGCAGCCTGTTCGCCGACGACTTCTGGGCGGAACAGCGGCTGATGGAGCTGGGCCCTGTGCTGGTGTGGCCGACGTCGCACCTGCCGACGGAGTTCCGGCGTACCGAGAAGCAGGTGCGGCAGTCCGACCCGGAGATGTACCACCTGTCGCTGGTGCTCGGCGGTGACCTGGGGTTCGAGCATGTGGGGCGGGCCGAAGCGTACGGCCCGAGCGATCTGTGGCTGAGCGACACCTCACGGCCGTACGAGGTGCACCTGCCGACCGACCGGGGCCGCCAGGTGATCACGGGGGTGGGTGTGGACTTCCCCAAGGCGCTGGTGCCCCTGCCGCCCGCCCGCATCCAGCAGCTGCTGGGACGGCGGCTGTCGGGGCGGGAGGGGGTGGGCGCCCTGCTGACGGGGTTCCTCACCGGCCTGGAGCAGCAGGGCGACGTTCTCCAGCCGTCCGACGCGCCCCGCCTCGGCACCGTCCTGATCGACCTGCTGTCGGCGTGGTTCGCGCAGGTGCTGGAGGCGGAGGACGCGCTGCCGCCGGAGACCCGCCAGCGGGCTCTGACGACGCGCGTACGGGCGTTCATCCGCCAGAACCTGCACGACCCCGAGCTGGCACCGCCCGTGATAGCGGCCGCGCATCACATCTCGCTGAGCTATCTGCACCGGATCTTCCAGGAGGACACCCCCGGCGAGACGGTCGCGGCCTGGATCCGCGTCCAGCGCCTCGAAGGCGCCCGCCGCGACCTGGCGGACCCCAACCTCGCCTCCACGCCCGTCCACACCATCGCCACCCGCTGGGGAATGGTCCGCGCCTCCGACTTCACGCGGGCGTTCCGGAGCGCGTACGGGGTGTCGCCCATGGAGTACCGCGCGCGGGAGACGGAGTAAAAGTTGTTGACCTTGTGGATCGCCGCCGCCGTGGCCGGTGTCGCCCTGGCGGTGGTGCTCGCGTCCCTGTTCCCCAGTACGCGGAGGGGCAAGTGGGAGGCGGTCCTGATCGTCCTCGCCGTGGCTGCCTACGCGGCCCTGCGGGCTCTGCCCGAGGACGTGGACGGGGAGCCCCGCATGGCCCTGCTGGTGTTCATCGCCGTCGCGATCAACTTCGCGCTCATGCACGTCGCCTTCACCGGATGGTCCAAGCGGCAGAACGAGCTGATCCGTCTGGGCCGCCCCATCGAGAAGCTGAAAGCCAGGCACTACGCGGTCATGCTCCTCAGTTTCGCCGTGAGCATGGCCATCGTGATCCCCCTCCGCTGAGCCCCCGAACGAGCACCGCGGCACCCATCGGAACGGACGAGCCCCCGTCCGTCAGCGATTCAGGTCCATGACCCCGACCCCGAGCCCCTCATAAGGCTCGGGCTCCACCGTGGCGACCAACGCGCCCATGGGGATCAGGTGGTTCGGCCTCGCCGCATGAACAGCGGCCGAAACGCTGTGGGCAACGCCCCCACGACCCAGCTCCGCAATGGTCACGGCCATCGCATAGTCGTCTTCGACGAGATGGAGTACGTCGACCAGCAGACCCACGTGGTCGACGATTCCCTCGCTGTGGCGCTCGGCCTCCAGAAGACAGAAGACGGGCGCCCACAGGCGTACGTCGTCGCTCGCGGCCGCGGCATGGATGAGGCCGGAGACCTGCTTGTTGCCCCCCATGGCCAGGAGGGTCGGAGCGTCGAGGACGTAGTGCTCGATCTGGTTCATCCGGACGCCTCCGACTCCGGCCCCGACTCCGCGAGGGCGGCTCGGTGAGCGGCCGTGGCCTCCCGCATCTTGCGGCGCATCTCGGCGGACTCCTCGTCCGACACGTAGTGGCCGAAGCGGTCGGCGATCAGAGCGCGCGTGCGATCGGCACGTTCCTTGATCTGCTCGGGTGTCAGTGTCTGCGCAGCTATGTCCTGCATGAGGGCACGAAGGCTCATCCCCCGGGCCTCGGCCACGGCGGCGAGCTGGTCACGGACTTCGGCGGGCACGCGGATCATGACGTCGGACATGAGGCCAGTATACGCGACGTATACGCCCGTTCGGGCGGCGAGCCCGGCACCGACCACTCTGCCGGGCTCGCCGCCGGAGCTACGCCGCGTGCTCCACGAACCGCTGCGTCGTCTGCGCGAGCAGCGCACGCCCGTCGCCCGCCCACAGCTCGTCGTTGAACAGTTCGACCTCGATGGGGCCGGTGTAGCCCGCCGCCTCGACGTACGCCTTCCACTCGCGCATGTCGATCGTGCCGTCGCCGATCTGGCCCCGGCCCGTCAGGACACCCTGCGGCAACGGGGTGATCCAGTCGGCGAGTTGGAAGGTGTGGATACGGCCGGTCGCGCCCGCGCGGGCGATGGCCGCGGGGGCCGTGTCGTCCCACCAGATGTGGTAGGTGTCCACGGTCACGCCCACCTGCTCCGCCGGGAAGCGTTCCGCGATGTCCAGCGCCTGGGAGAGCGTCGACACCACGCAGCGGTCCGAGGCGAACATGGGGTGCAGCGGCTCGATGGCGAGCCGGACACCGTTCGCCGCCGCGTACGGGCCCAGTTCGGCCAACGCGTCGGCGATGCGCTCCCGCGCGCCGTGCAGGTCCTTCGAGCCCGCCGGGAGGCCGCCCGAGACCAGGACGAGGGTGTCCGTGCCCAGGGTCGCCGCCTCGTCGATCGCCTTGCGGTTGTCGGCCAGGGCCGCCGCTCGCTCGGCCGGGTCGATGGCCGTGAAGAAGCCGCCCCGGCACAGGGTGGTGACCGCAAGACCCGCGTCGCGGACCAGCTTGGCCGTGGCGTCCAGGCCGTGCTCCGCCACCGGCTCCCGCCACAGGCCGACGCCCGTGATGCCCAACTCCACGCAACCCGCGACGAGTTCGGGCATCGACAGCTGCTTGACCGTCATCTGGTTGATGGAGAAGCGCTCAAGTCCGTTACTGGTACTGGTGCTCACTGGGCCACTCCATACACCGCGAGCAGGTTCTTCATCCGGGCCTCGGCCAGCGCCGGGTCCGGGAACAGGCCCAGGCCGTCGGCGAGTTCGTAGGCACGCGCGAAGTGCGGGAGGGAGCGGGCCGACTGGAGGCCGCCGACCATCGTGAAGTGCTCCTGGTGACCGGCCAGCCAGGCCAGGAAGACGACACCCGTCTTGTAGAAGCGGGTGGGCGTCTGGAAGAGGTGGCGGGACAGCTCGACGGTCGGGTCCAGGAGGTCACGGAAGCCCTGCACGTCGCCCGTGTCCAGGACGCGGACCGCCTGCGCCGCCAGCGGGCCCAGCGGGTCGAAGATGCCGAGCAGCGCGTGGCTGAAGCCCTTCTCGTCGCCCGCGATCAGCTCGGGGTAGTTGAAGTCGTCGCCTGTGTAGCAGCGGACGCCCTGCGGGAGCCGGCGGCGGATGTCGATCTCGCGCTGGGCGTCCAGCAGGGAGACCTTGATGCCGTCGACCTTGTCGGGGTGGGCGGCGATCACGGCGAGGAAGGTCTCCGTGGCCGCGTCGAGGTCGGAGGAGCCCCAGTAGCCGTCCAACGCCGGGTCGAACATGGGGCCGAGCCAGTGCAGGACGACCGGCTCGGCGGCCTGGCGGAGCAGGTGGCCGTAGATCTCCAGGTAGTCCTCGGGGCTCGTCGCGGCGGCGGCCAGTGCGCGCGAGGCCATCAGGATCGCCTGGGCGCCCGACTCCTCGACGAGCGCCAGCTGCTCCTCGTACGCCTTGCGGATCTCCGGCAGGGAGGCGGGGCCCGTGAGCTGGTCGGTGCCCACACCGCAGGCGATCCGGCCGCCGACCGCCTTCGCCTCGGCCGCGCTGCGGCGGATCAGCTCCGCCGCGCCCGCCCAGTCCAGGCCCATGCCGCGCTGCGCGGTGTCCATCGCCTCGGCGACGCCCAGGCCGTGCGACCACAGGTGGCGGCGGAAGGCGAGGGTGGCGTCCCAGTCGACGGCGGCGGGCGAGTCAGGGGAGACGTCCGCGTACGGGTCGGCGACCACGTGCGCCGCCGAGAAGACCGTACGGGAGGTGAGGGGGGTGCCCGGGGACACCACCAGGGGTTCGGTGCGGGGGGCGTAGGCCCGCAACTTCCCTCCAGTACCGGGGAGTTGGATGATCCCGTTCGTCACAGCTGGATCTCCGGTACGTCGAGACGGACACCCTCGGCCGAGGACTTCAGGCCCAGTTCGGCGAGCTGGACGCCGCGGGCGCCGGCCAGCAGGTCCCAGTGGTAGGGCGCGTCGGCGTAGACGTGCTTGAAGAACAGCTCCCACTGCGCCTTGAAGCCGTTGTCGAACTCGGCGTTGTCCGGCACCTCCTGCCACTGGTCGCGGAAGGAGTAGGTGGCGGGGATGTCGGGGTTCCACACCGGCTTGGGGGTGGCCGAGCGGTGCTGGACCCGGCAGTTGCGCAGGCCGGCCACCGCCGAGCCCTCGGTGCCGTCGACCTGGAACTCGACCAGCTCGTCGCGGTTGACGCGGACGGCCCAGGAGGAGTTGATCTGGGCGATCGCGCCGCCGTCCAGCTCGAAGATCCCGTAGGCGGCGTCGTCGGCGGTGGCGTCGTAGGGCTTGTCCTGCTCGTCCCAGCGCTCGGGGATGTGCGTGGCGGTGAGGGCCTGGACGGACTTCACCCGGCCGAACAGCTCGTGCAGCACGTACTCCCAGTGCGGGAACATGTCGACGACGATGCCGCCGCCGTCCTCCGCGCGGTAGTTCCAGGAGGGGCGCTGGGCCTCCTGCCAGTCGCCCTCGAAGACCCAGTAGCCGAACTCGCCCCGGATGGAGAGGATGCGGCCGAAGAAGCCGCCGTCGATGAGGCGCTTGAGCTTCAGCAGGCCCGGCAGGAACAGCTTGTCCTGGACGACGCCGTGCTTGATGCCGGCGGCGTTCGCGAGGCGGGCCAGCTCCAGGGCGCCGTCGAGGCCGGTGGCGGTCGGCTTCTCGGTGTAGATGTGCTTGCCGGCGGCGATGGCCTTCTTGATCGCCCCCTCGCGGGCCGAGGTGACCTGGGCGTCGAAGTAGATCTCGACGGTCGGGTCGGCGAGCACGGCGTCGACGTCCGCGGAGACGTTCGCCGGGTCCAGGCCGTGCTGCTCGGCGAGCGCCCTCAGCGCGCCCTCGCGGCGGCCGACGAGAATGGGCTCCGGCCACAGGACGGTACCGTCGCCGAGGTCCAGGCCGCCCTGCTCGCGGATGGCGAGGATGGAGCGGACGAGGTGCTGGCGGTAGCCCATGCGTCCGGTCACGCCGTTCATGGCGATCCGTACGGTTCTGCGTGTCACGGCCGGTCCTTTCGTTGGTGTGCGTTCGTGTCTGCGTACGCGTCCGGCGCCGCGTACGCCCGACGAAAGGGTGAGCGTCACAGCAAGCGCTTTCTATCCAACAAGAAGCTAGCCTCTGAGCAGCGGTCTATACAAGACCGCGAGGGGGTCGAGTTGTTCGAGGGGGCGAACGGCGATCGCGGTCGTAAGGTTCCCCGACAGCCCGAACATCACGCGCACCGGAGGACGAGCAACGATGACTGTGACCCTGGCGGACGTGGCGGCCCGTGCGCAGGTGTCGCCCGCGACCGTCTCCCGGGTGCTGAACGGCAACTACCCGGTGGCCGCGACCACGCGCGAGCGGGTGCTGAAGGCCGTGGACGAGCTGGACTACGTCCTCAACGGCCCCGCCAGCGCGCTCGCCGCCGCCACCTCCGACCTGGTCGGCATCCTCGTGAACGACATCGCCGACCCCTTCTTCGGGATCATGGCCGCGGCCATCCAGTCCGAGATCGGCGGGCCCGGCGGGCGCGCGGGCGGGGAGCGGCTGGGCGTGGTGTGCAACACGGGCGGCTCCCCGGAGCGCGAACTGACGTACCTCACGCTCCTGCAGCGGCAGCGGGCCGCCGCCGTCGTGCTGACCGGTGGGGCCATCGAGGATCCGGCGCATCTGAGCGCCGTCGGCAACAAGCTGCGCAAGCTGATGGAGGCCGGGACGCGGGTGGTGCTGTGCGGACGGCCGCCCACGCCGGAGGCCATCGCGATCACCTTCGACAACCGGGGCGGCGGACAGCGGCTGACCGAGCATCTGATCGGACTGGGCCACCGGCGCCTCGGCTACATCGCCGGGCCGCAGGAGCGGACGACCACCCGGCACCGCCTGGAGGGCCACCGGGCGGCACTGGCGGCGGCCGGCATCGAAGACGACCCCCGGTGGACGGTGTACGGGCGCTACGACCGGCTCTCCGGCTACGAGGCGACGCTGGAGCTGCTGCGACGGGACCCCTCCTTGACCGCCGTGCTCGCCGCCAACGACACGGTGGCGCTCGGCGCGTGCGCGGCCCTGCGCGACTCGGGCCTGCGCATCCCGGACGACGTCTCCGTGGCCGGCTTCGACGACCTCCCGTTCAGCATCGACGCGGTGCCCGCGCTGACGACGGTACGGCTGCCGCTGTCGGAGGCGGGCGCCCGGGCCGGCCGCATCGCGATGGGCCGCGAGGAGCCGCCGCCGGGCGGAATCGCCACGGTGCGGGGGGAGTTGATGGTGCGGGGGTCGACCGGGGGGCCTCGGGAGACCTGAGGGGAAAAGGAAGGGCACGGAACGCATCCGCAGACGGACGCGGACCCCGCCCTCCTCGGCCGTGGACCGCCGAGGGCGACTGTGTGCGGTCCACGGTGGACGGGAGTGGCTTGTGCCGCCTGCGGCGCAAGGGCGGGGCTGGATGACGTCCGCGGCGGGCCGGGTCGGGCGCATGACGTCGGTGGGGACGAGAACGGGATCGGGCGCGTGACTCCGTGACGGACGGGGTGGGGCGTGTGACTCCGTGACGGACAGGATCGGCTGTGTGACGTCCGGGGCGTTCGGGGCCGGCTTCGTGAGGTCCGTGGCTCACAAGGCCGGCCGCGTGAGATGCATGGTGGGCGACAGGACAGCCGTGAGTGAACGTCCGTGGCGGACGGCGACCGGACGTGTGACGTCCGTGGCGTATGAGGCCGGAGCGCCCTGCGAGGGGGGTGGCCAGGAAATCTCGGCGTGGTCGGGTCGCCGACCGTGATCATTGCCGCTCGCCGGGCCCTGCCGTGCATGGTGTCACCTGGTGAAGCGGCGGCGAAGGCGGGAGGGCGGCCGCACCGACGCTCCTCGGCATGTCGAGCCAGACGGCGAGACACCCCACCGGCTCGACTGCACGAGGCAGTGCAAGCCGAGCCGGTGAACGCTGGTGTTCGAGCGCCTGTGATCAGTCGCGGCGGATCAGTTCCGGGTCGATGCGCCGTCCTACGAGCGGAAGTGTTCCGACGGCGGACAGCGCGGCCACGCCCGCTGCCGCGAGGGCGAGCACCGGGAGGCCGGCGAAGTCCCAGTAGATCTCGCTGCCTCCGGTGATCAGGTAGCAGGCCTCGGCCAGCTTGCCCGTGACGAGCGCCAGCGCGAGCCCGATACTCAGGGGGAGCGCGACCTGCACGCACTGCACGGCCCGCATCGTCCGCGCCCGCGCGCCGATCAGCGTGATGGCGGTGACCTGCGCGCGCCGCTCCACCGCCCGGTCGGTCGCCGACACGACGAAGGCCGCGGTTCCGATGACCAGGCCCATGATCATGCCGACGGCGAGCAGGGTTTCGAGGACGGCGATCTGCTGGAGGCCCTCGATGTTCACGCCGACCAGCTCGATCTCGGCGATCGGGGCGACGGCGGCGATCCCGTCGAGGACCTTGCGCACCTGGTCGGGTTCGGAGGAGCTGGTCAGAAAGTACTGCCCCGACTCGGGACGGGCCCTCGCAGGGAGGTCGGACGGCGGGACGAGTACGGTTGCGCCGCCGGCCACGGACGGGTCGAACGGGACGTACATGACCTTGTCGGCGGGGAGGGTGATGGGCAGGTTCTTCAGCCGGCCGCCTTCTCGCAGGCGGAAGTCGAAGGACACTCCGGGACGAATGCCCGGGTCGACGCCCGAGTGGGGGTTGACGAGCATCAAGGTCTTGCCGTCCACGCAGCCTTCCGAGTGCCGCACCATTTGTTCCAGTTGGGCGCAGGTGGCCACCAGGGCGGTGGCCACCGTCTGGACTTCGGAGCTGTCGTCCTCGGGGTCCACCCAGGAGTTCATCGTCAGGGCGTGGGCCAGTACTCCCGGTGCGTCGGTGAGCCTGCGCTGTTGCTCGGTGGTGATGGTGGACAGGGCGACGTTGTAGTCCTGCACGGGAGCGGACGGCCGGGTGACCTGTTCCAACTGGATGAGGACGCCCTGGGCCAGGGACGCGGAGAAGACGAGCAGAACGAGACCGGTGACGACCCGCATGGTGCTGCCCGGCTCGACCTCGTTGCGGCGCATCGCCAGGTTCAGGGTGAGCGACTGGGTGGTCCGCGCCAGACGGCGGGCGAGGGTGTAGGAGATCAGGGGAAGCGTCAGCACCAGCCCGAGGCCCGTCAACAGAATGCCGGCCGGCATCATCAACGCGTTCAGGCCGAGGCCGTTGGCGGGATGGTCCGTGAAGCCGGTGGCGCAGTAGCCGACGACGATACCGAGGCCGGTCACCAGCAGCAGGCCGCCCCACTTGGTGGGGCGCTTGGGCGCGGCTGTGCGGCGTACCGCCAGTGGATTGGCGGCGGCATCGCGTGCGCTGGCCCGGCCGACGAACCAGGCGAGCAACGGGGAGCCGATCAGGCAGACGGCGACGGTCGTCACGGACAACGCGCCGTCGGCCGGGTACCACCGCAGGCTAGGCAGCCCGGTCCGGGTCATCACCTGGTTGAGGACCCAGTACTCGCCGAGGCCGAGAACCGCGCCGAGCAGCGCCGCGACGACGGTTTCGGCGGCGTTGACCCGCTGGGTTCCCTTGGTGCTCAGGCCCAGCAGACGCAGGGAGGCGAGGCGGCGGTTCCGGCTGGCGGCGGAGAGCCGGGCGCAGACGGAGAGGAAGATGCCGAGAGGGAGCAGGACGAGCGATCCCAGGGCGAATCGTATGTACGTCAGGGTCGAGGGTTCGACGGCAGGGAAGGGGGCGTAACTGTATCCCCAGCCCTTCAGGGCACGGCCCTCGTCGGCGATCTTGTCGCGGGTGGTGCCGATGTAGGCGAACAGCTCGTCGGGGTGAGCGAGCCCTGCCGGGCCGATGAGGCCCTTCTCGTGCCCGGGCAGGAGCCCCCCGACCGCGGGGCGGTCACGCAGCAGTTCGTGCGCGCGGGGCGAGAGGAACACTTCGCCCGGGTCCGGAAGTCTTCTCAGCCCCGGCGGGACCGTGGCGGCATCCTTGGTCCCCTTGGCGATGAACACCCGGATGAACGATTTGGAGCCGTAGGGGTCGGCACGCTGAAGGACCAGCGTGGAGCCCGGGGGCTGTGCGGAAGCGGACCGTGGCTGCCGTGCGGCGGCCCTGCCGTCGTGTGCATCGAGGATCTGCGGAATGGTGAGAACGAGGGCGAGACAGCAGACACCGAGGGAGCCGCCGACCGCCATGAGGAAGAAACGTATGCGGTTGCCGCGGCCGGCGCCGAACAGCAGGCGCAGACCGAGCAGGAACTCCCTCACGCCGCCCCCCGTGGGGTGAGGATTCCGTCGGACATCGTGTAGTGGCTGTCGGCCTGCGCGGCGACGGCCGGATCATGGGTGACGAGGATGACGGCGGTGCCCTGCGAGCGCGCCAGGTCGAGGAACTCCTTCAACACGGTGGAGGCGTTGGCGCTGTCCAGGGACCCGGTCGGCTCGTCCGCGAACACGACGGTCGGACGGTGGACCAGTGCGCGGGCGACGGCGACGCGCTGGCTCTGTCCGCCGGACACCTGCGACGGCCGGCGCTCGCGCAGTTCGCCGAGACCCAGCCGGGTGAGGACCTCTCCGGCGGCCGCGAGCGCGGGCTTCTTGCGCTGCCCGGCCAGGCGCAGCGGCAGGGCGGTGTTCTCCTCGATGGTCAGCTCGGGGAGCAGTTCGCCGTATTGGAAGACGAAGCCGAAGCGTTCACGGCGCAGCGCACTGATCTCGTCGTCGGTGAGATCGTTCAGCGACTGCCCTTCGAACCGCACCTGCCCGCGCGCGGGAGGCAGCACTCCGGCGAGGCAGTACAGGAGCGAGGACTTGCCCGAACCGCTCTGGCCGGTGATGGCCACGACCTCGCCCCGGGAGATCGAGAGGTGCGCGTCACTGACAGCCAGTTGATCGCCGTAGCTGAGGTCGACACCTGTGGCCGAAAGGACTTCTGACGTACTGATGGCTTCCCCCAAAGAAGCGACCGGGCCCAGAGGTCGCTCCGGGCCCGGTACTTGGCGGTGTGCTTTCGCTTACCGCTGGTAGTGCTTGGTGGGCGAGCAGTTGTCCGGGTTGAGCGAACCCTTGTCACGGCAGACGCGGATGTAGGCGTCGTCGGTGTACTGCTGCGCGGGCGCCCAGTTGAGGAAGTTCAGAGGAACGCTCTTCTTCTGCTTCCCGTTGTAGCGGCTCCAGTCGTAGCCCTCGACCTTCACCTGCATGTACACGTTGTGGTCGTCGCCATCACTCGTGTCCTTCAGGTTGCCCTTCCACTCGAAGGCGCCGTGATTCGTGCCCGACGGGTGCCACTTGTACTGGGCGCTGTTGAACTCGGCGCCCGAGGTCGTCATCGTCGGAATGGTGTGCCACGAGGCGGCAACCGCCGAGCCCGCCCCCAGGGCGAAGAGGCCCGCCGCAAGGGCGCCTACGGCCAACTTACGCATTTTTCCTCCCGTTTTTTATTCTGTTATGCGGCCCTGGCGGTCAACCAGAGCGGATGTGAAGCTAACACCGGGCAAGGAGTGGGATCGGGGTGGTCAGTTCGATCTTGCCCCCATCTGCCCGATCTCCCGGCAGACGCTCTTTGACGTAACTTTGCCCCCACCTTGCATGAACATGACGTTCCGCTGCGCCCGCCACCACAACCGCCACGACCATCACCATCACGCAGCGTGACGCTTCCGCTCGCAGTGGTTACCGGCGCGCCGTACGTTGGGCGGGACAGTCCCTCCACCCACGAAGGAGAAGATCATGGCCGCCAAGGACAAGGGCAGCATGGACAAGATCAAGGGCAAGGCCAAGGAGATGTCCGGGAAGGTCACCGGCAACCGCGAGCAGCAGGCCGAGGGCAAGATGCAGCAGGCGCGCGGTGAGGCCAAGAAGATGAAGGGCAAGGCCCAGGAGCGCGCGCAGCAGACCCGGCGCCCGGCGCAGCGCGACGGAGTGTGAGGACGCGCGGCGCGCGGGCGGGCCACCGCCGACCGGTGGTCCGCGGTCCGCGCGGCCGGCTCCCCTGACGAGGGGGCTCCCATGACGGGAGCCCCCTCGTCATGTCCGCCTCCCCGGGCCCGCCCCGCGCGGACACACAGGTGCAAACTCACGCATCACGGGTACCCGGCGGCCATGGAGTCACCGGTGACAGGACCGGCCCTGCCGGAGAGCAGAGGCCCCATCTCGGCAGCCGTCACGGCGTTCCTGCGGGGCGAAGGACCCCCGCCGGGCAGCCGTGCGATCGCCGGGGCCGACCCCTTCGGGGACGATCTCCAGCTCGCCCTCTACCTCTGCTACGAACTGCACTACCGGGGCTTCGCCGGCGTCGACGCCGGCCTCGAATGGGACCCGGAACTGCTGCGCTGCCGGGCCGCGCTGGAATGGCCGTTCCTGGAGTCGCTGCGCGACCGGGCGACCCGGCACATGAGTGCCGAGGAAGCGCTGGACGACCTGCTCGTGGAACCGGCCGCCGACGACGGCGGCGTCAGCGGCTTCCTCCAGGACCGGGGCGAGCTGTGGCAGGTGCGCGAGTACGCGGCGCAGCGCTCGCTCTACCACCTGAAGGAGGCCGACCCGCACGCCTGGGTGCTGCCCCGGCTGTGGGGGCGGGCGAAGGCGGGGATGGCCGCGGTGGAGTTCGACGAGTTCGGCGGAGGCCGGGCCGAACGGGTGCACGCGCGCCTCTTCGCCGACCTGATGACCGACCTCGGCCTCGACCCGGAGTACGGACGCTATGTGGACGCGGCCGGCGCCGAGGCGCTCGCCCTCGTCAACCTGATGTCCCTCTTCGGCCTGCACCGCGCCCTGCGCGGCGCCCTGGTCGGGCACTTCGCGACGGTCGAGATCACCTCCTCCCCCGGCTCCCGGCGGCTCGCGCGTGCCATGCGGCGGACCGGGGCGGGCCCCGCCGCCGAACACTTCTACGACGAACACGTGGAGGCAGACGCCGTGCACGAGCAGGTCGTCCGACGCGAGGTCGTCGCCGGGCTGCTGGAGGAGGAGCCGCAGCTGGACGCCGACGTGGCCTTCGGCGTCGACGCCACCAACCATCTGGAGGACACCCTCGCCGACCGTCTCCTCGGAGCATGGCGGGCGGGCCGTACGTCCCTGCGCGCGCCGGTCTGACGACCCCGCCGTCCACCCGTCCGCCCGTCCGCCCGCCCGTCCTCCCCCCGTCCTCTCTCCCTCCCGCCGACCCGCCTGCCAGGAGGCCCATCCCCGTGAACCCCCTCTCCCTCCCCGTGTCCCTGCCCGGCGTCTACGCCCCGCAGGACGACACCGAACTCCTGGTCCACGCCCTGGGGCGCGAACCCCTCGCGCCGCGGGCCCGTGTGCTGGACGTCGGTACGGGGACGGGAGCCGTCGCGCTGGCCGCGGCGCGGCGCGGCGCGGACGTCACGGCGGTCGACATCTCCTGGCGGGCCGTGCTGAACGCCAGGGTCAACGCCCTGCTGGCGCGGCTGCCGATGACCGTCGTCCGAGGGGACCTGCTGGGGCCCGTGGCCGAGCGGTCCTTCGATCTCATCCTGTCCAATCCGCCGTACGTGCCGGGCCCGGCTGGGGCGCGGCGGCGCGGGCCCGGCCCGGGGCCGGGCGCGGCGCCGAGACCCGACAGGCTCGGCCACGCCCGGGGCGCCGCGCGTGCCTGGCACGGCGGCTGGGACGGCCGGCTCCTGCTGGACCGGATCTGCCGGGACTCGCCGGGGCTGCTGCGGCCCGGTGGCGTCCTGCTGCTGGTCCACTCGGCGCTGAGCGACGCGGAGCGGACGCTGACGCAGTTGCGGACGGCGGGGCTGCGGGCCGGGGTCGTGGACCACCGCCGGGTCGCGTTCGGGCCCGTCCTGCGGGAGCGGAGCGACTGGCTGCGCCGGCGCGGGCTGCTGGGGGCCGAGGGTCACGCCGACGGCGACGAGAAGGAAGGGCTGGTGGTCATCCGTGCCGAACGTCCCCGCTGAACGCCGCCGCGTCACGCTGCAACGCCCCGGCCCGCTGCTGGTCGAGGGACCGGTCGAGGTCGCCCTGGACGACGGTACGACCGTGTCGTCGGACCGTTTCTGCGTGGCCCTGTGCACCTGTCGCCGCAGCCGGATCTACCCCTGGTGCGACACCAGCCACCGCCGCCGCGCCCAGCCACAGCCTCAGCCGTCCCGGCCCCCACAGCCCACACAACCGGCACGGGGCTCGCAGCCGACCGGCACGGACGGCTCCCGCCCGACGCCGCCGCCCTCCTGAAAGGACCCCGACAGCATGCAGCCCGAGGAGCACACACGGCCGGAGCAGCGGTCGTACTGGATCGAGAGCGCGCCGAACGAGGACGAACACCCGGCGCTGGACGGTGATCTGAACGTCGACGTTGCGGTGGTGGGCGCGGGCATCGCGGGGATCAGTACCGCGTGGGAGCTGGCGCGGCGCGGGCGGCGGGTGGCGCTGCTGGAGGCGGACCGGGTCGCGGCGGGGGTCACGGGGCACACGACGGCCAAGGTGACGGCGTTGCACACGCTGGTCTACGACCGGCTGCGGCGGACCCGGGGCGCCGAGGCGGCCGCGCTGTACGCGCGGTCGCAGAGCGAGGCGATCCGGCATGCCGCCGCGGTGGTGGAGGAACTGGGCATCGCGTGCGACTGGGAGGACGCGGCGGCCTACACGTACGCCGAGGACGAGGGGCGCGTGGCGGAGCTGCGGGCCGAGGCGGAGGCGGCGCGGGAGGCCGGGCTGCCCGCCGAGTTCGTGACGGAGACGGGGCTGCCCTTCCCGGTCGCGGGGGCGGTGCGGGTGGCGGACCAGGCGCAGTTCCATCCCCGTAAGTACCTGCTGGCGCTGGTCGGGGACCTGGTGCGGCAGGGCGCGTCGGTCCATGAGCGGACGCGGGTGACACGGCTCAAGGAGGGCTCGCCGTGCCGGCTGACCACCGACGCGGGGTTCACCGTGACGGCCGAGGACGTCGTGGTCGCCACGCACTACCCCGTCTTCGACCGGGCGCTGCTGTTCACCCGGCTCTCCCCGCGCCGCGAACTCGTGCTCGCCGCGCCGGTGCCCGCCGCGGCGGACCCGCACGGCATGTACATCACCCAGGAGCAGCGCACCCGCTCCGCGCGGACCGCCCCGTACGGGGA
Organism: Streptomyces sp. NPDC041108; assembly: GCF_055592645.1. Lineage (NCBI taxonomy): Bacteria > Bacillati > Actinomycetota > Actinomycetes > Kitasatosporales > Streptomycetaceae > Streptomyces > Streptomyces sp. NPDC041108. The sequence goes on along the minus strand of NZ_JBVIYK010000002.1, from coordinate 325,257 downwards.
CGGACAGCGGCTGCTGATCGTCACCGGGGAGCACTTCACGCCGGGGACGGCCGGTGTCGAGGAGCGGTTCGAACTCCTCGCGGACTGGGCCGTCGAGCGTTTCGGGCCACTCGGCTTCACCCACCGCTGGGCGACGCAGGACAACGACTCCACCGACTCCGTGCCGCTCGTCGGCCCCTTCCACGCGGGCAGCCGGCACACCTGGGTGGCGACCGGGTTCGGCGGTTGGGGCATGAGCGGCGGCATCATGGCCGGACGGCTGCTGGCCGAGTCGATCACCGGGCACAAGGCCGCGTGGAGCGACCTGTACGACCCGCGCCGGGTGCTCAGCGCGGTGCGGGAGGCGCCGAGCTTCCTCAAGCATCAGGCGCAGGTCGCCCGTCACTTCGTCGGCGACCGGATCAGCCCGCCCGGGAACGCCTCCGTGGACACGATCGCCCCGGGGGACGGCGCGGTCGTCCGCGTCGGCGCCCACCACCACGCGGTCCACCGGGACGAGGACGGCTCGCTGCACGCCGTCTCCGCCCGCTGCACCCACATGGGCTGCCTGGTCGGCTTCAACCGCGCCGAACGGACCTGGGAGTGCCCCTGCCACGGCTCCCGGTTCGACGTGGAGGGCCGGATCGTCCAGGGACCCGCGACGAAGCCGCTGGAACGGCGGGACATCTGAGGCGAGGCCGCCACCCACGCCCGGCGGGGTGCCGCACCTCGCCGGACGGCGTGTACGGTCCGAAGGCATGAAACTCGCGTTCTCCACTCTCGGTGTCCCCGGTCTCCCCGTCGCCGACGTCGTACGGCTCGCTGTCACGCACGGCTATCACGGCGTCGAGTTGCGCGCCCATCCCGAGGAGCCGGTGCATCCGGGGATCGGGGCCGGCGAACGCGCCGAGGTGGCCGCCGAGTTCAAGGCGGCGGGGGTGGAGATCCTGGGACTCGCCGGGTACGCCCGCGTCGCCGCGCCGGGCGAGGACGGTCCCGTACTGGACGAGATCCGCGGCCTCCTGGACCTGGCCCGGGACTTGGGCGCCCCCTTCGTCCGCGTCTTCCCCGGCGCCGACCCGGCCGGCGGCCAGAGCGCGGACGAGGCCGACGCGATCGCGGCGCGGCGGCTCGGCACGGCCGCGGAGGACGCGGCCGACCGGGGCGTCCGGATCCTGCTGGAGACCCATGACTCGCACCGCACCGGCGCCGACGCGATCCGGGTGCTCGGCCCGGTCGGCCACGGCAGTGTCGGCTCGCTCTGGGACGTGATGCACACCTGGCTCGGCGGCGAACAGCCCGCCGAGTCCTACGCCGCCCTCTCCCCCTTCCTCGGGTACGTCCAGGTCAAGGACATCGCCTCCCCCGAGGACACCACCCCGCTCCCGCTCGGCGCGGGCGTCCTGCCGCTCGGCGAATGCGTCGAACTGCTGTCCCGCAAGGACTGGGACGGGTGGCTGTGCTGGGAGTACGAGAAGCGGTGGTACGAGGAGGCCGCGCCGCTGCCGGAGCTGCTGGCGGCGGGCCGGGAGCACCTCGGACGACTCCTCAACGACGCCGCGTAAAGCAGGGGCCTGAGCTTGAAACGTCAAGCTCAGGCCCCTGTCCTTTGCGGTGGCGCGGATTTTGACCGCGAATCAGTATCCACTCACCCAAAGTCGATCACGCCCCGAACAAGTACCGACAGTAACTCCGGGAAAACGGAGCGCTGCGACCCGCCCTTACAGCAGACTTACCTCCCGCGACGGCTGGCGCAACTGGCCACGTATCGGGGGTATTTGGCATATGCAAGGCACGGTCGACGGTTTCAGCTACGGCGCGGTCACCCCGGTGGCCGCCTATGTCATGGCCTGCCTGGGCGCGGCGCTCGGCCTGCGCTGCGTCGTGCGGTCGGTCTACAACGAGCAGTCCTGGAAACCCGGTTGGCTGGCCCTCGGGGCCGCCTCGATCGGCTGCGGCATCTGGACGATGCACTTCATCGCGATGCTCGGGTTCCGGGTCAAGGAGAGCGAGATCCACTACGACGTCGGGCTGACCGTGCTCAGCCTCGTCGTGGCCGTCTCCGTCGTCGGCATCGGGGTCTTCGCCGTGGGCTACCGCGGGGTCAGCACGGCCTCCCTGTGCTCGGCGGGATGCGTCACCGGCCTCGGGGTGGCGGCCATGCACTACCTGGGCATGGCCGCCATCCAGCTGAACGGCTACATCCGCTACGACCTCGCCGTCGTCGCCCTCTCCATCGGCATCGCCATCGTCGCCGCGACCGCCGCGCTCTGGGCGGCCGTGTCGATCCGGGGCTTCCTGACCAGCCTGGGCGCCAGCCTGGTGATGGGGGTCGCCGTGTCCGGGATGCACTACACGGGCATGGCCGCGGTGGGGGTGCATCTGCACAGCACGGCCCCCGGCACGCCCACCGGCGAGTCGCCCACGTCGATCCTGCTGCCCATGCTCATCGGGCCGGCCATCTTCCTGCTGCTCGCCGGGGTGGTCGTGATGTTCGACCCGATGCTGGTGCTCGGCGAGGGCGACTGGGACCGGTCCGCCGCGCGCGGCCGGCAGCGCGAGCCCGACGCCCCGCGGCAGTCCCGGCTCGCCGACCGCCCCGACGTCCCGCTCCCGCACCCCGACGACGACTCCACCGGCTCCCTCTTCGACCCCCGCCCCCGCCGCGCCGAGCCCCAGCCCCGCCGGACCGGAGACCGCGCCCAGCAGTGGTGACGAGGGGGGTGCGTGAAGACACGGCCCCGCGGGCCTGAAAAGCACGGGGCGCAGCCCCTGCTTCCCAGGGGCGCGGGGAACTGCGCGAGAAGCCCACCGGACCCGCCCCCGAGAACGCACCCGAACCCACCCCCACCCGCTCCACCCCACCCTGCTCCGCCCCGCCGAGCACCCCCGTTCCCTTGACCGGAAGAAACTTTCCGGATAATCGTGGCACCCTGGAAGTTTTCTTCAGTCCGCAGCTCCCTCTCTCCCCCTCCGGAAGGAGCGCCGCACGTGCCCTCCAGACGAACCCTTCTCGCCGCCACGGCGGGCGTCACCACGGCCCTGGCCCTCGGCACCGACGCACAGGCCGGCAGCGGCCCCGACGACAAGCGACTCCGCCGTCTCATCTCGCGCATGCCCCTGGAGGAGAAGGTCGGCCAGCTCTTCGTGATGCGGGTCTACGGGCACTCGGCGACCGCGCCCGACCAGGCCGACATCGACGCCAACCTCCAGGAGCTGGGCGTCCGGACGGCCGCCGAGCTGCTGGCGAAGTACCGGGTCGGCGGGATCATCTACTTCTCGTGGGCGCACAACACCCGCGACCCCCACCAGATCGCCGCCCTGGGCAACGGCATCCAGCGCGCCTCCCTCGCCCTCCCCCGCGGCCTGCCCGTGCTGGTCTCCACCGACCAGGAGCACGGCATCGTGGCCCGGGTCGGCAGGCCCGCCACGCTGCTGCCGGGCGCGATGGCCCTCGGCGCGGGCGGCTCCGGGACCGACGCCCGCGAGGCCGGCCGCATCAGCGGCGCCGAACTGCGCGCGCTCGGCGTCCGGCAGGACTACGCGCCGGTCGCCGACGTGAACGTCAACCCCGCCAACCCGGTCATCGGCGTACGCTCCTTCGGCGCCGACCCGAAGGCCGTATCGAAGCTGGTCGCCGCGCAGGTGAAGGGGTATCAGGAGGCCGGGGTCGCGGCCACCGCCAAGCACTTCCCGGGGCACGGGGACACGGCCGTCGACAGCCACTACGGCTTCCCGGTCATCGAGCACACCCGGAAGCAGTGGACGGCCCTCGACGCCCCGCCGTTCCGGGCCGCGATCCGCGCCGGGATCGACTCGATCATGACCGCGCACATCATGGTCCCCGCCCTGGACCCCTCCGGCGACCCGGCCACCCTGTCCCGCCCGATCATCACCGGCATCCTGCGCGGCGAGCTGGGCTACGACGGGGTCGTGGTCACCGACTCGCTCGGCATGCAGGGCGTCCGGGAGAAGTACGGCGACGACCGGGTGCCGGTGCTGGCACTGAAGGCCGGTGTCGACCAGCTGCTCAACCCGCCCTCGATCGACGTGGCATGGAACGCGGTCCTCGCCGCCGTGCACGCCGGTGAGCTGACCGAGGCCCGTCTCGACGCCTCGCTCCTGCGCATCCTGCGGCTCAAGGCGAAGCTGGGGCTGTTCGAGCGGCCGTACGTGAGTGACGCCGGGGTCGACCGGGTGGTGGGGACCGCGCGGCACCTCGACGCCGCCGACAGGATCGCCGAGCGGACCACGACCCTCCTGGCCAACGAGGGCGCGCTGCTGCCGCTGAACCGCCGCAGGCACCGCAAGGTGCTGGTGGTCGGCGCCGACCCGGCGTCCCCGACGGGCACCACGGGACCGCCGACGGCCGTCCTCGCCGCCGAACTCACTTCCCTCGGCTTCACGACGACCCGGCTGTCGACCGGTACGGCCCCCACCCAGGCGGTCATCGATCAGGCCGTCGCGGCGGCGGCCGGCCAGGACGCGGTGGTCGTGGCGACGTACAACGTGACGGCGACCGGTACGCAGAAGACCCTCGTCGCACGGCTCCTCGCCACCGGGGTCCCGGTGGTGGCGGTCGCGGTCCGCAACCCGTACGACGTGGCCCACCTTCCCGGGGTGAAGGGCTGCGTGGCGTCGTACTCCTGGACGGACGTGGAGGTGCGGGCGGCGGCACGGGTGCTGGCCGGGCGGGTCGCGCCGCGCGGGAAGCTGCCGGTGCCGGTGCAACGGGCCGACGACCCGGCGCGGGTGCTCTACCCGATCGGGCACGGTCTGACGTACGGAGCCTGAGCCGCGGAGCCTGAGCCGCGGAGCCGACGCACGGGCCCAGACGTACGCCTCCTGACGTAGGGGGCCTACGCCGCACGATTCGCACACCGCCCCCAACTGGCGCAAAGCGCACGATATGTCCGGCGTGACCCCTCTCCCGAGGTCACGCTGGACGGGGGTTCATCGGGGGGTGGCCATGCGAGGGGTGCGTCGCGTTCGAATGGTGCGCGCAGGAGTGCTGATGTCCGCGGTCGTCCTGACGGTCGCCGCGCTGTCGGGGTGCCAGGGCTGGTCCGGCGGGACGGGTGAGGAGTCCGGGGAGCGGACGACCACGGCCGTGCCGACCCTGCCGTCCGGGTACGGGACGGTGTTCCTCGGCGTCGACGAGTGCAGTTCGTTCGGGACGACCAGCTACACCGAGGTGCCCTGCGCGGGCGAACGGGCCGCGGCCCGGGTGGTGGCGCGGCACGACGACCGGGTCGGTCAGGGGCCGCCCTGCCCGCCGACCACCGACTTCGTCCTCCACATCAGCGAGTCCCGGCCCGCCCCGGACGGGTCCGACGGGCCCGGTGCGTCGGGTGCGTCGGGTGCGTCGGGTGCGTCCGGCGAGGACGAGGACGGCGACGGTTCCGTGCCGCAGGGCTACGCCTGTATGCGCAAGCTGCAGCCGCCGCACCCGGGCGATCCCGGCGGCGGAGGCGGCCCCCGCACCATCGTGGGCGACTGTGTCTACGGCGCCGGGCGGGGCGAGGTCCGCGAGACGGCCTGCGACGGCCGGGGCAGGCACGACCCGGAGTACGAGGTGACGACGGCCGTCGACACGAGGACGCGGTGTCCGGCCGCCACGGACCTGTACGTACGACTGGGCGGGGAGTGGCCGGTGGGCTGCGCGGTGCCGGTGTGAGGGGCCGGTGCGAGGGAGGGGTAACGACAGGGCCCGGCTGCCACCGGACGGTGGCAACCGGGCCCGACCCGCCTGCTGCTCCCGCAGGTTACGGCCGGAGCGTCATCTCCCGCTCGACGTCACGCTTGTCGAGCTTGGAGTCGAACTTCGCCAGCGGCTTCGCCTTGCTCGGGTCGGCCTGGACGGCGGCCGGGGCGACGCCCGCCCACTTCAGGATCCGGGCCGTGGCCAGGTCCTTCTGCGCCTTGACGAGACCGGCGACGTTGGCACCGTGGTTGGCGCCGGGTGCCGTGAAGACGTACGAGTCGCGCGCCTTCTTGCCCAGGTGGAACGGCTCGGAGCCCCACGGGTCGTTCTGCCCGTAGACGAACAGCATCTGCTTGGCGTTGTTCCGGACCCAGGTGTCGACGTCGTGCATCGCGTTCGGGTCGAACGTCATCTTGATGTCGCGCGGGACGAAGTTCCGGGGCGGCTGGTAGCCGTAGCGGATGTACTTCTTCTCGATGTGCGGGAACTTGATGTCGGGCGCGCCCAGCTGCGTACCCGCCTGGTAGTAGTACGGCGTGTACGGCTCCAGGCCCTGGTCGGCGTAGGCGGAGAAGCCGGAGATCGTGTCGATGGACGTCCAGATCTCGTCGTCCGTCGCGGCCTTGGCGTCCTTCGGGATGACGTCGCCGTCGCAGTCGGCGAGCAGGCTGTACTGCCAGAAGCCCCACACGTAGTCGAGGACGACCGCCTCGTACGCCTTGTCGAGGCTGCCGATCGTGTCGAAGGTGAGGCCGTCGGCGGCGGCGACCTCCGCGTACTTCTTCTCCAGCGGCTCACGGCGCACCAGCGCCTCGCGCTGCACGGCGTTCAGCCGGTCGCGGCACTCCTTGGTGCCGACGTTCGCGAAGAACCGGTCGTACGCCGAGTCCTCGTCGTTGACGACGTCGTTGGGGGCGACGTACGCGACGACGCCGTCCATGTCGTGCGGGTAGAAGCGCTCGTAGTAGGTGGCGGTCATGCCACCCTTCGAGCCGCCGGTCGAGATCCAGTTCTCGCGGTAGATCTTCCTGAACGCCCTGAAGATCCGGTGCTGGTCGCTGGCCGCCTGCCAGATGTCCAGCTTCGACCAGTCGGCCGGGTTGGGGCGGGAGGGGTTGAAGAACCGGTACTCCATGGAGACCTGGTTGCCGTCCACGATCTGGGTGGGCTCGCGGCGGCCGGGGTTGGTGGAGACGTTGTAACCGCCGGTGTAGAAGACCGTCGGCCGGGCCGTGTCCTTGTGCAGCACGGTGATCCGCTGCTGGAACGTGCCCTTCTTCGGGTTCCTGTGGTCCACCGGCTGGGTGAAGTTGAGGACGAAGAAGCGGTAACCCGGGTACGGCTTCTCCTGGATCAGGCTCACGCCCGGTATGGCGAGCAGTCGGTCCTTGATGTCGGCGGTGTCCGACCCGGCGGCCGTGGCCGCCCCCGCCGTGCTCAGTGTGCCGATGAGCACCACGAGCGACAGCACCCACCTGAGTGCTTTGCGCATGCGTTTCTCCCCTATGCAGCGGCTGTGCGCCGGAAGCTATCGGAGCCACCGCCGGGGCACCAGGGAAGAATGGGGCCAACTGGACTGCTTTCGGCCGCAGATGGGAGGGATAGGGAAAACCCTGTGTGGGACACCGACCCGACGGAGCCCCCGGCGCGGGCCGGGGCGAGGCGGGGCGGTTCAGCGCAGGATCCAGCCGGAGTCGTAACTCCGGCCGCCGGCCTTCGCCTTGATCCACACCGGGCGCCGGCCCGCGTGCACGGTCACGGGACCGGCGGGGTGCTTCTCGTTGCGCACCCACTGGCCGCCCCGGGCCCGGATGCGCAGGGTCCCCTTGCGGGCCTGCTTCCGCGGCACGAGCACGGCACACACGTACCGGCCGCCCTTGCGGTAGACCCGTACGGTGCCGGTGTCGAACGTCAGGGTCCGCACCTTGCGCCCGGGGCACGACGCCGCCGCCTCCGCGCTCGCCGGCGGCCCCGCCAGGGACAGCAGCCCGGCGGCCGTCAGCACGGCCAGTACGAGCGCCACGCGCCGACGTATCCTCCGCCCGCTCACTGCAGCCCCTCCCGCCACCCATCCGTACTGATGTACGGACGCGTAACCCCCCTCGAACGGTTGCGCGCTCAAGGGGACACGCTACGGATTCAGAACCGGCTCGCCCACGAACGTGCGCCACAGTGCCGCGTACCGGCCCTCGCGGGCCAGGAGTTCGTCGTGGGTGCCGTCCTCCACGACCCGGCCGTGGTCCATGACGACGACGCGGTCGGCGCGGGCGGCCGTGGTGAGCCGGTGGGCGACGACGAGGGTCGTACGGCGCCCGGCGAGGCGGTCGGTGGCGTGGTTGACCTGCGCCTCGGTGGCCAGGTCGAGCGCAGCCGTCGCCTCGTCGAGGAGCAGGACGTCCGGGTTCACCAGCTCCGCGCGGGCCAGGGCGATCAGCTGCCGTTGCCCGGCGGAGAGGTTGCGTCCGCGCTCGGCGACCTCGTGCAGGTAGCCGCCGTCGAGCGTGGCGATCATGTCGTGGGCGCCGACCGCGCGGGAGGCGGCCTCCACCTCGGCGTCGGTCGCGTCGGGGCGGCCGTAGGCGATGGCGTCCCGGACCGTGCCCTGGAAGAGGTACGCCTCCTGGGGGACGACGCCCAGCCGGTGCCGGTACGAGGTGAGGTCGAGATCGCGCAGGTCGGTGCCGTCGACCGTGACCCGGCCGCCGGTCGGGTCGTAGAAGCGGGCGACGAGCTTGACGAGCGTCGACTTGCCGGCGCCGGTCTCGCCGACGAAGGCGACGGTCTGACCGGCGGGGACGGTGAGGTCCACACCGCTCAGGGCCGCTTCCCCCTCGGTGGAGGCGCCGTACGCGAAGTCCACGTCCTCGAACCTGATCTCGCCGCGCAGCGAGCGGACCCGGCGCGGCTCGGCGGCGGACTTCGTGGACGTCGGCTCCTGGAGGAGTTCCTGGATGCGGCCCAGGGAGACGGTGGCCTGCTGGTAGCCGTCGAAGACCTGGGAGAGCTGCTGGACGGGGGCGAAGAACAGGTCGATGTAGAGGAGGTAGGCGACCAGCGCGCCGGTCGTCAGGGTGCCCGCGTCGACGCGGTGGGCGCCGACGATCAGGACGGCCGCGGCTGCCGCCGAGGACAGGAACTGCACGAACGGGAAGTAGAGGGAGATCAGCCACTGGCCGTGGACCCGGGCCCGGCGGTAGCTGTCGCTGCCGGCCGTGAACCGCTCGCCGCCCGCGCGCTCGCCCCGGAACGCCTGCACGATCCGCAGCCCGGCCACCGACTCCTGGAGGTCCGCGTTGACCACGGAGACCCGCTCGCGGGCCAGCTCGTACGCCTTCACGCTCGCCCGCCGGAAGAAGACCGTGCAGACGATCAGCGGCGGAAGCGTGGCGAAGACGACGAGGGCGAGCTGCACGTCGAGCACGAGCAGGGCGCCCATGATGCCGAAGAAGGTGACGACGGAGACGAAGGCCGTGACCAGGCCGGTCTGCAGGAACGACGACAGAGCGTCCACGTCGGTCGTCATCCGGGTCATGATCCGGCCCGTCAGCTCCCGCTCGTAGTAGTCGAGTCCGAGGCGCTGCAGCTGGGCGAAGATCTTCAGGCGGAGCGAGTAGAGGACGCGTTCGCCGGTACGGCCGGTCATGCGCATCTCGCCGATCTGGGCCGCCCACTGCGCGAGCACCGCGACCAGGCCCAGCAGGGACGCGGCCCAGACCGCGCCGAGGGCCGCCTGGGAGACGCCGTCGTCGATGCCGTGCCGGATCAGCACGGGCAGCAGCAGGCCCGTGCCCGCGTCGACGGCGACGAGCGCCAGGCTGATCAGCAGGGGCAGGCCGAAGCCGCGCAGCAGCCGCCTCAGGCCGTACGACTCCTCCGGCGCGACCGCGCGGGCCTCGTCGATGCCGGGGGTGTCGGTCGCCGGGGGCAGCGCCTCGACCTGGGCGAGGAGTTCGGGGGTGGCGGGGGTGCCGTCGAAGGCGGTGTCGCGGGGCTCGCGGTCACCGGTCCACAGCCGGGGCGTGATGCCGCGCTCGGCGTCGAACTCGGCGTCCAGCTCGTCCCTTATCGAGTCGCGTACGGGGGTGTCGTCGGCCTTGGTGAGGGAGGCCGGGGGGATGTGGCCGGGTGAGACGCCGCCGAGTTCGTCGGGGTCGGTGAGCAGCCGGCGGTAGAGGGCGCAGCGGCGCTCCAGCTCCTCGTGGGTGCCGATGTCGGCGAGGCGGCCCCCGTCGAGGACGGCGATGCGGTCGGCGAGGTTCAGGGTGGAGCGGCGGTGGGCGATCAGGAGGGTCGTGCGGCCCTCCATGACGCGGGTCAGGGCCTCGTGGATCTCGTGCTCCACGCGGGCGTCCACGGCGGAGGTCGCGTCGTCGAGGACGAGCAGGCGGGGGTCGGTGAGGATCGCGCGGGCGAGGGCGACGCGCTGACGCTGGCCGCCGGAGAGAGTGAGGCCGTGTTCGCCGACCTTGGTGGCGTAGCCGTCGGGCAGCTCGGCGATGAAACGGTCCGCCTGGGCGGCGCGGGCGGCGGTCTCGATCTGTTCGTCGGTCGCGTCGGGGCGGCCGTAGGCGATGTTGGCGCGGACCGTGTCGGAGAAGAGGAAGGAGTCCTCGGGGACCAGGCCGATCGCGGCGCGCAGCGAGTCGAGGGTGAGTTCGCGGACGTCGTGGCCGCCGATGAGGACGGCGCCGCGGGACACGTCGTAGAAGCGAGGGAGGAGGAGGGAGACGGTGGACTTGCCGGAGCCGGAGGAGCCGACGACGGCGAGGGTCTCGCCGGAACGGATCTCGAAGCTGAGGCCGTCGAGGACGGGGCGCCCGTCGGCGTAGCCGAAGGACACGTCGTCGAACTCGACGGTCGCGGGCGCGTCGGCGGGGAGGTCCTTGGTGCCGTCGGCGAGCGTGGGCTCGGTGTCGATCAGCTCCAGGACGCGCTCGGTGCCGGCGCGGGCCTGCTGGCCGACGGTGAGGACCATGGCGAGCATGCGGACGGGGCCGACGAGCTGGGCGAGATAGGTGGAGAACGCGACGAACGTGCCGAGCGTGATGTGGCCGCGCACGGCCAGCCAGCCGCCGAGCGCCAGCATCGCGACCTGGCCGAGGGCGGGGACGGCCTGGAGGGCGGGGGTGTACCGGGAATTGAACCGGATGGTCCGCAGCCGGCCCGCGTAGAGCCGCCGGCCGACCTCCCGCAGCTTCCCGGTCTCCTGCTCCTCCTGCCCGAACCCCTTGACCACGCGGACGCCGCTGACGGCGCCGTCGACGACACCCGCGACGGCGGCGGCCTGGGCCTGGGCGTACCAGGTGGCGGGGTGCAGCCTGACGCGGCTGCGCAGGGCGATCCACCACAGGGCGGGGGCGACGGCGATCGCGACCACGGTGAGGGGCAGGGACAGCCACGCCATGATCACGAGGGAGATCAGGAACAGCAGGATGTTGCCGATGGTCATCGGCAGCATGAAGAGCAGGCCCTGGATCAGCTGGAGGTCGCTGGTGGCGCGGCCGACGACCTGACCGGTGGACAGCTCGTCCTGCCGCCGCCCGTCGAGGCCGGTGATCGTCCCGTACATCTCCGTGCGCAGGTCGTGCTGGACGTCGAGCGCGAGGCGGCCGCCGTAGTAGCGGCGGACGTAGGTGAAGACGTACACCAGGAGGGCGGCGCCGATCAGGGCCGCCGCCCAGGGGGCCATGTCCCGGGTCCGGTCCCCGATCACGTCATCGATGATCACCTTGGTGATCAGGGGGACCAGGGCCATCACGGCCATACCGCCGAGGGACGAGCCGAGGGCGAGGATCACGTCCCTGGGATGCCGCCAGGCGTATCCGGCGAGTCTGCGCGCCCACCCTCGGTCGCCCCCCTGCTGCGCTGTCACGCCGGTGCCCTCCGCTCGTCCTGGTCTCCGCTGGAGACCAACACGCGGGGCCGCGGATTTCATCCCGCCGCAACAATCGGGGAGCGGGGTCTCGGGGGTCCTCAGCCCAGGGCCTCAGGCCATCCGCACCCGCAGGGAGTAGAAACGGGTCGTCTGGACGGCGTTCTGGTTGTCGTCGCTGACCAGCAGCACGTCCAGCCGTCCCGGCCCGTGTCCCCCGTGCCACCGCTGCCCGGTGACGGTCATCCCCTCGATGTTGTCGAGCAGCGGGTTCGGCTGGGGCTGTCTGGCGGTGGCGCCCAGGGTGGGGCAGTCCACGAGGTCGGCGAGGAGGGTCTTGCCGACGAGCCGTCCGCCGTCGCCGTCCCGCCCGGTGAGGACGTCCGTGCGGGAGGTGTCCGTGGCGCGGCGCGTGTCGGCGGCGTAGAGGCGGACCGTGTTGCCGACCCCGGCGGTGAAGCCCCGCTCCAGCACCAGCAGCCGCCCGCCGGGCAGGCCCGCCACCTCGACGACGCCGAGTCCGGTGTCGGCGCGGTAGCCGTACTGGGCGGCGAGCCGGAAGTCCGGTGCGCCGCCGTGCCGCCGCCAGGTCTGGAGGCGGACGACCCCGGCGGCGTCCCCGTCGAGCGCGCCCTCCATCGAGGCGAGCAGCGTGCGCCCGCCGGGCAGGAGGGTGAGTCCCTCGAAGGTCTGGTTGGCGACGGCCCGCCCGGCCGGGGCGACGCGCAGCGCGGCGGGCACGGGCAGGGTGCCCAGGAGCCGGCCCTCGCGGTCGTAGCGCCGGACCGACGGTTCGGTCTCGGAGGTGACGAGCCGGGTGCCGTCACGGTCGACGGCCAGCGCCTCGGAGTCGAGCGCGGCGCCGCTCTCCGTGGCGAGCGGGACGACGCCCCGCGGCCGGAGCGTACGGCGGTCGAGGGTGAAGAGGGAGGACCGGTCGGAGACGGCGAGGAGCGAGCCGTCGCGGTCGCGGGCGAGACCGGAGAGGTTGCCGACGTAGGTGCCCTCGTAGGTCGTCCTGTCGAGGGCGTCGGAGTACGCCTCGATCGACACGGACGGCGAACAGGCGTGGCCGCGCGGCGAGTCGGCGTGGACGGGGCCGGCGGCGGCCAGGGTGGTGGCCGCCGCCAGACCCGCGGTCAGGGACGCGACGAGGCTTCTGAGAGACATGGCGTCACGGTAGGACGACGCCGGTGATCCGCGGATGGCCTCGTCGTGAACGTCCGGATGCCGACGGCGGCGTCACCCGTTCCCGGGCACCGGGACGGTCGCCTCCTGGGGCCGGTCGGTGGGCACGTAGCGCTGCACGCTCGGCGCACCCGAGGCGCTCGGGGCGACGGGCACGAGATCCTTGTGGATCACCTTGGCGACCCCCTGGATGGTGTTGACGCCGTACTGCATGTCCGGGTTGCCGTGGGTGAGGACGGTGATCGTGTAGTCCCGCCCGCCGCCGCTGAACGTGCCGACGCTGTGCACCCGCCAGCCGTGCGTGGCACGGGACAGCCACCCGTTCTTGACGTGCACCTTCACGGTGGAGGGCGCCCCGGCCGGGGTGCCCCAGCGCTGCGAGGCGACGACCTTGTTCATGAGCTTGAGGACGTAGGCGCGGGCGTTGTCGCTCAGCACGGTGTTCTTCGCGGTGAGCAGCGCGAGGAGGCGCTGCTCGTCCCGGACGGTGATCTGGGTGAGGCCCCAGTAGTTGTCCGCGCCCGGCTTGGTCTGGGTCATCTTGGCGGCGGTCAGGAACGCCTTGATCTTCTTCATGCCGAGCTGCTTCCACAGGGTGCTGGTGGAGGCGTTGTCCGACTTGGTGATCATGGCGGTGGCGAGCTTGGTCTCACGGTCGGTGAGATAGCGGTTCGTCTTCTTCGCGTCGAACAGCAGCGCGGCGAGCACCGTCACCTTGACGACGCTGGCCGAGTCGAAGGCCGTGTCCCCGCGCAGCGTGCAGGTGGTGCCGGTGGTCCGTTCGGACAGCCCGACGGCCACCGTCCCCTTCCGCTTCGCCAGCGCGGCGGTGATGTCCTTCTGCAGCTTGTCGGCCAGACCGGCCTGCTTCGACGTACAACTGACCTGCGGGGCCGGCGCCGCCGCGGCGGCCGGCGCGAACGCCACCGCCGCCGACGACACGACCATCCCGGCGCCGATCCCCGCAGCTATCACACGCGCACCTCTGGACGTACGCGACACCCGGGATACCCCCGATATCCGGTGAGTCATCTACCTTTTCCCATCCCCTATGAGCGACTGGAACCCGCCAAGGGCGGGTTCACCACAGTCGACTCGTGAGAATGCACGATAGTTGTACGTCAGTTCGTTTCTGAACCGTGCGGAAAGTTCGAGGACCGTGCGGAGAGTTCGAGGACCGTTCGGGAGGTCCGCGGGCCTCCGGGAAGGAGTGCGGGCCGGCACCTGCTCGCCGCCCACGCGCGCGGGGCCCGAGGTACGGGAAGGTCGCCACGGCCCTGTTCCGGGCGATACCGGACCTCCTCCCGCCCGACGGTCTGCTCCCGCAGTACCTGCACGGAAGGCGGCAGGACGACTTCCACGAGGGCTTCCGTCACCAGCACGGTGAGCACGTCGTCGCCCACGGCGATCTGGTGCGGTGACCCGGCCCCCGGCGGCGGGTGGGGGGCGACGGGTGGGGGCGGCGGCGGGAAAAGCGCCCCCGCTCCGCCGCCGGACCATAGGGTCGGCGTCATGACGACCACCCTGGAGACGATCCACGACGTGCCCGTGCTGATGTGCGCCCCCGAGGGCGGGACGATCGCCCGCGAGAGCGACGCCCTGGATCTCATCGGGGACGCCGGGTACCAGGGCGCCGGCTGGGTCGTCGTCCCCGTCGAGCGGTTCGACGAGGCGTTCTTCCAGCTGCGTACGCGCGTCGCCGGCGACATCGTCCAGAAGTTCGTCCAGTACGGCGTCCGCCTCGCCGTGATCGGCGACATCTCCCGTCACACGGAGGCCAGTTCGTCCCTGCGGGACTTCGTCCGTGAGTGCAACCGCGGTCGTCAGACGTGGTTCCTGACCGACATCGACGAACTGCGCGAGCGTCTGCGAGCCTGAGGACCTCGGCGCGGCCCCCGCGGCTCCCGCGGGGGCCGCCGTGATCGGAAACCGGCCAGGATCTCATGCGCGTACGCGTCCGTACGCGTCCGTACGCGTCGCGTCCCGCGGGCCGAGGGCCGGACGGCCCGGTGGGCCGCCCTCGGCGCGGCCCCCGCGCGTCGCCCGCCGAACTCCCCCGGACCACGCCCAGCAGCCGCTGTCGAGGACCATGCCCTTCATCCGACCAGTTCGTGCTGCCGCTCCGCCGAAGGCTCCGGCTGCCGTGCCGGCGCGGCCTTCCCGGCCCATCGTCTTTCGTTGCGTACGTAGCCGTAGCCGACCGAGGCCATCATCAGCAGGAGGAGCGGTCCGAACACCCACGGGTACCGGGCCATGTCCAGCGCCAGGAAGCGATAGGCCAGCAGCAGCGCGGCGAACACGGTCGTGCCGTGGACGATCAGCCACACGCCCGACCGGTCCCAGCCGCGGTCGGCCGTGCGCAGCCCCGCCTCGATGGTGAGCGTGAAGACGACACCGGCGATGAGATCCACGCCGTAGTGGTATCCGAATCCCAGCGTCGCGGTGAGCGTGGCGATCAGCCAGAAAGTGCCCGCGTGGCGCAGGAAGCGCGGGCCGCCGCGGGAGTGGATGAAGATCGCCGTGGCCCACGCCGTGTGCAGACTGGGCATGCAGTTGCGCGGGGTGATCTCGTCGTACGGCATCGAGTGCGGGACCCCGACCGGCGGCGGAACGTCGGGCCACAGGTGGGCGAGCGCCCACTGCCCGCCGCCGGTGCCGAACGCGCCGGGACCGTAGGCGAAGACCGGTCCGACCACCGGGAAGATCATGTAGATGCCCGGCCCGAGGAGGCCGATCACCAGGAACGTGCGCACCAGGTGGTGGCGCGGGAAGCGGCGCTCGGCGGCCACATGACGCAACTGGTAGAGCGCGACGGCGACCGCGGCCACCGCGAGTTGGATGTAGACCCAGTCGAGGAGATGGGTGCCGACCGGGCCGGTGGCCCGGACCATCCGGCCCACCAGCCACGACGGGTTGCCGAGCGCGTGGTCGGCGGTCGCCAGGTACGGATCGAGCACCGTGGGGCGGGTCTTGGACGTGATCAGCAGCCAGGCGTCCCCGGTCTTGCGGCCGGTCACCAGCAGCAGGCCCAGCCCGACGCCCTTCAGCAGCAGCAGCCGTTCACGGCCGGTGCGGCGCGTGAGGGCGATGACCACGCAGCCCAGCAGCACCCACAGCGCACCGTTGCCGAACATCATCTTCGCGTCGAGGGCCCACCGCACCAGGAAGAAGACGACGTCGATCCCGATCGCGACGCCGGCCGCGACGAACCGTTGCCGCCAGGTGAGCACCACCATCGTCAACGCCATACTGGCGTACAGCAGCGGTCCCGACTTGGGGGCGAATATCACCTCTCGCGCCTGGTTGGTGATCGGACCCGGCAGCCCGTAGCCACGCGAGACGATCTCCAGCGCGAGTATGAATCCGAGGGTCGCGACACCCGCCACGGCCCACAGAATCACCCTCGGCCGACGCGACTTGTCGGACGCGAACACGCTTCTTATTCGCGGGACCACCCGCGAGACCATGGATATCAATTATCCGGCCGTCGTCTCGTTCGCGGGGCCGGGTCTCTTCTCGGTGTGCAACATGGCTTTCCGGTGGCTGGTGGGGGCGGGTGGACCGTTCCCGACGGGCGGGACCGCGCACGCGATCCGGGACCACGGGCGCGGGATCAAGGATCACGGGCACGATCAAGGATCACGCACACGGGTTCCGGGATCACGGGCGGGATCCCGGCGACCACGAGCGGGATCTCGGATCACGAGCGGGATCGCCCCTGGGAAGACCGCCGGCCGCCTCTTGAGGTTGCTCGCGGCAGGACACGCGGGCACCACGTCCGCCGCGCGACGCGGAGCCGGTCCACGGCTCGTCCACTGATCCACCCCCACTCGCCCCCAGCCCGCCCTCGCGTTCCCCACCAGCATCGGGGACAGCCGCGAGAAGGCATAGAGCGCGCCGCACGCTCGGGCGGACCAGCCCGGCCCCGGCCCGCGACCGGCCGAGGGACGTACCGGCCAGCCACCCCGCCTCGCACCCGCCCAGCACACCTGATTTCCCACGTCAATTGGGGTCTCCCCGCGGACCGGGGCACGCGAGAGGGGCCTGGGGCACGAGGGTTGTCCCGTTGGCCAGAACGTCACCGAATCGCCTTCTCTCCGTAACACGCGAGCTGACCCGTCCATGCCAATCTCTCGATTGCCCACACAGTCAACCCGCGTAGAACGAGACTCCCCGAAGCAACTCCTCGTGCTGCGCGGCCCTCTGGGAAGGGACACCCCTCATGCCCGCTGCGCGGATACGCAGTTGGAAGTCGGTCGCTCTCGCAACGTCGGCCGTGCTCGTCGGTATCGTCCTCCCCGCCGCCACGGCCTCCCCCGCCTCGGCGACGACCACCGCCTACGACGCGACGTACTACAAGAACGCGGTCGGCAAGACCGGCACGGCCCTGAAGTCCTCCCTGCACACGATCATCAGCGCCAACGTCTCCAAGATCTCGTACTCCGCGGTCTGGAACGCGCTCAAGGTCACCGACCAGGACCCGAACAACACCAGCAACGTGCTCCTGCTGTACAGCGGTGTCTCCCGCAGCAAGTCCCTCAACGGCGGTGACGTCGGCGACTGGAACCGCGAGCACACCTGGGCCAAGTCCCACGGCGACTTCGGCGAGGCGATCGGCCCCGGCACCGACCTGCACCACCTGCGCGCCTGCGACGTGACGGTCAACAGCACCCGCGGCAACCTGGACTTCGACAACGGCGGCAGCTCCGTCACCAACGGCGGCGGCAGCACCGTCGACTCCGACTCCTTCGCGCCGCGCGCCGCGGACCGGGGCGACGTGGCCCGCATCATCCTCTACATGGCCGTCCGCTACGAGGGCGACGACGGCTGGCCCGACCTGGAGCCCAACGAGAAGGTGGGCAACGGCAGCAACCCGTACATGGGCAAGCTCTCCGTCCTGAAGGCCTGGAACGAGGCGGACCCGCCGAGCGCCTTCGAGGAGCGGCGCAACCAGGTCATCTACGACACCTACCAGCACAACCGCAACCCGTTCATCGACCACCCGGAGTGGGTCGAGGCGATCTGGTAGCCGCCCGCCGAGCGCGGTGGCCCCCCGGCCCGTACATCCCCCACGTACGGGCCGGGGGTTCGCCGTTTCCCCGGCCGCAGCCACCCGCCCCGATCGGGATCGCTCAGTTACCGACCCATGACATTCGCACGTACAACCGATGAAGGCCCGGTCGAGTCGGACTACACGGACGCGGCTCCTCCGCCACGCCGGACCACATCGACCCGAAAGGCACGTGCATGTCACGAGCACGAGCACGACACAGCATCCGCGCGACACGGCTGAGCGCATCCATGGCGGCGGTGGCGCTGCTGACAGGGGGCCTGACGGCGCTGTCGCTCGGACCGGCCTCGGCGGCCCCCGCGAAGGTGGGCGTGGCGGACGACTTCAACGGCGACGGATACGCCGACCTGGTCGTCGGCGCCCCGAACGCCAAGGTGTCCGGGAAGGCCAAGGCGGGCTACGTGACCGTCCTGTACGGCTCGAAGAGCGGGGCGTCGGCGGCGAAGAAGAAGCTGATCAGCCGCTCGACGAGCGGTGTGCCGGGTGCCGCCACCGCGAACCAGCGCTTCGGCTCGACGTTCACCAAGGGCGACCTGGACCGGGACGGCTACGGCGACCTGGTGATCTCCGGCGGCACGGCGGGCTCGGTGATCGTCTGGGGGTCGGCCTCCGGGCTGACCGGCGGTACGAGCATCGCCAAGTACGGGGCGGCCCCGCAGGCGGGTGACTTCGACGGCGACGGCAAGACCGACCTCGCCCTCTTCTCCGTCCAGGACATCAGCGGCGACGACCCCGAGGGCGCACCGGCGGCCCTGTGGAAGGGGCCCATCTCCCGCGCGGCCAAGCCCAAGGCCGTACTCCCGCTCCTCGACAAGTCCCTGTGGTGGGGCTGGTACGAGGAGGACGCCTCCTGCGCCACCGGCCACGGCTGCGAGAACGGCCCGTCCTCCATCACCGGCCCGGTCGTCTCCGGCCAGGTCGGGGACGTCAACGGCGACGGCCGCGACGACCTGGTCCAGTGGCACTACACGGGTGACGGCACCTACGGCAACCGGCTCCTCCTGGGCGGCGCCTCGGGCTTCAAGCGCGGCTTCGCCCCCGGCGACGACACGACCCGCACTCCGGCCGGCACGGGCCTGGGCGACGTGAACGGCGACGGTTACGACGACGTGGTCGTGGGCGCCGACGGCTGGACCGACCAGGTCCGCGTGGCCTACGGCTCCGCCACCGGCACCTCGGAGTCCAACGTCCAGACCTTCGACCAGAACCTGCCCGGCTTCCCCGGCGCGCAGGAGGACGGCGACCTCGTCGGCTCGGCGGTCTCGGTCGCCGATGTCACCGGCGACGGCTACGCCGACCTCGCCCTCGGCATCGCGTACGAGGACGTCGGCGACATCACCAACACCGGCGCGGTCGCCCTGGTCCCCGGCAGCGCCGCCGGCATCACCGGCACCGGGACGACGGTCTTCCACCAGAACACCGCCGGGGTCCCCGGCGCCGCCGAGGCGGAGGACAAGTTCGGTACCACCACGGCTCTGGTGGACCTCGACGGCAACGGCCACCCCGACCTCGCCGTCGGCGCCCCCGCCGAGAACAGCGACAACGGGGCCGTCTGGGTCCTGCCCGGCACCGCGACGGGCGTGACCACCACGTCGGCGCTCTCCTTCGGCCCGGGCGACGTCTCGGCGCCGGCGACGGACGCGATGTTCGGCGCGTTCCTGCGCTGACCGCTCCCCGGTCCGGCGTGACGGCCGCGCGCGGTCACGCCGGACCAGGTGGGGTGCCTGGGCCTGGGCCTGGGCCTGTGAGGCTGCCGTCCGGGTGCCTGTGAGGCTGCCGTGCCGGTGCCGTGGCGCCGGTCAGGCCGTGTGCCGCAGGATCTCCTCGGCCAGGCGGGCGTCCAGGGCCGTGGGCAGGGTGTGCCCCAGCCCCTCGACCATGACCAGCCGGGCGCCGGGGATCGCGGCGGCCGTGGCCTCGCCGTGCGCCGGCGGGAACATCGGGTCCTCCGTGCCGTGCAGCACCAGCGTCGGCGCGGTGACGGAGGCCAGGGCCGCCGTGTCGTCCCCGCCGGCCGACCCTGCGAGGGTGTGGTGGAACCCGGCCGCCAGATCGCGCGCCCGCTCGTACACCCGCCGCTCCATGCGCCGGTACTCCTCCTCGTCGAACGGCAGCACCGAGCCGTGCAGCACCCGCCACAGCGGGAGCCGCACGGCGAGGTAGTGGTCCGCTCCCGCCTCCGGGTCGGGCAGCGTGGTGGCGAGCACGGCCAGCAACTCGGCGCTGGGCGGGGGCAGTTCACCCGGCTCCGGAGGCTCTCCCGCCAGGGCCCGCCCCACCGCGGCCGCCGTGTCCGTACCGAGCGGCTGGGACGACAGGCTCGTCAGGGTCAGCACGCGCTCCGGATCCGTGACGGCGATCCGCTGGGCGATGATCCCGCCCAGCGACGCCCCGACCAGATGCGCCCGCTCCACCCCGAAGGCGTCCAGTACGGCGAGCGCGTCGCAGGCCATGTCGGCCACGGTGTACGGCCGGACGGCGAAGTCGACGACGGAGGAGCGCCCCACGTCGCGGTGGTCGTACCGGACGACCCTGCGCCCGCCCTCGACGAGCCGCCGCACGATCCCGTCGTTCCACTGGACCCCCTGCGCCTGCGCGCCCATCACCAGCAGCACGGCCGGATGCTCCGGCGCGCCGAACTCCTCCGCCCACAGGTCGAGCCCGTCCACGCGGACGACGCGCTCGCGGCCGGTCATGTACGCGCAGTCGTATGCGTACGCGTTCTCGTTGTCCCTCTTATTTTCCTGCATGGTCGTTCAAGATAATGGGCCGACGGAGATCACGCACGAGGTTTTCCGAGGTGGACGCGCCGCCGCCCCACCCGGCACCCTGATCGCATGGCCGGAGTCAAGGGACAGGTGCAGCAGCGGGGCGTGGAACGCCGTCGCGCGATGGTGGACGCGGCGATCACGCTCTTCTCCCAGCAGGGCGTACGAGGGACCGGCGTCGCCGCGATCGCGGAACGGGCGGGCGTGACCCCCTCCGCCCTCATCCACCACTTCGGCAGCAAGGACGGCCTGGTCCGGGCCGTCCTGGAGGAGGCCGACCGCCGCGCCCTGGCCCGCCTGTCGGCCACCCCGGCCTCGGAGCCCACCCTCGACGAGGCCTTCGACTGGTTCGTGCGGGACGCCGAACACACGGCGGCCGGCGAACGCGAACTGACCGCCCTGCACACCACCCTGACGGCCGAGAACCTGGAACCGGGCTATCCCCTCCACACCTGGTTCCGCGACCGGGGCCGAGCCCTGCGCGCCCACCTCACGGCCCTCTTCACCCGAGCGGCCGCCGACGGCACGGCCCGCCCGGACCTGAACCCGGACCTCCTGGCGACCGAGGTGGCCGCCTTCCTCGAAGGCGCCCACCTCCTGTGGCTCCTGGACCCCGGCGAGGTGGACCTGCCGGCCGTGCACCGTGGTTACTTCGAGGGCCTGGCCACCCGCCTGCGCCCCTGACCCCGGCCCGCGTCAGACGTGCGTCGGCGCGAACATCCGCAGCACCGCCGGGAGGACGACCACCGAAGGCCCCGGTGCGGCGAGGGACTTGGCCAGGTCGGCCGCGAGGGACTCGGGGGTCGTCCGTACGCCCGGTACGCCGAAGGACTCCGCGAGGGCCACGTAGTCGGGGCGGGACAGCTCCGTCCCCGTCGTCTCGCCGAACGCGTCGGTCATGTACTCGCGCAGGATGCCGTAGCCGCCGTCGTCGACGATCAGCCAGGTGACGTTCAGGTCGTACTGCCGGGCGGTGGCCAGCTCGGCGATCGAGTAGAGCGCGCCGCCGTCGCCCGAGACGGCCAGCACCGGGTGGGTGGGGTCGGCCGCCGCCGCGCCGAGGGCGGCCGGGAAGGCGTAGCCGAGGCCGCCCGACCCCTGGGCGGAGTGCATGGTGTTGGGGCCCTTGGGGTCGAACGCCGACCAGGCCCAGTAGGACAGGATCGTCATGTCCCAGAACGACGGCGCGCGGGACGGGAGGGCCCGGCGGACGGACGCCAGCAGGTCCTGTTCCAGGGTGAGTTCCTGGGAGTCGATGCGTGCGCGGACACGGTCGAGCACCGCACGGACGCGCTCCGGCGCGGACGCGTCCTCACGGGTCTCCTCGATCGTCTCCAGCAGGGCCGTCAGCGCCAGGCGCGCGTCCGCGTGGATGCCGAGCGCCGGGTGGTTGGACTCCAGCTTCCCGAGGTCCGCCTCGATCTGGACCACCCGGCCGCGCGGCCTGAACGTGTGGTAGTTCGAGGACAGTTCACCCAGCCCCGAGCCGACCACCAGCAGCACGTCCGCGTCCTCCAGGAAGTCCGTCGTGTGCCGGTCCTCCAGCCAGGACCGGAGCGACAGCGGATGTGTCCACGGGAAGGCGCCCTTGCCCCCGAACGTCGTCACGACCGGTGCCGACAGCCGCTCCGCCAGCTGCCGCAGCTTGCCGGAGGCGTCCGCCCGGACGACCCCGCCGCCCGCGATGATCGCCGGGCGGGTGGCGGTGGACAGCAGGTGGGCGGCCAGGGCGGTCAGTTCGGGGCGTGGGGGCAGTTCCTCGGGGAAGGCGTCGCCGCCCGTCACCACCGGGATCAGGGTCTCGGCCGTCAGCACGTCCTGCGGGATCTCCACCCACACCGGGCCGTGCGGGGCGGTCAGCGCGGACTGCCAGGCGGCGGCGATCGCGGACGGGATCTGCGACTGCGTACGGACCGTGTGGACGGACTTCACCACGCCCCTGAACGAGGCCGCCTGGTCGGGGAGTTCGTGGAGGTAGCCGTGGCGACCGCCGCCGAGGCCGGCCCGGGGGACCTGGCTGCTGATCGCCAGCACCGGCGCCGAGGCAGCCGCCGCCTCCTGGAGCGCGGCGAGCGAGGTCAGCGCACCCGGGCCCGTCGACAGCAGCAGCGGGGCCGCCTCGCCGGTGATCCGGCCGTACGCGTCCGCCGCGAACCCGGCGTTGTTCTCCACGCGCAGGCCGATGTAGCGCAGGCCGGAACGGCGCAGCGCGTCGAACACGGGCAGCGCGTGCTGGCCGGGGAGCCCGAAGACCGTCGTCGCGCCGAGCCCGGCCAGCGTCTCCACGACCAGGTCTCCGCCGTGGCGGCCGGCGGGAGGGTTCAGCGCGGCCTCCGTCTGGGCGGCGGTCGGGCGGAGCACCAGGTCGTGGTCGTGGGTCACTTGCCCTCGTTCTCCTTACGGGCCTCGGCGATCTGGCGGGACATGATCGTGGTGAGCTCGTACGCCGTGTGCGAGGCGGCCACCGCGGTGATCTCGGCGTGATCGTACGCGGGCGCCACCTCGACGACGTCGGCGGAGACCAGGTGGCAGGAGGCGAGGCCGCGCAGGATCTCCAGGAGCTCCCGCGAGGTCATGCCGCCGGCCTCCGGCGTGCCCGTGCCCGGTGCGTGGGCCGGGTCGAGGCAGTCGATGTCGATGGAGATGTAGAGGGGCCGGTCGCCGATGCGCTGCCGAAGCTGGTCGGCGACCTCGTCGACGCCGCGCCGCATCACGTCCGCCGAGGTGACGATCCCGAAGCCCATCTTCGCGTCGTCGGTGAGGTCCTGCTTGCCGTACAGCGGGCCGCGCGTGCCCACGTGCGAGAGCGCCTCGGTGTCCAGGATCCCCTCCTCGACCGCCCGCCGGAACGGGGTGCCGTGCGTGTACTCGGCGCCGAAGTACGTGTCCCAGGTGTCCAGGTGCGCGTCGAAGTGGAGCAGCGCCACCGGGCCGTGCTTCTTGGCGACCGACCGCAGCAGCGGGAGCGCGATGGTGTGGTCGCCGCCGAGGGTCATCAGCCGGGCCCCCGTCCCGAGCAGCTCGTCCGCCGCCGCCTCGACCGTCTCCACCGCCTCGTTGATGTTGAACGGGTTGGCGGCGATGTCACCGGCGTCCGCGACCTGGGCGAGGGCGAAGGGGGAGGCGTCCTGGGCCGGGTTGTAGGGGCGCAGCAGCCGGGACGCCTCGCGGATCGCGTTGCCGCCGAAGCGGGCGCCCGGCCGGTAGGAGACACCCGAGTCGAACGGCACGCCCACGACCGCCACGTCGGCGCGGCCCACCTCGTCCAGACGGGGGAGCCGGGCGTAGGTCGCGGGACCGGCGTAGCGCGGGATGCGCGAGGAGTCGACGGGGCCGCGGGGCGTCTCGTTGCCGCTCATGATGCTCTGCCTTCTTTCTGCGGGGTGACGGGCATCGACCCTAGGTCGCCGTCGCACGCCTGCGAAGTGTACGTTTCCTCCATTCGAGCGGGATGAAATGGAGGAAACGCACATGATGTCGGACCCGGCGGTACCCCCCGCCCCCGCCGTCCCTCCCACCCCGCCCGTGCCCCTCTCGGCGCTGCTGGCCCACGGCGAGCTGGGCCTGCGGCAGATCGCCGGCCCGGTGGACGCGGACACGGTGGTCCACTGGGCGCACACCTCGGAGATGTCGGACCCGTACCCGTATCTGCTGGGCGGAGAGCTGCTGCTGACGGCCGGTGTCCACATCCCGGAGGCGGCCGGCTCGGGCGGCTACTTCGACACGTACGTCTCCCGCATCGTCGCGGCCGGCGGTGCGGCCCTCGGTTTCGGCGTCGCCCCGGTGCACGACATGGTGCCGCCGGAGCTGGTGGCCTCCTGCGACGCCCACGGGCTCCCGCTCGTCGAGGTCCCGCCCCGGACGACCTTCTCCGGCGTCGCCCGCGCGGTCTGGCAGCTCATGGCCCGCGCCCGCCACGCCGAACTCCGCCGCGTGACGGAGGCCCAGCAGGGCCTGGCGGCGGCCGCGTCCCGCCCGGACCCGGTCCGCGCGGTGCTCGGGCAACTGGCCCGGCGGATCGACGGCCGGGCGGTGCTGTACGGCCCGGAGGGGACGGAACTGGCGTCGTCCGGGCGCGAGCACGGTGCGGCGGTCGCGCGAGCACTGGCCTCCCTCGCGACCGTGGTCCTCCCTGCCCCGGGCGCGGGGCCGAGTCGGCAAGGGCCCGGTCGCGCTGGGCCGACCGGCCCCGGCGAACCCGCCCCGTCCCCCGCCCCGCACACGCCGACCCCCGCGTCCGCCACGGACACGGTCGACGGCACCCACCTCACCGCCTACGCCCTCTCCTCCTCTGGTCACGGCTTCGCCCTCGGCGTGGCCGCCCCCCACCGCACCCCCGGCGACCACACCATCGTCTCCGTCGCCGCCGTCCTCCTCTCCCTCCTCACCGGCGAACGCCAGAGCGGCACCGGCGCGGCCCGCGCGTCGGCGCTGGTGCGGCTCCTGCTCGGCGCCGAGCCGCGGGAGGTCGCTCCCCTCCTGGGCACGGCCACCCACTGGCACGTCGTCCACGCCCGGCCCGCCGAGGGCGGCGCCCGGCCGGAGGCCCTCGCCGCCGCCGCGCTCGGCGCCGCCCTGGGCTCCGCGCTGGTCGACGCGCACGGCGACGTCGTCCGCGTCCTCGTCCCCGCCGACCGCGAGGTCACCGGGCAGCCCGGCTGGACGTGCGGCGTGAGCGCGCCCGCCGAGCCGCACGCCTGGCCGGCGGCCGACGCGCAGGCCGCCCGCGCGCTGGCCCGGGCCGCGGCGACCCGGGCGGCGCTCGTCCGGCACGGCTCCCGTACCGCCCTGTCCGACCTGGTTCCGGCGGCGGACGCGACCGCCCACGCCCGGGCCCTGCTGGCCCCGCTCGCCGACGCGTCGGGCGCCGCCGCCCTCACCGAGACGCTGCGCACCTGGCTCTCCCTGCACGGAAGTTGGGACCGCACGGCCGTGGCTCTGGCCGTGCACCGCAACACGGTCCGCCAACGGATCGGCCGGTGCGCGGCGTTGCTGGGCGCGGACCTCGACGACCCGGACGTACGGATGGAGTTGTGGTTCGCGCTGCGGCAGGCGTGAGCGGCGGCGGAGGCCGTCCGTCCGCCGGAGAGTGACGCAGGTCGCAGCGGCGGGGACGCCCGCGACTCCCGCGGCCGTCTGCCTCACAATGGGGCCATGCCGATATCCGGGACCCCCAGCCGCGCCGAGCTGATCGAGCACCTCGTACGGACGCGTATCGCGGGTGATGTGGCCACGCCGCGCGAGAACAACCTCTCCCACTACCGCGAACTGGCCAACGGCAACCGCCACTACTGGCTCGGGCTGGAGCTGGGGGACCGCTGGAGCGACGAGCAGGACGTGCTGGCCGTGATGGCGGAGCGTGTCGGCGTCAACGACGACCCGGGGTACCGCTACGGCCAGGACACCATCGACCCGGACCTGACCGTCGACGCGCTGGAGCGCATGGCGGCCCGGCTGCGCAAGGCGGCGGAGGGCGGGCAGCGCGTCCTGTTCGCCACCGGGCACCCCGGCGGGCTGCTGCAGGTGCACAACGAGACGGCGCGGGCCCTGCGCGCGGCGGGCTGCGAGATCGTCGTCATCCCGGACGGCCTGCAGACGGAGGAGGGGTACGTCATGCAGTTCGCGGACGTCGCCGTCCTCGAACACGGCGCCACGCTCTGGCACACCCACTCCCCCGAGCCGATGCGGGCCATCCTGCGGGGCCTGGAGGGCGCCGGCCGCCCGCTGCCCGACCTGGTCGTCGCCGACCACGGCTGGGCGGGCTGCGCGGGCCAGCTCGGCGTCGACTCCGTCGGCTACGCGGACTCCAACGACCCCGCCCTCTTCCTCGGCGAGTCCGAGGGCACCCTCCAGGCCGTGGTCCCGCTCGACGACCACGTGGTCAGCCCGCGTCACTACGACCCGATGTCGGCGTACCTGCTGCTGCAGGCGGGGCTCAGCGAGGCGTAGCCCTCGGTACGCGGACGACGCCCTCCTGGATCACGGAGATCGCGAGCCGTCCGTCCTGCGTGTAGATCCGGCCCTGGCCGAGGCCCCGGCCGGCCGACGCCGACGGTGACTCCTGGTCGTACAGGAGCCACTCGTCGGCGCGGAACGGCCGGTGGAACCACATGGCGTGGTCGAGCGAGGCCCCGACGACGTCGCCGACGGCCCAGCCGCCGCGCCCGTGCGCGAGCAGGATGGAGTCCAGGAGCGTCATGTCGGAGACGTAGGTGGCGAGGACGACGTGCAGGAGCGGGTCGTCGTCGAGCTTGCCGTTGGCGCGGAACCAGACCTGGGAGCGCGGTTCACGGGGCTCGCCGTAGCGGCCGTAGGGCGGGTCGTCGACGTAGCGCAGGTCGACGGCGGCCCGGGCCTCCAGCATCTTCTCCACGACGGCCGGGTCGAGGTCGTACGCCGGGAGCCGCTGCTCGGCGGTGGGCAGGGACTCCGGGTCGGGCGCGGCGGGCATCGGGGCCTGGTGGTCGAGGCCGTCCTCGTACCGTTGGAAGGACGCGGAGAGGGCGAAGATCGGCTGCCCGTGCTGGACGGCGACGACGCGGCGCGCGGTGAAGGAGCGGCCGTCGTTCATGCGCTCCACGGTGTACACGATGGGCGCGCCGGCGTCCCCGATGCGCAGGAAGTACGCGTGGAGGGAGTGCGGGAGCCGGTCGGCGGGGACCGTGCGCCCGGCGGCGACGAGCGCCTGGGCCGCGACCTGCCCGCCGAAGACCCTCGGGACGATGGCGGGCCGGGACCGGCCGCGGAAGATGTTCTCCTCGATCTGCTCGAGGTCGAGCAGATCGAGGAGGGACTGCAGTGGTTCCTGACTCATGGGGTCAGTTGTACAGAGCCGGGTTTTCCGGGACCTTACAGACCCATGTCCTTGGCGATGATCGACTTCATGATCTCGCTGGTGCCGCCGTAGATGCGGTTCACGCGGTTGTCCGCGTACAGGCGGGCGATCGGGTACTCGTTCATGAAGCCGTAGCCGCCGTGCAGCTGGAGGCAGCGGTCGATGACGCGGTGGGCGACCTCGGTGCAGAACAGCTTGGCGCTGGCGGCCTCGGCGGGCGTCAGCTCACCGGCGTCGAGGGCCTCCGTGGCGCGGTCGGCGACGGCCTCGGCCGCGTCCACCTCGGCCTGGCAGGCGGCCAGCTCGAACTTGGTGTTCTGGAAGTGCGCGACGGGCTTGCCGAAGACGGTGCGCTCCTGCACGTACTGCTTGGCGAACCGGACGGCGGCCTTGGCCTGCGCGTAGGCGCCGTAGGCGATGCCCCAGCGCTCGGAGGCGAGGTTGTGGCCGAGGTAGTAGAAGCCCTTGTTCTCCTCGCCGAGGAGGTTCTCGACGGGCACCTTGACGTCGACGAACGCCAGCTCGGCGGTGTCGGAGGTCTTCAGGCCGAGCTTGTCCAGCTTGCGGCCGATCGAGTAGCCCTCGGACTTGGTGTCCACCACGAGGAGGGATATGCCGTGCCGGCGGTCCTCGGCGCTGGGCGCGGCGGTCCGGGCGCAGACGATCATCTGGTCGGCGTGGACGCCGCCGGTGATGAAGGTCTTGGAGCCGTTGAGGACGTAGTGCGTGCCGTCCTCGCTGAGCTTGGCGGTGGTCTTCATGCCCGCGAGGTCGGAGCCGGTGCCCGGCTCGGTCATCGCGATCGCCCACATCTCCTCGCCGGAGACGAACTTCGGCAGGTAGCGCTTCTTCTGCTCGTCGGTGGCGAGCAGCTTGACGTAGGGCAGGCCGAGCAGCACGTGCACGCCGGAGCCGCCGAAGGTGATGCCCGCGCGGGCGGTCTCCTCGTACAGGATGGCCTCGAACTTGTACGAGTCGATGCCGGCGCCGCCGTACTCCTCGTCCACGCGGATGCCGAAGACGCCCAGGTCGGCGAGCTTGTAGTAGAAGTCCCGCGGCGCCTGACCGGCGGCCAGCCACTCGTCGTACTCGGGCACGACCTCGGCCTCGATGAAGGCACGCAGGGTCTCCCGGAACGCCTCGTGATCCTCGTTGAACACCGTACGACGCACCGCCGCCACCTCCACCTGAGTACCTTCGGATGTGCCCAAGCTCCCGCCGCGCACGGCTAAGCGCTTGCTCAGATCAAAAGGTACCGGCGGGTAGGGACACGCGTCCAGATGCTCCACCCCGTAACGCTCGTCACGCTTGCGGCGGACCGCCCGGGCCGCACGGACCGCCACCCGCCGCTCAGCCCGCGGCCGCCGCCCCGAACGCCCCCCGGGCCATCCGGTGCAGCAGCTCCGCCGTGACCGCGCGGCCGGGCAGCGACCCCGCCCGGCCCAGGTGCGGGGTGGAGTTCAGCAGTCCGAACACCGAGTGGACGGCGGACCGCGCGGCGGGCTCCACCAGCCCGGGATACACCTCCCGCAGCACCCCGACCCACAGTTCGACGTACTGCCGCTGCAGCTGCCGCACGAGCTTGCGGTCGCTGTCGCGCAGGCGGTCCAGCTCGCGGTCGTGCAGGGTGATGAGGGGGCGGTCGTCGAGGGCGAAGTCGATGTGCCCCTCGATGAGCGAGTCCAGGACCTCCGTCCCGGGCACCCCGTCGGCCTCCGCCACCCGCCGCTTCGCACCGGTCAGCAGCTGCCCGCTGATGCCCACCAGCAGCTCCGCGAGCATCGCGTCCTTGCCCGCGAAGTGCCGGTACAGACCCGGCCCGCTGATGCCGACGGCCGCGCCTATCTCGTCGACGCCGACGCCGTGGAAACCGCGCTCGGCGAAGAGGCGGGCGGCTTCCCTGAGGATCTGCTCGCGGCGCGTGGGCGCGTCGGTTCTCGTGGCCATGGAGCCAATTCTAGACAGGGAGGTTAGCGGTCGTTAACCTGAGGGAAACGGGTTAACGCTCATTAACAGGTGACCACCGTAATCACTGGGTGAGGGGACCGCACGATGGACCAGGCACCGGAGCTGACGACCGCGGCAGATCCCGCGGCGGAGGCGTATCGGGCCAACGAGGCCGCGCACCGCGCGCTGGGCGAGGAGCTGCGGGCCAGACTGGCCGCGGCACGGCTCGGCGGCGGCGAGAAGGCCCGCGCCCGGCACACCGCGCGCGGCAAGCTGCTGCCGCGCGACCGGGTGGACACCCTCCTCGACCCCGGCTCGCCCTTCCTGGAGCTGGCACCGCTGGCGGCCGACGGGCTGTACGACGGCCAGGCCCCGGCCGCGGGCGTCATCGCCGGGATCGGCCGGGTCTCCGGCCGCGAGTGCGTCGTCGTCGCCAACGACGCCACCGTCAAGGGCGGCACGTACTACCCGATGACGGTGAAGAAGCATCTGCGGGCCCAGGAGGTGGCCCTGGAGAACCGCCTGCCCTGCCTCTACCTCGTGGACTCCGGCGGCGCCTTCCTGCCCATGCAGGACGAGGTCTTCCCCGACCGCGAGCACTTCGGCCGGATCTTCTACAACCAGGCGCGGATGTCGGGGGCGGGCATCCCGCAGATCGCCGCCGTCCTGGGCTCGTGCACGGCCGGAGGAGCGTACGTCCCGGCCATGAGCGACGAGGCCGTCATCGTGCGCGGCCAGGGGACGATCTTCCTCGGCGGTCCCCCGCTGGTGAAGGCCGCCACCGGCGAGGTCGTCACCGCCGAGGAGCTGGGCGGCGGCGAGGTGCACTCCCGGATCTCCGGCGTCACCGACCACCTCGCGGAGAGCGACGCCCACGCCCTGCGGATCGTGCGGACCATCGTCTCCACCCTCCCCGCCCGGGGCCCGCTGCCCTGGTCGGTCGAGCCGGCCGTGGAGCCCAAGGTCGACCCGTACACGCTGTACGGCGCCGTGCCGGTCGACTCCCGCACCCCCTACGACGTGCGCGAGGTCATCGCGCGCGTGGTCGACGGTTCGCGGTTCGCGGAGTTCAAGGCGGAGTTCGGGCAGACCCTGGTCACCGGCTTCGCCCGGATCCACGGGCACCCGGTCGGGATCGTCGCCAACAACGGCATCCTCTTCTCCGAGTCCGCCCAGAAGGGCGCCCACTTCATCGAGCTGTGCGACCAGCGCGGCATCCCGCTCGTCTTCCTGCAGAACATCTCGGGCTTCATGGTCGGGCGGGACTACGAGGCGGGCGGCATCGCCAAGCACGGCGCCAAGATGGTGACGGCCGTGGCCTGCACCCGCGTCCCCAAGCTGACCGTGGTGATCGGCGGTTCGTACGGCGCGGGCAACTACTCGATGTGCGGCCGGGCCTACTCGCCGCGCTTCCTGTGGATGTGGCCGAACGCCAAGATCTCTGTGATGGGCGGCGAACAGGCCGCGTCCGTCCTCGCGACCGTCAAGCGGGACCAGCTGGAGGCGCGCGGCGACGTCTGGTCCGCCGAGGACGAGGAGTCCTTCAAGGACCCGATCCGCGGCCAGTACGAGCGCCAGGGCAGCGCCTACTACGCCACCGCCCGCCTCTGGGACGACGGCGTGATCGACCCGCTGGAGACCCGGCAGGTCCTGGGCCTCGCCCTGACCGCCTGTGCCAACGCGCCCCTGGGTGACCCCCAGTTCGGCGTCTTCCGGATGTGAGGGGGCTCTCAAGGTGAGCATGTTCGACACGGTCCTCGTGGCCAACCGGGGCGAGATCGCCGTCCGCGTCATCCGCACCCTGCGCGCCCTCGGCGTCCGCTCCGTCGCGGTCTTCTCCGACGCGGACGCCGACGCCCGGCACGTCCGGGAGGCCGACACGGCGGTACGGATCGGTCCGGCGCCGGCGTCGGAGAGCTATCTGTCGGTGGAGCGGCTGCTGGAGGCCGCCGCCCGCACCGGCGCCCAGGCCGTCCACCCCGGGTACGGCTTCCTCGCGGAGAACGCCGCCTTCGCGCGGGCGTGCGCCGACGCGGGCCTGGTCTTCATCGGCCCGCCCGCCGACGCCATCTCCCTGATGGGCGACAAGATCCGCGCCAAGGAGACGGTACGGGCGGCCGGGGTGCCGGTGGTGCCCGGTTCGAGCGGCAGCGGGCTGACCGACTCCCAGCTCGCCGACGCCGCCCGCGAGATCGGCATGCCGGTCCTGCTGAAGCCCAGCGCGGGCGGCGGCGGCAAGGGCATGCGGCTGGTCCGGGACGCCGGGCAGCTGGCCGAGGAGATCGCCGCCGCCCGCCGCGAGGCCCGCGCCTCCTTCGGCGACGACACCCTCCTCGTGGAGCGGTGGATCGACCGCCCCCGGCACATCGAGATCCAGGTCCTCGCCGACGGCCACGGCACGGTCGTCCACCTCGGGGAGCGCGAGTGCTCCCTCCAGCGCCGCCACCAGAAGATCATCGAGGAGGCGCCCAGCGTCCTGCTCGACGAGGCCACCCGTGCCGCGATGGGCGAGGCGGCCGTCCAGGCGGCCCGCTCCTGCGGGTACTCCGGCGCGGGCACGGTCGAGTTCATCGTCCCCGGCGGCGACCCCTCCTCGTACTACTTCATGGAGATGAACACCCGCCTCCAGGTCG
This sequence comes from Streptomyces sp. NPDC041108, assembly GCF_055592645.1. Lineage (NCBI taxonomy): Bacteria > Bacillati > Actinomycetota > Actinomycetes > Kitasatosporales > Streptomycetaceae > Streptomyces > Streptomyces sp. NPDC041108. The sequence goes on along the minus strand of NZ_JBVIYK010000002.1, from coordinate 293,260 downwards.
AACACCCGGTGACCGAGCTGGTCACGGGTGTCGACCTGGTGGAGTGGCAGCTGCGGGTCGCGGCGGGCGAGCGGCTGTCCTTCGGGCAGGAGGACGTCACCCTCACGGGGCACGCGGTCGAGGCCCGGATCTGCGCCGAGGACCCTTCCCGGGGCTTCCTCCCCTCCGGCGGCACGATCCTGCGCCTGCGCGAGCCGCAGGGCGACGGCGTCCGCACGGACTCCGGCCTGACCGAGGGCACGGAGGTCGGCTCGCTGTACGACCCGATGCTCTCCAAGGTCATCGCCTACGGCCCCGACCGCCCCACGGCCCTGCGCCGGCTCCGGGCGGCCCTCGCCGGGACGGTCACGCTGGGCGTGCAGACGAACGCGGGGTTCCTGCGACGGCTGCTGGCCCACCCGGCGGTGGTGGCGGGCGAGCTGGACACGGGGCTGGTGGAGCGCGAGGCCGGGGAACTGGTCCCGCGCGAGGTCCCGGCCGAGGTCCACGCGGCGGCGGCCCTGCTGCGCCAGGCGGCACTGACCCCGGCCCGCGGCGACGGCACCGGGCCCGGCACCGGCTGGACCGATCCGTTCGACGCGGCGGTCGGCTGGCGGTTGGGCGGCGAACCGGCCTGGACGGCCCACCATCTGCGGCTGCCGGGCCACGAGCCGGTGACCGTACGGGTGCGCAGCACACCGGACGGCGGGACCGAGGTGCTGCCGGACGGGGCCGACACCCCGCTCCGGGGGTCCGCCGGCACCCCCCGGGCGGAGGGGGACCCGGGCCGGTTCACCTTCCTCCTCGACGGCCTCACCCACACCTTCCAGCACGCGGGCGACTGGCTGGGCCGCGACGGCGACGCCTGGCAGGTGGCCGACCACGACCCGGTGGCCGCGTCACTGGAGGGGTCCGCCCACGCGGGCGCCGACTCGCTCACGGCCCCGATGCCCGGCACCGTCACCGTCGTGAAGGTCGCCGTGGGGGACGAGGTGACCGCCGGGCAGAGCCTGCTGGTGGTGGAGGCGATGAAGATGGAGCACGTCGTCTCCGCACCGCATGCCGGGACGGTCGCCGAGCTGGACGTCACGCCGGGCGCGACCGTCGCCATGGACCAGGTGCTGGCGGTCGTCACTCCCCACGAGGAGGTGGAGCGGTGACCCTGCCCATGACGGTCCCCGAACCCGGCCTGCCGGCCCGGGTCCGCATCCACGAGGTCGGCGCCCGCGACGGCCTGCAGAACGAGAAGTCGACCGTGCCCACCGAGGTCAAGGCGGAGTTCGTCCGCCGGCTGGCCGACGCGGGGCTGACGACGATCGAGGCCACCAGTTTCGTCCACCCCCGCTGGGTGCCCCAACTGGCCGACGCGGAGCAGCTGTTCCCGCTCGTGAGCGACCTGCCGGTGGCCCTGCCCGTCCTCGTCCCCAACGAGCGGGGGCTGGACCGCGCCCTCGCCCTCGGCGCCCGCCGCGTCGCCGTGTTCGCCAGCGCCACCGAGTCCTTCGCCAAGGCCAACCTCAACCGCACGGTCGACGAGGCGCTGGCGATGTTCGCGCCGGTCGTCGGCCGGGCCAAGGCGGAGGGCGTGCACGTGCGCGGCTATCTGTCGATGTGCTTCGGCGACCCCTGGGAGGGCGCGGTCCCGGTCCCCCAGGTGACCCGGGTCTGCCACGCCCTGCTCGACATGGGCTGCGACGAACTCAGCCTCGGCGACACCATCGGGGTCGCCACACCGGGCCACGTACGGGCGCTGCTGAGCGAACTCGACGTCCCCGTGGAGAAGCTGGGCGTGCACTTCCACGACACCTACGGCCAGGCGCTCGCCAACACCTACGCGGCGCTGCGGCTCGGCGTCACCACCGTGGACGCCTCCGCGGGCGGCCTGGGCGGCTGCCCGTACGCGAAGTCCGCCACCGGCAACCTCGCCACCGAAGACCTCGTCTGGATGCTGCGCGGCCTCGGCATCGACACGGGCGTCGACCTCGGCCGCCTCGTCGCCACCAGCGCGTGGATGGCCGGACACCTGGGCCGACCCAGCCCGTCCCGCACCGTACGAGCCCTGTCCCACAAGGACGACGAGGGCCACCAGGACGACAAGGAGCAGTGACGTCCATGAACCACCGCCTCTCCCCCGAGCTGGAAGAACTCCGCCGCACGGTCGAGGAGTTCGCGCACGAGGTCGTCGCCCCCAAGATCGGCGACTTCTACGAGCGGCACGAGTTCCCGTACGAGATCGTGCGCGAGATGGGCCGCATGGGGCTGTTCGGGCTGCCGTTCCCCGAGGAGTACGGCGGCATGGGCGGCGACTACCTGGCGCTGGGCATCGCGCTGGAGGAGCTGGCCCGGGTGGACTCGTCCGTGGCCATCACCCTGGAGGCCGGGGTCTCCCTGGGGGCCATGCCGATCCATCTCTTCGGCACACCGGCCCAGAAGGCGGAGTGGCTGCCGCGGCTGTGCTCCGGCGAGGTACTGGGCGCGTTCGGCCTCACCGAGCCCGACGGTGGCTCGGACGCGGGCGCGACCCGGACGACGGCCCGCCTGGACGCGTCGAGGAACGAATGGGTCATCAACGGCAGCAAGTGCTTCATCACCAACTCGGGCACGGACATCACCGCCCTGGTCACGGTGACGGCGGTGACCGGCCGCACCCCGGAGGGCAAGCCCCTCATCTCCTCGATCATCGTCCCGTCCGGCACCCCGGGCTTCACGGTGGCCGCGCCCTACTCGAAGGTCGGCTGGAACGCCTCCGACACCCGTGAGCTGTCCTTCGCGGACGTCCGGGTCCCGGCGGAGAACCTGCTCGGCGAAGAGGGCCGCGGCTACGCGCAGTTCCTGCGCATCCTCGACGAGGGCCGCATCGCCATCTCGGCGCTGGCCACGGGTCTCGCCCAGGGCTGTGTGGACGAGTCGGTGAAGTACGCCAAGGAACGGCACGCCTTCGGGCGCCCGATCGGCGCCAACCAGGCCATCCAGTTCAAGATCGCCGACATGGAGATGAAGGCCCACACGGCCCGCCTCTCCTGGCGTGACGCGGCCTACCGCCTCGTCGCCGGTGAGCCCTTCAAGAAGGAGGCGGCGCTGGCGAAGCTGTACTCCTCCACCGTGGCCGTCGACAACGCCCGCGACGCCACCCAGATCCACGGCGGCTACGGCTTCATGAACGAGTACCCCGTCGCCCGCATGTGGCGCGACTCCAAGATCCTGGAGATCGGCGAGGGCACCAGCGAGGTGCAACGCATGCTGATCGCGAGGGAGTTGGGCCTGAGCAGCTGACCGACAGCTGATGTTCGAACGATGGCCGGAACCCGCCCCGACGACGCGGCTCCGGCACCCCGTCACCCGGTTCGCCCCTCGCGAGCCGGGTGCCTTTTTGTCCGTCGTGGGCAGCCATCGAGCCGGACCTGAAAAGCCTTCACATCAGCGGCACAAACTAGTGCAGCAAAGACCAACAACCCCTCACATGCCCCACCATCCTTCGATTCACAGGCAATTCAAAGAATGAGCGGAGACGGACCCGGGAACTCCACTTCACGGGGCCGCCCGCTGGACAACCAGTGAGGTTAGGCTAACCTACCTTCGAACTCGCCCATGGGCGGCCCTCCGCCCCGTTCGAAAGTAGCCACACACATGTCCAACGCCAGAGCCGCTCACCTCACCCGCCGTGGCATCCTCGCCGCCGGTGGCGCACTCGGTCTCGGTGCCGTGCTCGCCGCCTGCGGCGACGAGGACGCGACGAGCAGCGGCGCCGGCACCGGCAAGGAGACGGCTGCCGCCAAGTCCGGCCCCTGGTCGTTCAAGGACGACCGCGGCGAGACCGCCAGGACGGACAAGGTCCCGGCGAACATCGTCGCGTTCGTGGGGGTCGCCGCCGCGCTCCACGACTACGGCATCGGCGTCAAGGGCGTCTTCGGCCCGACCAAGGCGGCCGACGGCAAGCCGGACGTCCAGGCCGGCGACCTCGACATCAGCAAGGTGACGATCCTCGGCAACGTCTGGGACGAGTTCAACGTCGAGAAGTACGCGGCCCTCGCCCCCGACGTCCTGATCACCACCCTGTTCGACGCCGCCGGCACCCTCTGGTACGTCCCCGAGACCTCCAAGGACAAGATCGCGGGGCTCGCCCCCAGCGTCGGCATCTCCGTCTACGACCGCCAGATGACCGAGCCCCTGCAGCGCATGCTGGAGCTGGCCGGGTCGCTCGGCGCGGACACGGGGTCGCAGAAGATCACCGCCGCCAAGAAGCGCTTCGAGGACGCGGCCGCCCGGCTGCGCGCGGCCACCAAGGCCAACCCCGGCATCAAGGTGCTCGCGGGCTCCGCCAGCCAGGACATCTTCTACGTCTCCGGGTCCAACCTCTCCATCGACCTGGAGTACTTCAAGGCCCTCGGCGTGGACTTCGTCGAGCCGAGCGCCGCCGCGCTGAAGGCCAGCGGGGGCTGGTTCGAGAACCTCAGCTGGGAGAACGTCGACAAGTACGACGCGGACCTCATCATCATGGACAACCGCACCTCGGCCATCCAGCCGGACGCGATCGAGGAGGCGACGTGGAAGAAGCTGCCGGCGGTGAAGGCCGGGCAGGTCATCGGGCGTAACCCCGAGCCGATCCTGTCCTACGACAAGTGCGCGCCGCTTCTTGAGGAGCTGGCCGAGGCGATCGAGAACGCGAAGAAGGTCAGCAAGGGCTGAGGCCGGACGTCGACTGCGGCTCGGTGGGGGCTGATCGCGCAGCTCCCCGCGCCCCCGAGAAGCGGGGGCTGCGCCCCCTGCCTTTCAGGCCCGCAGGGCCTGGGCTTTCAGGGGCGCGGGGAACTGCGCGAGAAGCCCCACCGGACCCGCACCCGCCCACGAACCCCGCACACGCTCCCGCCCCCTTTCCAGGAGCCCCCATGACGACGGCCGTAGCCGCCCCCTTCCGCTTCTTCTCTCTCCAGGTCGCGCGGACGGAGCGGCTGGGGCCGTCCGTCGTGCGTGTCTCCTTCGCAGGGGACGATCTGCGGTTCTTCCGCTCCGACGGCAGGGACCAGTCGTTGTCGCTGTTCCTGCCGCACCCCGGGCAGGAGGTCCCGGCCGTGCCCCACGAGCTGGGCGACGGCTGGTGGCAGGCGTGGCGGGAACTGCCGGACGACGTGCGGGCGGTGATGCGGTCGTACACCCTGCGGGGACTGCGCCGGAATCCCGATGAGGTCGACATCGACTTCGTGCTGCACACCCCGGCCGGCCCCGCCTCCTCCTGGGCCTCCCGCGCCGCCCCCGGTGATCGCGTCCTGCTGCTCGGCCCCGCCGTCGCCGACAACCGGGCCATCCGGTTCCGGGCGCCCGAGGACACCGATCTCGTGGTGATCTGGGGGGACGAGACCGCCGTACCGGCCGTGTCCGCCATCCTCGAATCCCTGCCCGCCGGCACCCGGGCCCGGGTGTGGCTGGAGCTGCGTGACGCCGGGGACATCCAGGACCTGGCGACCGAGGCCGACGCCGAGATCACCTGGCTCGTGGGGGAGGACGGGCTCGACGCCGTCCGCGCGGCCCGGCTCCCGTCCGCCGAGCACCCGTACGTCTGGATGGCAGGTGAATCCGGCCGGGTGAAGGCGCTGCGCCGGCACTTCGTCGGTGAGCGCGGGATCGACCGGCGCCGGGTCACCTTCGTCGGGTACTGGCGGCACGGCATGACCGAAGAACAGCTGCGCGCCGCAGAGTAGTTGCCCCTGTGACCGGAGTGATCACGGTCACGGCCGAGGCAGCCCTGAACCCTCGTTATTTAGGTTAGGCTAACTTAAGTTGATCCCCATCGGAGGACCTCCCCATGCGCTCGCACCTGCTCAATGACACGACCGCGGAGCGGTACCGCCGCACCGTGACCGAAGGCGTGGAGCGGGTGGCGGCCAGAATCGCCACCACCGACCGGCCGTTCACCGGTGTCACCGTCGACGCCCTCGCTCCCGCCATCGAGAAGATCGACCTCGACAAGCCGCTGCACGACACGGCCGCCGTCCTCGACGAGCTGGAGGAGGTCTATCTGCGCGACGCGGTCTACTTCCACCACCCGCGCTACCTCGCCCACCTCAACTGCCCGGTCGTCATCCCCGCCGTGCTCGGCGAGGCCGTCCTGTCCGCCGTCAACTCCTCCCTGGACACCTGGGACCAGTCGGCGGGCGGCACCCTGATCGAGCGGAAACTGGTCGACTGGACCAACGAACGCGTCGGGTTCGGTCCCTCCGCCGACGGGGTGTTCACCTCCGGCGGCTCGCAGTCCAACCTCCAGGCGCTGCTCCTCGCCCGTGAGGAGGCCAAGACCGACAGCACCGCCAAACTGCGGATCTTCGCCTCCGAGGTCAGCCACTTCAGTGTGAAGAAGTCGGCGAAACTGCTGGGCCTGGACCAGGACGCGGTCGTCTCCATCCCCGTCGACGGCGACAAGCGCATGCAGACCATGGCGCTCGCCCGTGAACTGGAGCGGTGCAAGAACGACGGCCTCGTCCCCATGGCCGTCGTCGCCACCTCCGGCACCACCGACTTCGGCTCCATCGACCCGCTGCCCGAGATAGCCGAGCTGTGCGCCCAGTACGACACCTGGATGCACGTCGACGCCGCCTACGGCTGCGGCCTGCTCGTCTCCCGAAAGCGGCGCGGCCTCCTGGACGGCATCGAGCGCGCCGACTCCGTCACCGTGGACTACCACAAGTCCTTCTTCCAGCCGGTGAGTTCCTCCGCCCTGCTCGTCCGGGACGGGGCCACCCTGCGCCACGCGACCTACCACGCGGAGTACCTCAACCCGCGCCGCATGGTCACCGAGCGCATCCCCAACCAGGTCGACAAGTCTTTGCAGACCACCCGCCGCTTCGACGCGCTCAAGCTGTGGATGACCCTGCGCACGATGGGCGCCGACGGCGTCGGACAGCTCTTCGACGAGGTCTGCGACCTGGCGTGGGAGGGCTGGCGGCTGCTCGCCGCCGACCCGCGCTACGACGTCGTCGTCGAGCCCCAGCTCTCGACGCTGGTCTACCGCTACATCCCCGAGGCGGTCACCGACCCCGCCGAGATCGACCGCGCCAACCTGTACGCCCGCAAGGCCCTGTTCGCCTCCGGCGACGCCGTGGTCGCGGGCACCAAGGTCGGCGGGCGTCACTACCTCAAGTTCACCCTGCTCAACCCCGAGACCACGGCCGAGGACATCGCCGCCGTGCTCGACCTGATCGCCGGCCACGCCGAGCAGTACCTGGGAGAATCCCTTGACCGCGTCGCTTCCTGAACCCGCCGTGAAGACCTACGACTTCATCGGCATCGGACTGGGACCCTTCAACCTCGGCCTCGCCTGCCTCACCGAGCCCATCGCCGAACTCGACGGGATCTTCCTGGACTCGAAGCCGAACTTCGAGTGGCACTCGGGGATGTTCCTCGACGGCGCCCACCTCCAGACCCCGTTCATGTCGGACCTGGTCACCCTCGCCGACCCGACCTCCCCGTACTCCTTCCTGAACTACCTGAAGGACTCGGGCCGCCTGTACTCGTTCTACATCCGCGAGAACTTCTACCCGCTGCGGGTCGAGTACGACGACTACTGCCGCTGGGCCGCGGGCCGGCTGAGCAACGTCCGCTTCGGCACGACGGTGACGGAGGTGACGTACGAGGACGCGGACGAGGTCTACGCCGTACGGACGGCCGGCGGCGACGTGCTGCGCGCCCGGCACCTCGTCCTCGGCACCGGCACTCCCCCGTACGTCCCGGAGGCCGTCCGGGGCCTGGACGGCGACTGGATCCACAACTCCCGCTATCTGACGCACAAGCGGGAGCTGCAGCGCAAGAAGTCGATCACCATCGTCGGCTCCGGGCAGTCGGCCGCCGAGATCTACCGGGACCTGCTCGGCGAGATCGACGTCCTCGGCTACCAGCTGAACTGGGTGACGCGCTCCCCGCGCTTCTTCCCGCTGGAGTACACCAAGCTCACGCTGGAGATGACCTCCCCGGAGTACGTCGACTACTTCCACGCGCTGCCGGAGCCGACCCGCCACCGGCTGACGCAGGAGCAGAAGGGCCTCTACAAGGGCATCGACGGAGACCTCGTCGACGAGATCTTCGACCTGCTCTACCAGAAGAGCCTCGGCGGCCCGCTCCCCACCCGGCTGCTCACCAACTCCGCCCTGCACGGCGCGCGGCACGAGAACGGCACCTTCACCCTCGGCCTGCGCCAGGAGGAACAGGAGAAGGACTTCGAGCTGCACACCCAGGGCCTGATCCTCGCCACCGGTTACCGGTACACCGAGCCGGAGTTCCTCGGGCCCGTCCGCGACCGCCTGTGCTACGACTCCCGGGGCAACTTCGACGTCGCCCGCAACTACGCGATCGACACCACCGGCCGGGGCGTCTTCCTGCAGAACGCGGCCGTCCACGCCCACAGCGTCACCTCCCCCGACCTGGGCATGGGCCCGTACCGCAACGCGTACATCATCCGCGAGCTGCTGGGCACCGAGTACTACCCGGTGGAGAAGACCATCGCGTTCCAGGAGTTCGCCGTATGAGCGGCCCGAACGGCACGTCCTTCAGCTTCCGTCCCCTCGACCCGCTGCACGACGCCGAGCTGCTGCACCGCTGGGTGACCCACCCCAAGGCGGCGTACTGGATGATGCAGGACGCCCGGCCGGAGGACGTCGAGCGCGCCTACCTGGAGGTCGCCGCCGACCCGCACCAGCAGGCCCTGCTGGGGCTGCTGGACGGCGAGCCCGTGTTCCTCATGGAGCGGTACGACCCCGCCCACCGTGAGCTGGTCGGCCTGTACGAGCCCGAGCCCGGAGACGTCGGCATGCACTTCCTGGTACCGGCGACGGACACGCCGGTGCACGGCTTCACCCGGGCCGTGATCACCGCCGTGATGGCGCACCTCTTCGAGGACCCGGCCACCCGCCGCGTCGTCGTCGAACCGGACGTGTCCAACAAGGCCGTGCACGCCCTCAACGAGGTCGTCGGTTTCGTCCCCCACGGCGAGATCGACAAGCCGGAGAAGCGCGCGCTTCTGAGTTTCTGCACGCGAGAGCAGTTCGCCGACAGCCTGTGCGGCCGGAGCCTGGCTGCCCGAGGAGTATCCGTATGACCCTGTCCGATGCCGTCGCGCATCTGTCCCCCCACCACTGGGCACGGGCCGAGCGCCTGCTGATCCGCAAGGCCCTCGCCGAGTTCGCCCACGAGCGGCTCATCACGCCGGAGGCCACCGCCGACGGCCGCTTCGAGGTCCGCAGCGACGACGGCTCGACCCGCTACGGGTTCACCGCCGTCCGGCGCGCCCTCGACCACTGGCAGGTCGACGCCGACTCGATCACCCGTCGACGGGACGGCGTCGACCTCCCTCTGGCCGCCCTGGACTTCTTCGTCGAACTGCAGGGGTCCCTCGGCCTGAGCGACGAGATCCTCCCGGTCTACCTGGAGGAGATCTCCTCCACCCTGGCCGGCACCTGCTACAAGCTCACCAAGCCGAAGACGCCGGTCGCCGAGCTGGTGGACGCCGGCTTCCAGGCCGTCGAGACCGGGATGACCGAGGGCCACCCCTGCTTCGTCGCCAACAACGGCCGCCTCGGCTTCGGTGTGCACGAGTACCTGGCGTACGCCCCCGAGACGGCGAGCCCGGTCCGCCTGGTCTGGCTGGCCGCGCACCGCTCACGGGCGGCGTTCACGGCGGGCGTGGGCATCGAGTACGAGGCGTTCCTGCGGGACGAGCTGGGCGCGGAGACGGTCGCCCGCTTCCACGCCGTCCTCACCGGCCTGGGTCTGGACCCCGCCGACTACCTCTTCATCCCGGTCCACCCCTGGCAGTGGTGGAACAAGCTCACCGTCACCTTCGCCGCCGAGGTGGCGCAGCGGAACCTGGTGTGTCTGGGCGAGGGCGACGACGAGTACCTCGCCCAGCAGTCGATCCGGACCTTCTTCAACAGGTCCGCCCCCGAGAAGCACTACGTCAAGACGGCCCTCTCCGTCCTCAACATGGGCTTCATGCGCGGCCTGTCGGCGGCGTACATGGAGGCGACCCCGGCCATCAACGACTGGCTCGCCGGGCTCATCGACAACGACCCGGTCCTGAAGTCGACGGGCCTGTCGATCATCCGCGAGCGCGCGGCGGTCGGCTACCGGCACCTGGAGTACGAGGCCGCCACCGACAAGCACTCCCCGTACCGCAAGATGCTGGCCGCACTGTGGCGCGAGAGCCCGGTCGCCTCGCTCCGGGAGGGCGAGTCCCTGGCGACGATGGCCTCCCTGGTCCACGTCGACCACGAGGGCAACGGCTTCGCGGCTGCCCTGATCACCCGCTCGGGCCTGACCCCGACGCAGTGGCTGCGCCGCTACCTTCGGGCCTACTTCACCCCGCTCCTGCACAGCTTCTACGCCTACGACCTCGTCTTCATGCCGCACGGCGAGAACGTGATCCTGGTCCTGAAGGACGGCGTGGTCGAGCGGGCGGTCTACAAGGACATCGCCGAGGAGATCGCGGTCATGGACCCGGACGCGGTGCTCCCGCCGACGGTCGAACGCCTGCGCGTGGACGTCCCCGAGGACATGAAGCTCCTCTCGGTCTTCACGGACGTCTTCGACTGCTTCTTCCGTTTCCTCGCGGCGAACCTCGCGGAGGAAGGGGTGCTGGGCGAGGAGGAGTTCTGGCGCACGGTCGCCGAGTGCGTCCGCGACTACCAGCACTCCATGCCCGAACTCGCCGACAAGTTCGCCCGGTACGACATGTTCGCCCCCGAGTTCGCGCTGTCCTGCCTCAACCGCCTCCAACTGCGCGACAACAGGCAGATGGTCGACCTGGCCGACCCCGCGGGCGCACTCCAACTGGTCGGCACCCTGAAGAACCCCCTCGCGGGCCTGTAGCCCCCGGCGGTCCCCAGGACAGACGGGCACCTCGGAGTACGGTCCTGCGAGGTGCCCGTCGTTTCACGGTAGATCGTTCAGCCGCGCCCCGGCGGGGCTTCTCGCGCAGTTCCCCGCGCCCCTGAAAGACCAGGCCCTGCGGGCCTGAGGGGCGACGGAGCTGCGGGCCTGACAGGCGACGGGGCTGCGGGCCTGAAAAGCACGGGGCGCAGCCCCTGCTTTCAGGGGCGCGGGGAACTGCGCGAGCAACCACGACGCACCCGCACCCGCCGACGCACCCAACCCCCCACCCCCCTACCGCCCCACCGCCGGAGGCCACGGCACCCCCGGCGCCCGGAAGTACCCCACCCCCAACGCCTCCCACCGAGCAGCCTGCGCGGCAAGCCGCACCCGATACCCGCCCCACCCATGCGCGGACGCCGGCGACCATCCCAGCTCCGCGACCCCCGGCAACCGTGGAAACACCATGTACTCCACGTCCGCCGAGGAATCGATCGTCTCCGTCCACAGCGGCGCCTCGACCCCCCGCACCGCGGCCCCCTCCACCCCCGCCAGGTACGCCCCCGGATCCCAGTCGTACGCCCGCCGCACATCCACGTACCCGGCCCAGTCGAGCCCCAGCGGCGTGTCCTTGTCGTACTTCATGTCGAGGTAGATCCGGTCGGCCGGCGACAGGATGATCCCCGTCCCGTTCCGTGCGGCAGCGGCCACCCGCTCCTTCTCCTGCGCGTCCGTACTGTCCAGACCCCAGTACTGCGCGAGAGCGCCCCGCACCGGAGTGGCCCCGGTCAGCTGGTGCCACCCGATGACCGTCTTCCCGTACTTCTCGACCACCGGCTGCACCCGGTCCATGAACGTCGCGTAGTCCTCGGGGCTGGTGGAGTGCGCCTCGTCACCGCCGATGTGCAGATACCGCCCCGGCGTGAGCGCGGCCAGCTCCCGTACGACGTCCTCCACGAAGTCGTACGTCACGTCCTTGCCGACGCACAGGGAGCTGAAGCCGACCTCGGTGCCGGTGTAGAGCGGGGGCGCGACCCCGTCGCAGTTCAGCTCGGCGTAGGACGCGAGGGCCGCGTTGGTGTGGCCGGGCAGGTCGATCTCGGGGACGACCTCCAGATGGCGGGAGGCCGCGTACCGGACGATCTCCCGGTAGTCGGCCTTCGTGTAGTACCCGCCGGGACCGCCGCCGACCTGCGTGGAGCCGCCGTACGAGGCCAGACGCGGCCAGGAGTCGACGGCGATGCGCCAGCCCTGGTCGTCGGAGAGGTGCAGGTGCAGCTTGTTGAACTTGTAGAGCGCCAGCTGGTCGATGAAGCGCTTGACCTGGTCCACGCCGAAGAAGTGGCGGGAGACGTCCAGCATCGCGCCGCGCCAGCCGTAGCGCGGGAGGTCCCTGACGGTGCCGCCCGCGACCAGCCAGGGGCCCGGCTGCACGGAGTCCTTCTCGACGGCGGCGGGCAGCAGCTGACGCAGGGTCTGCACGGCGTGGAAGAGACCGGCGGGCGCGCGGGCGGTGAGGGTCACCCCGGAGGGGCGGCTCTCCAGGCGGTAGCCCTCCTGGCCGAGACTCGTCTCCTCGGCGGCCAACCGCAGGCGGATTCCGGCCTCCTGGCGCTCGGTGACCGGCAGCCGGTATCCCGTCGAGGGCCGCAGGATGCCCGCGAGGTACTCCCCGATCCGGCGGGCCTCGGGGCCGCCGTCCACGACGATGCGCGCGGCGCTCGTCAGCCGGTACGGCGGTCCGTCCGGCCGGACCGAGGCGGGGGCCGGGATCACCTGCCCGAGCGGGATCGTGACGGCGGCGGCTTGCGCGTTCTCGGACACGGGTGCGGCTCCCACGGCGAACATCCCGGTCGCCACCAGCAGCAGCGAGCCGAGCAGGCGGGTCGATCTGTGGCGCGGATTCACGACGTGCTCCCTCCACCCATCGAACTGTGCGCTCCCCACCCTCACCCCTGCACCCCCTCCAGGTCTAGACCACATCGCCCCACGGCCGGTGGAACAATCCTGCGCATGGCGGAAATCATCCAGCGGGACGGCACGTGGACCTTCGACGGCGACACCCTGCGACTGACCCCGGGCCGCGACAGGAGCGTGAGCCTGCTCCGCAGGACCCTGGGTGAACTCGCGGTGCCTCTGGGCGCGTTGGCGGGCATCTCCTTCGAGCAGGGGAAGAAGTCGGGGCGGCTGAGGCTGCGGCTGCGCGACGGCTCCGACCCGCTTCTGCAGGCTACCGGCGGCCGGCTCACCGATTCCGACGACCCGTACCAGCTGAGCGTCGACTCCGACCGGTACGGCGTCGCCGAGTACGTCGTGGACGAGGTCCGTAACGCGCTCCTCCTGGACGAGGTGCCGGGCGACGCGGTGGACACGTATCTGCTCGCCGGGCCGGCCGTCCCGCTCTCCGTCTCCGCCGGGGACGGCACCGCGAGCTTCGACGGCGACCACGTACGCCTGGAGTGGAACTGGAAGACCGAGGACGCGAAGGCAGCGTCCGGGCCACGGACGCTGCCTCTGGCCGACATAGCCGGCGTCGAGTGGCACCCCTCGGTCGGCCTGGAGAACGGCAGCCTCCGCTTCACCGTGCGGAACGCGCCGACCAAGACCCCGCCCAAGTACGACCCCCACTCCGTGGAGCTGTGGGGCTTCAAGAAGGACCCCTTGATGGCCCTGGTCGCGGCGGCCGTACAGGCACGGCTCCCGCACCCTGCGGCCCCGGCCCCGGCGCCGAAACAGCTCACCGCGCCCCCGTCGCCCCAGGACCGGCCCGCCCCCGAGGAGGACCACGACGCCCTGCTGCGCCGGCTGCGCGAACTGGGCGACCTCCACCGGTCCGGGGTGCTCACGGACGAGGAGTTCACGAGGGCCAAACAGGCGATCCTCAAGCGCATCTGACGCGCGGAAGGACCGCCTGCCCGGCACTGGGCCGTGTTTCGAAAGTGGATCTTTACGAGGCGACCGTCCTCGTAGCGGCCATCAACGAGTGGCTGTGACCAGCGGTCATACGAAGTCGGCCAGGATGGCGCGTGGCGTCAGGAACTCATCGTGGCTCGGTCGGAGTCGCTGCGAAGAACGCAGAATTCGTTGCTTTCGGGGTCGGCAAGGACTGCCCAGCCAGAGCCATCGGGATTCCGGTGAGCGGTGCAGGGCGGTGAGCGGACCGCCCGGGATCCCTGCCTCGCCGCCGGCGCGGAGCAGGATGTGGGACCAGCCGGTGTCTTCCCGCCGAGTGAACCGGAGGCCGCCCGGGCCGGCGCAGCGGGACGCATCCCAGGCCGGCACCAAGTACATGAGCTTGCCGTACATCCGGCCGGTGCGTTCCACGCGGACGGTGCCCGGCGGGATGCCCTGGTCGGTGAGGGCCTGGTCGACGGCCTGGGCGTAGGGCTGTTGCACTTGGAGCCCTAGGGCCTGGGGCTGACCGACGCCCACGCGTCGTCCACGACCGCTACCTCCACCACGGCGACCGCGTCGCCCGCACCGCCGACAGCGCCCTCGCCCCCGGAGGGCCGGAGCCGCCCCAGGTCAACGAGGTGAGGCGGCAGGGTTCTCCAGACACGCCGCCGCGCAGCCACAGCGCGCCATCCGAGCCCGGCAGGACGTCCGCCGGGCTCCGGCGGGCCGGCCCAGCCGCCCGCACCGCGAACGGGGGTGGCGGACTCGGTGAACGCGTGACGACTGCTCGTACAACGGTGGTCGGAGCCCGGGTGATCTTCCTCCAGGGCCATTTACATAGGCTCATCGCACTGATCAAGCAGCTCTCACCAACCAACGGGAGAACCCATGAACGACGCCTTGAGCCGCCGCACCCTGCTCCGCGCGGGAGGAGGTCTCTCACTGGCCGCGGTAGGGCTCGGATACGGCACGGGGGCCGCGTCGGCCGCGGTACCGGCCTCTCAGCGGTTCACGCTGACCACGACCTCCTCGAACGACCTCTACCGGGGCCGGGCGCTTCGGGACGGCACGGTGATGCAGAGCTTCGCCTTCGACCAGACCAACCAGCGGTTGTTCGTGGCCCAGTTGCGCCAGGGCTCGGGGGCCAACTCGGGCGACCTGTGCATCACCGAACTCTCCTGGTCGACCTGGAACGCGATCGGCCACATGTACCTGACCGGCTTCGGCCACGCGGTCTCCATAGGCGCGCAGGCTGTGGGCTCCTCGACGTATCTGTGGGTCGACGCAGTCGCGGACACCAGCGGCTTCGGACAGCGGCTGGGGCGCTTCAAGTACACCGCCGGCACTACGCTGAGCGCCTCGTCGTCGGCGGTCACGAAGCACACGCCCGTCTCCTCGGCGAACCGGCACACCTGTGCCATCGACCCCACGCACAATCGCCTGATCGTGCGCTACCGGCCGACGGGCTCGGCCACCCACCGCTTCGCCGCGTACGACCTGACCGACGCCACCAACGGCAACTTCGGCAGCCGCCTGGTGGACTTCCAGGAACCGTCCCGGATCGACGCCGCGAACTTCCAGGGGTACACGGCATACGGCCAGTACTTGTACTGCCTCACGGGCCACAGCAAGGACGTCACCGGCGAGGCCGACACAGACGCGGTCCTCTGGAGCGTCAACATGAACACCGGACAGATAGCGGAGGAGTTCCTCACCGGGGCCGGCTCCACCCTCCCCTTCCGTGAACCGGAGGGCATGGCCGTCTACACCACCGCCGGAGGAGAGCCCCGCCTCTTCTTCGGCTTCGCCTCCGGTGAGGAAGAGGGCGAACGCCTCTCCAACGTCTTCTACAAGAACGTCCTCGTCTGACGGTCGTCCGGTCCGGTCGACCTGGCCGGACCGTTCAGACAGCTCGAAGCCGCCCATGCCCTCATCTGGCCGGCACGTCCGCGCCGTCATCGCGGGGCTCCAGCGTCACGGCGCCCCTCCCTCACATGGACCCTCGGTGACAGGGGGGCATTCGGTGGGCGGGACAACGCAGCGAGCGCTGTCGCGCACCGCGTCACGCAGCCCTGAAGTCGCGTCAGACCCACTGTGGACAAGGAGGTAAGGAGGTCTCGAGGGATGTACGCAAAGGCGGAATGGCCGATTTCCCGTGCCTCGTGCGCCTGCCGTGACAGAAAAGCATTCTTGTGGTGAGCGGGAGATCGTGTGACGGTTAGTGAACTGACCTGTACATGCGGTCAATGCCTGACCAGTGGATTCACCGCATGCGCCGTATCGGAACGGGCCGGTCAACCATCGGCCCGGAATGGGGGAAAACCATGAACGCATTGCGTGCATCAGCCGGATCGGTTCTCGCTGCAGGCCTGTTGTTCGGCGGCGTCGTCGCCGTACCGGGACAGGCAGGCGCTGCCGAAGGGACCAACGGACACTGCGTGTACAACGTGTCCACGGGCGCTACGGCATGTCACAGCACCTTCCGCGCGGCCGTCGTCGACGCCACCAACGGGAAGGTGACCAACGCTTCGCCCGTAGCCCGTACAGCCCTTTCCGACACGTCGTTCCTGAAGCGGCTGGAGGGGCCCATGCCCGCGGCGGAGGCCACCGCCGCAGCGGCCGACTACGTCCTGTCCATCGAGTACGACATCGCCAACCTCAGCCCCTCCGGCGGCACCCTCACCATCACGGCGGGCGGGCCCTGCGTGGAGGACGGGCAGCGGGACTTCACCGTGAACGACGTCCGGGACGCCTGGCCCTCGTGGAACGACCGGATCTCGTCCTTCCAGGGCTTCAACACCTGCGACGTCAACCACTACGAGCACCAGGTCCGCAACGGCGGTGACACCACCGGCCCGAAGCGCTCCATGACGACCATGGGCGACATGTCCAACAAGACGACCGGGCTGACCTTCGGCTGACCCGAGCCGATCGCCCGCCGGGCCGGTGGCGTCCCTTGCCACCGGCCCGGCGCACGCATGTACCGCCGGTGCGAACCCGCGCACCACCAGTGCGGCCGGTCGGGCGTGACCCCGACCGGCCGCATCCCGCACTGGTCGGCATGGCGCTGTCGACGACGACACCGAGCCCGCATCAGCCGCTGCCAACGACGCGGACACAGCCCAGGCCACTGCCCAGCAGTCAGAACAAGCACATGGCGGTACCAGTGCCACGGCACTGGAAAGTCGGGCGTGCGCCCCGCCTTCCGGGCGCACCCACGGCACTACTTGGCCCTGCGCGCCACCGTGAAGTGGTCGACCTGCGCACCCGTCTCCGCGATCCCCCGCACGGTCAGCGTGGCCCAGTGCCCCTTCGGCGCGGGCTTCACGTCCACCCGCAGGAAGGAGTAGTCGAGGTACCGCACCCGCGACCAGGTGACGGTCTCGTTCTGCTTGCCCCCCTTGGTGTTGATGTACGAGGAGACGGACTCGACCTCGTTCTCGTGACCCTCGTAGGACAGCGGGGCGGTGAAGGAGTAGAGGCTGCGGCCGGCCGCTCCCGCCGTCACGTACACCACGCCCTCGGTCTCCGGGTACGCCGTGCCGCCGATCGGGAGCTTCTTGGTGACCGCGCCCGCCTTGATGACGTCGGTGCGCTCGTACTGGTGGTTGTGGCCGTTGATGACGAGGTCCACCGCGTACTTCTCGAACAGCGGCACCCATTCCTGGCGCACACCGCCCTCCGAGGCGTGCGCGCTGGAGGTGCAGTAGGCGCAGTGGTGGAAGAAGACCACGACGAAGTCGATGTCCTTGGACGCGCGGAACTTCCTGAGCTGCGCCTCCAGCCACGTGGTCTGGGTGCCGCCGGAGATGCCGAGGTTGGCCGGGATCTCGAAGGAGATGTCGTTGGCGTCGAGCGCGACGACGGCCGTGTTGCCGTGGACGAAGGAGTAGACGCCCGGCAGGCTCTTCGGGTCGGGGCCGTTGTCGGGGAGGTTCCAGCGGGCCTGCTCGCCGCCGTAACCGCTGGGCGAGTACCAGGCTTCCATGTCGTGGTTGCCGTACGCGGGCATCCACGGGACGGACTTGGCCACGGACTCGGTCTGGGCGAGGAACTGGTCCCACACGCGGGAGTCGAAGCCGGTGTCGGCGGTCTTGCCCTGGCCGGCCGGGTCGGCGTAGGCGATGTCGCCGGCGTGCAGGTGGAAGGCCGGGTTCTGGCCGAGGAGGAGGCTGTTGTTGGCGAGGCCGTGGTAGCCGACGCCCTCGTCGCCGAAGGCCGTGAAGGTGAACGGCTCCTTGTGGGCGGGGGCGGTGGTGAAGGTGCCGATGGTGCCGGCGAACCGCGGCGAGGCCGGGTCGAAGCCGTCGTGGCCGACACCGTAGTAGTAGGTCCTGCCGGGCTTGAGGTGGGTCAGCTTGGCGTGCACGTAGTACTGGGTGTGGTCGCCGGACGCGCCGACACCGGCGGGGGTGAAGAGGGTGCGGACCTCGGCCTCGATCCTGGCCGAGAGGTGCGAGGCGTGGGTGCCGACCCGGACGAAGGGCTTCTTGACCGGGAGCGGGACCTGCCAGGAGACGGTGATCTCGGTACGCGGGTCGTTGCCGTAGGCGAGGTGGCGGCCGAAGGGGGCGACGAAGGAGCCGTCGACGTGCTCGGCGCTCGCGGCGGCCCGGGTGGGCACCGAGGTGCGGAGCGCGGCCGGGGTGGCGGCCTGGGCCGCGGCCGGGACGAACGCGCCGCCCACGACGGCACCGAGGGTGACCGCGCCGCCTCTGATCATCGAGCGCCGGGAGAACGTGGAGCGCAGGTACTCGTGCTGCTCGGCCATGCTCATGCGCTCGGCCAGCTGCTCGGGTACGCCCATACGAGGTATGTCCATGGTGTCCGAAAGTCGTCGCCTCAGGCGACGGGATACGGGACGCCGGATGGACGGCGCACGAACAGCCACTCATAACACATTCAATGTTCTCCCAAGGGGCCGTAACGGCAGCCTGCCCGATATCGGGCAGGATTCTTGCGAAACGCCCGCCGCTCCCCCAGGATCTACCGAGTGCACGATGAACTTGTCGATCATTTGACGCGATCCTCCCCCCTCAACCGGGGCGAGGCGCTGCGGGTGATCCAGGACGTGCTCGCCTACTTCGACGAGACGACCGAGGTCTACGTCCGTCGCCGCCACCGCGAGCTCCAGGCGCAGGGCCTGGTCAACGCGACGATCTTCGAACGGATCGAGGCGGACCTGAAGTACCGGGCGGTCGCACCGCCGGAGCTCACGCTCCGGCAGCTGCGCCGCATCGTCTACGGCTGACCGGCCACGACCGGTCCGCCACAACCGGCCGGTCACGGCCGACCGTCTACAGCTAGGGGATACGTCTATATGTGCGGGATCGTCGGTTACATCGGCAAGCGCGATGTGGCGCCGCTGCTCCTCGAAGGCCTGCAGCGCCTGGAGTACCGGGGCTACGACTCGGCGGGCATAGTGGTCACCTCGCCCAAGGCCGCCGGTCTGCGGATGGTCAAGGCCAAGGGCCGGGTCCGCGACCTGGAGGCCAGGGTCCCCGCGCGCTTCAAGGGCACCACCGGCATCGCCCACACCCGCTGGGCCACCCACGGCGCCCCGTCCGACATCAACGCCCACCCCCACATGTCGGCCGACAACCAGGTCGCCGTCGTCCACAACGGCATCATCGACAACGCCTCCGACCTGCGGAAGAAGCTCGAAGCGGACGGCGTCGAGTTCCTCTCCGAGACGGACACCGAGGTCCTCACCCACCTCATCGCCCGCTCCCAGGCCACCACCCTGGAGGAGAAGGTCCGCCAGGCGCTGCGCATCGTCGAGGGCACGTACGGCATCGCCGTCATGCACGCCGACTTCAACGACCGCATCGTCGTCGCCCGCAACGGCTCCCCGGTCGTCCTCGGCATCGGCGAGAAGGAGATGTTCGTCGCCTCGGACATAGCCGCTCTGGTCGCCCACACCCGCCAGATCGTCACCCTCGACGACGGCGAGATGGCCACCCTCAAGGCCGACGACTTCCGCACCTACACCACCGAGGGCACCCGCACCACGGCCGAGCCCACCACCGTGGAGTGGGAGGCCGCCTCGTACGACATGGGCGGCCACGACACCTACATGCACAAGGAGATCCACGAGCAGGCCGAGGCCGTGGACCGGGTGCTGCGCGGCCGGATCGACGACCGCTTCTCCACCGTGCACCTCGGTGGCCTCAACCTGGACGCCCGCGAGGCGCGCCAGATCCGCCGTGTGAAGATCCTCGGCTGCGGCACCTCGTACCACGCGGGCATGATCGGCGCCCAGATGATCGAGGAGCTGGCGCGCATCCCCGCGGACGCCGAGCCGGCGTCGGAGTTCCGCTACCGCAACGCGGTCGTCGACCCCGACACCCTCTACATCGCCGTCTCCCAGTCCGGCGAGACCTACGACGTGCTGGCGGCCGTCCAGGAGCTGAAGCGCAAGGGCGCCCGGGTGCTGGGTGTGGTGAACGTGGTGGGCTCGGCGATCGCCCGTGAGGCGGACGGCGGCATCTACGTGCACGCGGGCCCGGAGGTCTGCGTGGTCTCCACCAAGTGCTTCACCAACACCACGGTCGCCTTCGCCCTGCTGGCGCTGCACCTGGGCCGCACCCGCGACCTCTCCGTCCGCGACGGCAAGCGGATCATCGAGGGCCTGCGCAGGCTCCCCGCCCAGATCGCGGAGATGCTGGAGCAGGAGGAGGAGATCAAGAAGCTGGCCGAGCAGTACGCCGAGGCCCGCTCGATGCTCTTCATCGGCCGCGTCCGGGGCTACCCGGTGGCCCGTGAGGCCTCCCTGAAGCTCAAGGAGGTCTCGTACATCCACGCCGAGGCCTACCCCGCCTCCGAGCTGAAGCACGGCCCCCTGGCCCTCATCGAGCCCGCCCTGCCCACGGTCGCGATCGTCCCGAACGACGACCTGCTGGAGAAGAACCGCGCCGCCCTTGAGGAGATCAAGGCCCGCAGCGGCAAGATCCTCGCCGTCGCCCACCAGGAGCAGGAGAAGGCCGACCAGACGATCGTCGTCCCGAAGAACGAGGACGAGCTGGACCCGATCCTCATGGGCATCCCCCTGCAACTCCTCGCCTACCACACGGCGTTGGCCCTGGGCCGGGACATCGACAAGCCGCGCAACCTGGCGAAGTCGGTGACCGTGGAGTAGGGAACTCCCGCACGGGCCGCGCAGACCGCGCAGACTGCACAGACCGCGCAGGCCGCACGACGAAGACGGACCCCCACGTGATGTCGCCCATCACAAGGGGGTCCGTTCGATGACGCCGGGGTCGCCCAACTCCCCGGCGTCGCTGCCAACTACCCGTGGCCGTCACACCACTCCGTCAGGCATCAGGCGGGTTATGCCCTTCACAAGGGCACAAACACCTCTACGCGCCAGTAGACTTACGCGTTCGTGAAAGCGGCGCCCGCCGCCAGGCGTTGAGGCATCAGGCAGGCGTCAGGCGTCAGGGAATGACGATGACCGGCCGCTGTGCCCGCTTGGCGAGCCGGCCCGCGACGGATCCGAAGATCCGCCCGACGATCCCGTGCGTGGACCCGACGACGATCGCGTCGGCCTCGTACTCCCGCCCCACCTCTTCGAGTTCGTGGCAGATGTCGCCACCACGCTCGACGAGGATCCAGGGCACCTCGGCGAGATAGTCGGCGCAGGCGAGTTCCAGGCCGAGGACCTCGGTCCGGTGATCGGGGACGTCGACGAACACGGGCGGCTCGCAGCCGGCCCACACGGTCGTGGGCAGCCGGTTGGCGACATGCACGATGATCAGGCCCGAGCCGGAGCGGCGGGCCATGCCGATGGCGTACGCGAGAGCGCGCTCACTGGACGTCGAACCGTCGAAGCCGACGACGACGCCGTGCTTGAAGGCGGGATCACAGGAGGGACGTGCCTCTTCCGCCGCAAGGGGCTCGGCCGCCGTGTGATCGGCGACGGGCCGCCGCTCGCGGTCCGCGGATTCGAAGAATTCTTGACCGGCCATGGGTGTCTCGGCGTTTGGATCCTCGTGTGGGACGACGTGTAGGGGACGTCGGTGTGCGGCGGAGCCGTGTCCGGGAAACATCTTCCCCAGCCCATACCCCCAAGGGTACGACCGCACGCCTCCTTCGCCCAGATCCCGCACCGGCTGCGCGGGGTTCCAGGGAGCATGCACGAGCACCGCCCCGTAACGCAATGGTTGCTGCCACGTACAGCCGGTTCATCCGGCCCGCCCCGATCCGGCACCCGCCGTCGACGAGTGAACGCTGGCCCTCGCGGCAACCCGATCAGGCGGAACCAGTGACCGACAGCTCGAACAGGCGTTGAACCCCGGTAAGCCGATCCCATGGGAGCCAGGAGGGAGCCCGCAGTGTCCGCGCACCGCACCGCGCCTCAGTCCGCCCCCGAGTCCGACGAGATCCCCCCGCCCCGGCCGCACTCCCCCGAACGCGCCCCCCAGTCCCCGCGCCGCCCCGTGCCGTCACCCGCGCCCCACTCCGCCGACACCGCCACGGACGTGGTCCGCTGGGCGGCCTTCAGCTGCGTCCTCGTGCCGGTCGTCCTCGTCTGGTACGGCACCTCCCTCGCCGGCGCCACGGGCGCGGCCCTGGGCCTGGCCGCGGTCACCGGCGTCTGCCGCGTCCTCCTGCGCCAGTCCGAACGCGGCGCGGCCCGCGCGGCCCACGACAGCGCCGCACACCCTCCGCCGGCCCCCGCGGCACCCGCCCGTTCGATGGCCGAAGATCGCACCCCCCAGCGCGGCCGGCACGGACGCCCCGCCCCCGGGGCGCACAGAGGCGGACGGAACCCCGGCCCGAGTACGCCGGTCGACTGACCGGTTTCCGCGCACACCCCCGTATCTTTTCAGCCAACTTCGGTTACCTGCGTGTTCCTTGGTCGAACACCCCCCCACCCCCCGTTCGACCTGCACCGAAAGGGGTCCAGGGGTCGCGCGCACCCTACGTGGACCGGCCACGGGGACGAGGCGTACTTCCCTGCACGCTCCACGAGTGCAACGCTTCGTGATCGAATGCTTTACGCCAAGTTGCCATGTCGACAATGTGCCGGTTGGCGATCTGGTCACGCCGGCACCACGGGACACAGTAGATTCGATCATGACTGTCTTACGGCGGGGGACTCGTGCAGGACCAAGGGGAAACGTGCAGGAGCGACACAACCGAGGAGCCGCGACCACCGAGGGGGGCTTAGCAGTATGAGCCAGGACTCCACCGCCGCGCCGGAAGCCGCGGCCCGGAAGCTGTCCGGGCGACGCCGCAAGGAGATCGTCGCGGTGCTGCTGTTCAGCGGCGGCCCCATCTTCGAGAGTTCCATTCCACTGTCGGTGTTCGGGATCGACCGCCAGGACGCCGGCGTGCCGCGCTACCGCTTGCTGGTGTGCGCGGGTGAGGAAGGCCCGCTGCGGACCACGGGGGGCCTGGAACTCACCGCACCGAACGGCCTTGAGGCGATCTCGCGGGCGGGCACGGTGGTCGTGCCCGCATGGCGTTCGATCACCTCACCGCCGCCGGAGGAAGCGCTCGACGCACTGCGCCGAGCGCACGAGGAGGGAGCCCGCATCGTCGGGCTGTGCACCGGCGCGTTCGTGCTGGCCGCCGCCGGACTGCTGGACGGCAGGCCCGCGACGACGCACTGGATGTACGCGCCGACGCTGGCCAAGCGCTATCCGTCCGTCCACGTCGACCCACGAGAACTCTTCGTGGACGACGGTGACGTACTGACGTCGGCCGGCACCGCGGCCGGAATCGATCTCTGTCTGCACATCGTGCGGACCGACCACGGGAACGAGGCGGCCGGCGCGCTGGCCCGCCGTCTCGTCGTCCCACCCCGTCGATCGGGCGGCCAGGAGCGCTACCTCGATCGGTCTTTACCGGAGGAGATCGGCGCCGACCCGCTGGCCGAGGTCGTCGCCTGGGCGCTGGAGCACCTCCACGAGCAGTTCGACGTGGAGACGCTCGCGGCACGGGCGTACATGAGCCGTCGTACGTTCGACCGCCGGTTCCGTTCGCTCACCGGGAGCGCTCCCCTGCAGTGGCTGATCACTCAGCGCGTGCTGCAGGCGCAGCGTCTGCTGGAGACGTCGGACTACTCGGTGGACGAGGTCGCCGGGCGGTGCGGCTTCCGTTCGCCGGTGGCGCTGCGCGGGCATTTCCGGCGGCAGCTGGGGTCGTCCCCGGCGGCGTACCGGGCGGCCTACCGTGCCCGTCGCCCCCAGGGCGAGAAGCACAGCGACCACCATGACGGGCCGCACGGCGTCCCGGGGCCGGCGATGTCGCCGGAACACGCCCCGGTGCCGCTGCAGGCCCGCCGCACGGCCGCGGCGAGCGCCCTGGCGCCGTCGGCGTCCCTCTCCGCGGAGGGCGCCAAGCCGGAGCTGTACGCGACGGGCCGCCTGCCGGGCCAGCGCAGCGCGCCGTAGCGCACGGCCGTCCGACGGCCCGGTCCCGCACCGGATCACTCCGTGATCACCCTGGTGCAGGACCGGGCCGTACGGCTGTCACGGGCCGTAAGGTGAGACACATGAACGATCGCATGGTGTGGATCGACTGCGAGATGACCGGCCTCTCGCTGTCCGACGACGCGCTCATCGAGGTGGCCGCCCTCGTCACCGACTCCGAGCTGAACGTGCTCGGCGACGGTGTCGACATCGTCATCCGCCCGCCGGACTCGGCGCTGGAGACGATGCCGGAGGTGGTGCGCGAGATGCACACCGCGTCCGGCCTGCTCGACGCCCTGGCCGGCGGCACGACACTCGCCGACGCGGAGGCTCAGGTCCTGGCGTACGTGCGCGAGCACGTGAAGGAACCGCGCAAGGCCCCGCTGTGCGGCAACACGGTGGGCACGGACCGCGGCTTCCTCCTCCGGGACATGCCCACGCTGGAGAGCCACCTCCACTACCGCATCGTGGACGTCTCCTCCATCAAGGAGCTGGCCCGCCGCTGGTATCCGCGGGCGTACTTCAACAGCCCCGAGAAGAACGGCAACCACCGGGCCCTCGCCGACATCCGCGAGTCCATCGCCGAGCTGCGCTACTACCGCGAGGCGATCTTCGTCCCGCAGCCCGGACCCGATTCGGACACGGCCCGCACGATCGCCGCGAAGCACGTCCTGCCCGCGCTGTGACCTCGTCCACCGGGCCCCTCCGGGCCCCCGAACGCCCCCCACCGAAACGTGTGCGCGGGCACCCCTGAAGACCCTGTACACTTTTTCTCGGCCGGTCGGGGAAGCCTTCGGATGAACCGCCGGTCATGGTGGGTGTAGCTCAGCTGGTAGAGCACCTGGTTGTGGTCCAGGATGCCGCGGGTTCGAGTCCCGTCACTCACCCTGAACAACGAGCCCCGACCTGGGAACCAGGTCGGGGCTCGTTCGCATGCCCTTCCCTTCACGCCCTGCGGCCCGTAGTCACCGGCGGCCCGTTCGG
The DNA here is from genome assembly GCF_055592645.1 of Streptomyces sp. NPDC041108. NCBI lineage: Bacteria > Bacillati > Actinomycetota > Actinomycetes > Kitasatosporales > Streptomycetaceae > Streptomyces > Streptomyces sp. NPDC041108. The sequence goes on along the minus strand of NZ_JBVIYK010000002.1, from coordinate 268,133 downwards.
TCAGCGCGGCCGTGCCCGCGCTGGTGATCCGCTTCCGGCAGCGCGCCACAGCATCGACGCGAGCACACCGGTGACGCGGCAACAGCGGTTCCCTCTGGGATCAGCGTGCCGAGAGGCGTCCTGGCACGGCCCGGACAGTCGCACGAGCCCTGCCTCCATGCCATGTGTCGGCGAACTCTCCTGCTCCCGCCTAGCGTTGCGGTGCGCCAGCGGCATACTTACCGACGAGGGAGAACGGTATGGAGCCATCAGAACTCCGCCGGGCGGTCGAGGCAGGACGGGCGACCGCTTCGGAGCTGGGCCTTCAGGCCGACGCTGCACATGTCATCCACAACTCGGACCGTGTCGCGCTGCGTCTGGTCCCTTGCGACGTGCTGGCTCGGGTAGCCCCCTCGGGGCATCTGGCCGATTCCGAGTTCGAAGTCGAGGTCGCTCGCCGTCTCTCAGACGTCGATGCTCCGGTGGCCGGGCTCGCCCCCCGGGTCGAGGCCCGAGTCCATGTGCGCGACGCCTTCGCCATCTCGCTCTGGACCTATTACGAACCTGTGCGATCAGAGATCGCTCCGGCCGACTACGCGGACGTGTTGCTACGGCACCATGCCGCCCTGCGCCGGATCGATCTGGCCGCACCGCATGTCACCGATCGGGTTGCGGTGGCACTGAGACAGGTGACCGACCGACAGCGCTCGCCCGAGCTGCCCGACGCCGACCGGCAGCTCCTCAGCGAGACACTCGCCGGCCTGAGCGCCGCGATCAGCGCCGACACGGCCGGCGACCAGCTACTGCACGGCGAGCCTCATCCCGGCAACCTCCTGAACACGAGGAGAGGGCCGCTTCTCGTGGACCTCGCCACATGCTGCCGCGGGCCGGTCGAGTTCGACCTCGCCCATGCGCCCGAGAACGTGGGACAGCACTATGCGGGGGCGGATCAGACCCTGATCCACCAGTGCCGCGCCCTGAACTGGGCGATGTTCTCGGCCTGGCGCTGGCGCAGGGACGACCAGATGCCCGATCGCGGCCGCTGGAGAGTGGAGGGGCTCAGCCGGGTTCGTGCCGCACTCGATCGCTGCCACCCGAGTTGAACCGGGGACGGGGAGGCCGGGTCCCGCTCCGTTGCACCGTGCGAGGTCTCCCGGTACGCAGCAGCAGACGAACTCGGGCGCACACGTCACGCAGGACACGGACACCAGCAGGAACCGGCAAGGCCGGTGCCCTGGATCACCCGGCCCTTGCCGACCTGGTTGCTGCGGTACAGGGGATCGGTGAGTGGGACGAGGGCATCGGGGCACTGTGCCGGTACCGGCACAGTGAGCCCCGATCCGCCCTCAGCCACGCCAGGCCTCCGCGAACTCCCGTACCCCCGCGAAGCGCGCAGCGGGGTCGGGGTGCGTGGCCCGCTCCAGGACGTCCAGTCGGGCCGCCGTGCCCCGCCAGGCGCGCTCCTCGTCCCCCGCGTCCAGCAGGAGCCGGGCCGTACGGCCCAGCGCGTACACGGTGGTGCGGATGTCGATCGTCGCGCCGCGCTCGTACTCCTCCGGCGCCATGAACCGGGTCGACCCCGGCAGCCGGTCGGCGTCCAGCACGAAGGGGCCGGGCCGGTACTCGTCGAGGTCGATCAGGCGCATCTCGCACGCCGTGAAGTCGTACAGCAGAGCCCCGTCGTAGAGATCCACGGCGACGAACCCGGCGGCCTCGACGGCGAGATGGGCGTCGAGGACGCGGGCGAAGGCCGCCTCGATCCGGTCGACGGGCAGGGAGCGGAAGCGTGCCATCGGGCTGCCGGGGCTCGTACGGTCCCCGCTGCCGCGCTCGGCGGGGTCGTACAGCACCTCGCCGTCCCGCCAGGGCATGACCACGGCCGTCCCGTCCCGCAGGGCGATCCGGTGCACCTGCGGGACGATCGCCGGGTGCCGCACGGCCCGGTGGAAGTCCCAGGCCCGCTCCAGCGACCGCCGGCCCACGGCAGAGACCGCCGTCTTCACGAACCACCGCTCACCACGGTCCGGCAGCCGCACGCCGTAGGCCCTGCACCCCGAGTCCTGGCTCCCGAACACCCGGAAGACGTCGCCGATCCGGGCCAGGTACTTCTCCAAGGGCTCTTCGACCCGGTCGACGTCCGACAGCGGGTGACTGCCGGTGTTCTCCCCACCAACGAGTTGCTCCATGAAGGCCAGGCTGCCAGCCGCACGGCCCGGCATTCGAGGTCACCGCTACAAGCGCTCCCCTCGCGACCGCGCGTTGCTCCGGGCAACACTTTCCCTCAGCGCCTCGGACCGGGTCACCGGCCTGAGCCCTTCCAGCAGGGCATCCCATTCCCGGCCGCCGCCGACCGGCCGCAGTTGGACGTATGGGCCGACGAACCCCATCACCCTGCCGATCCGACCGCTTCCCGCGTCCCGAACGGTGTCACCGAGGCCCACCCCCGACGGCTCGGGGCGGCGGGGAGGTTCACAGACGCCCATCACGCCACCGCCTTCGCCACCGCGCCGATCACATGCTCGTCGAGGTCGATACCGAAGTCCGCCGCGAGCACCAGGGCGAGCCGCCGCCGGGACTGCCGGGCCTGTTCCCGCTCGGCCTCGACGACGTACGGCCGGACCATGACGGTCGCGCCGCCGTCGAGCGGTCCGTGGAGGCCGTACGGGGAGCGCCGGGCCGGAAGCGCCTGCGGCAGCGGTCGGGGCCGGTGCAGGGGGATTCCGCGGGGCGGAGGGGTGGGACGGGCGGCGGTCAGGCGGCGCCTGCCGGTGCCGGGGGCGAGTACGCCCAGGGCCCACCGCAGGAACGCGTGGATAATGCTCACTGTCGTCAGCTCCTTCGAAGCTGGTGGCCACGCCCCCGGACGTTCGCCGCGTCGCGGGGGTCGTTTCGTGTCACACCCGACGTTAGCGCAACCTGGTCATGCCCTGCCATGGCATGACACAGAAGAACCCTGTTTTGCATGGGCACATACGGTCTAGCCATGGTGGACATCCCCAAGGGCTACGGCCCGGACGACGAGCTGGATCCGGAAGCGGCCGACCCGCTGTACCTGCAGCTCGCGGCAGTGCTCATCTCCCGGATCGGCAACGGCACCTACGCTCTGGGCCGCGCGGTGCCCGGCGTCGACCGGCTGATGCAGGAGTTCGGGATCGCCCGCGGAACGGCCCGCAAGACCTTGGTGCTGCTGGCCGAGATGGGTTACGTACGGACAGTCGTCGGCAAGGGCTCGTTCGTCATCGAGCGCGCGGCCGCCGAGTCGGCCGACGACGCCAAATCCGCCGGTTGACAAGACGTCGTCATCAGCCCCGTTCGAGCAGCCGCCGAGCCGGGCGCGCCCCCGCGCCCACGCTCAGGAGGAATCCCGCTCCACAAGCGCCGTGGGCAGCACAACCTGCCGCCGTTCCAACCCCCTCGACACCGCCGGCCGGCGGTCCGCGATCTCGTCGAGGAGGAGGTCGATCATCGCGCGGCCCATCTCCTCTATCGGCTGGCGGACGCTGGTGAGGGGCGGGTCCATGTGGCGGGCGATCGCCGAGTCGTCGTAGCCGACCAGCGCCACGTCGTCGGGTATACGGCGGCCCTCCTCGCGGAGGACCTGACGGGCGCCGGAGGCCATGACGTCGGACTCGGCGAAGACCGCGTCGAGGTCCGGGCAGCGGGCCAGGAGTTCCCGCATCGCCCGGCGGCCGCCCTCCTCCGTGAAGTCACCGGGGGCGATCAGGCGCTCGTCGACCTCGCGGCCCGCGTCCTCCAGGGCGTCGCGGTAGCCCTCGATGCGCCGCTGGGCACCGTAGACGTCCAGACGGCCGGTGATCGTGGCGATGCGGGTGCGCCCCCGTGCGATGAGGTGCTCCACCGCCGAGCGGCCGCCGCCGTGGTTGTCGGAGTCGACCGAGGGGAGCGTCTCGTGCTCCGAGCGGGGGCCGCTGATGACCGCCGGGATTTCCAGTTGCGACAGCAGGTCGGGGAGCGGGTCGTCCGCGTGGACGGAGACCAGGAGGACACCGTCGACGCGGTGCGCGGCCAGGTACTGGGCGAGACGCCGGCGCTCCCGGTCGCTGCCCGCGAATATCAGCAGGAGCTGCATCTCCGTGTCGGACAGTTGCGCTCCGACACCCTTGAGGATGTCGGAGAAGTACGGCTCCGAGAAGAAGCGGGTCTCCGGCTCGGGCACGACCATCGCGATCGCGTCGGTACGGTTCGCCGCGAGCGCGCGGGCCGCCGTGTTCGGGACGTAACCCAGCTCCGCGACGGCCGCCTCGACCGCCGCGCGGGTCGCGTCGCTCACCCGGGGCGAGCCGTTGATCACCCGGGAGACCGTCCCCCGGCCCACTCCGGCCCGTGCGGCGACCTCCTCCAGCGTCGGTCGCCCACCGCTCCGGCCCCGTGCCCCGTGGCCTGCCACCATGGTCGCCTCCCGTCAATACCGCGCTGGCGTGGAATCTAACAGTCCTGCTCCTCGTACGATGTACAGGAAGTGCTCGGCCGGGTCACGGCGCCGTCGGTGACACCGGCCCGGCTCGCGCGTCGGCTCCCCGCCCGGCTCCCCGCCGACCGGACACCGATCGGTCGCCGACGGCTGGTTACACGAGTCCAACAGTGCCGCCGCCCCGGAATCCGGCGGTCCGGTGCGCAGCCGGCGCGGAGCACGAGGGCGGTCCGTCGCCGCCGCCTCCCCGTCCGTACCTGCCCGAACACCCCGCGCCCGGACCCTTCCCGCCGATCTCCGGGCCTCGCGCGGGCCGAGCCGGCCGATTTGGGGCATGCCCGGCCGCGGGCACCGGGTTAGTTAACAGCCCGATAACCGAAGGCATCTCTCCGCGCTCACTCCCTTGACACCCCCGCACGAACCGACGACTCTTCAACACATCACTCGTGGGAGCGCTCCCACAGTACCTGGCACTTACACAACCCGCACGTTCCCCGCCCGAGCCGCAGCATGAACTAACGGGCCCAACAACGCCGTTGGCCGGGGGGTCGGCACGTCAGGGCATCAGGAGGACGCAATGCGAGCACGTACCCGAACCGCCCGCAACACGGTGGTCCTGGCAGCCGTCGCCGCCCTGGGCGCCGGGCTGCTGGCCGGCTGTTCCGAGGACCCGGACGACGGCACGTCGAACGAGGGCGGCGGCAACAGCGGAGGCAAGACCACGCTGACGGTCGGCACCTTCGGTGTCTTCGGCTACAAGCAGGCCGGCCTGTACGACGAGTACATGCAACAGCACCCGGACATCGTCATCAAGGAGAACGTCACCACCAAGACCTCGGTCTACTGGCCCAAGACGCTCACCCGGCTGCAGGCCGGCTCCGGCACCGACGACATCCAGGCGATCGAGATCGGCAACGTCACCGAGGCCGTGCAGACGCAGGGCGACAAGTTCGTCGACCTCGGCAAGGAGGTCGACAAGTCGCAGTGGCTGGACTGGAAGAACCAGCAGGCCACGACCAAGGACGGCAAGCTCATCGGCCTCGGCACCGACATCGGCCCGATGGCGATCTGCTACCGCAAGGACCTGTTCGAGAAGGCCGGCCTGGAGACCGACCGCGCCAAGCTCGCCGAGCAGTGGAAGGGCGACTGGAGCAAGTACGTCGACCTCGGCAAGGAGTACATGAAGAAGGCGCCGAAGGGCACCAAGTACGTGGACTCGGCGTCCTCGGTCTACAACGCGGCCCTCGGTGGCGCGACCGAGCGCTACTACGACGCCGACGGCAACGCCATCTGGGACAAGTCCAAGGGTGTGAAGGACTCCTGGGACGCGGCCATGTCCGTGGCGACCAGCGACATGTCGGCGAAGCTGAAGCAGTTCGAGACGCCCTGGGACCAGGGGTACGCCAAGGGCACCTTCGCCACGGTGGCCTGCCCGGCGTGGATGATCGGCTACATCCAGGAGAAGTCCGGGGAAGCGGGCAAGGGCAAGTGGGACGTGGCGGCGGCGCCGACCGCGGCCAACTGGGGCGGCGCGTTCATCGGTGTGCCGACGGCGAGCAAGCACCAGAAGGAGGCCATCGCGCTGGCGAAGTGGCTGACCGCTCCCGAGCAGCAGGCCAAGGTCTTCGCCAAGCAGGCCAGCTTCCCGTCGACCCCGTCGGCGTACGCGACCCTCAAGCCGAGCCCCGACACCACCGCGTACTTCTCCGACGCCCCGCTGACGCAGATCTTCTCCGACTCGGCGAAGACGATCCCGGTGCAGCACTTCGGCACCAAGGACCAGCCGATCGGCACCGCGATCGCCGACATCGGCATCGTGCAGGTCGAGCAGAAGGGCAAGAGCCCTGAGGAGGGCTGGGACGCCGCCAGCAAGGAGATCAAGGACGTGCTCGGCCAGTGACCAGCTCCAAAGAGGCACTCGCGCATTCCGCGGCGAGCGCCGAGACCGCGCCCGGCGATGAGCCGGGCGCGGTCCGGGGCGCTCAGGTTCGCGGTACGCCGCCGGCGGCCACCGACTCGTGGCGCAGCCGGCTGTACCGCTGGGACATGAAGGCCTCCCCGTACGTCTTCATCTCCCCCTTCTTCCTGATCTTCGGGGCGTTCTCGCTCGTCCCGCTGCTCTACACCGGCTGGTACTCGCTGCACAACGTGCAGCTGGCCGACCTGGACAACCAGACCTGGGTGGGCCTGGACAACTACCAGAACCTGCTGTCCTCGGACTTCTTCTGGAACTCCCTGTGGGTCACCTTCGCCATCGGCGTGATCGCCACCGTGCCCCAGCTGCTGATGGCGATCGGCATCGCGCACCTGCTCAACTACCGGCTGCGCGGCTCGACCGTGTGGCGGGTCATCATGCTCACCCCGTACGCCACGTCGGTGGCGGCGGCCACGCTGGTGTTCGTGCTGCTGTACTCCTGGGACGGCGGCATGGTCAACTGGCTGCTCGACTTCATCGGGATCGACCCCGTCAACTGGCGCGAGTCCAACTGGGGTTCGAAGTTCGCGGTCTCCACGATCGTGATCTGGCGGTGGACCGGCTACAACGCGCTGATCTACCTCGCGGCGATGCAGGCGATCCCCTCCGACCTGTACGAGTCGGCGTCCATCGACGGAGCGAACCGCTGGCAGCAGTTCATCCATGTGACGATCCCGCAGCTGCGGCCGACGATCCTGTTCACGGTGGTCGTCTCCACGATCGGCGCGACCCAGCTCTTCGGTGAGTCCCTGCTGTTCGGCGGGGCCGACGGCGCCAAGGGCGGCTCCGAGCACCAGTTCCAGACGCTCGGTCTGTACATGTACGACCAGGGGTTCATGATCGGAAACCTCGGCAAGGCGTCCGCCATCGCCTGGTCGATGTTCCTGATCCTGCTGATCGTGGCCGCGATCAACCTGCTGATCACCCGACGGCTGAGGAAGTCCCCATGACCACGAGCGAACTGACCCGCCCCCGGGTACCGGAGCGGGCCCCGGAGACGAAGGCCACGCGCCGTCGGGTGATGGGCGCGGGCAAGCAGATGCACGCGGGACCGCTCACCTATGTCGTCCTGACCCTCTTCGCCCTGGGTTCGTTCGCGCCACTGGTGTGGACGGCGATCGCGGCCTCGCGCACCAGCCAGCGGCTCGCCGAGGCGCCGCCGCCGCTGTGGTTCGGCGGGAACCTGTTCAAGAACATGGAGACCGCCTGGGAGCAGGCCGGGCTCGGCACGGCGATGCTCAACACGACGCTCGTGGCCGGCACGATCACCGTCGGCACGGTGCTGTTCTCCACGCTCGCCGGGTTCGCCTTCGCCAAGCTGCGGTTCCGGTTCTCCAGCGTCCTGCTGCTGCTGACCATCGGCACGATGATGATCCCGCCGCAGCTGGCGGTGGTCCCGCTGTACCTGTGGATGAGCGACCTGAACTGGTCCAACCAGCTGCAGGCGGTCATCCTGCCCACGCTGGTCAGCGCGTTCGGCACGTTCTTCATGCGGCAGTACCTGGTCCAGGCGCTGCCCACCGAGCTGATCGAGGCGGCGCGCGTCGACGGCGCGAACAGTCTGCGGGTCGTGTGGCACGTCGTGTTCCCGGCCGCGCGGCCGGCGATGGCGGTGCTCGGGCTGCTGACGTTCGTGATGGCCTGGAACGACTTCCTGTGGCCGATCCTCGCGCTGAACCAGCAGAACCCGACGGTCCAGGTGGCCCTCAACGCCCTCGGCACCGGCTACATCCCCGACCAGTCGGTGATCATGGCGGGTGCGCTGCTCGGCACGCTGCCGCTGTTGATCGCCTTCCTCCTGTTCGGCAAGCAGATCGTGGGCGGCATCATGCAGGGCGCGATCAAGGGGTGACCCGGCTCGCGCCTACCGCCTCACCGCGGAAACCCCACTCGGGGGCTGGGCCACCGCCGCCCCGGCCCCCTCTTCTCTCCTCCCCCCACCCACCACTGTCGGTCTCCACGACCACTATGGGAGCGCTTCCATGCCTGAACCCGTGAACCCGGCCACCCCGGTGACCTTTCCTCCCGCCTTCCTCTGGGGCGCGGCCACCTCCGCGTACCAGATCGAGGGGGCGGTGCGGGAGGACGGCCGTACGCCCTCCATCTGGGACACCTTCAGTCACACGCCGGGCAAGACCGCCGGCGGCGAGACCGGTGACATCGCTGTCGACCACTACCACCGCTACCGCGACGACGTGGCGATGATGGCGGACCTGGGCCTCAACGCGTACCGCTTCTCCATCTCCTGGTCGCGGGTGCAGCCCACGGGGCGGGGCCCGGCCGTCCAGAAGGGGCTCGACTTCTACCGGCGGCTGGTCGACGAGCTGCTGGACAAGGGCATCAAGCCGGCCGTCACCCTCTACCACTGGGACCTCCCGCAGGAGCTGGAGGACGCCGGCGGCTGGCCCGAGCGGGACATCGTGCACCGCTTCGCCGAGTACGCGCGGATCGTGGGCGAGGCGCTCGGCGACCGTGTCGAGCAGTGGATCACCCTCAACGAGCCGTGGTGCACCGCGTTCCTGGGCTACGGCTCAGGGGTGCACGCGCCGGGCCGTACGGACCCGGTGGCGGCGCTGCGCGCGGCCCACCACCTGAACGTGGCGCACGGGCTCGGTGTCTCGGCGCTGCGGTCGGCGATGCCCGCCCGCAACGCGATCGCGGTGAGCCTCAACTCCTCGGTGGTACGGCCGATCACCAGTTCCCCCGAGGACGTGGCGGCGGCGAAGAGGATCGACGACCTGGCCAACGGCGTCTTCCACGGCCCGATGCTGCACGGCGCGTACCCGGAGACCCTGTTCGCCGCGACCTCGTCGCTGACGGACTGGTCGTTCGTGCGGGACGGTGACGTGGCGACGGCCCACCAGCCGCTGGACGCGCTGGGGCTGAACTACTACACGCCGACGCTGGTCGGCGCGGCGGACGCCGACCTGAAGGGCCCCCGCGCGGACGGCCACGGGGCGAGCAACCACTCGCCGTGGCCGGGCGCGGACGACGTCCTGTTCCACCAGACCCCGGGCGAGCGTACGGAGATGGGCTGGACCATCGACCCGACGGGCCTGCACGAGCTGATCATGCGCTACTCGCGGGAGGCCCCGGGCCTGCCGATGTACGTGACGGAGAACGGGGCCGCGTACGACGACAAGATGGACTCGGACGGCCGCGTCCACGACCCCGAGCGCATCGCCTACCTGCACGGCCACCTGCGGGCGGTCCGGCGTGCGATCGCCGAGGGGGCGGACGTGCGCGGGTACTACCTGTGGTCCCTGATGGACAACTTCGAGTGGGCGTACGGGTACGGCAAGCGCTTCGGCGCGGTGTACGTCGACTACGCGACCCTGGCGCGCACGCCGAAGTCGAGCGCGCACTGGTACGCGCAGGCGGCGAAGACGGGCGCCCTCCCGCCACTGGCGCCGGCATAACGGGCCACAGGGCCGGGGGCCGGGGAGCCCCCAGGGGGGAACGGGGGCCCCGGGGCGCGGCGCGCATAGGGGAAGCGCCGCGCCCCGGAGGGGGTGGTCAGAGGGTGCCTGGGGGCGCGAGCCACTGGGCCGGCTGGCCGGTGACCGAGGCGATGGTCTCGAAGTCGTGGTCGTAGTGGAGCACGGTCAGGCCCTGAAGCTCGGCGGTCGCGGCGACGAGCAGGTCCACCGCGCCGGCGGACCGGTGCCTTCCCTTCTCGGTGAGTTCCCGTTGGACCTCCCACGCCCGTGTCACCGCCCGGTCGTCCAGAGGGGTCCAGTCGAACAGGGCGTCGAGGTCCCGTACCAGTTCCGCCCTGTCCTCGGCGTTCTTGGCGCTGTAGAGGAATTCGACCTCGGTCAGCGGACAGCGGGCTATCAGCCCCTCCTGCAGCGGCTTCTCCCACAGGGTGCGCGTCCGCTGTTTCAGGACGCGGACCAGAGCGCTGGTGTCGATGAGGTAGGTGGCCGCGCTCATCGACGGTAGTTCTCCTTGTCCAGCAGCACGTCGAAGTCCCCGGCATCCGCCCGGGCCGCCAGTCGGGCCAGCGCGAGGGCCCGCTTCTTGCGTTCGACGCCTTCCCTGAGCGCGGCGGTGACGGTGTCCTTCTTGGTCTTGGTCCCGAACGCTACGGCGGCCTCGGCCAGCAGGTCCTCGTCGATGTCGATGAGCGTCTTGGCCACGAGAACCTCCAGGATATACGGACGAGTATCGAGTATATCCATCGCCCGGCGAGGCGTGCAGCCCCTGAACGGCCGCAGGGCCGCGCCCCCGAAGGAGCGCGGCCCTGTCCCGTCATGAGCGGGGTCAGCGCGGCTCGCGGACGACCGCCACGTCCCCGGCCGGTACCAGCACCGTCGCCGGGGCGTCGGGCTTGGTGACGGGCTTGCCCGTCAGCAGCTCGACGGACCCGGCGGCGACCTCGACCTCGGCGTCGTCGTCGCCGTGGTTGATCAGGAAGAGGTAGTCCGCGTCCGGGCCCCGGCGCAGGGCCGCCTCGACGTGTGCGGGGGTCTGGCGCACCGAGGTCACGCCCGCCTCCTCGCGGACGCGGTCCAGGAGGGCGGCGAGGGCCGTCGGGTCCGGGCGGGTGGCGACGTACCAGGCGGTGCCCGTGCCGTGGGTGTGGCGGGTGACGGCCGGGACGCCGGTCAGGGGGCCGGAGGTGTACGACGTCACCGCCTCGGCGCCCGCCAGGGCGATCCGCTCCGACCACAGTCCGGCCGTACCGCCGTCGCTCAGGCCCACCGACTCCCCCGGCAGCAGCGGGAACAGCTCGTCCGTGCGCACGCCGAGCGCCTCACGGAACGCGCCCGGGTAACCACCCAGCCGGACATGGCAGTTCTCGTCCACCGCGCCGCTGTGGAAGCCGACGGCCAGCGTGCCGCCGGTCTCCGCGAAACCGGTGAGGTTCGCCGCACCCGCGTCGTCCACCAGGTACAGGCTCGGCGCCAGCACCAGCTTGTACGCGGACAGGTCCGCGTCGGGGCGGACGAAGTCCACCGCCACGCCGGCCCGCCACAGCGGCTCGTACCAGGCACGGACCAGGTCCTGGAAGCGGAGTTCGCCGCTCGGCTGGGACGGGAGTTCCACCGCCCACCAGGCGCTCCAGTCCCAGACGATGGCGACCTCGGCCACGCCCGCGCTGCCGCGTACCTCCGCCAACGACCCCAGATCCGCGCCCAGTCGCACCACGTCCCGCCAGATCTGGCTGTCGGTGCCCGCGTGCGGGAGCATCGCCGAGTGCCACTGCTCGGCGCCCGCCTTGGCGGCCCGCCACTGGAAGTAGGCGATGCCGTCGGCGCCCCGGGCCACATGGGACAGGGCGTTGCGGCGCAGCTCTCCGGCCGTCTTGGCCCGGTTGACGGGCTGCCAGTTGACCGCGCCGGTGGAGTGTTCCATCAGCAGCCACGGGCTGCCGCCCGCCAGGGAACGCACCAGGTCTCCGCTGAGGGCGATGTCGATCTCGGACTCGGGGTCCGTCGACTGGAGGTAGTGGTCGTTGGAGACGATGTCCAACTCCGGTGCCCAGCGCCAGTAGTCGAGCTTGTCGAAGTTGAACATCACCATGAAGTTGGTGGTGGCCGGGGTGGCGGGAGCCGCCTCCAGCAGCACCTCGCGCTCGGCCTTGTACAGCGACAGCAGCGCGTCGCTGCAGAAGCGGCGCCAGTCCAGCTGGTGGGTCGGGTTCGGGACCGCGCCCGTCGGGCGGGGCGGGATGATCTCGTCCCAGTCGTAGTACCACTGGCTCCAGAACGTCGTGCCCCAGGCATGGTTGAGCGCCGCGAGGTCGTCGTCGTACTTCTCGCGCAGCCAGACCCGGAAGGCCGCCGCGCTCGTGTCGCAGTGGCACTCGCCGTTGTGGCAGCCGTACTCGTTGTGGATGTGCCACATGACGACCGCCGGGTGGTCCGCGTACCGCTCGCCGAGCACGCGGGCGATCCGCAGGGCGGCCTCGCGGTAGGCGGGGCTGGAGGGGCAGAAGGTCTGCCGGCTGCCGTACGAGAGGGTGCGGCCGTCCCTGTCGACGGGCAGGGCCTCCGGGTGCTTGACGAAGAACCAGGCCGGCGGGGCCGCCGTCGGGGTCGCCAGGTCGGCGGCGATGCCGTTCTCGTGGAGCAGGGCGAGGATCCTGTCGAGGCGGGAGAAGTCGTACTCGCCCTCGCGCGGCTCCAGCAGCGCCCACGCGAAGATGTTGACGCTGACCATGTTCACGCCCGCCTCGCGCATGAGGCGTACGTCCTCGGCCCAGACCTCCTCGGGCCACTGCTCGGGGTTGTAGTCCCCGCCGTAGGCGATGCCGGGGACCTTCAGTTCGCGCTTCATTCGGTGGCCTCCGCGCCCTTCGTCAGCAGTCGGCGTGTGGTGTCCACGCCCCAGGTGTCCAGTGAGAGCAGGCGGTCGCCGGAGGCCATCAGGCCCCCGGTCGCCTCGACGTGCGCCGCCCAGCGCTCGCGTGTCTCGACGGCGGGGCGCGCCATCAGACAGTCGGGGTCGTTCACCCAGAGGCGGCCGTGCTGCCACTGGCGGCCGGCGCCGGTGAACTCGGCCGGGTCCTGGCCGGGCTGGCTGTAGTCGTCCGCCTCGGGGCGGCGGTGCGGAGCCGTGTCGGGGCTGACCCGCATGGCGTCGAAGAGGCCGAGGGACGGCAGGATCGGCGCGCCGCAGCCCAGGAGGTAGGCGTCGGGGCCGATCGCGTCACGGATCAGCTCGACGCCCTGCCGGTACGCCGTCAGGGCGTCCACGCCGGTGTGCCGTACGCCGTCCAGCGCGCCCGCGTAGAGGAAGTCGACCTTGAAGTAGTCGTAGCCCTCGGCGCGCAGGGTGGTGAAGACCTCGGTGAGGTAGGCCGCCGCCTCGGGGTGCGTGGTGTCGAGGACGTACAGGTCGTGGCCCCAGTTGTGGCCGGCGTGCGCGAAGCCGCCGCCCTCGGCACGCACCAGCCACTCGGGGTGCCCGGCGGCCAGGGCGCTCGACGGGTCGACGAGGAAGGGCGCCGTCCAGATGCCGGCGCGGCGGCCCCGGGCCCGGATGGTGTCGGCGATGCCGGCGCGCGAGCGGAAGCGGCCGGAGAGGGTGAACCAGTCACCCAGGGCCTTCTGGTAGCCGTCGTCGATCTGCACGACGTCGATCGGGAGGTCGAGGGTGTCCATCGCACGGAGGTTCTCGTGGATGTCGTCCTCGGTGACCGAGGTGAAGTACTCGTACCAGGAGCACCAGACGGTGGGGGCCGGGCGGGGGGCCGCGAGGCCGAGGCTCGCCGCCCACTCGCCCAGCACCGCCTGGATGTCCGTGCCGGTCCACTCCTTCACCGGGCCGTCGGAGGTCACCTCGGCGACCCGGTCCCTCACCGTCAGGCGGATCGAGGGGACCTGGTGGACGGGGTCGGGGGCGGCCCAGAGGCGGACCGGTGTGCCGTCGCCCGGGTCGAGGGCCAGCAGGCCCTCTCCCTGGAAGGTGCCGGCCGGGACGGTGACACCCGGGCGGTAGCAGACCGTGGCCCAGTTGTCGCCGCTCGGGCGGTGCGGGGTCGCGTCGAGGGCGTAGGCGCCACTGGGGCTCCAGGACTGCCAGCCCTCCTCGTGGACCCGTGCCGTGCTGATGTCCACGGGCACGGAGACCACGTGGGTGAAGGGGTGGTGCACGAGGGTTCTCTCTCAGAAGTGGCCGGTCAGCCCTTGTTGGCGCCCAGGGTGAGGCCGCTGACGAACTGGCGCTGGAGTGCGAAGTACACGATCAGCGTGGGGATCGCGGTGAGCAGGGCGCCGGCGGCGACCAGGTTGGGGTCGGTGAAGTACTGGCCGGAGAGGTTGTTCAGCGCCGAGGTGATCGGCATGTTCTCTCCGGTGGAGATCAGCACGAGCGCCCAGAAGAAGTCGTTGTAGATCCAGATGGACAGCAACGTGGCGAGGGCGGCCATGGCGGGCTTGCACAGCGGCAGCACGATCTGCCAGTACAGGCGCCACACGGACGCGCCGTCGACGAGGGCGGCCTCGGTCAGCTCGTGCGGCAGGGAGCGCATGTAGTTGCTGAGCACGAAGGCGCAGAACCCGGACTGGAAGGCCACGTGGATGAGGACCAGGCCGAGCGCGGAGTCGTACAGTTTGCCGCTCATCGTGATGCCGGGCAGGTCGATGAGCAGGTACAGGCGGTACAGCGGGGTGATGATGACCTGCTGCGGGAGCAGGTTGCCCGCCGTGAAGACCAGCAGCAGGAAGAGGTTGACGCGGAAGTCGAAGCGGCTGACGTAGAAGGCCACCATCGACGACAGGAACAGCGTCAGCAGCACCGCCGGGACGGCGATGATCAGGGTGTTCACGAAGTAGTGCGTCATGTCCGACTGGGTGAACGCGTTCGTGAAGTTGTCGAAGCCGAGCTTGTCGGGCCAGGAGACATAGCCCTTCTCGCTGGTCTCGCCGTAGGGGCGCAGGGCCGCGTACAGCGCCCACAGCAGGGGTCCCAGCCAGGCCAGCGCCATGCAGACGAGGAAGGCGTGCAGGACGATCCGGGCGGGGCGCAGAGGGGTGCGCTCCTTGGGAGCGACGGCCGCGGCGGTGGTGTCGACGGTGGTGCTCATGCGCGCCGCTCCTTCCGGAAGGTCGCGATCAGATACGGGATGATCACGGCGAGGGAGATCACCAGCAGGACGACGGCGATGGCCGATCCGTATCCGATACGGCTGGACTCTCCGATGATGTTGTTGGTGACGAGGATGGAGAGCAGTTCCGTGCCCTCGGCGCCCTTGTTGAAGACGAAGACCAGGTCGAAGGCGCGCAGGGCCTCGATGATGGTGACGACCAGGACGACGGTGTTCGTCGGGCGCAGGGTCGGGAAGATGACGTTCTTGAACGTCTGCCACTCGTTGGCGCCGTCCAGCGCGGATGCCTCCCGCAGGGACGGGTCGACGCCCTTCAGGCCGGCCAGGTACAGGATCATCATGTAGCCGGTGTGGCGCCAGGACGCGGCGATGAGGATGGCCCAGAGGTTGAGGTCCGGGTCGCCGATCCAGTCGATGTAGTGGCCGGGTTCGTTGGCACCGATGAGGCTGTTGATCAGGCCCGTGTCGGGGTTGTAGATCAGCTGCCAGACGAAGCCGATGACCGCCAGGGACATCACGACGGGCAGGAAGAACGCCGTCTGGTAGACGCGGCTGAAGCGGATGTTCTTGTCCAGCTGCACGGCCAGGAACAGGCCCAGCGGCGTGGGGATCAGGATGAGCGCCACGAACCAGACGATGTTGTGTTCGACGGCGGGCCAGAACTGCGGGTTGTTGGTGAACAGTTCCTCGAAGTTGTGCAGCCCGACCCACTTGATGGAGTCGAAGCCGATGCCGTCCCAGGTGGTGAAGGCCAGCGCGATCGAGGCGAGGGCCGTCACCCAGACGAGGGCGACGTGCAGGAACGTCGGCAGACCGGCCATCAGGCCCAGCGTGAGCCTGTCCCGGCGGGTGAGGAGCCGCCGGTGCCCCTGGGGCACCTTCGCGGACTTCCCGTTCTGTGCGGTTTTCGCGGCAGGGCCGGAGCCCGGAGGCGGCGTGGCCGCCTCCGGGCTCTCGGTGGGGGTGGTCGTCATGTCAGGAGGTCATCCAGTCGTGAGGACGGTCGATCGTCAGGACGGTCGTCAGGACGCGAAGATCGTCTTCTTCTGGCGCTCGATGGACGAGAGCAGGCTGTCGACGCCCTTGGGGTCGCGGATGAACTTCTGCAGCGCCGGCTGCATCACCGTGGAGGTGAAGTCGGGGCGGCTGTCGCGGTCCATGAACTGGGTGAGGCTCTTGGCGCCCGAGATCATCTCGTACGCCTTCTTCTGCAGCGCCGAGTACGAGGAGGTGTCGGCCTTGGTGGAGGCGGCGACCACGTTCGGGTCGGCCTTCAGGTAGATCTGCTCGGCCTCGGGGGTGCCGAGGAACTCCATCAGCTTGACCGCGCCGGCCTTGTTCTTCGGGGCCTTGCTCATCATGTAGCCGTCGGTGGGGGCCTCGACGGTGTCCTGGCCGTACGCCGGGTCGATCTCCGGGAAGGCGAAGAAGTCCAGGTCGTCCAGGTCGGCCTTGTTGGTGAACTGCTGGCCCACGAAGGTGCCCAGCAGGTACATGCCCGCCTTCTTCGACACCAGGGTCTGCGCCGCGTCCTGCCAGGTACGGCCGACCGCGCCCTCCTGGTGGTACGGCAGCAGCTCGGTCCAGTGGTCGAAGACCTTGCGGACCTTGGCGTCGGTCCAGGACGCCTTGCCCGCCATCAGCTCGACGTGGAAGTCGTAGCCGTTGGTGCGGAAGTTGAGCTGGTCGAAGGTGCCCATCGCCGGCCACGCGTCCTTGTCGCCGAAGGCGATCGGGACGAGCTTGTCCTTCTGCATCTGCTTGCACAGGGCTATCAGCTGGTCCCACGTGGTGGGAACCTCGTAGCCCTTCTCCTGGAAGACGCTCTTGCGGTAGAAGAGCGCCCAGGGGTACGTGTACAGCGGCACGAAGTAGAACTTGCCGTCCGCGCCCTTGCTGAGCTTCTGCATGGCCTCGGGGAAGTTGCCCGAGATCTTGTCCCACACGTCGTCGATCGGGCTGGCGAGACCCTTGGCGGCGAAGAACTGCATGCGGTAGCCCGCGAACCAGTGGAACACGTCGTCCGGGGTGCCCTGGAGGTAGGAGTTGATCTGCTCCTGGAACGTGTTGTGGTCCTTGGTGTTCACGTCGACCGTGATCCCGGACTTCTTCTTGAACGCCGCGTAGATCTCGGCGAACGCCTTCTTCGGCACCGCGTCCGACGCGTTGGAGCCGAGCGAGACGGTCTTCGAGTCACCGGCCGAGCTGCCACTGCCGCCGCAGGCGCTGAGCAGGGGGACTCCAGCGCCGAGCGCCACCGCCCCGCCGACGCCGCGCAGCACGGTGCGGCGGCTCGGGCCGGGGACGGAGAGACCGGAAGGTGTGAGGTGCATGTACGGCTCCCTGGGGACAGGTCGTTCGGTCTCAATGGCCCTCGCCGGTGACTGATCGAAAACAATCAGAAACCAACTCGACCGAACATCGGTGGCCGCCATAACAGCTCTATGTCATGTCATGCGTCAAGACTTCTTGTCCCCCTTTGTTGAAACGTAATCCCTGGATGTCGAAACGTGACCGACACATATGTGAGTCACGCCACTTCCCGAAGGGCCGTCCCCGGCGGGCACCGCGACCGCGCAAGATCGCCCACCGCGGTCATCCGCCGCCGTCCCCGGCTCGGGCGGACGCCGCACCGAAGTGTTTGCGCCGGCGTATCGCCACTCCCCCGCGTCCCCGCCGCGCCGACGGCCTGCCGCCCCCCGCGGCCCCGCCACCGTCGAGCTGTATCCAGATCCGCACCTCGGTGCCGCCCAGCACCGACGCCCCGAGGCGGACGTCACCACCGGTCGACTCGGCGAGCCTGCGCACGATGTCCAGACCGAGCCCGGTCGAGCCGTCGCTGCCGGAGCCGCGCCCCCGGGCCATGGCGGCCTCGGGATCGGAGATGCCGGGCCCCGCGTCGGAGACCAGGACGATCACCGCGTCCTCGGCGTGGTGGACGTCCACCGCGAAGGCCGTGCCCTGCGCCGTGTGCCGGAAGACGTTGCCGAGGAGGGCGTCCAGCGCGGCGGCCAGGTCGGCGCGGGCGACGGGTGTGCGGACGGGGCGCTCGACCCCGGCCACCCGCCACGTGCGGCCCTCGTCCTCCGCGAGCGCCGACCAGAACGCCATCCGCTCCCGGACCACCTCGGCCGCGTCGCATCCGCCGCCGGGCCCCGCCACCGCCGTCCGCGGCTTGGCCTCCCGCGCGGTACGGATGATCGTGTCGACCTCCCGCTCCAGCTGCTCGACCGCCGCCCGCGTCTGCTCGGCGGCCGGCCCGTCGCCGAGCGAGGCCGCGTTGAGCCGCAGCACGGTCAGCGGTGTCCGCAGCCGGTGCGACAGATCGGCCGCCAACTCCCGCTCGTTCGCCAGCAGCTGCACCACCTGGTCGGCCATCGCGTTGAAAGCCGCCGCCGCCAGCCGCAGCTCCTTGGGCCCCTTCTCCGGCACCTTCGCGCCCAACTGCCCCTCCCCCAGTTCCCGCGCGCTCTCCACCAGCCGCCGCGCGGGCCGGACCATCCGCACCCCGAGCCGGTCGGCCACGGCCACCGAGCCGACGATCAGCAGGGCGCCCACCCCGGCGAGCACCGCCCACGCCGTGGCGAGGCCCCGGCTCACCTCAGCCTCGGGCACGTACACCTCCACCACCGCGATCGCGCCGGAGCCGATCGCGGTGGGCTGCAGCAGCGTGGATCCGCCGGGCACCTCCGTGGTGGAGGCCCGGCCCAGCTTCCGCACGGTCGCGATGTCCCGGTCGGACGCCCGCTGCCGGCCCAGGTCGACCGCGGGGGTCCCCGCGCCCGGCGGCAGGTGCACCGCGATCCCGTCGTCGGACCCGGCCGAGGCGACGACCCGCTCCAACTGCTCCCGGTCGGTGGTGATGGAGAGCGCCGGGGCGATCGCGGCCGCCTCCCGCTCGGCGCCGGAGAAGGCCCGGTCCCGTGCCATCTCCCTGACGACCAGTCCGAGCGGCACCGCGAAGGCCACCACGACCATCGCCGTCACCGCCAGGCACACCTTGACCAGGGCCCACCTCACGGCCGGGACCCCGCCCCCGGCGGTTCCAGCTTCACACCGACCCCGCGCAGCGTGTGCAGATAGCGCGGCTTCGCCGCCGTCTCCCCCAACTTCCGCCGCAGCCACGACAGATGCACGTCGATGGTCTGGTCGTCCCCGTACGACTGCTGCCACACCTCGGTCAGCAGCTCCCTGCGCGCGACGACCACACCGGGCCGTCCGGCCAGGAACGCGAGCAGGTCGAACTCCCGCCGGGTGAGGTCGAGCAGTACGCCGTCCAGCTCGGCCCGGCGGCGCAGCGGGTCGATCGCGAGGCCGCCGACCCGGATGACCGGGGAAGGGGGCGCCTCTCCGGCGAAGGCGCGGGAGCGGCGCAGTACGGCCGCCATCCTGGCGGACAGGTGCTCGACCGAGAACGGCTTGGTCAGGTAGTCGTCCGCGCCCGCGTTCAGCAGGCGGACGATCTCCGCCTCGTCGTCCCGCGCGGTCGCGATGATCACCGGGACGTCCGTGATGCCGCGCAGCATCTTCAGCGCCTCCGAGCCGTCGAGGTCGGGGAGCCCGAGGTCGAGGACGACCACGTCGAACCGGACGTGCGCGACCTCGCGCAGCGCCTCCAGGGCCGTACCGACGCTGCGCACGGTGTGTGCGGCGTCCGTCAGATGCCTGATCAGCGCCGAGCGTACGAACGGGTCGTCCTCGACCACGAGCACACTTGCCATGCGCCGCACCGTACGCCATGCGCGGAAGCCCGGCCGGGGCCTGTGGACAACTCACTCGGCAGCCCCGTGAGAAGGCCCGTGGACGGACCGGCGGCCCCGGTCCCACGACACCGCCGGGACGCGTGGGGCAGTATGGCCGCGATGCGCAGAGGACTCCTACACGTACTGGCCTGGCTGCTCGCCACGGGTGCGGCGGTCACGGTGACGTGGTGGGGCGTCCACACGGTGATGGCCGGTACGGCCTACGACCCGCCTCGTGCCCTGCCCGTCACGGCCGCCGACGCGCGGGACCGTGGCGCCACCGCGCCCCCCACCGCGTCGGCCCGTCCGGAGCCCTCGAAGAGCACGGAGCCACCGGCGCGGAAGGAGGCGGACGAGCCGTCCCGCACCCCCTCGCAGCCACCGGGGTCCGCGAGGCCGAGCCCCGGTCCGGGCACCGGCGCCCCGGCCGACTCGGGCAGGGTGAAGGCGTACGACACCGAGGGCGGCCGGGTGGTCCTCTCGCTCGGCGAGGACTACGCGACCCTCGTGTCGGCGACGCCCGGCTCGGGCTGGTCGATGCAGGTGTGGAAGACGGAGACCTGGATCCGGGTCGACTTCGCCGCCGGTGCGGACCGGGTGTCGGTGTTCTGCACCTGGCACGACAGCGCGCCCCGGGTGGACGTGCAGAACTTCTGAGGAGGAGCCGTGCCGCCCTCCGCGTCCCACGAACGCGCCCCGCGACCGTTACTTCTGGAAATCGGGGACCTCAGCGGAACGCCGACGGCGGCGGCGCGGGAGAGGCCACCGCGCCCGCGTCCGTCACGGCCGGCGCGCCGCCCGTGAAGTCGGTGAGCGCCCTGCCGTGCTCGACCCGGCCGGGATACGGGTCGGAGGCGGCGCGGCGGGTCAGTTCGGCCACGGGGAGCGGCACGCCGGAGGCGACGAGGACCGCGTTGCCGAACCGTCTGCCCCGCAGCACGGTGGGGTCGGCGATCAGCGCCAGCTCCGGGAAGACGACGGCGGCGGTGGCGATCTGGCCGCGCAGATGCGCCAGCGGCGGGCCGTCGGCGAGGTTCGCGGCGTAGTACCCGCCGGGCTTCACCACCCGCCGTACCTCCGTGAGGAACTCCGTCGACGTCAGGTGCGCCGGGGTGCGCGCCCCGCTGAACACATCCGCTATGACCAGGTCCGCCCATCCGTCGGGCACCTTCGCGAGCCCCTCGCGCGCATCCGTCGACCGCACCCGTACGCGCGCGTTGGGGTCCAGGGGCAGCTCGCGCCGGACCAGTTGGACGAGGGCCGCGTCCCGCTCGACGACCTGCTGGGTGGAGCGGGGGCGCGTGGCGGCGACGTACCGGGCGAGGGTGAAGGCGCCCCCGCCGAGGTGCACGGCGTGCACGGGCCGCCCGGCCGGGGCGGCGAGGTCGATGACGTGTCCGAGCCGGCGCTGGTACTCGAACGACAGGTACGCGGGATCGTCCAGGTCGACGTGCGACTGCGGTGCCCCGTCGACCAGCAACGTCCACGCCCGGGGCCGGTCCCGGTCCGGAAGCAGCTCGGCGAGCCCCCCGTCGACCTCCTCGACCACGACGTCGGCCCCCTGCCCACGCCGCCCCTGCCCCTTCTTCGACCTGCCCATGAACTCATTATCGGGCGCGGGGCACCCGGTGCGCGCCGGGCGCCGGGCGCCGGGTACGCCCCGACAGATCACCGGCAGTTGTCAGCGGCCTCGATCAACCGCGCCGCCTCGCCCAGCGCGGCGCGCAGCACCGTCGGATCGGTCGCGAGGTCCACCTCACCCGGGGGCAACAACCAGTCCGCCCCCTCCGGAGGAGCCAGCACCGCCCCCCGCCCGTCGCTCTGCGTGCACGTGCTCCCCGGCATGTCCCACGCGGCGGCCGTACCGGGCGGCACCAGGAACCCGAGGGTGTCGCAGGTGTCGTCGTGCAGTACGGGTCCGACCGCCATGACCGGCCCCACCGCGTCGAGGGCGCCCCGGCGGAGGATGTCGACCGCCTCCAGCCCCTGCCGCGCGGGCACGGTCACCAGGTCGCACTCGGAACGGGGTTCGTGGTTCTTCATCCGGGCCTCCCACGCCTACAGCCCCCTGCACAACGCGTCGCCCCGTCAACGGCTACGGCGAAACTGCGCCGCAAAGGATGGCAGTTCATGGCATATCCAGGATGAGATATCCGGTTTGTAGCCAAACCTCGCGTGGGGGCCCCGATCGGGCGGGTACGTTCTTGCCCCGCCGGACACAGCGGAACCAACCGTGCAGCACGCACACAAGTCCTACTGAATCCGGCATGGTTCGACGGTTCGCGAGAGAGGGCCCGGCCATGGCGTCGTCATCGGTGACCTCGTCCCAGTTCCCCCGGCCGCAGCGGCCGAACCTCGCCTTCAGGCGGCTGCGCGGGCAGCGTTCGCCGGGCGAGTTCGCCTCGGCGGTACGGCGGGCCGCGCTGGAGATCGGCGAGCGGGTGAGCTGTGACGCGCGGTACGTCGGCCGGGTCGAGTCGGGCGAGATCCGCTGCCCCAACTACGCCTACGAACGGGTGTTCCTGCACATGTTCCCCGGCCGGACGCTGACCGACCTGGGGTTCGCGCCCCGCGCGGAGGTACGCGGTCGGGGGGCGCGCCCCGCCGAAGAAGCGCCCTCGCCTCGCTACGAGAGCCGCTCTCACCCCTCACCCGAAGTGAGGGGTGAGACGGAAGGGACGTACGAGCCGTATGACACGCAAGAGATGTACGACATGCAGGACCCGCGGGGCGACACGGGCTATGTGCGCGGCCGGCGGGGCCCGCAGCACACGTACCGGAACCACGAGGAGAGCGACGTGCAACGTCGCGCATTCATGACCGGGGGCACCGCCGCGGTGGCGGCCGCCTCGCTCGGCCCCTTCGCCCCGGGGGCCACGGCCTCGGCCGTCGGCCGTCCCGTCCACCGGGCGGGCACGGGGGAGGCGGGCGCGCTCGAAGCCGCCGTGCGCAAGATCCGGCTGCTGGACGACCGGCACGGGGCCGACGGGCTGTACCGCAGGGCCTCGGCACCGCTGCGGGCGGCGTACGCGCTGCTCGACGCGGGCACCACCCGGCAGGCCACCGCCGACCGGCTGTACGCGGGGGCGGGGGAACTGGCCATCTCCGTGGGCTGGCTGGCCCACGACTCGGGGCGCTTCGACGACGCCCGCTCGCACTACGCGGAGGCGCTCGCGACGGCCCGGATGTCGGGGGACCCCGGTGTTGAGGCGCACGCGTTCTGCAACACGGCGTTCCTCGCGCGCGACGCCGGCCGGCCGCGCGAGGCGGTACGGGCGGCGCAGGCCGCGCAGCGGGTCGCCCGGCCTCTCGGGTCGCCCCGGCTGATGTCCCTGCTGGCGCTGCGGGAGGCGGGCGGCTGGGCGGGACTCGCCGACCGTACGGGCTGCGAGCAGGCACTGGCCCGGGCGCACGCCCTGTTCGGGCGGGGGGCCGCCGGGGCCGACCCGGAGTGGATGAGCTTCTACGGGGAGGCCGAGCTGGAGGGCCTGGAGGCGCAGTGCTGGTCGACGCTGGGCGACTGGTCCCGGGCCGCCCGGCACGCGCGCCGGGCGGCCGGTCTGCAGAACCCGCACTTCACGCGGAACATCGCGCTCTACACCGCCGAGCTGGCCGACGACCTCGCGCGCGGGGGCCGGCCCGACGAGGCCGCGGCGGCCGGGCTGCGGGTCCTCGACCTGCTCGACGAGGTCCAGTCCTCCCGCGTCCAGCAGATGCTGGCGGGCACGGCCCGGGTGCTCCTGCCGCACCGCCGGGCCGCGGGGGTGGCGGCGTTCCTGGAACGCCACGCCGGGGTCGCGCGGACGGCATAGCGGGCCGTCGCGGGCCGCCGGGGTCCGTCAGTGGCCCGCCGGGGTCCGTCAGTGGCCCGTCAGGTGCCCGGTGTCGTTCCAGGACTCGATCGCCGGGTCGCCGTAGGCCCAGCCGAGGACCGACAGGGACGTGGGGCTGAGGCGGACACGGGCGGCGAAGGTGAGGTCGAGGCCCAGCCAGCGCGCGGCTATGGAGCGCAGGACGTGCCCGTGGGCGAAGACGAGGACGTCGCGCTCGGCGGAACGCGCCCACGCCACGACCTCGTCCGCGCGCGCGGAGAGCTGTTCCAGGGTCTCCCCCTCGGGGACACCGTCGCGCCACATGAGCCAGCCGGGCCGGAAGTCCTGGATCTCGGCCGGGGTCAGCCCCTCGTACGCCCCGTAGTCCACCTCCATCAGCGTGTCCCATTCGGTGGCACGGTCGCCGAAGCCCGCCAGATCGCAGGTCTCACGCGCGCGGGAGAGGGGACTCGTCCGGATGTCGGCGTCGGGCAGCCCGTCCAGGGGTGCCCGGTGCAGGCGCTCCCCGAGGAGCTTGGCACCGCGCCGGCCCTCTTCGAGGAGCGGGATGTCCGTCCTGCCGGTGTGCTTCCCGAGCAGGGACCATTCCGTCTGTCCGTGCCGGGCCAGCAGGATGCGCGGTGCCATGAGCGACCTTTCGGGGGCCTTCTGCGAGAAGGAAGAATAGGGAGGCGGATGTTTCCATCATCGCTCACGCTGTCGGGGGGCAACCCGGGAGGCGATCCCTGCGTCTTGGACATCGTCTTGCACTAGGGCCACCGCAGAACCACGCACAGATGAACACCGCGCACAGGTGAACACCGAGGCACACAGATGGGGGAGGACGTCGGATGCCGCAGACCGAGGCGACCGAGGCACCGGTTGACAGAAGGACCGGCGCACCGGTTACCGAGGAGGCTCCGACCGCGCGGGCCCGCTGGTGGACCGAACTGCCGCTGATCCTTCTGGTGTACGGGGCGTACTCGGCCGGCCGGCTCCTGGCGCGCGGCGACACCGCCCACGCCGTCGACCACGGCCTGGCGATCCTGCGGTTCGAGAAGGCCCTGTGGCTGAACGCCGAGCATCCGCTGAACCGGCTGTTCACGCGGGAGCCCTGGATCGGGATACCCGCCGACTTCTGGTACGCGTCGCTGCACTACCTGGTGACGCCCGCGATCCTGGTGTGGCTGTTCCGGTCCCGCGCCGTGCGCTACCGCGCGGCCCGCACCTGGCTGCTGACCTCCACCTTCATCGGCCTCATCGGGTTCACCCTGCTCCCCACCTGCCCGCCCCGGCTGCTCGACCCGTCCCACGGCTTCGTCGACACGATGGCCCAGTACAGCTCCTGGGGCTGGTGGGGCGGCGAGGCCAGCGCTCCCCGGGGCCTGGGCGGCATGACCAACCAGTACGCGGCGATGCCGAGCCTGCACGTCGGCTGGGCCCTGTGGTGCGGGGTGATCCTCTGGCGCCTCGGGAGCGGCTCGCGTCTCGTGCGGACGGCCGCCGTGGCGTACCCGCTGATCACCACGATCGTGGTGATGGGCACCGCCAACCACTACTTCCTCGACGCCGCGGCGGGCGCCGCCGTGATGGGCGTGGGTCTGCTGCTGACCCCGCTGGTGCTGCGGATCGCCGACCGGTTCCGGGCGGCGCTCGGTCTCGCGGCGGCGGCCGGCACGGCGGCCGGGGACCGGTCCGGCGGCGTCGGCGGACGGCGCGCGGAGGAGCCCGTCACACCCGCCACCGCGGCCTCGCGGGGCTCGGTCTCCCCCATTGTCAGTGGGGAGTGCCAGACTTCCCCGGGTGAGCGAATTCCACGGCAGCGGATCATCGAGCCCGAGCCGGGTGCCGTCCCCGCGGAGGCGGGGGACGGGGCTGCGGCAGCGGCTCGCTGAGCTGCGCGGACCCGAGGTCCCCCCGAAGGCGCTGGACGCGCGCGCCCTCGCCGCGCTCGCGGCCAACCCGGGCTGTGAGCGCCGCGCCCTGCTGGACGGCGCGGGGGTGAACAAGGCGGTGCTCGCCGACGCGCTCGGCTCGCCCTCCGCCTTCGGCCAGTCCCAGTTCGCCTTCATGCGGGGCAACGCCTTCGAGGCCCGCGTCAAGGCGGACGGCGGCGCGGAGCTGCTGCGGCTGGTGCACGAGAGACTGGACCCCGGCGCCGGGCCCCCGGTGTCGGCCTCGGTCCCCGACCTCACGGCCGTGGGCCCCGAGGGCCGCACCGCCCGTACGGCGCTGGCGCTGCGCGAGGCCACGGAGTCCGGCGGCTGGACCCTGCTCGACCACCCGATGCTCGCGCTCGACGTCGCGGGCACCCCCGCGTTCCTGGAGCCGGACGCGGTCGTGGTCCACCCGGACGGCACCTGGTCGGTCGTCGAGATCAAGTCCTTCCCGATGCTCGACGGTTCCGCGGACGCGGCGAAGGTGGGCGCGGCGGCCCGCCAGGCCGCGGTGTACGTGCTGGCGCTGGAGGAGGTCGCCGCCCGGCTCGGCGGCGAGACGCGCGGGGACGCCCCCGCGCCCGAGGTGCGCCACCGGGTGCTGCTGGTCTGCCCCAAGGACTTCACCAACCTCCCGACGGCCGCCGCCGTGGACATCCGCAGACAACGGGCGGTCACCCGCCGCCAGTTGGCCCGGCTGACCCGCATCGAGGAGATCGCGGACACCCTCCCCGAGGGCACCTGCTTCGCCACGGACCTGCCCCGGGAGCGGCTGACGACCGCCGTCGAGGCACTGTCCGCCACCTACGCCCCCGAGTGCCTCGCCGCCTGCGAGCTGGCCTTCCACTGCCGGGCCCGCTCCCGCACGCAGGGCGCGGTGACCTCCCTGGGGCGGGCCGCCCGCGCCGAGCTGGGCGGCCTCACCACCGTCGACGAGGTCCTGGCGGCGGCCCACGGCCGGGCCGGTGACCCGGACGACCCCGCCGTGGCCGCGCTGCGGCGGGCTGCGGAGCTGCGGGCGGAGGCGCTCGGCACCGCGGGCGCCGCGCGGGAGGGCGCCGCGTGTCGCTGATCGCCACTCTCGCCCGTCTCGAAGCCGTCAGCTCCGGCCGCGCCCAGCCCGCGGCCACCGTCCTGCACCGGCATCTCTCGGACCACCCGCTCGTCCTCGTGCCGCTCACCACCGCCGGTGAGGCCGGGGCTCCGCTCGGCGCGCTCGTCGGCACCGACCGGGACGCGCCCCGGCTGCTGGTGGTGCCCCAGCCCCGGGACCGTGACCTGCGGTTCGCGTTCCTGGCCGAGCTGGCGGACATCGTGCTGCCGTACGTGGACTCCTACGCCGACGTGGTGGAGGCGGCCGAACGCACCGAGACCGACCCGGAGACCGGCAAGCGCGTCAAGGTCGAGGTCGAACTGTGCGCGGACGCCCCGCAGTTGATCCTGCCGAGCCGGACGGGCATCGATCTCGTCCGGCTCCTCGGCCGCTCCACGCGGTTCCGGCGCACCGCCGAGCAGGACCCCGAGGCACCGCATCCGGCGCCGCCGCGCGTGCCGCTGCTCGGGCGGTGGCTCACGCACTTCGGGGAGCGGGCGCGGGTGCCGGGCTCCTCGCTGCTGCTCGCGCTCACCGACCTGCTGTCGCGGCACTGGGCGACCGGCCAGTCCGGGGTGGAGGACCAGCATCTGGGGTCGCTGCTGGCCTGGATCGACCCCCCGGAGGGGGAGTCGGGCGAGGCGGCGGCGCGGCGGGCGGAGCTGGCGCGGGACGCCGAGGGCCAGTTGCTGTGTCCGCCCGCCGGGCCCGCGACCGACCCGGCCTTCGACAACAAGCTGCTGGCCCCGGCCGTCGAGCGGTACGACCTGGCACGGCTCGCCCTGGCCGCCGCCGAGGACGGCCTGGAGGCCGACGACCGGCTGGGCGCGCTGACCGCCGCCGAGCGGGAGATCCGCGCCCTGGTCGAGAGCCGCACCCGGCCCACGTGGGACGCGGTCTGGCACGGCCTGGACCTGCTGCGCGCCCTGCCGGAGGGCGCCCACGCGGCCGACCGGTGGACCCGCGACCGCTGGTCCTTCACCGGCCACCGGGACCGGATCGTCGCCGGGGAACCGCCGCAGCCCCGGATCGACGACGCGGTCACCGCCGCGAACAAACTGGCCGCGCGCGAGCGGGAACAGGCCCGGCTCGACGCCCAGGAGGCCCTGGACGACCCGCTCGTCATGGCCGGGCGGCGGCTGGCCGGCGAGGCGTTCGCCGGGGAGGTCACGGACGTCGTGATGGCGTACAGCGAGAGCAAGCGGCCGAGTCCGCGGCCGCTGGTCACCGTACGGACCGAGGACCGGCCGCATCTCGGGGAGCGCGCGAAGGTGTACCGCTCGCTGGGCGGGAAGCCGCAGACGGCCGAGTTCGTGGGGTACGAGGCGGACGACGAGGAAGAGGGGGGCGGCCTTCTCGTCCTGCGGATCATGGACAGAATGGGGCGGGGCAAGGAGCCGGAGGCGGGGTCGGTCCCCGAGAAGGGGGAAGCGCTCTGTTTCACCCTGTTCGAGCACGACCAGCGGGGCGGGGCGAAGCTGCCGGACCCGGAGGACACACCGTGGACGCACGGGGGGCCGCCGGGTGAGCCCGACGCCGTACCGCTGCCGGACCCGGTGACCGAGGAGGACGTTCTGTGACCCCCACCGAGGCCGTGCTCGACCCCGGGGCCGCGGCGGGCCGTGCCACCGACGCCATCCTGCGCGACACGCTGCACGGGGACGCGCGCGGCGTCGTCGTCGACTCGCCGCCCGGCGCGGGGAAGTCGACCCTCGTCGTCCGCGCGGCACTCGAACTCGCCTCCGCCGGGCGCCCGCTGATGGTCATCGCGCAGACGAACGCGCAGGTCGACGACCTGGTGATCCGGCTCGCGGAGAAGGAGCCGGATCTCCCGGTCGGCCGGCTGCACAGCAGCGACAGCGACCCGTACGACAAGGCGCTGGACGACCTGGCGAACGTACGGAAGTCGGCGAAGGCTGCCGAGCTGACCGGGCTGGACGTGGTGATCTCCACGGCGGCGAAGTGGGCGCACGTCAAGGGCGTCGAGCCGTGGCGGCACGCGATCGTCGACGAGGCGTACCAGATGCGGTCGGACGCGCTGCTGGCCGTGGCGGGGCTGTTCGAGCGGGCGCTGTTCGTGGGTGACCCCGGGCAGCTGGACCCGTTCGCGATCGTGGGCAGCGAGCAGTGGGCGGGGCTGTCGTACGACCCGTCGGCCTCGGCGGTGTCGACGCTGCTGGCCCACAACCCCGATCTGCCCCAGCACCGGCTGCCGGTGTCCTGGCGGCTCCCGGCGTCGGCGGCGCCCCTGGTGTCGGACGCGTTCTACCCCTTCACCCCCTTCCGCAGCGGCACGGACCACGGGGACCGGCGGCTGGGGTTCGCGGTGCCGTCGGACGGTTCCGGCGCGGACCGGGTGATCGACGAGGCGGCCGAGTCGGGCTGGGGGCTGCTGGAGCTGCCGGCCCGGCACACGCCACGCACCGACCCGGAGGCGGTTCATGCCGTCGCCCTGGTCGTACGGCGCCTTCTCGACCGGGGTGGGGCGGCGACCTCCGAGCGGTCCGAGGAGCCCGTGCCGCTGACCGCCGACCGGATCGCCGTCGGCACGGCCCACCGCGACCAGGCCGCCGCGGTGCGCGCGGCGCTGGCCGAGCTGGGCGTCACCGACGTGGTCGTGGACACGGCGAACCGGCTGCAGGGCCGGGAGTACGACGTCACGGTCGTCCTGCATCCGCTGTCCGGTCGTCCCGACGCCACGGCGTTCCACCTGGAGACCGGGCGGCTGTGCGTCCTCGCCTCCCGGCACCGGCACGCGTGCGTCGTGGTGTGCCGGGCGGGCGTCGACGATCTGCTCGACGACCATCCCTCGACCGAGCCGGTGCAGCTGGGGGTGACCGTGAAGTTCCCGGACGGCTGGGAGGCGATGATGTCGACCTGGGACCACTGGTCGAAGCACCGGGTGAGCCTGCGCCCCTGACCGCGCGGGGTCCTGCTGCCGGCTCCGGGGGGGCGCGGTGCGGGGCGGTCCCGGCGGACGCGAGCGGGGCGGCGCCTCCCGGGCGCAGGTGTGCGGGGGTCCGCGGTTGGAAAGCCTCGGCAGGGTCGGTGCCTACTTGCGCGGTCACGAGAGAATGGACGGTGGCTCTCCACCCGGGACACCCCCGGGGACCGGCCCACCGAACCGTCGTACGAGGAGGAGAAGACATGGCGGAGCCCACGCCGCGTCGGAACGAACCGCGGCTACGCCCCGCGCCCCTGCTCTTCGAGCCGGCGGAAGCGGCCGGCGATCCCGAGCACTTCTTCGACCTGGAGTCGATCGACGATCCGCGGGCACTGCTGTCGCGGGCGACGGAGCTGGCGCAGGCGTTCCGGGCGGCGGCGGACCGGGCCGTGGAGTTCCAGGCGATCGCGGCGGCGCAGTTGGCGGACCCCAGGCGGTTCGACCGGCTGACCCCGGCGGACATCGCGGAACGGGCGGAGTGGACCGAGGACTACGCCAAGAAGATGGTGGAGTACGGGCGGGAACTGCAGCGAGGTCGGGACGTGAGCGGGCCGGAGTCCCTCTGACCGGAGTCCCTCCGGGTGGGGGGATCGGGGACGGGGCGCCCCGAGGGCCGGGGCCGGACGGACCGGGTCGGCCGAGGCCCCCGGCCCTGTCGTCACACTCCCGTCCGCCTGGCCCTCCGGGCGACGACGGGAAGACGAAGCAAGGCCCTGGGCGACCAGGCCCCGGGCCCGGCCCGGGCACGGCAGGCCGCGGCACCGGCACCCGACAGCCGTGGGCTCCGCGCCCCGGCGGAGGCAGCCGCACCCGCACGGCTGCCCCCGCCCAGGAGTTCCGCCGCACCGGCGCTCGGCACGTCGGGTGTCGCACCCCGGCCCCAGAAGGCCACCGCCGCCCGCACCCCCTCCACCTCCGCGGCACGCCCGCCTTCGTAGCGGGGACCGTCGGTACGAAACGGCTTCTGGCATATGCCGGGTGGGCAAGATACCCCACTTGCCCACCTCACGTCCCAGTTTCCGGCAACCGCCCGGGGTCGGGTGCTCACGGGCGGTAGACCTAGAGGCATGAGCGGTGGAGTGGAGACGGGCAGGTACCCGCAGGACGGGGACGACGTCGCGGGGGTCACGGCGGACGGGGCGGCTTGGCTGGCCTCGGCAGGAACGTATCCGCGCAGCACCCTGACGCTGTGGGAGGAGCGGCCCTCGGCGCCGGTGGTGCTGCCGTGCGGGTCCGTCTTCGACGTCGTCAGCGTGCCGGCGATCTTCGGGCGGCGCATGCTCGACCGGCTGTGGGACGAGGGCCCCGGCTCCGGCCCGGTCGCCGTCTACCGGGGGCGCATGCTGCTGTTCGCCTCCCCCGGCACCGCCCAGCGGCTGCCCACCCTGCTGGCGTGGGAGGAGTGGGGCTCTCCGGGCCGCACCGGCGCCGTCCCTCCCCTCCTCTGTCACGGCACCGGCGACGCGGTGACCGTCCCCGCCGTGCTCCGCACCGAGCCCGAGGACGACCGAGCCGGCCGCCCCGACGAGGGCCGCGGCAGCACACCGGACGCACCAGGAACGGGCCACCTCGGATCCCGCTGGCTCGTCGCCCCGGACACCCGCCGACCTTGGCTTCCGGGGCCCGACGTACTGCTCTGGGCGGCGGTCCGGGCAGCCCGCGCGAGCACCTCCGCGACCGTGCGCGTATCGATTTTTCCTCCCGCCGATCAGGGTGCTAAGGTCTACGACGTCAGCAGGCGCCGCTAGCTCAGTTGGTTAGAGCAGCTGACTCTTAATCAGCGGGTCCGGGGTTCGAGTCCCTGGCGGCGCACGACACGAGAGAAGCCCCTCGCGAAAGCGGGGGGCTTCTCTCGTTGCCCCGCCACACGCCACTCCCCTCCCCCGCCCCCTGTCGCTCCGTCGTGCCGCACCCCTACCGCTCCGTCGTGATCCGCACCGCCCACGCCCCCGTGGCCGTACGCCCTTCCACCGCCACCCGCACACCCTCCCCGGGCACGGAGAAGCTCTCGCCCACCCCCACCGGCGCGTCCGCCAGCGGCGGGTACACGGACTCCTCCCAGCACGCCTCGGTGCGCGGATGGGCGTCGAGGACCTCGATGGGGCCGCTGCCCGACTCGGCGCCGCCGCGGATGCGGTAGACGAGGACGCCCTGCGTGCAGACGGCGGCGTCGTTGCCCACCGCCCCCCGCGCCTCGATCGCCAGCGCGCTGTCGGGACCGGTCCGGACGACCGCCAGCTTCGTCCCCCGCCCGGCGCCGAGGGCCGGCACCCCGGCCGGGGCCACCGCCCCGACCGCGCCGGCTCCCCCACCGCCCGCCCGTCCGACGGCCCGGCCGTCCACGGCCCGACCCGTACCACCCGCCGCGGTCTCCCCCTCGTACGCCCCTCTCGGTCCCGCCCCCACCGCCTCCAGCGTCAGCCGGGTGCTCCCCGCTCCCCGTACGCATGTCACCTGGCGCGGTTCCAGCCAGCCCAGCTTCCACTTGTGCCAGGCGAACAGGTCCGGGGCGAGGGCGAACT
This sequence comes from Streptomyces sp. NPDC041108, assembly GCF_055592645.1. Lineage (NCBI taxonomy): Bacteria > Bacillati > Actinomycetota > Actinomycetes > Kitasatosporales > Streptomycetaceae > Streptomyces > Streptomyces sp. NPDC041108. The sequence continues at coordinate 236,140 of NZ_JBVIYK010000002.1, read as the reverse complement.
GGCTGCCCATGAGGTCCCAGTCACCGACGTGGGTGTCCCAGTCGCCCTTGCCGTCGGCGGGGCGGCGATAGAGGTCGGGGAGGTCGAAGACATGGCCGGTCTCATGGGCGAGGACGAGACGGTCCGGCGGGTGCCGCTCGAACACGGTGACGACCCGGCGCAGGCCCGTGCCGTCGATGTCCAGCGGCGCCTCGAGGTTGACCACCTTCGTGGCGTCCGAGTCGACACCGGGCGCGTGCGGGTCGGCGACGAAGTACACGATGTCGTAGCGGGAGAAGTCGACGTGCGGGTCGGCCGTGGCGAGCGCGTCCCTGAGATAGGCGGCCCGGTGCGTCGCGTTCCAGTCACGTCGTATGGCGTACGCCGTCGACGGCCGGGGCATCTCCAGCCACTCACGGCGCGGATGAGGGTGGAGCGCGAACTTGCCATAAGACGCGCGTTCGAAGAACTCACTGGTGGCCGGAAAGTGATCCGCGGTCAGCTCCGCCGGTGTGGTGAGAGGGGCCGCGTCCGGGAATGACAAGAATACGAGTACGGCGTCGAGGTCGCGGGTGGGGCGCGGATACGCGGAGTTCCAGGTGTCGAGGCCCTCCGAGTGGTGCGCCTGGGTGCGCCGCAGCGTGCACGGCTCCGACAGCGGCACGGCGGAGGGAGCCGCGATCAGGGAGGTCGCGGCGAGCGCGGTGAGGGAGGTGAGCATGGCCGCAGTGCTGCGCAGCATGGGCGCCCGGTCGCCGAGGAGTTCCTTCCAGGGGAGCGGACGCTGCACGGAGACCTCCGGATGCGGATCTTGTGGACACCGCGTCCAGATTTTCTGAATTAGTAGTACTTTGCCCTGTTTGCCTGCACCAGAAGGGTGAGGGAGAGGCGAGATGGAGCCGGATGACCTCTGATGGCCGACACCCCGGACACTCACGGAACGTCACAAGCGGTCGACGGAACGGGGAAGCCGTTCAGCTCGGGGCAGAAACGATCTGCCAGATCAGGTCGTTGTTCAGGGAGACTGGAGAGTGGCTGGAAGCCCTTGGGGGCAACCTCTATGATCGGCACACTTTCCTGCACGGACACGGCTAGAGCGCCCCTACGTACCGGTTCGGCCGCTCCGACGAGACACATGAGATCCGTACGAAAACGAGTGCACTGCGGGAGCGAACGGTGAGCGGAACGTCCCAAGGGCCGGCGCCCGCGGCAGACCTCGTCCGGCCGGCAATCACAGAGCGTCACGCCAATGCGTCAGTTCAGTCGTCCCCGTCGGCGGAGGAGAGTCCCACGACCCCCGCCGCCTTCTCCGTCGCGCCGCTGGCCATGGCCGTCGTCGACCGGGACGGACTGGTCGTCACCGCCAACGGGGCGATGGGGACACTGCTCGGCACGGGCACGGAGCCGCTGACCGGACGGGTCGCCGCCGATCTGGTGGACCTCGCCTCGGACACCCGCACCTGGCACGCGTACCGCGAGGTGCTGCGCGGCCGGCAGGCCCGGCTGCGCTGTACGCGCCGGCTCAAACAGCCGGACGGGAGCTGGCTGTGGGTGCAGGTGTCGGTGGCACCGCTGCCCGAGGAGGAGCGGGCGGTGCTCCTGTCGGTCGCCGACATCAGCGCCAATCGTCAGCTTCAGGCCAGGCTCCGCCACCTGCAGATGCACGACCCGGTGACCCGGCTCCCCAACCGCACCCTCTTCTTCGAACACCTCTCCGCCGCCCTCGAACGCGAGGGGTACGACGAGGTCGGCACCGGCCGGATCGGCCTGGTCTATCTGGACCTGGACGGGTTCAAGGCGGTCAACGACACCCTCGGCCACCGTGTCGGCGACCGGCTCCTCGCGGCCGTCGCCGAGCGGCTCACCCGGTGCGCCGAGGAGGCCGCCCTGCTTCGCAAGCCCGGTACGCCCGCCGGGGCACCGCTGGTGGCCAGACTCGGCGGCGACGAGTTCGCGCTGCTCGTGGAGGACTCCACCGGCACGGAACAGCTCGCCGACCTGGCCGACTCGGTCCTCAAGGCACTGCAGGCGCCCTTCGACCTGGCCGGTCAGCGGTTGTCCGTCTCCGCGTCGATCGGGGTCGTCGAGCGGCAGTCGACGAGCACGACGGTGACCGGGCTGATGCAGGCCGCCGACACGACGCTGTACTGGGCGAAGGCCGACGGCAAGGCCCGCTGGACGCTGTTCGACCCGGAGCGCAACGCCCACCGGATGACCCGTCAGGCCCTGTCGTCCACGCTGCGGGCGGCCGTCGGGCGGGGCGAGTTCGTCCTGGAGTACCAGCCGCTGGTGGGCATGGCGGAGGGTGAGGTGCGCGGGGTCGAGGCGCTGGTGCGCTGGCATCACCCGCAGTTCGGCCTGTTGACGCCGAATCGGTTCATCTCACTGGCGGAGGAGGACGGCTCGATCGTCCAGCTCGGGCGGTGGATCCTGGCCACCGCCTGCCGGCAGGCCCGCCGCTGGCAGACCGACCATCCCGACCGGGCGCCGATCTTCGTCAGCGTGAACGTGGCCGTCCGCCAGGTCTGGGACTCCGACCTGGTCGCCGACGTCGCCGAGATCCTCGCGGAGACCGGCCTCGCCCCGCATCTGCTGCAGCTGGAGCTGACCGAGTCCGCGCTGATGGGCTCCGCCGGCCGCCCCCTCCAGGCGCTCAGGGCCCTCAGCGACATGGGCGTACGCATCGCCATCGACGACTTCGGCACCGGGTACTCCAACCTCGCGTACCTGAGCCGGCTGCCGGTGTCGGTGCTGAAACTGGACGGGGCGTTCGTACGCGGGTTCCAGTACGAGGGCGGGGAGGAAGGCGCGGGGCCCGGTGCGGCCGGGCCCGGGGCCGACGACGTCGCGGACGCCGGACAGCCCAGTCCCGCCGACGAGATCATCGTCGAGGCGCTCGTCCAGCTCGCCCACCGGCTCGGGCTGTCGGTCACGGCGGAGGGTGTGGAGACCGACGCGCAGGCGTCCAGGCTGCGCCGGCTCGGCTGCGACACCGGGCAGGGGTGGCTGTACTCCCGCGCGGTGTCGCCGGAACGGATCGCGGAACTGCTGGGGGCCGCGGCCTGCCCTCAGGCCTGACCCTCGGTGCGCGGCAGGTCGTAGGCGTCCGCGATCAGCTCGTACGAGCGCAGGCGCAGCTCGGCGCTGTGGGCGTGAGTGGTGAGCATCAGCTCGTCGGCGCCGGTGCGCTTGTGGAGGTCGTCGAGGCGCGTGCGGACCTCGTCGACGGTGCCGTGCACGACGTCGGCGTTCCAGGAGTCGATGAAGTCCCGCTCCACCGCGCTGAACTCGTACGCCTCCGCCTCCTCCGGCGTCGGGACGAGGCCGGGGCGGCCGGTGCGCAGCCGGACCATGTTGAGCGCGGCGGCCCTGACCTGACGGCGGGCCTCCTTCTCCTCGTCGGCGGCGAGGGCGGAGACGCCGATCAGCGCGTACGGGGCGTCGAGGACCGGCGAGGGACGGAACGACTCGCGGTACAGGTCGAGCGCCGGGATCGTGTTCCGCGCGGAGAAGTGGTGGGCGAAGGCGAAGGGAAGGCCGAGGGAGCCGGCCAGGCGGGCACTGAAGCCGGAGGAGCCGAGCAGCCACACCGGGGGGCGGTGCGGCGACTGGACGCCGCCGGGCGAGGTGGCCTGGACCGGGCCGGGGACCGCGTGGACACGGCGGTAGGGGTGGCCGTCGGGGAAGTCGTCGTCGAGGAACCGGGTCAGCTCGGCGAGCTGTTCCGGGAAGTCGTCGGCGCCCTCGTTCAGGAGGGCGGAGCGGCGCAGGGCGGCGGCGGTGGCGCCGTCCGTGCCGGGGGCGCGGCCGAGGCCGAGGTCGATACGGCCGGGGGCCATCGCTTCGAGGGTGCCGAACTGCTCCGCGATCACCAGGGGGGCGTGGTTGGGGAGCATCACGCCGCCCGAGCCGAGGCGGATGCGGGTGGTGTGGGCGGCGAGGTGGGCGAGGATCACGGCCGGGGAGGACGAGGCCACACCGGGCATGGAGTGGTGCTCGGCGACCCAGTAGCGGTGGAAGCCCCTTCGCTCGGCCTGACGGGCGAGGGTGACGCTGGTGCGCAGGGCGTCCGAGGCGGTGCGGCCGGCGCCGACGGTGACCAGGTCGAGGACGGAGAGGGGGAACGGGGCGGTGCCCTTGGTTTCGCCTCGTATCTCGTCTGTGGTCACGGTGGGGCCTCCTGGGGGCGTGCGGGTGAGTGGTGCGGCGGTACGGGGTGAGTCAACAGGAGGGTGGCTCCGGTTATTCCCCCGCCCCCGCCGCCCCTGAAACGGCCGGCGGCCCGTTCCAGGGGCTCGGGTGGTCATACCTGCACGATGGGTTCCCTGGTGAACAGCTGGCCCAGTCGGGGTGCGTTGACCCTCCTGTCGGCCAGCCTCAGGGCCTCCCAGAGCGTGACCTGGTTGGCGGTGAGGACCGGTTTGCCGAGTTCCTTCTCCAGGGTGGGGAGGTGGGAGGCGGTGTGGAGGGCCGTGTCCGGGAGGAGCAGGGCCTGCGCGTCCGGGTGGTCGCCCGCGCGGGCGAGGGCGAGGGTCTCGTCGAGGCCCCAGGTGCCCACCTCCGCCGCCGTGACGATGCCGGCGCCCCGGACGGAGAGGACCTCGACGCCGGCCGCCGCCAGGAAGTCGACGAAGAGGCGGGCCACGTCGTCCGGGTAGGTCGCGGCCACGGCGACCCGCGTGGCGCCGACCTCCCGTGCCGCGTGGGCGAACGCGAAGGACGTGGAGGAGGCCGGGAGGCCCGCCGCGAGGGCGAGGGCCCGGATCTGCTCGTGGGCGCCTTCGTAGCCGTGGACGAAGCTGCCGCTGGTGCAGGCCCAGACGACGGCCTCCGCACCGGACAGACGCAGGGCCTCGCAGCCGGCGGCCAGCCGTTCGGGGGCGCCCATCTCACGCAGGGCGTCCACCCGGTGGGCGTCCTCGCCGATGTCGGTGTGCACCACGTCCACCCGGATGTCGCTGCCGAGCAGTTGCTCCATCCTCGGATAGTCGTCCTCGGCGGAGTGGCCCGGATAGAGGAAACCGAGTGCGGTCATGCCCAACCTTCCTGTTCTTCCGGCAGTACCGGCGGTGGCGGAACAGGCCCCGCACCGAACGGCAGCCTGGCCGACTCGTCGAGCAGAGCCTGGTACGGACCCACCGCCCGGGTACCCAGATGACGCAGTGCCGCCCACATCGTCACCTGGTTGGCCGAGATGACCGGCATCCGCAGTTCCGCTTCGAGCTGGGGGATGACGTCGTAGGTGGGGAGGTTGGTGCAGGCGATGAAGAGGACGTCGGGGGTCGTGGCGCGGACCGCCCGGTGGGCCATGGCGACCACATCGCGGTAGGAGACCTTCCAGATGTGCCGGACCAGCCCCAGCGAGGCCCGGCCGGTGACCAGGATGCCCGCCTGCCCGAGGTACTCCTCCAGGGACCGGGTGACCGAGACGGTGTACGGGGTGACCAGGGCGACCCGGCGCGCGTTCAGCTCGGCCAGGGCGGCGAGCAGCGCGCCGGAGGTGGTGACCGCGTGCGCGGCGCCCGCGCGGATCATGGCCTCACCCATCGCGCGCTCCCCCGCGACCCCTGCGACGAAGCTGCCGCTGGTGCAGGCGTAGGCCACGGTCTCGGGCGCGACCTCGTTCAGGGCCCGGACCGCCTCGTGGAGCGTCTCGTGCTCGGAGACCAGGCGGGCCAGGTGGAGGCTCACCTCGACCGGGACGTACGGGGTCCGGGTGAGATGGAGGGAGACGTCGTCCGGGACCCACCGCCACAGTTCGCGGTCGAGGGCGAAGTCGAAGGGGGCGATGACACCGATGCCGCGCTGCGGTCGGGGCCCACCGAGGAAGGAGACGTTCATGACGGTCACCGGCCTCACGGAGAGAGATGTGCGGACGACAGAACGTGCGCAAGTCCGTGTTGACGAAGGTAGGTTCGGGTGCGAGCGTGGTCAATCAGTGCATGTCACACGCTTCTCGTGGGGTGTCCGGTGTCCTCTCTCGTCCCTTCCTCTCCCGCGGACCCGTCGCGGCGTCCGCGCCTCCTCGTCCTCGACGCCGAGCCGCGCCCCCGGCTCGGCCGGCTCACCGGGCGGGCCACGGTCGAGTACGCCGACGCCACGACGCTGGCCGAGCGGCTGCCGTACGCCGACGTGCTGCTGGTGTGGGACTTCACCTCCTCTGCGGTGCGGGACGCCTGGCCGGGCGGCGGGTCCCGGCCGCGCTGGGTGCACACGGCGAGCGCGGGCGTCGACCATCTGCTCTGTCCCGAACTGGTCGCCGACGAGGAGGCGGTGGTGACGAACGCGCGCGGGGTCTTCGAGGCGCCGATCGCCGAGTACGTCGCCGCGCTCGTCCTCGCCATGGCCAAGGATCTGCCGCGCAGTTGGGAGCTGCAGGGGCGGCGGGAGTGGCGGCACCGGGAGACGCTGCGGGTGGCGGGCGGCCGGGCGTGCGTGGTGGGGTCCGGGCCGATCGGGCGGGCGATCGCGCGCTGTCTCAAGGCCCTCGGTCTGCACACGGCACTGGTCGGCCGGACCGCGCGGCCCGGAGTGCACGGTCCGGAGGAACTCGACCGGTTGCTGGCCCGCGCCGACTGGGTGATCGCGGCCGCGCCGCTGACGGAGGCGACGTACGGCATGTTCGACGCCCGGCGGTTCGGGGTCATGCAGCCGTCCGCGCGGTTCGTGAACGTGGGGCGCGGGCAGCTCGTGGTGGAGGACGCGCTCGTGGAGGCGCTGCGCAAGCGGTGGATCGCGGGGGCCGCGCTGGACGTCTTCGCGCGCGAGCCGCTCGGCCCGGACGACCCGCTGTGGGAGGTTCCCGGGCTGATCGTCTCTCCCCACATGAGCGGGGACACGGTGGGCTGGCGGGACGAACTCGGCGCCCAGTTCGTGGAGTTGTTCGAGCTGTGGGAGGCGGGCAAGCCGCTGCCCAACGTGGTCGACAAGAAGCGCGGGTACGTGCCCGGGCACTGAACCCCCTGGGAGGGGCCGGATGTCGGAGCTGACGGAACTGTCCGCCGTACGACTGGTCGAGGGGTACCGCAAGGGCGAGTTCAGCCCGGTGGACGTGGTGCGCGCGGCGCTGGAACGGGCCGAGCGCGTGCAGCCGGCCGTGAACGCCTTCGTCCGTGTCGACACCGGGCCGGCCCTCGCGCAGGCGCGGGAGTCGGAGGCGCGCTGGCGGCGCGGGGAGCCGGCCGGGGCGGTGGACGGGGTGCCGGTCACGGTGAAGGACATCCTGCTGATGCGGGGCGGGCCGACCCTGCGGGGCTCCAGGACGGTCTCCGCGCAGGGGAGTTGGGACGAGGACGCGCCGTCCGTGGCCCGGCTGCGGGAGCAGGGGGCCGTCTTCCTGGGGAAGACCACGACGCCCGAGTTCGGCTGGAAGGGCGTCACCGACTCACCGCTGAGCGGTGTGACGCGCAATCCGTACGACCTCTCGCGTACGGCCGGGGGCTCCAGCGGGGGCGCCGCGGCGGCCGTCGCGCTCGGGGCGGGACCGCTGGCGCTGGGCACGGACGGGGGCGGCAGTGTGCGCATCCCGGCCGCGTTCTGCGGGGTGTTCGGGCTGAAGCCGACGTACGGACGGGTGCCGCTGTATCCCGCGAGCGCGTTCGGCACGCTGTCGCACGTGGGGCCGCTGACCCGGGACGCGGCCGACGCCGCGCTGATGCTGGACGTCGTCGCCCGGCCCGACGCGCGGGACTGGTCGGGGCTCGCACCGCCGTCCGGTTCCTTCGTGGACGCGCTCGCCGGCGGGGTGCGGGGGTTGCGGGTCGCGTACTCGGCCTCGCTGGGCGGGCAGGTGGCCGTACAGCCCTCCGTCGCCGGCGCGGTGCGGCGGGCCGTGGAGGGGCTAGCCGGGCTCGGGGCGTACGTCAGCGAGGCCGATCCCGACTTCTCCGATCCGGTCGGGGCGTTCCACACGCTGTGGTTCAGCGGGGCGGCGCGGGTGACGCAGCGGATGGGGGCACGGCAGCGGGCGTCCCTGGACCCCGGGTTGCGGGAGATCCGGGACGTGGGGGCTCGGGTGTCCGCGCTGGAGTATCTGGCCGCGGTGGATGTGCGGATGGATCTCGGGCGGCGGATGGGGGCGTTCCACGAGCGGTACGACGTACTGGTCACGCCCACGTTGCCGGTGACCGCGTTCGAGGCGGGGGTGGAGGTGCCGCGGGGTTCCGGGGGACGGCGGTGGACCGCGTGGACGCCGTTCACGTACCCGTTCAACCTGACGCAGCAGCCGGCGGCGAGTGTGCCGGTGCGGGTGGAGGGGGGCGGGCTGCCGGTGGGGTTGCAGGTGGTGGCGGCTCGGCATCGGGACGATCTGGTGCTTCGGGTGGGGCATGCGTTGTACGAGGCGGGGATTGCGGGGGTGGCTGCGCCGCGCCTCTGAACGGCCCTGCCGCCGCTTGGGGGGTGGAGGTGGGGTGCGATGTCGGGTGCGGGTGGGTGGGGGCTGGTCGCGCAGTTCCCCGCGCCCCCTGGAAGCATCAGACCCGGGCCGGAAGAGCAGGGGCGCAGCCCGTGCTTCTCAGGGGCGCGGGGAACTGCGCGAGACACCCCGCCGGGCCGCACCCGCCGAACCGACGGACGTGCCGCCCCTCACGCCCTGCGGAACCGCAGCGTCTCCCCCGCCGCCCCCGCCCGCCACAGGTCGTTGCACGCCTGCGCCATCTCCTCCAGGCCCGACACCACCTGGCCCCAGACGATGCCGGGCACCCAGCCCACGTCCCCGTTCAGCAGCAGGTTGTTGCGTTCGTAGAAGAGGGCCAGGTCGACGAGGGTCGTGCCGGGGCGGACGTCACGGTCGTAGCCGTAGGCGCTGGTGGCCAACTCCGTGCCGGCGAAGGAGAAGTAGCACAGGTCGCCCGGGATGGGCGTGACCGTGGGGTTCTCCAGGGGCGGCTCGCGGTCGGCGAAGGGCGGGAAGAGGGCGTAGATCTCGTTGCGGGCGTACTTGGCGTGGTAGACGTCGCCCGACAGGGGCAGCGCGTCCCACACCGCCGCGCAGGTGACCGGCGCGCGGTCGTCGAGCAACCGGGCCGTGCAGCGGACCCCGCGCCGCTCCAGCGCGATCTCGATGTGCCGTTCCGCCGGCTCCGCCGGTTCCGGCATCGAAGCCTCCTCGCGTCGTCGCAGTGTCATCGCACCCGGCGCGCGCCTGCCCTGTTTCCCGGGCTTCAACCCGGTCCGTTCCCCGCCGGTTCCCCGTCCTCGTCCGCGCGTGAAGGACCGGAAAAGAACCGGCATACCCGTTGGCGCCTCGGGTAGCCGCGCGGCCATGGCTCGATTGCACGCACACGACAGGAACGGCCGGCGTCCCAGCAGACCCGGCATCCCCCGCCGCACCCTGCTCACCGGCACCGCCGCCCTGGTCGGCACGGGCGCGGTGGTGGGGGCGAGCAGCGGATGCAGCCGGGTGGCGACCGCGGACACCGGCGACGGCGGGCAGCTGTTGCAGCAGCTGCGGGCGAAAGGCACCGTACGGCTGGGGATCGCGGGCGAGCAGCCGTACGGCTACATAGGCAAGGATGGCGAGGTCACCGGCTCCGCGCCGGCCATCGCGAGGCGGATCTTCCGCAGACTCGGCGTGGCTCACGTCGAGCCGTTCCCCACCGAGTTCGGTTCGCTGATCTTCGGGCTGAACTCGCTGCAGTTCGACGTGGTCGCCGCCGGGATGTACATCAACCCGGAACGCTGTGAGCAGGTGCTCTTCGCCGATCCCGAGTACCAGATGAAGGACGCCTTCATCGTGCCCCGGGGGAACCCGAAGAAGCTGCGCACCTACGCCGACATCGCCCGCACCGGCGCCCGTATGGCGACCGGCATCGGCTACGCGGAGATCGACTACGCCAAAGAGGCCGGGGTGAAGCACATCGACACCCTGCCGGACCAGCTGGCCGGTCTCCTCGCCGTCGAACAGGGGCGCGTCGACGTGTTCGCGGGCACCGCCGTCACCGTGCGGAACGTGGTCGAGCAGACCGGGAGCACGAAGGCGGAGGCGACCGACGAGGTCACCCCGGTGATGGACGGCGAACCGGTCGTCGACGTCGGCGGCTTCGCGTTCCGCATGCCCGAGCGGAACCTGCGGGACGCCTTCAACCGCGAGCTGCACAAGATGAAGCGGAGCGGGGAGCTGCTGGAGGTCATGCGGCCCTTCGGGTTCACGAAGGACCAGATGACCGACATCAAGGCAGAGGAGAAGTGCCGCGCATGAGTGCCTTGGACGAGACGGCACACGTGCGTGCCGTGAACGGGCTGACCCTCGCCGGGCCCCTCGACGACCTCGCCTTCGGCTCGGGTCTGTGGGAGCTGCTGCTGCGCGGTGTGTGGATCACCGTCCAGCTGACCGTGTACGGCGCTGCCCTCGGCGCCGCCGTCGCCTTCGCCGTGGGGCTCGCCCGGCAGCACCGGCTGTGGATCGTGCGGTTCGTGGCGGGCGTGTACTTCGAGATCTTCCGCGGCACCTCCGCCCTGGTGCTGATGATCTGGGTGTTCTTCGTGGTGCCGCTGACGTTCGGCTGGCAGCTCGTCCCGATGTGGGCCGCCGTGCTCACCCTGGGCTGCACCTACGGCGCGTACGGCTCGGAGATCGTGCGCGGCGCGGTGGCCGCGGTGCCGGCCGCGCAGCGTGAGGCGGGGGTGGCGCTGAGCTTCACGCCCGCCCAGCGGATGCGGAAGATCGTGCTGCCGCAGGCCTGGCCGGAGATGGTGCCGCCCTTCTGCAACCTGCTCATCGAGCTGCTGAAGGGCACCGCGCTGGTGTCCGTGCTGGGCGTCGCCGACACGACCTTCGCCGCCCAACTGGTGCGCAACGCCACCGGGCAGAGCGCACCGGTCTACTCGGTGATCCTCGTCATGTACTTCGTCCTCGCCTTCGCCATCACCCGGGTGATGCGGCAGGTCGAGCGGCGGGCCAAGGCCGGCGTCGGACGGGCCCCCCGCGAGGACGTCCCCGGGCCGCGCGAGGCCGTGGCCGGGCGCCCGCGGGACCTGGCCGGAGCGGCTGCCGGAGCCGGAGCCGGTTCCGGAGCAGGTGGCGGAGCGGCCACGAAGACATCGGCCCCCGGAGGTGCCTCGTGAAGTGGAACTGGTCCACGCTGGACGACTTCATGCCGGCCTTCCGGGACGGCGTCCTGGTCACGCTGCAGGCCCTGCTCTGGGGTTCGCTGCTCGCCTTCTCCCTCGGCCTGGTGTGGGCTCTCGCCCAGCGTTCGTCGCTGAAGGCGGTGCGCTGGCCGGTCAAGGCGGTCACGGAGTTCATCCGCAACACCCCGCTGCTGGTGCAGCTGTTCTTCCTCTTCTACGTGCTGCCCGAATGGGGCCTGACCCTGTCCGCGCTGGCCACCGGCGTACTCGGCCTCGGGCTGCACTACTCGACGTACACCGCCGAGGTGTACCGCGCCGGGATCGACGGTGTGCCCGCCGGGCAGTGGGAGGCGGCGACGGCGCTCAGCCTGCCGCGCTCGCGCACCTGGACCGCGGTGATCCTGCCGCAGGCACTGCGCCGGGTCGTGCCCGCTCTCGGCAACTACGTCATCGCGATGCTGAAGGACTCGCCGATGCTGATGACCATCGGTGTACTGGAGATGCTCGGCGAGGCCCGCCAGTTCGGCTCCCGGACCTTCCAGATGAACGAGGCCATCGTGACCGTCGGCATCGCCTTCATCCTCATCGCCTATCCCGCCTCCCTCCTCCTGCGAGCCCTGGAGCGTCGTCTTGTCCGCTGACACCCCGACCGACACCCCGCTGACGAACGAACCCGAGTCCGCCGACCGGCGTGTGGCGGACACGAACGAACTGATCCGCTTCGAGAACGTGACCAAACGATTCGGCAGCAACACCGTCCTCGACCGGCTGGACTTCTCGGTCGACGCGGGCAAGCACGTCACGCTGGTCGGCCCGTCCGGCTCCGGCAAGACGACGATCCTGCGGCTGCTGATGACCCTGGCCAAGCCGGACGAGGGGAGAATCACCGTCGGCGGGCAGCAGCTGTACCCGGCGAGCGAGAAGCAGTGCCGTGAGGTCCGCAAGAACATCGGCATGGTGTTCCAGCAGTTCAACCTCTTCCCCAACATGAAGGTGCTGCGCAACATCACCGAGGCGCCCGTCAACGTCCTCGGCCTCTCCAAGGACGAGGCCGAGGCGCGCGCCCGCGAACTGCTCGACATGGTGGGGCTCGCCGACAAGTGCGACTCCTACCCGAGTCAGCTCTCCGGCGGGCAGCAGCAGCGCGTGGCCATCGCGCGGGCGCTGGCCATGCGCCCGCAGGTGCTGCTCCTCGACGAGGTGACCTCCGCGCTCGACCCCGAGCTGGTCGCGGGCGTCCTCGACCTGCTCAGGGACATCGCGCGCACCACCGACATCACGATGCTCTGCGTGACCCACGAGATGAACTTCGCCCGGGACATCTCGGATCAAGTTCTGATGTTCGATTCCGGCCAGGTGATCGAATCGGGCAGCCCCGAGAAGATCTTCGGCGATCCGTCACACGAACGTACGCGCGAATTTCTCGGTGCGGTCATCTGACTACGCCGAGTGAAGCGGTGAACGCGTGGGAACATCCGAGGTCCGCCCGCCGGGCCATGCCTCAGGCATATGCCAGAGTGCTGGTCCGGCAGTTGGGAGGGTGGAGGGCCCGGGGAAATTCTCGTGAACAACCCCTCCGCGCAGGGCCCTTGAGCCGTATCGTGGGAAACGGCAAGCTGTCCGAAAAACGGCCCGAGAAGCGCAGGGGGAAACCGTGGCGCTCAAGCACGAGCCGACCGCGCCGTACCACTCGGCCCAGGACGCCCTGCGCGTCCTGGAGACGGTGGCGCGGCACGCAGGTGGCGTCACCGACGCCGAGATCGCCCGTCGCACCGGCGTCGACAGCGAGCGGCTGACCGCGCTCCTGCGGATGCTGCGTCGCGAGGGATACGTGGAGCAGACCACCGACGGCGCCTACGTCACCGGTGCCGCACTAGCCAGGCTGGGCTCGACGGAGGGTCACGACCAGGCCCTGCGCGAGCAGCTCCAGCACACCCTCGACCGGCTGCGCGACTCGCTCGGCGCCGCCGTCTACGTCACCCGTTACCTGGACGGTGAGATCCAGGTCACCGGCTGGGCCGACAGCGCGGCCATGCCCGCGGTCCACGAGTGGGTCGACTTCCGCTCCTCCGCCCACGCCACCGCCTTCGGCAAGGGCCTGCTGGGCCAGCTCGACCTCAACGGCAGGCGCGACCACCTCTCGCGCCACCGCCCGGCCCGGCTCACCGCCCGCACGATCACCAACGAGAAGGTGCTGCTGAGCAAGCTCGACGCCCAGACACCCACGGTTCCGGTCCTCGACCTCCAGGAGTACGCGCCGGGCACGGTCTGCGCGGCCGTCCCCCTCACCGCGGGCTCCGCCGTCGGCTGCCTCGCGCTGTCGCTCCCACTGGAGCACGCGCACCGGCTGCGGGCGGCGGCGCACACGCTGAACCGGGGAGCGGCGCCGGTACTGCTGTCGCTGGCGATCTAGACAACCCGGATCCCGCGGAGATCCAGCTCACGTTTAACTGGTCGAAGGCACCCCCGCGGACCAGGTAGTATTTTCTCTGTCGCCAGCCGCGAAGGCGGAAGAGCGACAGAGTCTGCGCCGCTAGCTCAGTTGGTTAGAGCAGCTGACTCTTAATCAGCGGGTCCGGGGTTCGAGTCCCTGGCGGCGCACAGAAAGAAGGCCCCTCGCTCCGGCGAGGGGCCTTCTGCGTGACCCCTTCCACGCCCCCGTCATGCCCGCAGGTACGCCAGCACCGCCAGCACCCGGCGGTGGGTGTCCTGCGCCGGCGGCAGGTCCAGCTTTCCCAGGATGTTGCCGATGTGCTTGCCGACGGCCGCCTCGGTGACGACCAGCTCCCGGGCGACGGCCCCGTTCGACCTTCCCTCGGCGACCAGCGCGAGCACCTCCCGCTCGCGCGGGGTGAGGGCCGCCAGCGGATCACGCCGACGCCGCAGCAGCTGTCGTACGACCTCGGGGTCGACGACCGTACCCCCGGCCGCCACCCGCTCCACCGCCTCCGCGAACTGTTCGACCTGGCCGATGCGGTCCTTGAGGAGATAGCCGACGCCGCTGCCGTCACCGGTGTCCAGCAACTCGGCCGCGTAGGCCCGTTGGACGTACTGGCTGAGGACCAGGACGGGCAGGGAAGGGTGTGCGGCACGCAGGGCGAGGGCGGCGCGCAGCCCCTCGTCGGAGAGGCCGGGCGGCATCCGTACGTCGGTGACGACGAGGTCGGGGGCGTACGACGTCACCGCCGCCGTCAGCGACTGCGCGTCCCCGACCGCCGCGACGACCTCGTGCCCGAACCGGGTCAGCACGCCGACCAGACCCTCCCGCAGCAGCACGCTGTCCTCGGCGAGCACGATCTTCAGCGCTGGGGGCACGGGATCTCCAGGGACAGGACGGTCGGGCCGCCGGCCGGGCTGTGGACGGACAGTGTGCCATCGAGCACGGCGAGCCGGTCGGCGAGGCCGGTGAGGCCGGTGCCGTGCGCGGGGTCGGCACCGCCCGTCCCGTCGTCCCACACCTCCACCCGCAGCACACCTCCGGCGTACCGTCCGCCGATCCGGGCCCGCCCCGCCCCGCTGTGCCTGCCGATGTTGGCGAGGGCCTCGCGGACCGCGAAGTAGGCCGCCGATTCCACGGGTTCGGCGAACCGGGGCAGGTCAACGTCCAGTTCCACGGGTACGACGGACCGGTCGGCCGCGTCCGCGAGGGCGTCGGGGAGGCCGTAGTCGGCCAGCACCTGCGGATGGATGCCGTGGATCAACTCCCGCAGCTCGCCCAGGACCCGATCGGCCTCCTCATGGGCGGCGGCGAGCCGGCCGGCCAGTTCCGGCGGGGCGTCGAGGCGGGCCAGGCCCAGGATCATGCTCAGGGAGACCAGGCGTTGCTGGGCCCCGTCGTGCAGATCGCGCTCGATCCGGCGCCGCTCCGCCTCGAAGGCCGCCACCAGCCGGGCCCGTGACCGGGTCACCTCGCCCAGTCGCCGTTCCGCCTCCGCCTCGCTCGGGGCGAGCAGCAGCCGGGCGAGCGCGGCCCGCAGCCGCGCGTACCGGACGAGGGGCCACAGCAGCGCGAGGAGGAGGACGGCACCGGCGGCCGTGCACAGCAGGGCCTGCCCGTAGGAGTCGATCAGCCAGAGCTTGGCGATCCGCGCGTCACCGCTGGCGCTGCCGGTCGTCGCCAGCTGCGCGGGCGCTCCGATCATCGCGCCCGGCACGACCAGCGCGACGAACAGCGCGACCACGTCCAGCGGCCACAGCACGAACGCGAGCAGGGCGGTGTACGCCAGCTCCCGCCAGGTCGCCCGCTCGGTCAGCCGCAGCCGGGTCCAGGCGGCGAGGCCGGGCTCGGCGGGGGTGGCGTGCGGGCCTGGCGGCGGCGGGGTGCGGGTGAGGGCCAGCCGCCGCCGTTCGAGGGCGCCGACCGGGATGCCCGACAGGACGGCCACGGCGAGCAGCGGCAGACCCACCAGGACCGGGGTCAGGGCAAGGCCGAGGAGCCCCAGGACCAGCAGCACCACCAGCAGCGGAACGCCGACGAGGACACCGCTCAACAGGTAGGCCACCGCGCGCGGCAGCTCCCGCAGGACCGTTCGGATCATGGGATCACGGTAGGCGGGGGCGGCGGGCGGCGGCCATGGGCCCAGACGGTGTCCGGGGGTATGCCCAGCCCTACCTCGTCAGCAACTCCTCCCGCCCGCGCGCCCGGTACTCCGCCACCAGCCGTGCCAGGTCGACCGCCGAGAACTTGCGGTAGGCCCACTTCCCGGGCGGCCGCCACCAGACCGGGTCGGGGCAGCGGAAGCCCTCGCGGCGGAGGGTCGCACGCTGGATCTTGTTGGTGGCGGTGACGGGCATGGACGGGACGACCCGGACGAAGCGGGGGGTCATCTTGGTCCCCAGGTCGGGTTGCGACACGAGGAACTCGGCGAAGCCGTCCGGGTCGAAGGCTCCTGCGACGGTCGCCATGACCTGGTCCCCGGCGACGGGGTCGGGCACGGCGTAGACGGCGACGGCCTCGGCGCCCTCGTAGCGGGCGAGGATGTTCTCGATGACGGCGGCGGCGAGGTTCTCGCTGTCGACGCGGAGGCGGTCGTCGGTGCGGCCGGCGAAGTAGAGGAAGCCGTCGGGGTCGCGGTAGAAGAGGTCGCCGGTCCAGTACCAGCCGTCGTGGCGGCGGGCGGCGTCCGCCTCCGGGTTGCGCCAGTAGCCCTCGAAGGGGTTGGGGCCGCGGTTGACCAACTCCCCTATCGCCTCGGTGCCGTTGAGCAGGCGGCCGTCGTCGGCGAGGAGGGCGGGCGGGCACTCCTTCCGGGTCTCCGGGTCGACCACCGCGAGGTCGTCGCCGGGTGCCGCCCGGCCGATGGCTCCCGGCGGTGTCCCGGGCGTCCGCTGGATCGCCGCCCCGCCCTCGGAGGACCCGTACCCCTCCACGAGCCGTACCCCGAAGCGTTCCTCGAACGCCGCCGCGTCCACCGCCCCGGCCTCGGTGCCGAAGCCCATGCGCAGCGGGTTGTCGCGGTCGTCGGGCCGGGGTTCGGTGGCGAGGACGTACTGCACGGCCCGGCCGACGTAGGTGAAGTACGTTGCCCCGTACGCCCGTACGTCGTCCAGGAACCCGGAGGCCGAGAACCGGCGGCGCAGGGCGACGCCCGCGCCGGCGGCCAGGGCGGGGGCCCAGTCGGCGATGACCGCGTTGCCGTGGAACAGCGGCATGCAGACGTAGTGCACGTCGTCCCGCCGCACCCCGAAGCGGTCCACCAGTGCCCGTCCGGCCGCCGCGAGCCGCCCCTGGGAGCAGATGGCCGCCTTGGGGGCGCCGGTGGAACCGGAGGTGAAGTAGAGCAGGAGACGGTCGGTGGGGCCGGCGCGGGTGGGGTCGGGCAGGGCGCCGGCGTAGGGGGCGAGCAGGTCGGTGTACGGCTGGGTGTCCGTCACCAGGATGCGCACACCGGTGAGTTCGAGATCGTCCAGCAGGGGCAGGTGGGCCTGTTCCGTGATGAGCAGGCGGCACTCGGTGTGCAGGATGTCGCGGGCCAGTTCGGGGCCCCGGCGGGTGGGGTTGACACCGGCGACGGCGGCGCCCGCGAGGGCCGCCGCGCTCAGCCAGAGGGGGAATTCCGGGGTGTTGTCCAGGAGGACGCCGAGGTGCGGTTCGGCGGCCGGTGGCAGGAGGTCGGCGAGCAGTGCCGCGCGGGCGGCGGCCCCGGCGGCGACCTCGTGGTGGGTCAGGACCTGTTCCTCGAACCACAGCCCGGGCCGGTGGTCGTCCCACCGGTCGGCGACGAGCTGTGCGACCGTGCGCCTAGTGGACTCCATGTCTGCGCACGGTAATTGACATGCCGTCAGTTGAGGAGGGTCACGGCGTCGGGAACGAGGGGTCGGTGGAGAACCGGTGGTAGGTGACCATGAAGAACACGCAGAACGCGAAGGCCACCCCGAGGAACGCGAGGATGCCGAGTCCGGCCGCGGCCTGCTTGACCCGCTCGCCGGGCGAGTGGGCGGTGGCGACCACCTCCGGGCCGTCGGTGTAGTACACGGTCACGAAGTCGCCCTCGACCGTGGTCATCGGCCCGTCCTCCTCCTCGAAGCGGACGGCACGGCCGTCCCGGGCCGTGAACTCGTACACGTGGTGGACCGTCGTGCGCACGCTGCTGTGCTCGCCCATGCTCCGGCTGACCGTGGTGAACGTCTTCAGGCAGCGCGCCTCGGCCGTCAGCCCGCTGTTCCAGGCGCCTCTGACGCGCAGCCAACGGTTCAGGACCCGGTACGCCATGAAGCCGATGAAGGTCATCATGACCACGGGAATGAGGTAGAAGAAGACGTCCATGGCGGTTCCCCCGGAGTTCGGCGGCCGCCCTGGTCGGCGGCGTGTGGGGAACGTACCCGGGTGGTGGCCCCGCGCAGCTCAAGCGATGCTCAGAACTCGCGGGGCCGGGGTGCCCGGGCTCAGAAGGTGACGTCCGAGCAGGCGTAGAAGGCGTTGGTGGTGTCCGCGATCGTCCAGACCGCGAGGATGACGTGGTGGCCGCTCAGCCCGGACGGCAGACGGCCGGTGTGGGAGAGCGTGGACGGGGGGCGCTGGCCGTTGTAGGGGACGGTGAAGAACGGGGTGAGGTTGAGGTCGGAGCGGGTCAGGGCGTGGTTCTGGTTCCAGCCCGCCCTGGTGACGTAGTACTTGAAGTCGGTGGTGGCGTGCATGGCGGTGAACTGCCAGCGGAACGTGTAGTTCTGACCGCCCGTCACCCTGGTGGTCGGCCAGGCGCCGCCGCCCGGCCTGACGGACGCGTCGAGCCGGCTGAACCTGCTGTTGCCACCGGAACACAGTCGGCCGTCAGCCGGCCCTGAGCCCGGGAAGCCCTTCGGTCCCTCGACG
The DNA here is from genome assembly GCF_055592645.1 of Streptomyces sp. NPDC041108. Taxonomy (NCBI): domain Bacteria; kingdom Bacillati; phylum Actinomycetota; class Actinomycetes; order Kitasatosporales; family Streptomycetaceae; genus Streptomyces; species Streptomyces sp. NPDC041108. Next base: position 217,776 of record NZ_JBVIYK010000002.1, on the reverse strand, counting down.
CTCTGCGGTTCCCACTGGATGTCGCCGCAGTTGGTCACGGTGCCGTTCTGACAGAGCTTCTGCCGGCTGACGGGGAGGTCGGTGTAGCCGTGGCCGGAGGCGCCACCACTGGAGAGCACGAGCGCTCCGGTGGTGGCCAGGCCGACCGCGGCCGCGTACCACTTGGTCCTGTTCCGCGCGTGATGGCGCATGCTGCCGCTCCCTGGAGTACGTGGGGTAGTTTCCAGGTCTAGACCAAGTCCCAGATTATGGGCGACCGTTGGCCGTGTCCATATCAAAAGCGCGTCCGAACGGATTCGGCGGTTCAGGGTCACTGCGGCGGTTCAGGGCGACACCTCGCGCCGCCCCGTGTAGAACGCCACCGTCAGGTCCTTCACCAGCGCCTTGCGCTCGTAGTCGTCGAGTTCGACCAGGCCGCGCAGGGTCAGCCGGGTCACGGTGTCCTCGACCGAGTCGACGACGGAGGTGAGGACGGTGTCCCGGTGCTGGGCGTCCAGCGCGGCGATCCGGCGGCGCTGCATCACGGCGGCCACCTCGGGCGCGTACTCGATCCGGATCGGCTGGACCGAGAAGACCTCCATCCCGACCGGCGCCGTGTCCGCCGCCACCAGCCGCGTCAGCGCCTCGCCCACCGCCTCCGTGTTCCGCAGCGTCTCGTCCCTGACCAGCGCGCCCGGCGGCACGTCCGCGGGCAGTCGCGCCAGCACCCGGGAGACCGCCGCCTCCACGCACTCCCGCAGATACCGCTCGTGGTCCTCGATCCCGAGCACCGCCCGCGCGGTGTCCCTGACCCGCCACGCCACCAGGACGACGACACGCATCGCGACCCCGTTGGCGTCGACGGCCGCCATCGGCTCGCTGCGCCAGTGCCTCAGCCGTACGTCGACCCGGCGGCGCAGCACCAGCGGGTTCACCCAGAGCAGGCCGGTGCGGCGGACGGTCCCCCGGTAGCGCCCGAAGAGCCCGAGCACCCAGGCCCCTCCGGTCCGCCCCCGCGCCAGCCCGCCGAAACCGAACATCGTCAGGGCCCCGGCCCCGGTGTACGCGGCCCACTGCGCCGGGCCGAGTCCGGCACCCGCGTACGCGGCCGGCAGTCCGAGCGCGCGCGCCGCGAGCGCCGGCAGCACCCCGGCCCACCAGGAGGTGAGGACGCATCCGGCCACCCCGCAGACCCCGCCCAGCACTCCCAGCGCGCCGGGAACCACCCGCGCCGGCCGTTCGACCAGCTCGGGGTCGACCTCGACGGCGGGGCGCGGCTCGGCGGACGCGAGCCCCGGCCGCACCCGCGGCTGCTCGCCGGTACCGCGCCGCCGGCCCACGACGGCGGGCGTGACCGGGACGGCCACCGGTACGGGGTCGTCGCGGAACAGCAGATGTACGGGGATCTCGGTGGTCGTCTCGTTCTGGATGAGCCGGGCGGGCCGCACGGGCCCTTCGGACTCCGGTGTGGGTGGGGTGGTCGTACTCATACGTGCCTCCATGCCTCCGCGCAGGAAGAACCGTGGTGAGAGCCCCACCGGTTCGGGTGGGACATCGGGCCGGGGACCGGCCTGGGATCGGGCCGAGGGTGGGGCCGGGGGTCGGGCCTGGGGTCGGTACGGGGGCCGAGTCGGGGATCGGGCCTTGGATCGGGCCGGGAAGAGGAAGGGGGTGGTCGGCGGATCCGCGCCCCGGCGGACGCCGGCCCTGCCGTCAGGAGAACAGCCGGCGCCAGGTCTCGGGGCCCGGGTAGCCGTCCGCCGCGCCGCCGCGCCACCCCTGCGCCCGCTGGAACGCCTCCACGTTCCGCCGGTCCGACTCACCCCAGCGCGACCCCGGACCCGAGGTGTAGTACTTGCAGAATCCCCTCCTGACCAGCTGCTTCCCCAGCCGGGTGACGTACGCGTTGTCCGCGCCCGGCCGGAACATGCCGCGCCCCGGATAGCCGGGGACGCCGTGCGAGGCGGGCGACAGGGGTCCGCCGGGAGCCGCCGGAGTCCCGGAACCCCCCGGCGGCGCGGGGGTCGCGGGGGTCGCGGGCTTCCGCGGCGGGCCGGGCGGGGTGGGCTTCACCGACGGCGCTCCCGGTGGGCGGGAGGCGCCGCGGGTGCCGGGCGGGGCGGGGGTGCCGGGCCCTCCCGCCTTGCCCGGCCGCCGGTGCACCACCGGCGGCTTGGGCGCCGCCGGCTTCCCCCGGGGGCCCGGATTCCCGGCCTGCGGAATGTCCCGGCCCTGCCCGGTGACCAGATACGACCAGGTCAGCGGACCCGGGATGCCGTCGGCGAAGTGGCCCGACCAGCCCTGCGCCCGCTGGAAGGCCCGGGTCGCCCTGCGGTGGGCGTCCGACCAGACCGGTCCCGGTCCGCCGGTGTAGAAGCGGGCCCCGCCGCGTCGCACCAGCATCCGCCCCAGCCGGGCCACGTACTTGTTGTGCGCGCCGGGCCCGAAGGCCTCGGGGCCAGGGAAGCGCTCCCCTCCGGAGGGCCCGGCGGCCCCTTTCGCGTCCGGCGTCTCCGGCGTCCTCGGCGGGGCGGCGGGCGAGCCGGGGCCGCCGGCGGAGTCGGTCCCGTCGTCCGGCAGGTCGGCGTCGTCGGCGATCAGCCCCTTGTAGCGGTACGGCACATAGCGGGTGGCGTTGTCCCAGTACCCGTACGGGGTGGCCTGCCTGCGGGCGTACGGGCGGGTCGACTCGTAGGCGATGTAGTGGGTCTCCGTGTAGTCCGTCCAGCCCCCGAAAATGACGACGTGCGAGCCCTTCTGGGGGTCCTTCGGATTATGGAAGAGCAGCATGTCGCCCGGCTTCAGCCGTTCCTTCGAAATGCGCTGTGCGAACTTGCCGAGGCTGCCTGTCCATTCGTTCCCGGGAAGGTTCCAGGCCATCGAGACGAACCCCGAGCAGTCCTGCCGATAACCGTCGGACCAGTACTCGCGCATGCTGTACGGAACCTCGGCCTCGATCCAGGCCCTGGCTCTCCTGATGATGTCGGCGCGGGTGGTGGGCGGCAGCGTCACCTCCTTCGGCGGCTTCTCCCCGTCCGCCGGACGACCTCGGGGGCCGTGCAGCGCACCCTTCTTCCCCTGCGGGGTGTCAGGCCCCTCACCTGCGGGAACTACACCGGGACGCACCGGTCCGTGGGTCGCCGCGACCGCCGGTACGACATGCCCCGCGCCGAGTGCGGCACCGGCGGCGGTGGCCACCACCAGGGCGTTCCTGACGGCCGTGCCCGCCGGGTGACTCGTATGGGCGTACTGGACCGAATACGGCATGACCCGCCGCCAGTGGACACAGCCGGGGCATTCGCAATCGGTCCCCGGATCGATCTCCTCGAATACCGGAGTCTCCATACGATTCCCCTCGCGAACCGACCGAAGAATTCCACGCATCTGCACGCCCGTCAGTTTCTCAACTGTCTCCCGGTGCCGCATGCTGACGGTCCAAATGATGTACTCCGCCGCTCCCGGCCGCGACCGGTGCGCGTTCGCTCCCCCCGGGCGGCCGACGGCCGGCCGGGCACCCCTGACCGACGGCCGGCGGGCGGCGGGCGGAGAGCGGCGGGCGGCTGTCGCGTCGGGCGGGGCTCGGACGGTCGCTCGGGATCGACCGCCCGCGGCTCTGGGCGACCGAAGCGGGCGGACAATGTGTTCGAGGCCAAGAACCGCACCATCAGCCAGTTCTACGTCAAGAACCGAGCACGCCGGCCGGTCGCCCGACTCCCCCCGCCGGGAGCCGGGCGACCGGCCGTTTCCCCTGCGGTCCCGCGATCCCTCCCGGACCACGCGGTCAGAAGCACCCCGGCACCTCCGCTAGACTTTTCCTCGCGCGCCGCTAGCTCAGTTGGTTAGAGCAGCTGACTCTTAATCAGCGGGTCCGGGGTTCGAGTCCCTGGCGGCGCACCACCCGAAGAGGCCCCTCGCGAGCGTGCAGCGCGAGGGGCCTCTTCGCATGCCCCCTTATCTTTTCGCAGGCCCATCTCCCCGCGCGCTCCTCTCCCCGCATGCTCCTCTCCCGGCATGCCGGCCTCCCCACACCTGCCCGCCGTCTCCCGCGCGCCCCCTGGGGTCTCCCCGCGCGCGCCCCCGGCTCCCCGCCCCTTTCGCACGCCCGTGCCATGGGCGAATTAGCACCGAAATACGAACCCCAAACTCTCACCGAGGCACACGACGTATGCGCTCAGGAACAAAAGATGCCGGGCAGGCATCAATGCAACCGGATGGCCGCCACCCCGTGTCTCCATGGTGTAGATCACATGGTGACGATGACGCATTGATGTGTCCGTAACGGTCGAGGGGGACCGATTCGGACGAAAGACCGACGAACACACACTCGATGTGTGTGCGGGGGGAATGACCCATGACGTCGACGCCGACGGGCGCCCGGCACAATCACGACCCATCCGAAACAACCCGGCTCAAGGTACCGTCGCCTCGGACCGGAGCATTCCGCAAGCTGCGGAAGACCCTTCCGCGCTACGACTACGAGCACTACAGCCGCCTCGCGGGACCACTCACCCAGCCCGATCCGACCAAGCCCTACACGGTGCAGTACCGCTCGCTGATCTCCCAGGAGCCGCACCGTCTGCGGGTGGCCCTGATGCTGGCCGCCGCACCGCTGCTCTCCCTGGTCCTGCTCGGCTGGCTGCTGCAGCAGGAGCACTGGACCAAGCGCGACTACGTCGAGTACGACTTCCTGCCCGCCCTCGACATGGTCATGCTGGTCTCGATCGGCCTGATCGAGTTCTTCCGCTGCATGAACGTGCTGTCGAACGCGCACGCCACCCTGGTCGCCCGCGACCCCATCCCGGTGGTGCCCGAGACCGGCACCAGAGTCGCCTTCCTCACCTCCTTCGTGCCCGGCAAGGAACCGCTGGAGATGGTGACGAAGACCCTGGAGGCGGCGGTGAGACTGCGTCACCGCGGGCTGCTGCACGTGTGGTTGCTCGACGAGGGCGACGACCCGGCCGTGAAGGCGGTCTGCGCGCGCCTGGGTGTGCACCACTTCTCCCGCAAGGGGATCGCGAAGTGGAACCAGCCGAAGGGGCCGCACCGCGCCAAGACCAAGCACGGCAACTACAACGCCTGGCTGGACGCCCACGGCGACGACTACGACTTCTTCGCCTCGGTCGACACCGACCACATCCCGCTGCCCAACTACCTGGAGCGGATGCTCGGTTTCTTCCGCGACCCGAACATCGGCTTCGTCATCGGCCCCCAGGTGTACGGCAACTACGACAACTTCGTCACCAAGGCGGCCGAGTCCCAGCAGTTCCTGTTCCACGCACTGATCCAGCGCGCCGGCAACAGGTACGGCGCCCCCATGTTCGTCGGCACCTCCAACGCCGTACGGATCAGGGCGCTCAAGCAGATCGGCGGGCTGTACGACTCCATCACGGAGGACATGGCGACCGGTTTCGAGATCCACCGTCACAAGAACCCGGCGACGGGGAAGAAATGGCGCTCGGTGTACACACCGGACGTGCTCGCGGTCGGTGAGGGGCCCAGCGCCTGGACGGACTTCTTCACCCAGCAGATGCGCTGGTCGCGGGGCACCTACGAGACGATCCTCAAGCAGTACTGGAAGGGCTGGTACTCACTGCCGCCGAGCAAGCTCTTCAACTACACGATGATGATCATCTTCTATCCGATGTCCGCCCTCAACTGGATCCTGGCGGCGCTGAGTTGCGCCCTGTTCCTGGGCCTGGGCGCCTCGGGTGTGAACATCGACCCGACCGTGTGGCTGATGCTCTACGGCAACGCCTCGGCGCTCCAGATAGGTCTGTACGTGTGGAACCGCCGGCACAACGTCTCCCCGCACGAGCCGGAGGGCTCCGGCGGTGTGGCCGGCATGGTGATGTCCGCGCTGTCCGCGCCGCTCTACGCGAAGGCGCTGATCGACTCGGCCCTGCGCCGCAAGAGCAAGTTCGTGGTAACCCCCAAGGGCGACTCGGCAAGCCCCGACCGGTGGTTCGGCACCTTCCGATACCACTGGTACTTCATCGTCATCTTCGGGGCCTCGATCGCCGCCGGCCTCGTCCTCGGCCACGCGCATCCCGCGATGATCATCTGGGCCACCTTCGCCATGATGATCACCGCTCTCCCGATCGTCGTCTGGCGTCACATGGTGCGGCAGGACCGGAAGAGGGCCGCCGCGGCCGCCGAACTCCAGGGTTCGATGGTGGCACCCCCCGAGGCGGCGCCCGCGCCCTTCGCGCCACAGTCCGCACCACACGCCCCGCCCGCACCCCACGCTCCCCGGCACAAGCCGAGCTGGGCCGCGTCCGGGCCGGGCAACGGGGGTAGCGAGCAGACCATGCAGATCGCCCTGGGCGGACTGGGGGGACGTAAGGAATGAAGGACCGTGCAGGCCGCCGCCGCGCCCGTCGCCTCGCGATCGGCGGGGCGGTGGTCCTCGCGCTCGCCGGGACGAACGGGCCCTGGGTGTACCGCTTCAGTACGGAGAAGTACCACGAGTACAAGATCAACAGGCCGGAGTACAAGGCCGCCAACGGACACTGGCAGATCGTGGAGTTCCCCGAGGAGTACCGGCAGAACACGATCCACGCCGCGCTTCTGCACACCGGCAAGATCCTGTTGATCGCGGGCTCCGGCAACGACGCCGACAACTTCGACAAGAAGAAGTTCGACACCCGCGTCTGGGACCCGGTCAAGCAGACGATCAAGCGGGTGCCGACCCCGGCCGACCTGTTCTGCACGGGGCACACCCAACTGGGCAACGGCAACCTGCTGATCGCGGGCGGCACCAAGCGCTACGAGAAGCTGAAGGGCGATGTCACCAAGGCCGGCGGCCTGATGATCATCCACAACGAGAACCCCGACAAACGGATGAGGATCAGGGCGGGGACCAGGTTCGTCGGCAAGGAGAACGGCAGGACCTTCGTCCTCAAGGACACCGTCGACATCAAGAAGGCCGTCAAGACCTTCGATCCGGACACCGGGAAGTTCACCGGCAACAAGCCGGGCATCGCGCGCGCCTACGTCGAGGCCGAGCGGCGCGGCAAGAAGTACGAGACGGGCACGGAGGACAACTACCGGGTCGTGGGCCTGAAGGGCGAGGACGCCCGGAACACGTACGGCATCGCGCAGAAGCTCGCCCTCGACAAGAAGGACTTCCAGGGGATCAGGGACGCCTACGAGTTCGACCCGGTCGCCGAGAAGTACATCAAGGTCGACCCGATGAACGAGGCCCGCTGGTACCCGACGCTCACGACGCTGTCGGACGGCACCGTCCTGTCGCTCTCCGGCCTCGACGAGATCGGTCAGCTGGTCCCGGGCAAGAACGAGATCTACAACCCCGCGACGAAGAAGTGGACGTACACCAAGGACATCCAGCAGTTCCCGACGTACCCGGCGATCTCCCTGATGCAGAACGGCAAGCTGTTCTACTCGGGCGCGAACGCGGGGTACGGGCCGGACGACATCGGGCGCGACCCCGGTGTCTGGGACCTGAGGACCAACAGGTTCACGAAGCTGCCCGGCATGAGCGACAGCAAGCTCCTGGAGACCGCGGGGACCGTGCTGTTGCCTCCGGCGCAGGACGAGACGTACATGGTCATCGGGGGTGGCGGGGTCGGTGAGTCGGAGCGGTCCAGCAGGAGGACCCGGCTGATCGATCTGCTGGCGGACAGGCCGAGGTTCGTGGACGGGCCGCAGATGGCGAAGGGCACGCGGTATCCGCAGACCTCGATCCTGCCCGACGACACGGTGCTCATCTCCGGGGGCTCCGAGGACTATCGCGGGCGCGGCGACTCCAACATCCTGGAGGCGCGGCTGTACGACGCCAGGTCGGGCGGGATGCGCCGGGTGGCCGACCCGCTGGTCGGCCGGAACTACCACTCCGGGTCGATCCTGCTGCCGGACGGACGGGTCGTGTTCTTCGGGTCGGACTCCCTCTACGCCGACAAGGCCAACACCAAACCGGGCGAGTTCGAGCAGCGGATCGAGATCTACACGCCGCCGTATCTGTACCGGGACGCGCGGCCGACGCTGACGGGTGGGCCGAAGACCGTCGCGCGCGGCGGGACGGCGACGTTCGGTGCGCGGGACGCTTCGGCGGTGCGGTCGGCCCGGTTGATCCGGCCGAGTGCGTCGACGCATGTGACGGACGTGGACCAGAAGTCGATCGAGGTGGACTTCGTGGCGAAGGGCGACCGGATCACGGTGACCGTGCCGAAGAACCGGAATCTGGTGCAGTCGGGGTGGTACATGCTGTTCGTGACGGACGAGGCGGGGACGCCGAGCGAGGCTCGGTGGGTGAAGGTGCCGTAGGGGAGGTTCCGGGGGCGTTTCCGAGGCGGGTGCGGGGGAGGGGGTGCGGGGGGCGGAGGGGGTGCGGGGCGCTGGTCGCGCAGTTCCCCGCGCCCCTGAGAGGCAGGGGTTGCGCCCCGTGCCTTCCCTCCCCCGCACCCCTCACCCCGTCAGGCGCCCCTCAGTCGGACGCCTTCGCCAGGGCCAGCGCGTACTCCGGCCACCACTCCCCCGCCTTGGGTCCGCCCTTGCACTCCCCGTCGGATTCACCGGGACGCTTCACCCACAGGTACGCGTCCACCAACTCGTCCTGGGTCCTGGTCGTCGGGGTCTCCCCCAGGGCCCGCCCCGGTGGGTTGCACCAGCGTTCGTCCTCGTCGCCCTCGGTCCAGGGGCCGTTGCCGTTGCGGCTGGTGTCGACCACGAACGGCTTGTCGCCGATCTTGGACGAGAGCTGCTTGCCGTACTTGATGGAGTCCTTGGTGGTGTAGAAGTTCGAGACGTTGACGGCGAAGCCGTCCGCCTGCTCGATCCCGGCCCATTTGAGGGGCTCGTAGATCTCCTCGGGGTCGCCCCAGCCGGCATTGCCCGCGTCCAGGTACACCTTGGTGTTCTTCAGCGCGCCGAGCCTCTCGATCGCGCCCCTGAGCAGGTCGTACCGCTCCCCGTGGAACTCCTCCGGGGTGCAGCCGTCCACCACGTGGAGCACCGCGTCGGGCTCCAGGACGACCGTGGCCGCCCGGTCCCCGATGCCCCGGGCCACCCCGTCGATCCACGCCCGGTACGCGTCGCCGTCGGCCGCGCCACCACCGGAGTACTGGCCGCAGTCGCGGTGCGGGATGTTGTAGAGGACGAGGACGGCGTCCCGGTCCGCCTCCTTCGCGGCCTCGGTGAAGCCCCTGGCCTCCCGCTCCGGGTTCTCCGGGCCGATCCACTCACCGGTGGGCTGCTCGGCGATCATGCGGATCAGCTTGGCGTCCCTGTCCTTGCCGGCCTTCTCGTAGGCGGCGACCTGTGCCGCCGCGTTGCCTCGCGGATTGACCCAGAACGGGTCGGTGCCGTTCGGCTGTTGGGTGATACCGGGTCCTGAGGTCCGGTTCTCCCCGCCGTCGCCGTCGTCCCCCCCGGAACAGCCGGCGAGCGATATCGCCGCCATCACCACCACGGACGCCCGAACCCCGGCACCCCTCCTGCCGTACATCCAACTCCCCCTTGGGTGCACCGTGTCGTAAGCCCCAATCCTGACATAAGTACCGCCTCGCCAAGGGGGTCGTCACACCCTTGTCCAGGTGCTGTCGACTCCTGATCACGATGGTGGGACGACACGTCCGGACGGAGACGGAAACCGCTCGTACGGCCCGCCGGGACACCGGCCGAAGCGGGTCGCCCGGTCCACAACTCCGTTGCCCCCAGCTCTCCATGACGTGTAGTCATGCGTTCCCGGACCGGTGTCGAACCGGGCGCCGACCGGGCCAGGTGAGCCGGCACCACTGGTTCGGCTCAGGGGCCGGGGCTCAGGGACCTGTCCCGCTCAGGGACCTGTCCCCCTCAGGGACCTGTCCCGCTCAGGGACCTGTCCCGCTCAGGTACGCGGAGACGACGACGTTCGCGGCGTACGTGCGGGTCGCCTTGTCGAAGGTGCCGCCGCAGGTGACGAGCCGGAGTTCGGCCCGCCCCGACTGCCGTACGCCATAGGCCCGTTCGGCGTCGAAGTCGTCACGGCCGATGACCTGGACGTCGTCCACGGTGAACTCGGCGATCCTGCCGTCGCTGCGGGTGACCCGGATCTTCTCGCCGATGCCCAGCGCGCTGAGCTTGTAGAAGACGGCGGGCCGGGTCTCGGTGTCGACGTGTCCCACGAACAGCGCCGCTCCCGGCGCCCCTGGCCGCGCACCCGCCGCGTACCAGCCGACGACGCCCGGCTGACCGTAGGAGGGCGGTTCGATCGCCCCGTCGCGGTCGAGGCCGCGCGCCACGACCGGCGCCTGCACGCCCATCGCGGGGATGTCCAGCCGCTGCGGCCGCGCGTCCCTCAACGGCGCTGCGGCGGGCGGGAGTTCGGCCTGCGCAGGGCGCCCGACCGCCGCGACGTCACCGGTCATGGGCGCGGACTCACCCGCACGTACGTCGGTGATCTCACGCCCCCACAGCCACAGACCGAGCAGCAGTACGGCCCAGGCGACACCGGCCACGACCCGGCCGGTTCCGCTGCCTGACCTGCCCCCCGCGCCCGCCCCGATCGTGCTCTCGTTGTCGGAGTAGTCCCGTTTCGACACGGCGCCCCCTCACTCCGTGCCGCGGCCGCGGCCCCGGCGCGCGCCCCGCGCCACGACCGCCGCCGCCGCGACCCCGGCGAGGACCAGGCCGACCACCGCGTGGCGGGCGCCGGGGCCCGCGTGCCGGGCGTCGTCCATGGAACTGGCCGGGTCGGCCGAGCCCCGGGCGTCCGCCGGCCCCGCCGCGAGCCGGGTGGCCGCTCCGCCGCCGCCCGCGCGCACGGGGGCGACCGGGGAGGCGGGGGCCGCGGGCCGCGGGACGGAGCCGGACTCGGCGCCCGGTGGCCTGGGGGCCGAGGGGCCGGCGGCTTCGGGCCTCCCGTCGCCGACCCTGAGGGTCCCCCTGATCCCGTCCTCGACGCCTGGGCAGGTGACCCGTAGCTCGTAGGTACCGGGGTGGAGCGAGGATCGTACGCGGGTGTCCCCGGCGAGGGTGCCGAGGCTCCCGTCGCCGGGGCGGGTGAGCAGCGCGTCCGCGACGAACGCCTCCGAGACGGCCGTTCCGGACTTTCCCGCGCACCCCGCGGCCCGCACCTGGATGTCGCTGCCGGGCGGCGGGGAGGCCGGCACCACCGAGACGCGTCCCGGGTCGGACGCGAGGGCCGGGGACGCCGACGCGGCCAGTGCGGCGGCGAACACCGCACCGGCGCAGAGAGTGACTCGTGATGAGCCCATGGTGAACCTCCAGACACCTGAGACTCCCCCGCCGGGCAGCGGGCCGCATCCGGGGAGGCGCCGCGACTGCTCCGTACGGGTGTCCTGGGGTTTATCCGGTGGGTCCGGCCGGTGGGGTCGTCCGATGGGTCTGGCCGGTGAGGCCGTCCGGTGGGCCTGGCCGGTGAGGCCGTCCCGTGGGTCTGGCCGGTGAGGTCGTCCCGTGGGTCTGGCCGGCGACCGGGCGAGCGGCCCGGCGGTGGGTTCAGATGCGGTCGACCAGGTCCGCGATGGAGTTCACGACCTTCGACGGGCGGTACGGGAACTTCTCGATCTGGTCCGGGGTCGTCAGGCCGGTGAGGACCAGGTAGGTCTGCATCCCGGCCTCGATGCCCGCGAGGACGTCGGTGTCCATACGGTCACCGATCATCGCACTGGTCTCGGAGTGCGCGCCGATCGTGTTCAGGCCGGTGCGCATCATCAGGGGGTTGGGCTTGCCCGCGAAGTACGGGTTCTTGCCGGTCGCCTTGGTGATCAGCGCGGCCACCGCTCCGGTCGCGGGCAGCGCGCCCTCGGCGGAGGGGCCGGTCTCGTCCGGGTTGGTGGCGATGAACCGGGCGCCGTCGTTGATCAGCCGTACCGCCTTCGTCATGGCCTCGAAGGAGTACGTGCGGGTCTCGCCGAGGACCACGTAGTCGGGCTCGTGGTCGGTGAGGACGTACCCGATGTCGTGCAGCGCGGTCGTCAGCCCCGCCTCGCCGATGACGTACGCCGTGCCGCCGGGCCGCTGGTCGTCCAGGAACTGGGCGGTCGCGAGGGCGGAGGTCCAGATGTTCTCCACGGGCACGTCCAGGCCCATGCGGGAGAGACGGGCGTGCAGGTCGCGCGGGGTGTAGATCGAGTTGTTGGTGAGCACCAGGAAGGGGCGCCCGGACTCACGGAGCTTCTTTATGAAGGCGTCGGCGCCGGGGATCGGCACGCCCTCGTGGATGAGCACCCCGTCCATGTCGGTGAGCCACGACTCGATGGGCTTGCGCTCTGCCATGTGCGATCTCCTGCCGACCTGTGCCGATTCCCGCGTACGCCCGTACGCCCGTACGTCCGGGCCCGCCCCAACCCTAGTGAGAGCTGGCTGAAAAGAGGAGGCCGATCTTGGCCGCTGAGACCGCCCGCATCAGGTCAGCGGCGGTGCGCGTGGGCGACGGGGCGCCGGGCCGGTGTCAGCTGGTTCGCCTGCGGACCCCCGCGACCAGCAGCCCGCCGGCGGACAGGAGCAGCAGCCCGCTCACGTACGGCAGTGCCGCGCGCATACCCGAGGCGGCCAGCTCGCCGGGGCGCTGCTCCGGGTAGAGCCGCGGCTCACCCCGTACGGTGCCTCCGCCCTCCTTCGCGGGCCCGCCGCCGTCCCGGGCGTTGCCCTCCTTCCCCGTCCCCGTCCCCGTCCCCGTCTCCGTCTCCGTCTCCGTCTCCTCGTCGACCTCGCCGTCCTCGCCGTCGGTGATCCGGAAGCGGTAGTCGTTCGACTCCCCCACCCATTCGCTGTCGTCGCCGCGCCGCTCGACCACGGCGGCGTTCGCCACGACGTCGTTCGGTACGGTCGCGTCCGAGGTGAGGGAGAGGCGGACCCTGACGGTGAGGGTGCGGCCGGGGGGAACGGTGAAGCCGGGCCCGTGTCCGCCGAGGACACCGACCAGTTCGTCGGAGTCGGTCCGCTCGAAGGTCACCGGCCGGGGGGTCGTGCCCTCGATGTCGTCGGCGTCCCCGGTGCCCCCGGTGTCCCCGGTGTTCTCGTAGTACTCCAGCTGCGGCTGCGTCCGTTCCAGCGTGCGCGCGCCGTCGGTCAGCACGACCACCGGGTGGATGTTCCCGCAGGTCCGGGTGGTGGTGTTGGTCAGCTCCAGCGCCCAGGTGTGGAACCCGCCACCGGCGACATAGGTGGCGGGCCCACCGCGGATACGGGTCCGCAGGGGAAACGTGCCCCTCTCCGTCCCGGCGCAGGTGGGCCGCCGGTCGGCCGACACCGCGCGCGGGGGCCCGCCTGCAACGGGGGCGCTGTCGAGCGCCACCGCGGGACCACTGACGACTACGGCAGCGGCAGCAGTGGCGGTGGCGGTGGCCGCGCCGGCCAGGACGAGGGTCAGACAGGTAGACGTTCGCATGAACACATGACCATGCCATCTACCTGCGCGGGGGTGTGCCGCCACGCCATCGGGGCGGCGGTGGCGGGGGTGAAGTCCGCTCGATCAGCGGAGTGACGGCGTGCCGAATGCACGGCTGTTCCGCACCACGGCTGTGCCGAATCCACGGCCGTTCCGCAGCCGGGCCGTTCCGCAGCCGGGCCGTTCCGCAGCCGGGCCGGCAAGGACGAGGGGCGCCCCCGGCCACCCCTCACCCGTCCTCGCGCCCGAACAGCGGTGCCAACAGCAGCTGGGCCGCCCCCTCGGCGACCGCGGACGTCCCGCCCTCCACCACGCGGACCGGCACGGCCGGATCCTCCCCCTGCCGCCGCGCCCACTCGTCGAGCACGAACCCCACGCCCCGTACGAACGCGTCCGGCCGCGCCTCGACCGTGCGCCCGCCCAGCAGCACCAGCTCGATGTCGAGCAGCCCCACCAGGTTCGCGACGCCCGCGCCGAGCACCCGCGCGGCCTCGTCCACGTCTCCCCGCCCGACCGCCGCGAGGCACAGCGCCTCGATGCACCCTCTGTTGCCGCACTCGCACAGCGGCCCGTCCAGCTGGACGACCTGGTGCCCGAACTCCCCGGCCCGGGTCCGGGCCCCCCGGTGCACCGCCCCGTCGATCACGAGCCCCGCCCCCAGCCCCGTACCGAGGTGAAGGTAGGCGAAGGATCCGTGCGCCCCGGCGGCCGCCGCGAGCCCCAGGGCCGCCGCGTTGGTGTCCTTGTCCACGACCACCGGCAGGCCCAGGCGCCGCACCAGCGCCGCCCGCAGCGGAAACCCGTCCCACTCCGGGAAGCCGGTGACCCGGTGGAGGACGCCGTGCAGATGGTCGAGGGGGCCGGGCAGGGCGACACCGACTCCGAGGACGGGCAGGAGGGGGGAGCCGGGGGAATCGTCCCCGGGGTCGGCCGGTACGACGGAACGCTCCTCACCGGCCGTCGCCAGCAACGCCTCCACCTCCGCCGCCGCGCCCTCGACCACGGCGTCCGCCCCGGCCCCGAGGTCCAGCGGCGCCCGCCGCTGAGCGACCACCGAGCCGGTCAGATCGCAGAGGACGGCCGTCAGCTCGTCCCGGTCGAGATGGAGACCGACCGCGTGTCCGGCGTCGGGCACGAGCCGCAGCACGGTACGCGGCTTGCCCCCGGTGGAGGCCCGGTACCCCGCCTCCGTCACGAGCCCGTCCGCCCGCAGCCGAGCGGTGATCTTACTGACGGCCTGCGGGGTGAGCCCCGTCCGCTCGGCCAGCTCCAGCCGGCTTATCCCGGCCACGCCCGCGCCGCGCAGCAGGTCCAGCACCAGCGCGCCGTTGTGGCTGCGCAGGGCGAGCAGGTTCACGCCGGTCACCCCCGGGGGGCGTCCTCCACCCCCGAGGCCACCGCTCGTACCGCCACCGTTGCCGATCCCGTTGCCGTTCACCCTCCCATTGTCCCTCGCGCTTGCACTTTGGCAACAGCGTTGCTTAAGTGGGCGTATGACTGGCACCAGCACAGGCAGAACCCCTCGCGTCGCGCTCGTCGGCTACGGCCTCGCAGGCTCCGTCTTCCACGCCCCGCTGATCGCCGCGACGGACGGCCTGATCCTCGACACGGTCGTCACCTCGAACCCGGAGCGGCGGGCGCAGGCCCGCGCCGAGTTCCCCGAGGTGCGGTTCGCGGTCACGGCCGACGAGCTGTGGGGCCGGGCGGACGAGCTGGACCTGGTCGTCGTCGCCTCCCCGAACAAGACGCACGTCCCCGTGGCCACCGCCGCCCTGGAGGCCGGCCTCGCGGTCGTCGTCGACAAGCCCGTCGCCGGTACGGCGGCGGAGGCACGCGAGCTGGCCGCCCTCGCGGACTCCCGCGGCCTGTTCCTCTCCGTCTTCCAGAACCGCCGCTGGGACAACGACTTCCTGACCCTCCGAAAGCTCCTCGCCGACGGCGAACTGGGCGAGATCCGCCGCTTCGAGTCGCGCTTCGAACGCTGGCGCCCCCAGCTCAAGGGCGGCTGGCGCGAGTCCGGCGACCCCGCAGAGATCGGAGGTCTCCTCTACGACCTGGGCAGCCACGTCGTCGACCAGGCCCTCACGCTCTTCGGCCCCGCCACCCTCGTGTACGCCGAGTCCGACGTCCGCCGCCCCGGCGCCGAGGTGGACGACGACACGTTCATCGCGGTCACCCACGCGAACGGCGTCCGCTCCCACTTCCACGCCTCCGCCGTCACGCCCCAACTCGGCCCGCGCTTCCGGGTGCTGGGCTCCGAGGCGGGCTACGTCAAGTACGGCCTCGACCCCCAGGAAGCGGCCCTCCGCGAGGGCGAGCGGCCCACCCCCGGCGCCGACTGGGGCCGGGAGCCCGAGGACCTCTGGGGCCGCGTCGGCACCGGCGACTCCCCCCTGACCGGCGGCGGCCGCCCCGTGCCGACCCTCCCCGGCGACTACCCCGCGTACTACACGGCCGTGGCCGCCGCCCTGCGGGGCACCGGCGAGAACCCGGTGACGGCGCACGAGGCGGCCGCCGCGCTGGACGTACTGGAGGCGGCGCGCAGGTCGGCGCGCGAGGGTGTGGCGGTGCGACTGTGACGACCGACGACCCCACCCCTCCCGCCGTCCCGACCATCGAGGAACTCGAAGCCCAGGAACGCCGGCTGGTACTCCCCCGGTTCACGCACGACGACGCCTGGGCGCTGGGCTCCCTGCTGGTGGACCTGGCCCGCGAGCAGGGCGCCCCGGTCGCCGTCGACATCCGACGCGGGCCCCAGCAGCTCTTCCACGCCGCCCTCCCCGGCTCGACCCCGGACAACGACGCCTGGATCGACCGCAAACGCCGTGTGGTGGAGCGCTACGCCCACTCCTCCTACCTGGTCGGAGCCCGCTTCCGAGCCCAGGGCACCACGTTCGAAGCCTCGTCCCGCCTCGACCCCGACCACTACGCCGCCCACGGTGGCTCCTTCCCCCTGGCGGTGGAGGGAGCGGGAGTCATCGGCACGATCACGGTCTCGGGCCTCCCCCAACTGGAGGACCACGCGATGGTGGTCCAAGCCCTGACCCACTTCAGGCAAACCCTGTAACCACCGAGCGCCCCCGCACCCCCGCGCCCCTCACGCAAGTGCCGCGGGGGCCTGCGGGTTCCCCAAGGACGCAGGGAACGGCAGGTTTTCAGGGTCGCGGGGAGGCGCGGGTTCCCTGAAGACACGGGGAACCCCAGGCTTCCAGGGGCGCGGGGAACTGCGCGACAAGCCACGACGAACCCGCAGCCGCCGACGAACCGCAGTCCCCCACCCCTCACGCGCGCCTCAACCGCAGCCCCACCCCCTCACGCACGCCTCAACCGCAGCCCCACCCCCTCACGCGCCCCTCACGCATCCAGGAACGTCTGCCTCTGCCGCCCGAGCCCGTCGATCTCCAGCTCCACCACGTCCCCGGCCCTCAAGAACGGCTTGGGTTCGGGCTCCCCCAGCGCCACCCCCGCCGGCGTCCCCGTATTGATGACATCCCCGGGATACAGCGTCATGAACTGACTGACGTACCGCACGACCTCGCTCACCGCGAAGATCTGCTCCCCGGTCGTCCCGTCCTGCTTCAGCTCCCCGTTGACCCACAGCCGCAGTCCCAGCTTCTGCGGATCGGGCACCTCGTCCGCGGTCACCAGCCACGGCCCCAGCGGATTGAACGTCTCGCAGTTCTTGCCCTTGTCCCACGTGCCCCCGCGTTCCAGCTGGAACTCCCGCTCGGACACGTCGTGCGACACCGCGTACCCGGCGACATGCGCGAGCGCCGCCTCACGCGACTCGACGTACCGGGCCGTACGCCCGATCACGACCGCCAGCTCGACCTCCCAGTCGGTCTTGGTCGACCCGCGAGGCACCAGCACCGTGTCGTGGGGCCCGACCACCGTGTCCGCCGCCTTGAAGAAGATCACCGGCTCGGCGGGCGGCTCGGCCCCCGTCTCGCGCGCGTGGTCGTGGTAGTTGAGCCCGATGCAGACGATCTTCCCGATCCGGGCGAGCGGCGGCCCGACGCGCAGCCCCGCCGCGTCCAGGGCGGGCAGCTCACCGCTCCCGGCGGCGGCCCTGACCCGGCCGAGCGCCTCCTCGTCCGCGAGCAGCGCGCCGTCGATGTCCGGGACGACGCCCGACAGGTCCCGCAGGACTCCCTCGGCGTCGAGCAGCGCGGGCCGCTCCGCACCCGCCGTACCGACTCGCAGCAGCTTCATGATGGCCATCTCCCTCGGTCGTCCGCCGCCCGGCCGATGGGTGCAGCCATCGGAGGACTGGTCGATCGTCCAAGGTCACGGTCCACTCCGCAATACCCGGTTCACGGAGTGGACCGCCCCATTCGCCCCGCCGGCGTTCTACCGAGCCGCGGCGGCCGACGACGCACCGGTGCCGCTACCCGTCGCGGCCCCTGCCGGCGCGGTGGGCAGCGGGTAGAGCAGCGCCCGCTCCACCGCGCTCCACGTCGTACTGGTCACCACGTACAGCGCGGCCGCCAGCGGCACCACCGCCACGCTGAGCAGCGTGAAGAAGGACATGAACGGCATGAACTTGCTGACGGCCCCCATGCTCGCCGCCATCCCGGGCACCTGCTCGTCCGACACGGCCGGCATCCCGGCCGTACCCGCCGCCATCATCCGCTTCGTACGGCGGAAGTTGAAGGTCGCGATCCCCGCGACGATCACGAACAGTCCCACGTAGACGAGCCCCTGCGGCCCGAAGACACCACCGTCGCCGAGCGCGTCGTGCCAGCGGTCGCCGAGCGGGGCCGCGAAGAGTTTGTGCGTGAGGAGGGCGTTGGCCTCGCCGCCGATCGTCCGGTTGGAGAAGAGGTGGTAGAGGAGGAAGAAGGCGGGCAGCTGGCAGAGGCTGGGCAGGCAGCCGGACAGCGGCGACACCTTCTCCCTGGCGTGCAGCTCCAGCATGGCCTTCTGCAGCTTCTCCGGGTTCTTGGCGTGCTTCTTCCGCAGCTCCGCGATCTGCGGCTGCAGGGCGACCCGCGCCCGCTGCCCCCGCGCCGCGGCCCGGGACAGGGGGTGTACGAGCAGCCGTACGAGCGCCGTGAACAGGATGATCGCGAAGGCCGTCGCGGAGGCGTGGAACAGCGGCTGGAGCAGATCGGCGAGGTGTCCGACGAGGTCGGCGAAAACGGACATGGGTGTGAGCCCTCCAGGGGTCTCGTCGTGCCAGGGATCGGTCCGAGACGGGTCCGACGGGGGACCGTGACCGGGACCGGATCGGGATCAGGTACCGGCGCGACGGCTCGCACGAGGAGCACGGACCTCCGGACGGAGGGAAACGTGGAAACGTGCTCTACGCGACGGCCGTCAGGAGGGCGTGTCCGGGCGCCCTGGGCCGTGTACGGCCGCGGGCGTCGGGATCGCGTTGGGACAGGAACGCCGTACGGCGCTCACGGTCCCGCATGGCTGTCCGTACGCGCGTACGCGGCACGACGGGGGCGCAGCGTGAGGCGATCACCGCACAGGCGGCGAACGCGGAGCCGGCGGCGGCGGTCGCGGCGAAGGCGACGGCCGCGGAGAGCGTGCCGGTGTCGAGGACGGCGACCTCGAAGAGGAACAGCAGCAGCATGGCGACGGGACGCAGGTCGATCCGACTCCGGATCATCTCGCACCCCTTTCCCTGCTCTGCTTCCCGTTCGGTCGTCTGCTCGGTCGCCCGCTCCGTCGGCCGCTCGGTCGTCTGCTCCGTCGGCCACCGTGTCACCTGGCGTGCTTGCCTGCTCCGTGGTGACTCGCTCGCACACATGCTCTCATCTGAGCCGCACCGAGCGCAGCTTCCCCCACACTACGAGTCGGTACGTGGAGGTGTACGCGGGCGTGCAGGTGGTGAGCGTGAGGTAGTGGCCGGGCTCGGCGTACCCGTACGACGGTCGCACGTCGCTGCGCGGAACGGGCCGCAGGACCCCGCCGTCGCCGGGCGCGGTCTGCGGGAGCGCCCGGTCGACGACGTACGTGTGGACGGCGTCCCTGGTCTCGACGCGGACCTCGTCGCCGGGCACGAGCCGGTCGAGGTGGCGGAAGGGTTCGCCGTGGGTGTTGCGGTGCCCGGCGAGCGCGAGGTTCCCGGGCCGGCCCGGCTGCGCGGTCCCCGGGTAGTGCCCGACGTATCCCTTGTCGAGGACGTCCGCCCGGCCGACCCCCTCGGCGACGGGCGCGCGAAGGCGGAGACGGGGGATGTCGAGGACGGCGTATGCCTCGGCCGCACGCTCCGGCTCCCCGCGCCTCTGCCGAACCGTCTCTCCCGCACCCACCCCCTTCCCCTCCCGCCCCCACTCCCTCTCCAGCGCGGCCACCTGACGAGCCGCCCCCTCCTGGGCCAGCCGGTTGGTCCACCACAGCTGATGGGCGACGAAGAGCAGGAGGACGAGCCCGAGTGTGACGGCGCCCTCGGCGGCGACCTGGAGCACGCGGGAGCGGGCGACTTTCATCTCCCCTTCTCACAACCGTTGAAAGAAAGAGGAGAAAGCGCTGTCACACCTCTCGACAACCTCACCTTTCACCCCTGACTCTTCCGATGTCCCACTCAGCAGTTCGGAAGGTGGCCGGTCCCCCAACCCCACCTTTCCCTCCCTTCGGCACCCGCATCCCCCGGAGCTGACATGACTGCATCCCCCGACCCCAAGGACATCCAGGCGAGACCTGCCCCGGAACCCTCCGCCACCGACCGGCCCCCGACCGCCTTCGGCCGCCGAGCCCTCCTGGCCGCGGCCGGCGGCGCCGTGGTCGGTACCGCCCTCGGCGCGGGCACGGCGCACGCGGACGCGACCATCACCGTCAACCCGGCTATCAAGTACGGGACCTGGGAGGGCTGGGGCACATCCCTGGCCTGGTGGGCCAACGTCTTCGGCGCCCGGGACGACTTCGCCGACCTGTGGTTCACCACGAAGACGACGACGTACAACGGCACGGCCCTGCCCGGCCTGGGCATGAACATCGCCCGCTACAACCTCGGCGCGTGCAGCTCGAACTCCATCAACGGCGAGTCGATGGTGAAGTCCCCCAACATCCCCGCCTTCAAGCAGATCGAGGGCTTCTGGCAGGACTACACCAACGAGAACCCGGCCTCCTCGGCCTGGAAGTGGACGGCGGACCCGAACCAGCGTGCGGCCCTGACGAAGGCGGTGGCGCGCGGGGCGACGACGGAACTCTTCGCCAACTCCCCCATGTGGTGGATGTGTTCGAACCACAACCCCTCGGGCGCCTCCGGCGGCGGCAACAACCTCCAGACCTGGAACTACCGCCAGCACGCCTCCCACCTGGCGGCGGTGGCCCTCTACGCCAAGAACAACTGGGGCGTGAACTTCGCGACGGTCGACCCCTTCAACGAACCGGCGTCCTCCTGGTGGACGGCGACCGGCACCCAGGAGGGCTGCCACATGGACCCGGCGGTCCAGGCCGCCGTACTGCCGTACATGCGAAGCGAGTTGGACGCGCGCGGCCTGAACTCGGTCCGTATCTCGGCCTCCGACGAGACGAACTACGACACGGCCCGCTCGACGTGGAACTCCTTCAACGCCTCCACCAAGGCCCTGGTCAGCCAGGTGAACGTGCATGGCTACCAGGGCGCGGACGGCCGCCGCGACCTCCTCTACACGGACGTGGTCACCACCGCCGGCAAGAAGCTCTGGAACTCGGAGACGGGCGACAGCGACGGCTCGGGCTGGACCCTGGCGCGGAACCTCTGTTACGACTTCCGCTGGCTGCACCCCACGGCCTGGGTCTACTGGCAGGTGATGGACCCGACGGCGGGCTGGGCGATGATCGCCTACGACGCGAACACCCTCCAGCCGACGACGGTCCAGACCAAGTACTACGTGATGGCGCAGTTCAGCCGCCACATCCGCCCCGGCATGACGATCCTGGACACGGGCTCCGCCTACACGGCGGCGGCGTACGACGCGGCGGCGCGGCGCCTGGTGATCGTGGCGATCAACACCGCCTCCTCCACCCAGACCCTCACGTTCAACCTCGCGAACTTCACGACGGTGACCGGCGGCACGAACGGCCTGGTCCCCCGCTGGAACACCCACACCTCGGGCGGCAGCGACCGCTACCGCGCGTACTCGGACACCCGCCTGAGCGGCAAGACGGTGGCGGTGCCGTTCGCGGCGGGGGCGGTGCAGACGCTGCAGATCGACGGGGTGACGATCTAGAGGAACCGGCGCTGCGGGCCGGTGGGCGCCGGCTCCCGGTCCGCGCGCTCCCTCCCACCTCTGCCCGTACCTCACCACCATCCCCGTACCTCCCCCACGGGCAGTACGGTGTCGTCCATGCGCCCCGACACGCCTGCCGAGAACGTCGACCACAACGCCGAAGCGGCACGCCTGGAGCGGACCGCCGACCTCTACCCCGAGGACGCCGAGCACCTCCTCCTCCAGGCCGCCGCCCACCGCGAACTCTCCGGCGACCGCCCCACGGCGACAGCCCTCTACGACCGCCTCCTGTCCTCCTCCACCCCCCTGGACAACCCCCACCTCGTACGAGCGCTGAAAGCGTCCAACCTCTGGGAGTACGGCCACGAGGCGGAGGCCCGCGCGATCATCGACGGCGTCCGCGCGGCGGCCCCCCGCGACCCGGCCCCCTGGGTGATCGTCGCCGAGGCCCTGGAGGCCCACGACGAGCTGGAGGCGGCCCAGGACACGTTCACCTCAGCCGTGACCCTCCTGCTGACCGACGTCCCGGAGCCCCCGTACGCGACCCGCGCCCTGCTCTTCGGCCGCCACCGGGTGCGCCGCATGCTGGGCTCGGTCCACGACGAGTGGGACGCCTTGGCGGACACGCTCCACTCGTCCTCGGTGTCCCTCGACGAACTCCACGACCCCAAGCGCGTCTGGTCCCTGGGCTCGGACAACCCGGCGGAGCTGCAGGCCGAGATCTCCCGCCTGCGCGCGGAGCTGGGCGCGTACCGCGAGGCCCTGTCCCGCCCGTTCCCGGTGGCGGTCCTGCACTGGCCGGCCGCCGAACTCGCGGAGCTGGTCTCGGCCTACCCGGGCCTGACCGCCGAATACCCGTCCCACGAGGAACACCTCGCGACGATAGAGGCCTCACTGAGGGAACTGTCGGCCTCCGGCACCCCGAACCTGGGCATCGTCACGGGCACGGTCCCGTCCTACGAGGCGTTCGCGGCCTCGGAGGGCTCGTCCCCGGACGACAGCACCCTCCTCCCCCAGTACGCCACCACGCTGGCGGCGCGGGGGCTGGCTGTGGCTTGGCCGCCGCAGCGGGGGGCTGCTTGTTGGTGTGGGTCGGGGCGGGTTTATGGGGAGTGTCACGGTAACGAGGGATGATGACGGCCTGATGCGGAGCGTCTCACCTCAGGTGCCCTCTCAACGATCTGGCTCAGCATCCTCAGGGTGTTGCTGAGAGCAGCATGGACCGACGGCTGGGAGCACTCGCCCCGGTCGTCGGCGTTGGTATCCCTGCACAAGGTGTCCGTGCCTGTTGCCGTCTCTTCCTCTCCGTCCGTCTCGGCCCCTACGAGCCGCCGGGGCTCTCGCGACAAAGCAGCCGAAGGTAAACGGGCAGTAGTGATACCAGAAGCTGGACCGTAACAAGGCAGCATGTAGCGGAGACTGCAGAGGTCCTCAAGGCGGCTGAGTAGGAGCCCCTGAGGTCCTGAGAACTTGTCATCGCTGCCCATCCCGTCACCGAATGGCGCTTGTTAGGGTCATGACATGATGACCAAGACTCACGCGATCGTTCCTGGAGATGTGTGTACGCGGGCACAGATCCGGGAGACGTTCGGAGGAAGCGGACAGGGCGGAATATGCCCCTCCGTCGAAAAAGAAAGCGTCAACCTCTATTCGGACCCAGCCGTTGGAGAGGTGAATGGATACTACGATGGCTGGCTGGCCGAAGAAGACGATTTAGGACCCATCTTCGAGTACACCGGAGCAGGGAAGTCCGGCAACCAGACATTCACTGGAGTTGCAGGCTCAGGAAACCGCGCCATCCTGCGTCACGCCGAGCAGAATCGAACGTTGCGAGTTTACACGCAGGTCGGCTTAGTACCCGGCAGCGGAACTAAGACACATCAGTACGTTGGAGAATTTACCCTGGACACACTGGAGCCCTACGTGTGGCGCAGGGTGCACGGCAAGGATGGCAAGGATCGCGATGTCATCATATTTCGCCTTCGGCCCGACGGCGAATTTCAACGCTTATCCAAGAACCTGATACCAGCCGCAACAGAGACTACCTGGGAACTCGTACCTTTCGAGATAGTCACTGCAGCCACCCTACACCACGCCCCCGCCACCATAGGGGAACTCCCAGCCCCTAAGAGGCCAAAAGGGAAGGCAAGCCCTCCGCGGAAGGCAGTCGAGAATTCCGCCACGAGCGGCACGTTCGTCGTATCAGAGGCATTCAACAAGAGGATGAGTCTTCGCTCGTCGGCCGCGGCACATATCGCCGTTCGCCGTGAGGCTGAGCTGACTCGCACCTACATGGCCTATCTCAAATCTGTCGGACGGAAGACAGGCGCCTTCCAGATAAAAGTTAAGGGCCTCACATCCACCCTAAAGACTGATCTGTACGACGCAACGGAACATGTGCTTTACGAAGCTAAGGGCTCCAGCGCACGCGAGGAGGTAAGAATGGCTCTTGGGCAGATTTTAGACTACAGCCGGTATGTGCGAACTGAAGATCACCCTGAGCCCCCCAAGCGCGTCATCCTTCTCCCCGCCGCGCCCGACCTGGACATGTTCGATCTGTGTAGGTCATACGGAGTGGACATAGTCTACAGATCGGAAAACGGGAGCTTCATAGGGGAGTCAGTGCCAGCAGGATAGCTTCTTCACCACCCCCTTTACGGGCCTTCCAGCATTTTGAGAGGCCGTCCCGCGGGAGTCATCCGCCACCGACGCGATATAACGCCGAGGCGAGTGGCTCCCGCATAAGGAATGAGATCCAGGGAGTTCATCCACGCATCGGAGAAGTGAATATTTAAGTGCAGCGCGAGAGCCAAGAGGATGTCCTGAGATGCATCCGCATCAATTTGGGCAAGCAGAGACCCGGGCTCAGGAGAGCGCTCAAGTAGGTGACTATCAGGATTCTGCCACTGTAGGTGCCCCTTACCTAGCACCCATACACTGTCGGGCCATTCGACCGGCGGCCGAGTCTGACACCATTCCATGAGATGATTACCAATTGTCTCCAACTTGAGACCGTTGAAGGCAACGATGATCCCAGAGGTTGGAAAGTAGTCGTAAGTTCTTCCATAGGCCAACGTTTTTCGCGGTATAAGCCCAGGCGTCGGACGATACGAATCCTTCGACATGCGTCGCAGTTTACTGATCTTGTTACACGCATCCACGAGTTGCTCTCGGTCTAGCTTGGTCTTCACTTCGACAACGCCATACACGCACTCGTTTGGGAGAATTCGATACCCATTCAGGGTAGTAAAGGGTGGAGTGCCTCGGTCCGCGAGGACGATGTCACACTGAGGGGAGGTCTCACCTAAAGCAGTAACGATCTCCGCATTGTGTACCGTTTCTACATGAGACGGTAGATAGCTGGCGAGGAACTCGCGAACAAGGGCTTCTCGGGAAGTTCCCGCTTCCCCGTTATGACTGAAGTTCCTTGACTGCTCGAAGTCTGCGCGCATCCGCATGGCGACTGAGCTGAGGATCTTTCCAAGTTTCTCTTGAGCCATGCAATGATTCTAGGCATGCGCCATGCTGCTTCAGCTGGGGCAGGCAATCCCCCTCTGTCCCCCAGTCCAGCAGTCGAACCAAGCTCTGCGCACTGTCAGCGTCCTCTGTTACACATAGGCACAACTGCTGACCGTTCGAGGGAGCCAGAGTGTCGGAACCGGGGGATCTCGCACAGCCTGCCGTGGGGGCGTACGAGCAGCTGATCACCGTCCGCTTCGAGCAGACGCTGAAGGAGTTCGCAAGCCTCGGCTGGCATCCGGTGAGTGACACAGTAGGAGCCGAATCCGGCCCCCACGTCCTAGCAAGACACATCGCCCAGACAGTACGTCGCGTGCTGCAAGGCTTGCCCGCCGAGGAGCGGGTGTACGCGGTCAACCACATCTTGGAGTCCATCAGCACGCTGAAGGGAGCCCAAGAGTGGGTGGATTTGGTGGCGGAGGGACCTCGTCAACTTCTGGCGCTGACCCGACAGGAGGCCCCCGGGGTCTACGCCGTCCGACCCGGCATCCCACTCTCCGACACTGCACTCCTCACCAACGCCCCAGAAGACCCCAACTTGGGCTTCGAGTTGCGAGCAGAACTCGCGACTGCTGATCACGTCGACCTGCTCTGCGCCTTCGTGAAGTGGCATGGCCTGCGCATCATC
The DNA here is from genome assembly GCF_055592645.1 of Streptomyces sp. NPDC041108. NCBI lineage: Bacteria > Bacillati > Actinomycetota > Actinomycetes > Kitasatosporales > Streptomycetaceae > Streptomyces > Streptomyces sp. NPDC041108. Next base: position 192,134 of record NZ_JBVIYK010000002.1, on the reverse strand, counting down.
GAGCAGTCTCTACAAGCAGCCCGCGAACGGGACGTACCCGTCCGTGTCATCACGACGACATACATCGGCGCCACCGAGCGTCGTGCACTAGATCGGCTAGTGCAGGAATTCAACGCCGACGTCAAAGTCAACTACGAGACCAGGTCGACGCGCCTCCACGCCAAGGCATGGCTGTTCCGCCGGAATAGCGGTTACGACACCGCGTATGTCGGCAGCTCCAACCTCTCCAAAGCAGCACTGCTCGACGGCCTGGAGTGGAACGTCCGGCTGTCCTCTATCGCCACGCCCGACGTACTGCGGAAGTTCGAGGCGACGTTCGAGGCTTACTGGAGCGACCCATCCTTCGAGGTGTACGACCCGGACGTCGATGGAGCTCGGCTCCAGGAAGCGCTGGCGATCGCTGGCGGCACATCGGCTACAGCCGGTGCGGAGCGCAGAATCACCTTGTCTGGCCTCGAAGTACGTCCCTATCCGCACCAGCGCGACATGTTGGAGCGGCTCGAAGTTGAGCGGGAAGTACATGATCGGCACCAGAATCTATTGGTGGCCGCGACCGGGACCGGTAAAACCGTGATGGCGGCTCTGGACTACAAGCAGCTACGCAAGAAGCACGGCCGTGACCTGCGCCTGCTCTTCGTTGCTCATCGCAAGGAGATCCTCCAACAGTCCCTGAGGACTTACCAAGACGTCCTTGTAGATGCGAACTTCGGCGAGTCCTTGCACAGTGGCGAGATCCCGGAACGCTGGACGCATGTCTTCGCCAGCGTGCAGTCACTCAACGCACGGACACTGGATCGGCTCGCTGCTGATCACTTCGATGTCATCGTGATCGACGAGTTCCACCATGGGACCTCACCGACATACCGAAAGATTCTCGATCACTTTGAGCCACTGGAGCTGCTTGGGCTGACGGCGACCCCCGAGCGCATGGATGGCAAGAACATCCAAGACGAGTTCTTCGGTGGGCGTATCGCTGCCGAGATGCGCCTGTGGGAGGCCTTGGAGAATGATCTCCTCAGCCCCTTCCACTACCTCGGCATCAGCGACAGCACCGACCTGAGTGCGGTGAAGTGGCATCGTGGGGCCTACGACGCAAGCGCTCTGAACGAGGTGTTGTCCGCCAACCACGCCCGGGCGCGGCTCGTCGTTAAGGCGGTACAGGAGAAAGTCGCCGACCCCAGTGCCATGCGCGCCTTGGGCTTCTGTGTTTCAGTCGCGCACGCGCACTTCATGGCGGATGCCTTTCGAAGCGTTGGACTCAACGCCGTGGCCTTGTCTGCCGGGACCCCTGCCGATGAGCGGAAGCAAGCGCTGGCTGACCTCGCATCTGGGGCGCTGCAAGTGATCTTCTCGGTCGACCTCTTCAACGAGGGCCTGGACGTCCCCGATGTAGACACGCTGCTCCTGCTACGTCCCACCTCCAGTGCAACGGTGTTCTTGCAACAGCTCGGCCGCGGTCTCCGACGCACCGAGAACAAGGCGGTGCTGACCGTACTGGACTTCATCGGTCAGCACCGCAAGGAGTTCCGCTTCGAGAACCAGTTCCGCGCTCTGACGAACCTGACCCGCAAGCGGCTCTTGGACAACATCGAGCATGACTTCCCACAGCTCCCCTCCGGCTGCCAAATCATCCTTGAGGAGAAGGCGAAGAAGACCATCATCGCCAACATCAAGGACCAAATTGGCGTCAACGTCACGGTCTTGGCACGCGAGGTGGCGGATTACGCCGAGCCGAAGCTCAGCCGCTACCTCGCCGAGAGCGGACGCGAGCTCAAAGAGCTCTACCGAGGCCACGGGAACTCTTGGACGGGTCTACTCCGTCGCTCCGGTCTCCTGAAAGGTGCCGCTCCGGAAGGCGAGGCCGCACTGCTCAAGCGCATCTCAGCGTTCCTCCACGTAGACGACCCCCTCCGGGTCGCTACGTACACGCTGTTGCTGGAGGACGAGGCCCCCGCCTACACCGCCCTTGACGAGCAAGGGCAGGCATACGCTCGTATGCTCTTCTTCCAGTTGTGGCCCCTCGGCGGCGTTGTCCGCAAGGGGTACGCCAGCTATGACGCCGGATTTGCAACCCTGCGCAAACAGCACGCCTTCCGCAGTGAGCTGCGCCAAGTACTGGAGTACAACCTCGCCCACACCGAGCACGTACCCATCCCTCTCCTGGGGGTAGGTGGTCAGAGGGGCGTCCCCCTCACCGTGCACGCTTCCTACAGTCGAGAAGAGATCTTGCCTGCGCTGGGACAGTCACACATCGGCGGTTTCATGCCGGCCGACTTCCGCGAGGGCGTGAAGTGGTGCGACTCGATCAAGACAGACGCACTCCTCATCACGCTGGAGAAGGACGAGAAGGACTTCTCACCGCAGACCCGATACCACGACTACGCACAGAGCGAGACCCTCTTCCACTGGGAGTCCCAGAACCAGACATCTGAGACCTCCCCAACTGGTCTGCGCTATCGGCATCATGTTGCTGAGGGCAGCCACGTGCTGCTGTTCGTACGCCGTTACAAGAGCACCGATATCGGCGGCGCCCAGCCATGGATACTGCTCGGCCCGGCCGAGTATCAGAAGCACACCGGAAGCAAGCCGATGGCGATCACGTGGAAGCTACAGCACGAGATCCCTGCGGACGTGTGGACCTACTCCACGATCAAAGCTGGGTGACGTCTCACGTCGCGTTGCCCGCCACTCCCACTTCTGCTTCGAAGTGCCTCTGGGCTCGGTCCAAGGCATCCTCCGCATCGAGGCCGTGCGCCTGGAGCCAATGGAGAAGGTCGGCAATAACACCGATCGCTGCCTCCTCAGCCGTGGCTGCGCTCAGCCGACTTGGCTCGCCCCCGATCCACGGCTGCGCGCCACCGTAGAGGCCGAGCACCTCCTCCGCTCTCGTGAGGTGAGGTCCTCCGCTGTGACCGTTGGGCGAGGTCAGGGTGGTGGGAAGCTCGCACCACGTCATCTTGCGGTCCGCGAGGAGTTGTACGCCCCAGCGGTCGGCGATGGCATCGACGAGTGCCATGCCACGCCCGCTCTCCGAGTCGGACGTCGCATCCAGGAGTGCAGGGAGGGCCCGTGTGTCGGGATCGTGGACCTCGATGCGCAGGTGTGTGCCGCTCATCGAGACGGCGAGTGTGGCCGGAGTCCCATGACCGACGTGCGTAATGACGTTCGACACGAGTTCGCTGACGCATAGTTGAGCCTCGTCGACGACGTCATGCAACCCCCAGAGCCCGAGGTGGATCCGCATGATGCGCCGCAGAGCCGCTACTTCCTCAGGATCGGCGGTGAAGGCCAAGTCCCACGGTTTCCGAGACATACACGGTTGCCTGATCACGGAGACCTCTCTCGTCGCAGGTCGACTCGGCACCGACCTCATCGCACGATTAGCAGAGTGTTACCTCTGCTCACGGTGAGTGGCGTTGAAGCAAGAATGGTGGCGGAGCATCCCGTCGTGCAATGTGCACGGCGGGATTCCCACTTCTGAGTGATTGGCAGGCACACCCCTTGGCGCAAGACTGAACGCCCGCTATTCGGCAGATGGTTGAAGAGGTTGAGATGGCCGGTTCACCGACGGCGCGTCGGCGTCGTCTCTCGATCGAGCTCAAGAAGCTTCGCGAGAAGAGCGGGCTGACGTGTGCCCAGGTCGGCGCCGCGCTGGACTGGAGCGGGTCCAAGGTCAACCGGATGGAGACGGGTAGTGGTCGAGTCCAACCGTCCGACATCGACGCCCTGTGTCGGTTCCACGGTACGAGCGATGAGCTGCGTGAGTTCCTGAAGTCCCTAGCTCGGCAGGCCAAGACACGCGGTTGGTGGCAGGTGCATGGTGCGGGCGTTCCCGAGTGGTTCAACATCTACATCGGGTTGGAGCAGGATGCCTCTGCGGTCCGCCAGTACCAGTGCGAATTGGTGCCTGGCCTCATGCAGACGGAGTCCTATGCCCGCGAACTGCACACGACGGGCGCGCACATGTCTGCCCAGGACATCGACAAAGCCGTACGGGTCCGCATGGAGCGCCAGTCCATGCTCACGCGACCTGACGCACCCGACGCCTGGTTCATCGTGAATGAAGGGGCCATTCGCCACGTCATCGGGGATCGGGCGCTGATGCGAGAGCAGCTTGAACACGTCCTGGATGCAACCGCCCTACCGCCCGTGACCTTGCAGGTACTCCCCTTCGACTCGGGCACCTGCCCGGCGACCGGCTCCTTCACAATGCTCGGCTTCCCCGCCCCCGAAGACCCGGATCTTGTGTACCGAGACGGCATCACCGATGCCGTCTACCTGGAAGGCGAGCATCATGTCCGGGAGTACACCAGGGCGTTCGACGGGCTGCGAGCCGCAGCGCTGAGCCCTCAGCGGTCCACCCGGTTGATCGAGTCCATCCTGAAGGAATTCGCCAGATGAGCATCGCAGAGCCCAGCGACGACGACCGTCTGACGTGGTTCACGTCTTCGTACAGCAACGGCGCGGGGGGCGAGTGCGTGGAGTGTGCGATATCCGACGACCACGCACGCGTACGTGACTCCAAGAGCTCGCACAGCCCTGTCCTCGCGGTCGGGATCACTGCTTGGTGTTCCTTCGTCCGTGCTCTGAAGCGCAGGGAGCTGCCACTGCTGTAGAGGTCACGCCACTCGAAGTGTCTTCGGCGTTGCCCGGTCAACCGACGGACAGCAAGCGCGTCTCTGCGGCGTCCGGGAACGGCTTGGCCCACCAGTGGTCGTAGCGCCCGTACGGGGCGAGGTCGCCCCGGTCGGCGAGGAACGTTCGTAGGGCGGTGGCCTCCGTCGTCAGGGACTCCCAGACCTCGTCCGGGAGCGGGTGGAAGGCCGTGGCCTCGATCGCTTCGCCGGCCGGGCGCCATACCCCCGCCACATAGCCGTCCACCAGCAGCGTCGGCAGGACGTCGCCGTTCACGCGGGTCACGTGTCTGCGGTACTCGGTGGGGAGCAGGCGGCCCCGGTCCGCGTAGGCCAGGAGCGTGCTGTCCCACATGGCCATCAGGCGGGGTGGGGCGGGGGTGTCCTCCGGGGGCCGTGGGGCGTCCGGGATGTCGTACAGGGTGTGCCCGGTGTCCGTGGCCCGCAGGGTTTCGAGTTCCTCCGTCATGGAGGCCAGCGCCGTCTTGATGCGTGACTGCTGGACCAGGGCGAACTGGGCCATGTCCGCCACCGATGCCGGGCCGAAGCCCCGGAGGTACCGGCGGATCAGGGTGCGTAGGCCGTCCTCCGCCGCGCCGGGGTCGGTGAGTGCGGGGCGGGGGGAGGCCGCCACGTACGACTGGCGGGTGTCGAAGGACCAGGGGCCGCCCGTGGGGGCGTGCCACAGGGGCGCGTAGTGGCGGAGCATGCGGTGGCCGCCGGTGTCCAGGGCGGTGGTGGTGCCGAGGTGTTCTTCCAGCCAGGTCCTGAGTTCGGCGGCGGTGCGCGAGGAGCCGTCGGCGTAGGTCAGGAGGGGTGGGAGGAAGGTGTCGGCGTCGGCGGCTGTCAGGCCGGAGGCGCGGTAGCGGGGGTCGCCCAGGCGGGAGCCTCGGAGGGTGGGTTCCATCGCCTCACGGAAGGGGGTGTAGTCGTCCGCGTGGACGGTGTGGACCGTGATCCGCATCAGGGTCGCCCTGACCAGGCTGTGGTCGGTGAGCGCCGCGTCCAGGGCCGCCGGGTCGAAGGGGGACAGGCGGTTCCACAGGGCGATGTACGGGGAGGCCGGCTGCTGGGCCTGCACGGCCACGATGCGCCGGACCGCCTCCGTCACCGCCAACGGTTCGCGGGCGAGGAGGAGTTGGCGGGCGAGAGTGGCACGGTTGAGTGCGCGGGCGGTGAGTTTCGGGGTCCCCATGGCGTGATTCTCTCTTCCCCGCTTCGGTGGAGGGCCCCCGTACTGCGGGCCCTGCCCCCCCAGAGGGGACAGGGCCCGCGTCGCGTGGGTCAGCGCGGCCGGTTACGTCCTCGCCTCGCCCTTCGTCAGCAGCCACTCCTCGTGCAGCGCGCCGAGCGGGATCTTCGTCTGGAAGATCGGGGTGCCGAAGATGGAGAGCTGGATGTTGAGCGTGCCGGTGAGGTCGATGCCGCCGTACAGGGCCCAGGAGCCGGAGGCGGAGCCCGTGCCGTCGGCCGAGCCCTCGGCGGTCGCGTCGGCCTCGGCGCGGAGGTAGGGGGCCACGTCGGCGGTGACGCCGACCGTGCCGTAGAGGCCGACCGTCGCCTCGGCGCCCATGGCCGCCTTCACCTTGCCCGCCGCGGTGACGGTCGTCTTCAGCGGCTCACCCGTCATGTGGGACTCGCTGACACCCTTCCAGCCCTTGGACCAGGTGAAGTTGCCGCCGACCTTGAAGTCGCCCTTGAGGTCCTGTTCGACGTCGACCGTGACGCGGCCGTCGGCGGTCACCTCGAAGTAGCAGACGAGGTCGAGGTTGACGACGATCGGGACCGGGCCGGCCTGGATCACGGGGTCGGCGTGCAGTTCGGCGAAGGGGATACGGATCGGCTTGCCGTCGGTCGAGCCCGCCGCGCGGCCCTTCAGCGACCACTGGGAGGCCCAGTCGCCGGTCAGGCCCAGGAACGCGCCGCCGGGCGAGGAGCCCGTGCCGGAGCCGGAGCCGTCGTAGGAGAAGGCGACCTCGGGGGCGAGCTGGACGAAGCCCTCGACCGACGCGGCGGCCGAGGCGGGGGCGCCGGGAGCGGTCTCCACGGCGGCGCCCACGTCGATCCGCAGACTGCCGAGCGGGAGTTTCGCGCCCTCGGGGCCGAAGCTCAGGTCGCCGGTCTTCGCCCAGGAGACCTTCACGCCCTGGACGAGCGGGTCGACCTCCAGGGTGGACGGGTCGACGGGGACCGTGCCCTTCGCCTCGCGCTCGCCGAGGACCGCGTCGAGCGTGGCCGGCTCGGTCTCGACCGTCGTACCGCCGTCCTTCGCGGTGTCGACGACCTCCGTCACCTCGGCCAGTACGCCGTCGGGGGCGCCGGGGGCGGGAGCGCTGGCTATGACGTCGCCGACGGCCACGGCGGCCTTGGGTTTCGCGGCGCCGGAGCCGGAGTCGGCTCCGGTGTCCGAGGGCGTGTCGGGGTCGTCCGGAGCGGGGGTGGCGGGGGTGTCCGTCCGCGAGGGGGGCGCCGACGGCTCGGTGTCCGAGTCCGACGGCGGTGCCGCGATGACGGCCCGGCCGCTCTTCCTGTCGTACGAGGCGACCTTGAGCGCGGACTTCTCGGCCTTGCCCCGGTCGTCCGCGCGCGCGTCGGCCACGGCGGTGGGGGTGGCGCCGCCGGTCGGGGCGGAGACGACGGCGAGCTGTTCCCCGGCGGCGTCGGGCTCGGGGGCCTCGGCCGTGGTGGCGGCCGCCTTGCCGCTGGTCGTGGTGGGGGATCCGGTGGAGCAGCCGGTGGCCAGGAGGGTCGCGACGGTGATCGCCGACAGTGCCGTGACCAGGGCATGTCTTCTGAGCTTGTGCACGCGTGAGTCCTCGGGAGCGGTGACAGGGGGGTGCGCTTCAGGAGGGACGGCTGAGCAGCATGGCGACGACGCCATGCCGGCAGGCCGGAGAGCAGGCGCGCGTGGTGAGGTGGCGCCTGGCGGTGGGGGGTGGGCCGGGCGGCACAGCTGTCCTCATGACAGTGCGCACGCGGTGGTTACCTCCCAGTAGCCATGCATGAGCATGCCAGGCCGCCGGAGCGCCGCCCACCACTTCCCCCGCACCTTCGCTATGGCGTGGATCACATTTCGACGGGACTCAACTGCCGCGCCCGAGAGGGGAGTTGCGGAAGCCGGCAGGCCGGGGGCCGGCCTCCGGGAGCGGGCAGCCGGTGACGGACGCACAGGAGGGGCGGGAGGAGTGAGTGGCACAGGCGATTGCCGTGCGTCTCACCCTCCCGCCCCTCCGGTGCGGGCGCGGGGCCGGCTCAGCGGTCGAGCTGACGGCGGTCGGCGCCGCCGCTGACCTGGATCTTGCGCGGCTTGGCCTTCTCGGCGACCGGGATGCGCAGCGTCAGGACGCCGGCGTCGTACGAGGCGTCGACGCGGTCGGCGTCGAGGGTGTCGCCGAGGAACAGCTGGCGGCTGAAGACACCCGTCGGGCGCTCGGCGGCGATCATCTCGGCGCTCTCGGGGGCCGGGGAGCGGCGCTCGGCGTGCACGTTCAGGACGTTGCGCTCGACGTCCAGGTCGATGGTCTCCGGGTCGACGCCCGGGAGGTCGAAGTGGACGACGAAGTCGTCGCCGGACCGGTAGGCGTCCATCGGCATGACGGCGGGCCGGTTGTCGGAACCGAACACCTGCTGCGCGAGTCGGTCGAATTCGCGGAAGGGGTCGGTGCGCATGAGCATCACGGGCACTCCTCTCTTCTGACGTTGGGTGCGACGCCCTCTGAATTCCTACGACTTCTTATATAGCCCGAAGGAGGAAAGTTGACAACCCTCGACTCAGGTTCTCATACCGGGGGCGCCTCGGAGCTAGCCTCGCGTCGGATGCCGGGCCAGGTACCGAGGACGGCGTCAGGAACGGCACAGGAGGCAGGGATGGCGAAGATTCCTACGGCGGCGGTGGCCGCGAGCGGGCTCATCGGCGGGTACGGGGTGGCTCGCTGGACCAAGAGGCGGCCGCTCGGCGGGGCGGTGCTGGCCGTCGCCGGGGCCGCGGCCGCCCGGCAGTGGCAGCGGGCGGCCGGAGCCAGGGCGGCGGGGGCGCTGACCGCGGGGTACGTGGCCGCGTTCGCCGGGTCCCACCCGCTGGCGAAGAAGGTGGGCGCCTGGCCGGCGGTGTTCGGGGTGGCCGGGGTGGTCGCGGCGGCTTCCTGGGTGGTGGCCGACCGGAAGGCGTAGGGGCGGCGCGGACCCATCGGACGGCGTACGAGCCCGGGCCCACCGGACGGCGTACGAGCCCGGGCCGCCGGAAGACGTACGGGTACGGCCCGCCGGAAGACGTACGGGCACGGAGTGTGCAGGGCGTACGGGGCTGTGCAGGCCGTACATGGGTGCAGGGCGTACAGGGCGCACCGGGGCCGTACGGGGCGCACCGGCCGTACAGGGCGCACACCCGTACGGGGCGACGGGTCGCCCACAACCCATCGCGCACCCCGCCGCCCCCCTTCCTTCCTGAACCCCGCCGCGCTCACTCCCCCCGGAACGCCCGCCGGTACGCGTACGGGCTCGTCCCCACGACCCTCTTGAAGCGGTCCCGGAACGCCGTCGGGGAGCCGAAGCCCGCCTGGGCCGCGACGCGTTCGACCGTGTGGTCGGTGGACTCCAGGAGGTACTGGGCGCGGCGGACCCGTGCCCGGTGCAGCCACTGCAGGGGCGTCGTACCGGTCTGTTCGCGGAAGCGGCGGTTCAGGGTGCGGGCGCTGGTGCCGGCGTGCAGAGCGATGTCGTCCAGGGTCAGATCCCGCTCCACGTTCTCCTCCAGCCAGCGCAGCAGGGGCTCCATCGTCGCGCCGGCGGGGGCCGCGGGCTGGTCCTGGACGATGAACTGGGCCTGGCCGCCCTCCCGTTCGAGAGGCATGACGCACATCCGGGCGGTGAACGCGGCGACCGCCGAGCCGTGGTCCCGGCGGATCATGTGCAGGCACATGTCCATGGCCGCGGCGGCGCCCGCCGAGGTGAGGAACTGGCCGTTGTCGACGTAGAGGACGTTCGGGTCGACGGTGATCTCCGGGTGGCGGGCCGCCAGGTCGGGGGCCGCGATCCAGTGGGTCGTGGCGCGCAGCCCGTCGAGCAGGCCCGTCGCCGCGAAGAGGAACGCGCCGACGCAGATCGAGGCGATCCTCGTGCCGATCGCCGCCGCCGCGTGCAGCGCCTCCGCCACACCCGGCGGCAGCGGCGCGGTCGGATCGGCCGTCCCCGGCAGGATGATCGTGTCGGCCTCGGCCAGCGCCTCCAGCCCGTAGGGCGCCCGCACGCTGAACGGCCCCGCCTTCACCTCCCCGCCCCCTTCCACCGAGCAGACCCGCACGCGGTACGCCTCCCGGCCGTCCGGCAGCCGGGCCCAGCCGAAGGTGTCGATGGGGGCCGACATGTCGAAGGGGATCACGTCGTCGAGCGCCAGTACGGCCACGGTGTGCATGGCGGGATCGTAGGTTCGCACCGGGTTTCCGCCAAGCCTGCTCTGCCTGTTCCCTCGCGGCCCAGTCCCCTCACCGACCAGGCCGGGCCTCTGGCGAGAATCCGTTGCCCTCTGGCAATCCCGCCACTTCCACGGGATTCCGGGTGCGCCCTAGCGTCCCCTCGTGACCAAGTTGCTGCTCTCCCTCCACGTCCTCGCCGCGATCATCGCCGTCGGGCCCGTCACCGTCGCTGCCAGCATGTTCCCGCCGAGCGCGCGCAAGGCGCTGGCCGAACCCGGTAGCGAGCGGGCGGTGGCGGCCGTACGGCTGCTGCACCGGATCTGCCGGGTGTACGGCGGTGTGGGCATCGCCGTACCCGTGCTCGGGTTCGCCACGGCGATGAGCATGGGGGTGCTGAACGACGCCTGGCTGATCGTGTCGATGCTGCTGACCGCCCTCGCGGCGATGGTCCTGCTGGCGCTGGTGCTGCCCCGGCAGGAGGAGATCCTGGCGGGGATCGGAGGCACCGCCGCCGACACCGCAGGCACCGCCGCCGACACCGGGAGCACCACCATCGGCATCCGAAGCACCACCGCCGGCACCGCGGGCACGACCGTCGACGCCCGCGCCACCGCCCGACTCGCCATGTTCACCGGAGTGTTCAACCTGCTGTGGGCGACGGTCACGGTCCTGATGATCGTGCGGCCCGGTTCGACCACGGGAGCGTGACGCAACCCCGCCTTCCCAGCGGTGCCGGGGTGGGTGCATGATCCGGCCATGCATCCACAGCAGTCGCCCTCCCAGACCTATCTCGCCTCCGTGGCCGCCCGTCTCGCCGCCGACGAATGCCGCACGTGGTGGGAGGAGTGGGCCGGGGTGCCCGTGCTCGTCGGGCGCCGGGCCGACTTCAAGTGGAGCTGGATGGGGACCAAGCTGCATCTGTTCACGGTCGCGGCGGCGGTCCAGGAGATAACCATCCCCACCATCGAGACCTTCACCGACCAGGTGCTGACGTACGCGAAGAAGACCAAGGGCGGTATGCCGGTCGGCATCCAGAACGGGGTCGCGGCGTTCCCCGTCTTGGTCAGCGACCGGGTGGACCCGGCTGCCGTCCGCTGGGCGGAGGCCCAGCAGCGCAACAAGTGGGCGTGCATGGCCCGGCCCGTGGTGGTCGACAGCGCCCAGCAGTACGTGGGCTCGTACCGGGGCACCCCGGCCATCGGCCTCGTCTACTCCTCGTACTTCGAGGACAAGGCCCGGCGGTACTTCTACGGCTGACCGGCGGCCGAACGGTCCTGGGACCGGCCGCGGATCAGCCACCCCTCGTCCACCGGCTCCGCCCGGAACCGCCGCGCCACCGATGACGCCACCAGTACCCACGCGGCCAGCACCAGGGTGAAGAAGGCCCAGGACAGGGGCCATACGGCCGCGTCCGGGGGCTCGGTGGGGGCGTGGAAGGACACGTACATCAGGGCGGACGGCGGGACGGCGACCAGGAGCAGCGGCCAGGCCAGGGCGTCCCGGTGGCCGAAGTAGGCCGCGAGGAGCAGGAGGACGACGGCGAGGGCGATCACGCCCGTGACGGTCACGGGGTTCGTCTCCGTCAGGGAGCCCTCCAGCTCGGGCCGGTCGCGCAGGTCCCACGGAAGGCAGAGGCGGTACGCGGCCGCGGCGAGGGCGGCGCCGAGCAGGCGGGTCAGCCAGCGTTCCGGCCAGGGGCGCGTGCGCAGGGGGCGGAGCAGCTTCTCGGTCATGCGTACGAGGGTTCCGGGGCGGGCGGCGGGCCGACAGAGTACGCGTACTCAGACCGGCCTGCTCACCCATACCCAGAAGTCGCCCGGCCGGGCCGCGCGCCCCGGAGGGGGCGGGGGGGGGAACCGTGCGCCCGGCCACGACGGCGCGCCGGTCGGCGAACGTCGCCGAACCGCCCGGCCCGGCACCCGGCCCGGCACCCGGCCCCTCTAGGCGGGGCTCCGCGCCGACAGCGGCTCCGCGATGTCCTCCAGCGAGCGCCGCTCCGCGCGTACCGCGAGGAAGGCCGCCACCAGGCCCGCCGCACACATCAGGCTCGCGCCGATCTGGAAGGCGAGGACGGTGTCGCCGGCGACCCCGGACTCGGTCAGCTCGGCGAAGATCAGCGGGCCGCTGATTCCGCCGGCGGCCGTGCCGAGGGCGTAGAAGAAGGCGATGGCCATCGCGCGGGTCTCCATGGGGAAGACCTCCGACACCGTCAGGTACGCGCTGGAGGCTCCGGCCGACGCGAAGAAGAGGACCACGCACCAGCAGGCCGTCAGGGTCACCTCGTCGAGCGAACCTCGGCCGAACAGCCAGGCGGTGCCGAAGAGCAGCAGACCCGAGAGCAGATACGTCGACGAGATCATGATCCTGCGGCCGACCGTGTCGAACAGCTTGCCGAGCAGCAGCGGGCCGAGCAGGTTGCCGGCGGCGATGACGGCGAAGTAGTAGCCGGTGTCCGAGGTCGGGACGTCGTAGAACGTGGTGAGGATCGCGCCGAAGCCGAAGGTGATCGCGTTGTAGAGGAACGCCTGGCCGATGAAGAGGGAGAAGCCGAGGACCGCGCGGCGGCGGTACTGGGAGAAGACCGTACGGGCGATCGTGCCGAAGCCGATGCTCTCGCGCTGATGGACGGTCATCTCCCGCTCGGCCGTGGGCAGCGGGCGTCCTTTCTCGGCCTCGATCCGCTCCTCCGCGTCCCGCACCAGCCGGTCGGCCTCCTGTTCCCTGCCGTGGATCAGCAGCCAGCGTGGGCTCTCGGGGACGTTCCGGCGGACCAGCAGGATCACCAGGCCGAGCACGACACCGAGGGCGAAGGTCAGCCGCCAGCCGACGTCGGCCGGGAAGATGTCGGTGTTCAGGGCGACGATCGACAGCAGCGAGCCGCCGATCGCGCCGAGCCAGAAACTGCCGTTGATGACGATGTCGACGCGGCCCCGGTACTTGGACGGGATCAGTTCGTCGATGGCGGAGTTGATGGCCGCGTACTCGCCGCCGATGCCGAAGCCGGTGAGGAAGCGGAAGAGGAAGAACCACCAGGTGGAGAAGGAGACGGCCGTCAGCGCGGTCGCCCCCAGGTAGACCAGCAGGGTCACCATGAACAGCTTCTTGCGGCCGAACCTGTCGGTCATCCGGCCGAAGAAGAGGGCGCCCGCGCAGGCGCCCGCCACGTACAGCGCGGCCGCGGTCCCGGTGACCTGCGCGGAGCTGATCGGCAGTCCGCTGCCCTCCTCGGAGAGCCGCCCCGCGATGTTTCCGACGACGGTCACTTCCAGACCGTCGAGGATCCACACGGTGCCGAGACCGATCACGATCGTCCAGTGCCAACGCGACCAGGGAAGACGGTCCAGGCGCGCCGGTACGGCGGTAGTGATCACACCTGGTGACTTCGAGTCTGTGACGGACATGGGCTGGGGCTCCCTCCACCTTGAGCGAACCCGGACCGGGTGCCCGCGCGAGCAGGGATCACGCCCGGCCTACGCCCCCAGCGCCCGCGACACCGTGTAGATCAACAGGCCCACCAGGGAGCCCACGACCGTGCCGTTGATCCGGATGAACTGCAGATCGCGGCCGATGTTGGCCTCGATCTTCTTCGTGGTGTGCTCGGCGTCCCAGCTCGCGACCGTCTCGGTGATCAGGGAGGTGATCTCCGCACGGTAGGTGGTCACGACGTGCACCGCCGCCCCCTCGATCCACTTGTCGAGCTTGTCCTGCGCGCTCGGCTCGGTGGCCATCCGGGTGCCCAGCGACAGCAGGGAGGCGCGGACCCGCAGCCGCAGCTCGCTGCGCTCGTCCTCGGCCGCGGACACGATCATCGACCGTACGGCCGTCCAGGCGGAGGCGATGAGGTCCTGGACCTCGCCCCGGCCGAGCACCTCGCCCTTGAGCCGCTCCACGCGCGCTCGGGTGTCCGTGTCGGACTGGAGGTCGGTGGCGAAGTCGGTGAGGAAGCGGTCCAGTGCGCCGCGCGCCGGGTGGGTGGGCGAGTCGCGCATCTCGGTGGTGAAGCGCAGCAGTTCCTTGTAGACCCGCTCGCCGATGCGCCGGTCGACGAACCGGGGGGTCCAGCCGGGGGCGCCGCCCTCGACCGCGTCCATGACCTGCTCGTCATGGAGTATCAGCCAGTTCTGGGCACGGGCGCAGACCAGGTCCACGATCCGCCGGTGGCCGCCGTCCGTGACGATCTTTTCCAGCATCTTGCCGATGCCGGGCGCGATCTCCTGGGCGTTGGCCCGCCGGGTGATCGCCTCCCCGACGACGGCCTGCACGTCCGAGTCGCGCAGCACGGTCAGCGCGCCCCGCAGCGCGGTCGCCAGCTCGGCCGTCACCCGGTCGGCGTTCTGCGGTTCGGCGAGCCAGGCGCCGAGCCGGCTGCCGATGCCGACGGCCCGCAGCCGCTGCCGTACGACATCCTGGGAGAGGAAGTTCTCGCCGACGAACTCACCGAGCGAGACGCCCAGTTGGTCCTTCTTGGTGGGGATGATCGCGGTGTGCGGGATGGGCAGCCCGAGCGGGTGCCGGAACAGCGCGGTCACGGCGAACCAGTCCGCCATCGCACCCACCATGCCCGCCTCGGCGGCCGCGGCGACATAGCCGGCCCAGGCTCCCGCGCCCTCGTGCGAGGCCCACTTGGCCAGCACGTACACCACGGCCACGAAGAGCAGCAGCCCGGCGGCGATGAGCTTCATCTGCCGCACGCCGCGCTGTTTCTCCTCGTCGGCGGCGCTGAAGGTGGTCATGGTGCGGTGCGACGCACGCGACTGGGCGCCTGCTGCCGCGTCCGCCGGGTCCGCCGCGTTCCGGGCCTCCTCGGCCCGCTTCCGCGCCGGTCCGTCCTGTTCCGCTTCCGTACGGTCCATTCGCTCCACCCGTTCCTGTCCCCCGTACACATTGTCCGTTCTTCGACGCCTTCCCCGGCGCTGCGACTCTTGGTGACGTACTCCATAGGTCTATCGAGACCTACTCCTGGAACGAAACAGGAGTTCCCCGCGTCTGTCCGGGTGGGGGAACCGATGGGGGTTCTCGCAAGCAACCCCCATCCCATGCCGCATCATGGGGTGATCACATCGGAGCCTCGGGGCTCCACAGCCCGAGGAGTAACCCGCCGCATGACCAGGCATCACGGTGGGGGTGTCGGGGTGCCCCCCACGAGGCACCGCGCAGTTCTGGCGGCCATCGCCGCCCTGGTCGTGGCGATCTCGGCCGCGATATACATCGTCGTCGGCACCGACGACGGCACCCCCCGGCAGCAGACCTTCGCCCGCGCGCCCCACAACAGCGCCGCCCCCGCCTCCACCGGCGTCTGGGTCGGCGCCTGGGCCGCGTCGCCGAGCGGTTCGGAACCGGGCACCGAACAGGACGGCCTCGCCGGCCGCTCGGTGCGCAACGTGGTGCACACGGCCGCCGCCGGTACGAGTGCCCGCGTCACCCTGTCCAATCTCTACGGCCAGCAGCCGCTGACCATCACTCACGCCTCGCTCGCCGTGGCCGCGTCGGTGAACACCCCGGCCGCGGCCGCCGACACCATGCGCCGCCTCACCTTCGGCGGCAACCCGACGGTCGTCGTCCCGGCGGGTCGGCAGGTGGTGAGCGACGCAGTACGGGTGCCGATCCCGCACGACAGTGACGTACTGATCACCACCTACTCCCCCGTGCCCTCCGGCCCCGCGACCTACCACGCGCACGCCCGGCAGATCTCCTACACCGCCGAGGGCGACCTGACCGAGGACATCACCGGGGAGCGGTACACCGAGCAGTCCCCGTACTGGCGGTACATCACCGCCCTGGACGTGCTGAGCAACGAGTCCGACGGCACGGTCGTGGTCCTCGGCGACTCGCTCACCGACGGCGTCACCTCCACGGTCGGCGAGAACCGGCGCTGGACCGACGTCCTCGCCGGCCGCCTGCGCGCCGCCACCGGCTCCTCCGACGTGCCCCGCTACAGCGTCGTGAACGAGGGCATCAGCGGCAACCGGGTCCTGACCGACGGCTACGGCCGCCCCGCCGAGAACCCCAGCGGCCTCGCCCGCTTCCAGCGCGACGTCCTCGGACGGACGGGCGTCAAGGCCGTGGTCATCGACCTCGGCATCAACGACATCCTCAAGAACCCCGGCCGGGCCGACCCCGAGGCCGTCACCGCCGGACTCCGCAGTCTCGTCGACCGGGCCCACGCCCGCGGCCTCCGTGTCGTCGGCGCCACCCTGATGCCCTTCGAGGGCCACCGCGGCTACTCCGACCAGCGCGAATCCGTCCGCCAGGCCATCAACGCCACGATCCGCTCCGGCAGCGTCTTCGACACCTACGTCGACTTCGACAAGGCCCTGCGCGACCCCTACGCCCCCCGCCGCCTCCGCCCCGACTACGACTCGGGCGACCACCTCCACCCGAGCGACGAGGGCTACGCGCGGATGGCGGACGTCTTCGACCTGGCGAAGCTGAAGGGCGCGGCACCGGCGGAGCTGTAGCCGGAGCCGTAGCCGGGTCCGTGGGGTGAGGGTTCCCCGCGCGCCTTCAGGGGTGCGGGAACCGCGCGACCGGCCGCGGCGCGCCCGCGGCCGGACCCGGCCTACCGCTCCCGCCTCCGCCGCCGTTCCCGCTCCTCCTCGCGCCGCGAGCGCACCGCCTCCCTGATCTGGTCCATGGCCTCGCGATGCGCCTCGTGCATCTCGTGCGTGTGGTCGCGATGGGAGGCGTGCAGTTCGCGGCGGGCCCGTCGGCGTTCCAGCCGGTCCTGCCGCCGCGCCTCCTTCAACCGCTGCCGCTCCGCCTTCGGAATCTTCCGCTCCACCCCGACCCCGCCCCAGAACGCGAACCCGGTGATGATCACCCGCGGTGCGCCCGGCTCCCCGGGTACGCCCTCCTGGCCATGGTCGAAGCCGCCCATGATCCCGACGCCCCGGACGACGACCTCGACCCCGGGCGGCACGACCACGTTGATCCCGCCCATGATCGCCACACAGTTGATCGTGACCTCGCGGCTCGCGAAGTTCGCGTCCCGCAGGTCCAGTTCACCGCCGCCCCAGAACGCGAAGCAGTCGAACCGCTCGGGCACGGTCCACCGCCCCTTGCGCTCGAACCCGGACAACACCGCCACGCCCCACGTGGACGTCCCGTCGCCGCCGACGATCCGCTCGGGCCAACTCGCCTCCCCCGCCGGCCCCTTGACCAGCGACACGGACGGCGGCGACACGAGGGCCGGCGGTGCCACGGCCCCCGCGCCGGGCAGGTCACGGATGATCGGCGCCAACTCGCCGTACGTCCGCGCCTTGTACGTCGCGTCCAGCCGCTCCTCGAACTCCTCCATGTCGAGCCGCCCTTCCGCGAGGGCGTCCCGCAACTGCTCGGAGACTCGTTCACGATCGGCGTCGGAGGCACGAAGGTCCGCGGCGGCCGGAACATCCGGCAGGTCGTCCGTCATACGGATCAGCGTACGAGGAACCCCCGCGCCGGGCTATGACACGGCCTGCCCCGACTCCCCCACCCGCTCCGCCTGCTGCGCGTACATCCGGGCGATCACGGCTTCGATGTCCGGCTCCCGCACCGACAGGTCCACCAGCGGATACTCCGACGCGATCCGCGCCACCAGCGGGGCCGCCGACTCCGACGCCGGGAAGGCGAGCCACTGCCGCGGCCCCTCCACCCGGACGACCCGGGCGGGCTCGGCCTCGATCGGCGGCAGCTCGCGCTCCAGGTCGACGACGAGGGTCCGCTCGCTCTCGCCCACCTCGTGCAGCCCGGTCAGCGGCCCGTCGTACATCAGGCTCCCGTGGTCGATGACCATCACCCGGCGGCACAGCTGCTCGATGTCCTGGAGGTCGTGCGTGGTCAGCAGCACGGTCGTGCCCCGCTCGGTGTTGAGTTCCCGCAGGAACTCCCGGACCTTGGCCTTGCTGATGACGTCGAGCCCGATGGTCGGCTCGTCCAGGTACAGCACCTCGGGGTCGTGCAGCAGGGCCGCCGCGATGTCCCCGCGCATGCGCTGGCCGAGCGAGAGCTGCCGGACGGGAACGTCCAGCAGGTCGCCCAGTTCGAGGAGTTCGACACAGCGGTCGAGGTTCTCGCGGTAACGGGCGTCGGGGATGCGGTACATGCGGTGCATCAGCCGGTAGGAGTCCACGAGGGGGAGGTCCCACCACAGGGTCGTCCGCTGCCCGAACACCACGCCGATACGCCGGGCCAGCCGCGTCCGCTCGCGGGACGGGTCGATGCCGGCGACCCGCAGCCGGCCCCCGCTCGGGGTCAGGATGCCGGTGAGCATCTTGATCGTCGTCGACTTCCCCGCGCCGTTCGGCCCGATGTAGCCGACCATCTCGCCCCGCGCGACCGTGAAGGAGATCGAGTCGACCGCCCGCACCTCACGCCGCTCCCGTCGCAGGAACCCGGTCTTCCTGCGGACGTCGAAGACCTTCTCCACCCGGTCGAGTTCGATGAACGTGCTGTCCGTCACCTGTGCCGTCACGTCTGGCTCCCTAGCTCCCCGTACTCCGATACGAACGCAGCCCCGCCCGCCACGCGACCCCCGCCAGCGCGCAGCAGGCCACACCGACCAGCGGGGGCGCGAAGGCCAGCCAGGACGGCAGGTCGAGGGGGTAGGGGCGGCCCAGGACGTACAGTCCGGGCACCCAGTTGACGAAGGCGAGCGGCAGGACGAAGGTCACCCCGCGCAGCAGGTCCTTGGCGAAGAGGGCCGGTGGGTACTGCAGCAGGGTCGCGCCGCCGTACGTGAAGGCGTTCTGCACCTCGGAGGCGTCCTGGGCGACGAACTGGAAGGCCGCGCCCGCGACGAACACCGCCCCGAAGATCAGCCCGCCGCTGCCCACCATCAGCGGGATCATCAGCACCTTGGCCGGAGTCCAGGCGATGTCGAGCGTGGCCAGGGCGTAGCCGAGGACGAACAGGCCCTGGGTGATCCGGCCGAGGCGGCGCAGCGCGAACTTGTCGGCGGCGACCTGGGCGAGCACCGGCGCGGGGCGGACGAGCAGGGTGTCCAGCGTGCCGTCCCGGACCCGGCGGCCGAGCCGGTCCATCGAACCGATCATCAGATCCGCCAGGCCGAAGGCGACGGCGGAGGTGCCGTAGAGCAGGGCGATCTCGGGCAGGGTGAACCCGCCCAACTCGTCGACCTGCGAGAACATCAGCAGGATCGCGACGAAGTCGAAGGAGGTCGCCGCGAAGTTCCCGAACGTCGTCATCGCGAAGGACGCGCGGTAGGCCATCGTGGAGCGGATCCACATGGCGGCGATCATGCGGTAGGCGCGCAGCCCGTCGCGGACGCGGCCGTACGCGCCGTACTCGGCGAACGGGTTCTCCCGCTCGGCGCCCGCGACGGGGCGCTCGTCCACGTCAGCCACCCTGGACCACCACCTTCCGGGTCGCCGCCGACTGGACCAGTCGCCCGACCGCCAGCAGCACCGCCGCCCAGGCGAGCTGGAAGGCGTAGGTCCGCCAGGGGTCGGCCTCGCCCAGCAGGACGTCCGCCGGGGCCTGGAGCAGGGCGGACCAGGGCAGGGCGCGGGCGAGGTCGCCGAGCGCGCCGGGGAAGACGTTCAGAGGGAGGAGCATCCCGGAGAAGAAGACTCCGGTGAGCCAGGTGATCTGCATCGCTCCGGCGCCGTCGAGGAGCCAGAACGCCGACAGCGCGACGATGTACCGGATCGCGAAGCTGACGAGGGCGCCGAGGGCGACCGCGACGAGACACGCGAGCCAGGGCAGCGGGCCGTCGGGCAGGGCCAGGTCGAAGAAGAGGGCGCCGCACACCATGGGGACGACACCGCGTCCGAGCAGCTGGAACAGGGCCCGGCCCAGGTCGGCGGCGAGCCACCACAGCTGGAGGTCGACGGGCCGGTACAGGTCGACCGCGATGTCCCCGGTCCGGATCCGCTCGATCAGCTCCTCCTCGAAGCCGACGCTGCCCAGTACCATCACCGCGAACATGGCCTGGCCGACCCAGACATAGGTGAGGGCCTGGGCCTGGTCGTAGCCGCCGAGGTGGGGCTTCTCGTGCCAGAGGGCCAGATAGGTGTATGCGAGGATGAAGCCGAAGACGGTGTTGGTGAACACCCCCGCGGCGGTGGCCACCCGATATGTCGCGTACCGCCTGAAACCACCGGCGGCGACGGCGGCGTACAACCGCCCTGTGCCCACGAGGAAACCCCCATCCGCTGCGAAGAGTTAGGCGAAAGGCCGAGGCCTGGACCGATTCGGGCCGAAGCGAAGAAGCCTAGTCCGCGGCCGGAGGGGCCTGCCACGCATTTTCGGGGGCGGACGGTGGTGCTCGTGTGGTGTGCGGGGCACGTGCCGGGATCCGGGAACGGATCGAACGGAACGAGAGTCTTACTCAAGGGTGCAGAACCGGCCCGGAGCGGGCGCAAAGCGTACGAGTCCGTACGGAAATGAACGTACGACGCGGAAACAGGAGCACGGCAGCACGATGAGCGACGAGCCGCAGCCGAAGCGGAACGGCCCGGGCTGGACACCGAGAGACCCGGAGCGACGCACTCCGGGCACGACTCCGGGGTCCGGCGACACCGCCGCCAAGGGGAACGCCGACGGCCGACCCGGCCCGGCACCGGGCGACGGCCCGAACCCGACGCCGGACGGGACGCCCGCCACGGCCTCCCCGCGACGCCCCGACACGGCGTCCACCGGGCGCCCCGGCACACCGCCGTCCACCGAACGCCCGGGCACGCCTCCCGCCGGGGAGCGGGACGGGCGGTCCGGAGGGGCGGCCGGAGGCCGGTCCGGTGGAACGGCCGGCGGCCAGTCCGGTGGAACGGCCGGCGGCCAGTCCGGTGGGCGGGCCGGTGCGGGGACCGATGAGCGGGCGGACACGTCCGGCGGGCGGCCCGGTTCGGCGTCCGGCGGACAGTCGGGCGGGCAGTCCGGCGAGCGGTCCGGCGCGGGATTCGGCGGGCGGTCCGACCGGGAGCCCGGCACGGCGTCCGGCCGGCGGCCCGGCGCGGCGAGCGACGGGAAGTCCGGCGGGCAGTCCGGCTCGGCGTCCGGCGGGACGTCCGGCGGGCAGTCCGGCTCGGCGTCCGGCGGGAAGTCCGGTGGGCAGTCCGGCTCGGCAAGCGGTGGACTGGCCGGCCCGGCCGGGGAGCGGTCGGGTTCGGTGTCCGGCGGGCAGTCGGGGACGTCCGGCGGGCAGTCCGGTTCGGCGTCCGGCGGGCAGCCCGGTTCGGCGTCCGGCGGAAAGAGCGGCTCGGCTTCCGGTGGAGACTCCGGTGCCGTGAGCGGCGGCAAGCCCGGCGGGCAGTCCGGCGCGGCGTCCGGTCGGCAGGCCGGCGTACGGTCCGGCGGCGTTTCCGGCGCACAGGCCGGTGCGGGGTCCGGCGGCAGGACCGGCGCAGCGGCCGGCGGGAAGCCCGGTGCGCAGTCCGGTGCCGTTTCCGGCGCACAGGCAGGTGCGGCGTCCGGGGGGAAGACCGGCGTGGGGTCCGGCCGGGCTCCGGAGGGCAAGGCGGCGTCGTCCGCCGGGGGCCGTGACGGCGGGGCCGCCGACGCTCAGGGCCGTGACTCCGTGGGGCCCGGCGCCGCAGGCGCCGGCAGCCCCTCCGGAGTCCCGGACGCCAGGGCCGCCCGAGCCGCTCGGGCGGCCAGGGCCGCCGGCGCGAAGGCCGGCGGCACCGCCGCCGGTGCCGCGTCCGGCACCGCCGGGGAAGACACCCCCACCAGCACCCTGGCCATCACACCGGGCCGCAAGCCCGCGCCCGCACCGGCGGCCGCCCGGGCCGGGGGCGACACGCCGACCCAGGCCCTCGGCGTCATCTCGGCCCCGAAGGCCGCCGCCGCGGCACCCGCCGCCGCGCCCGAGGTCTCGCCCGCTTCCACGGCCGGGGGCGGCAAGGCCGAGAAGCCCAAGCGGCGCAAGCGCACCGGCTGGAGAAGGCTGTTCCCCACCTGGCGCATGGTGCTCGGCGCCTTCGTCATCGGCCTCATGCTGATCGTCGGCGCCTTCGTGCTGGGCTACAACATGGTCCACATCCCCAAGGCGAACGCGTTCGCGACCAAGCAGAGCAACGTGTACCTCTACGCGGACGGCTCCCAGATCGCCCGCGACGGCGAGGTCAACCGCGAGAACGTCCCGCTGTCGAAGGTCTCCAAGGCCGCCCAGCGCGCCGTACTGGCCGCCGAGGACCGCGACTTCTACTCCGAGCCGGCCATCGACCTCAAGGCCATGCTCCGCGCCGCCTGGAACACCGCGAGCGGCAAGGGCAAGCAGTCCGGCTCGACGATCACCCAGCAGTACGTGAAGAACTACTACCTGGCCCAGGACCAGACCGTCACCCGCAAGGCGAAGGAGTTCTTCATCTCGATCAAGCTGGACCGTGAGGTGACCAAGGACGAGATCCTGGAGGGCTACCTCAACACCAGCTTCTTCGGCCGCAACGCCTACGGCATCCAGGCCGCCGCCCAGGCGTACTACGGCGTGGACGCCGACGAGCTCACCGCCGAGCAGGGCGCCTACCTCGCCGCCCTGGTCAACGCGCCGAGCATGTACGACGTCGTCGCCCACCCCGAGAACAAGAAAGCGGCCGTCGCCCGCTGGAACTACGTCCTCGACGGCATGGTCAAGGAGGGCTGGCTCAAGCAGTCCCAGCGGACCGGCGCGAAGTTCCCGATGCCGAAGCAGGCCACCACCTCCTCCGCCTTCTCCGGACAGCGCGGCTACCTCGTCGAGGCCATCAAGTCGTACCTCATCGAGCACAAGATCATCGATGAGAAGGCGCTGGAGAACGGCGGTGGCTACCGCATCACCACCACCATCCAGCCCAAGATGCAGGACGCCTTCATCAAGGCCGTCGACGACCAGCTGATGGACAAGCTCGACAAGAAGAACCGCAAGGTCGACAACTACGTCCGCGCCGGCGGCGTCTCCATCGACCCGAAGACCGGCAAGGTCATCGCGATGTACGGCGGCATCGACTACACCAAGCAGTACGTGAACAACGCGACCCGCCGCGACTTCCAGGTCGGCTCCATCTTCAAGCCGATCGTGTTCACCGCCGCCGTGGAGAACGCCTCCAACAACCAGAACGGCCAGGCGATCACCCCGAACACGGTCTACGACGGCACCAACAAGCGCCCCGTGACGGGCTGGCCCGGCCCCGCGTACGCCCCCGAGAACGAGGACTACCACAACTACGGCAACATCACCGTCCGCCAGGCCACCGAGAGTTCCGTGAACTCGGTGTACGCGCAGATGGCCGTCGACATCGGCCCCGAGAAGGTCGAGAAGACCGCGATCGACCTCGGTGTCCCCAAGAACACCCCGGACATGAACCCGTACCCGTCCATCGCCCTGGGCACCGCCACCGCGAGCGTCCTCGACATGACGGAGGCGTACGCCACGCTCGCCAACCACGGCAAGCACGGCACGTACACGATGATCGAGAAGATCAGCAAGGACGGCCAGGCGGTCGACCTCCCCTCCACGGAGTCCACGCAGGCCGTCAGCCGCAAGGCCGCCGACACCACCACCTCCGTGCTGCGGAGCGTGGTCCAGAGCGGTACCGCCACCGCCGCGCAGGCCTCCGGCCACCCGGTCGCCGGCAAGACCGGTACCGCCGAGGAGGACAAGGCGGCCTGGTTCGCCGGCTACACCCCCGACCTCGCCACCGTCGTCTCCGTCATGGGCCAGGACCCCAAGACCGGCGCCCACAAGCCGCTGTACGGCGCGATGGGTCTGCAGCGCGTCAACGGCGGCGGGGCGCCCACGGAGATCTGGGCGCAGTTCACCAAGACCGCGCTCAAGGGCAAGAAGGTGAAGGACTTCGACCTCGACCTCCAGGTCGGCGCCGACGTCGTCTACACCCCGCCCAGCACCCCCGCCGACGAACCGGGCGCCACCGGTGACGAGGAGACCGGCGGCGCCACGGGCGACGAGGAGACCGGCGGACCGACGGACGACGACACCGGCGACGGCACCTCCACCGGCGGCACGCCCGCCACGGACGGCGGCACGACGTCCACGGGCGGCACGGCCACGGACGGAGGTACCACGTCCACCGGCGGCACCTCGACGGACGGCGGCGCCACGTCGACGGGCGGCGCCACGACCGACGGCGGCACGGGCTCCACCGGGGGCCCCACCACCGACGGCGGTACGACGGACGGCGGAGCCACCACGCAAGGCGACACCTCGGTGGGGCCGTTCGGTTGACCAGGGCTGCTCAGTGGCCGGAGGTGGCCTTCAACCCCACCACGGCCACGAGCAGCAGACACACGAAGAAGATCCGGGCGGCGGTGGCCGGCTCCCCCAGCCACACCATGCCGAACACCGCCGCCCCGGCCGCGCCGATCCCCACCCACACGCCGTACGCGGTACCGATGGGCAGCGTTCTGGCGGCGTAGGAGAGCAGCAGCATGCTGGCGACGATGCCGGCGCCGGTGAGGACGCTGGGCAGGAGCCGGGTGAAACCGTCGGTGTACTTCATCCCGATCGACCAGCCGACTTCCAGCAGTCCGGCGACGACCAGCAGAACCCAGGCCATGAGGCACCTCCGTGATCCATGAAGGGAATCGGGGGTGCGTCGTCTTTGCGAGTCCCGGTACGGCGCGTCTCGTCGGGTTCTCCAAAGGTAGCAAACACAGGTGTGGGGGGGGGGGGGGGAGAGGTGTCGGGGGCCCACAACCGTGGGGGGGGGGAGTGTGGGGGGACAGGGCATGGGGGATTCTTGGACCCCTGACCAGGTTCTTGGTCCAGG
>NZ_JBVIYK010000002.1:0-167377 GCF_055592645.1 Streptomyces sp. NPDC041108 | reverse complement strand
TGGGGTTTTCTTTTCTTTTCGACTCCCCTGACCTCCCTTTCTTTCTGTTCCCCCAAAAGACAAAAAAAACGGGTGGGGGGGCTTGGAACCCATCCCCCCCTCCCCCCCACACCTGTGAAGGCAATGATTCAGAGGTACAGGCCCGTGGAGTCCTCCGACCCCTCGAACCGGTCCGCGGCCACGGCGTGCAGGTCGCGCTCGCGCATCAGGACGTAGGCGACGCCCCTGACCTCGACCTCGGCGCGGTCCTCGGGGTCGTAGAGGACACGATCACCGGGCTCGACGGTCCGGACGTTCTGGCCGACCGCCACGACCTCGGCCCAGGCGAGGCGCCGGCCGACGGCCGCCGTCGCGGGGATCAGGATGCCGCCACCGGAACGCCGCTCGCCCTCGGCGGTGTCCTGCCGCACGAGCACACGGTCGTGCAGCATCCGGATGGGCAGCTTGTCGTCGTGCTGGGTCTTCTCGCTCACGCCCCGAACCTACCTGCTTCGTCCCTGTCCTCGTCCCCGTGTCCTGGTCCGCGTGGCGGTCCGCGTCAGGCCCTGCGGCGCCGGGTGCCGAGGGCGAGGAGACCGACGACGCCGACGACCACGAGGGCGACGGGCACGATGCGATCGACCCGGGGCGCCCCGTCCTCGTCGACGAACTGGCCCCTGACGTCGCCGACCACACGGTTGACCGAGACGTACGCCTTGCCGAGGGTGTGGTCGATGTTCGAGACGACCTTGGCCTTGGCGTCGCCCACGATCGTTCTGGGGTGCACACGGACGCCGATCTCGTCGAGCGTCTCGGCGAGGTTGTCGCGGCGGCGCTTGATGTCCGCCTCGATCTCGGCCGGGGTTCTGGTGTCCGAGGTCTCCGCCACCGCGCGGCCTCCCGTTGTCGGTTGTCGGTGAAATCTCTTCGTCGCGGACAGTCTGTCAGCTCCACCCGGCACCGCACCGTCAGGGCCCGCCATTACGCTGGACCGATGAGCGAGCGACTCCAGCCCGGCGACGTGGCCCCCGCCTTCACCCTCCCGGACGCCGACGGCAACGAGGTGTCCCTGTCCGACCACAAGGGCCGCAAGGTCATCGTCTACTTCTACCCGGCCGCCCTGACCCCCGGCTGCACCAAGCAGGCCTGCGACTTCACCGACAACCTGGAGCTCCTCGCGGACGCCGGGTACGACGTCATCGGCATCTCCCCCGACAAGCCCGAGAAACTCGCCAAGTTCCGCGAGAAGGAGTCCCTGAAGGTCACCCTTCTCGGCGACCCCGACAAGACGGTCCTCGACGCCTACGCGGCCTTCGGCGAGAAGAAGAACTACGGCAAGACCTACATGGGCGTCATCCGCTCCACGATCATCGTCGACGAGGAGGGCAAGGTCTCCCACGCCCTCTACAACGTCCGCGCGACGGGCCACGTGGCGAAGATCATCAAGGACCTGGGCATCTGAGCCACCCCCCTTCGCCGCCCGAGAACGGCTCGTACCGGAGCGCCCCGGTAGGAGCCGTTCCGCATATCGGGCGTGACGGTCGGATCACTCCGTACGAGCCACGAACGCGTGGCCGGAGCGCAGGGGATTCGATCGTGGCCAGTGCGTACCCGAAGGAGCGACTGGAGGAGGCGGCTCAAAGTTCGCAGACGCTATCGGAAGCCTTGAGGAGACTGGGGGTGGATCCGAAGAGTTCCACGCGGCGTTACCTCTTCCAGCGGATGAAGAATCTGGGTGTGGACGTCTCGCACTTCGAGCAGGAGGGCGTCAGGTGGACGCGGGGGATCCTTCAGGAGGCTGTCACGGCGTCGACGAGCATGTGCGAAGTCCTGCGGCGCCGCGGGCTTGAGGTCGTCGGCGGGCACCACACGCACATCAGCCGCCGGATCAAGGCGTACGACATCGACACCTCGCACTTCCAGGTGCGGACCCAGCAGGGCAAGGCATGGCGTCCCCGAACACCAGAGGGCCTGCTCGTCGAGCAGCGGAGCGGCCAGGCCCGACGCATCCCGAGCGATCGGCTCAGGTGGGCGATGACGGCCACAGGCGTACCAGAGCGATGCGCCATGTGCGGCACGGACCCGGTGTGGCGAGGGCGCCCGCTCCCCTTGGAGGTGGACCACATCGACGGCAACTGGCGCGACAACCGCATCGAGAATCTGCGCTGCCTGTGCCCCAACTGCCACTCGACGACGGCCGGTACCGGGGGCGCGGCAAGCCTCACACCTCATGAGCAGCGGTGCGCAATACACCCGGGATCGGATGATGGAAGCAGCAGCACAGTGCTCCGCGAACGAGGAAGTCATCGCCTTCTTCGGCACCCGGCCCTACGGCCGACTGCGCCGCCATCTCTTCCGGCGATTCGACCACTTCGGGATCGATGTGTCGCACATTCCCCATCGGAAGCGAACGCGCCCAGCGCCCGCCAGACCGACCGCCGACGAACTGCGCCGAGCGGTCGAGGGAGCGGCTTCCATCGCGGATGCGCTCCGCGCTCTGGGGAGAGAGCCTTACAGCACTACGTCGCGGGCCCAGTTCCGCTTCTGGGTGGCCGAGGAGGATGTCGACACCTCCCACTTCCTGGGGCAGGCGCATCAACGGGGTGGGCCGGGCACCGCACCTCGCAGGCGTGCCGAAGACATCCTGGTCCAGCATGACGGCACCCGTCGGACGAGGACGCACCTGCTACGCAGGGCCCTGCCGGAAGTAGGCGAACCCGAGAAGTGCGCCGAGTGCGGAAGCGGACCCGAATGGCTCGGGAAGCCCATGACCCTGGAGGTCGATCACATCAACGGGAACTGGAGCGACGACCGGCGCGAGAACCTGCGGTTGCTGTGCCCAAACTGCCACGCGATCACGAGCACATGGTGCCGAGGTGGGCGTCGGCCGCGGGCCTGGCCCGCTACCATGGCTGACATCCTGCGGCCGTTGCTGAATGGTATAAGCAGAGGTTTTAGGTGCCTCGGGGCATTTGCCCATGTGGGTTCGACTCCCATCGGCCGCACACACCGAGGGGCCGCCTGGCCAGGCGGCCCCTCTCCCATGCCTCAGCCCAGCAGCTCCCGCAGCACCGGCACCAGACCCCGGAACGCCTTGCCCCGGTGGCTGATCGCGTTCTTCTCCTCCGCCGTCAGTTCGGCGCAGGTTCGGGTGTCGCCGTCCGGCTGGAGGACGGGGTCGTAGCCGAAGCCGTTCGTGCCCACCGGTGAGTGCCGCAGTGCGCCCCTGAGCTGTCCCTCGACCACCCGCTCCGTGCCGTCCGGCAGAGCCAGGGCCGCCGCGCAGGTGAAGTGGGCGCCCCGGTGCTCGTCGGCGATGTCGCCGAGCTGGGCGAGCAGGAGGTCGAGGTTGGCCTTGTCGTCGCCGTGGCGGCCGGCCCAGCGGGCGGAGAAGATGCCGGGGGCGCCGCCCAGGACGTCGACGCAGAGGCCGGAGTCGTCGGCGATGGCGGGGAAGCCGGTGGCGCGGGCCAGGGCGTGGGCCTTCAGCAGGGCGTTCTCGGCGAAGGTGACGCCGGTTTCCCTGACGTCGGGGATGTCGGGGTAGGCGTCCGCGCCGACGAGGTCGTGGGCGAGGCCCGCGTCGGCGAGGATGGCCTTCAGCTCGGTGAGCTTGCCGGCGTTGCGGGTGGCGAGGATCAGGCGGGTCATGCCCACCAGTATCGCCACCCGCTCGCGGGGGCCGTTACGAGGTGCAGACCTTCGTCAGCTCACCCGCCGCGTCCGTGATGCCGCTGATGTCGGGGGTCGCGTCGCCGTTCTCCACGGCGGTACGTGTGTCGGTGACGGCCTTCTGGAGGGAGTCGACAGCCTTGTTGACGTCGGTGTTGTCGGTCTTGTCGCCGATCTCGTCCAGGTTCTTGTCGATGGAGGCGAGGGACTCCTCCAGCTGCGTGGGGTCGTCCGCCGCGTTCTGCACGGCCTGCTGGAGGTCGTTCACGCTCTGGGCGATGGCGTCGGCGGTCTGGACGCAGTCCAGGGCCTTGTTCACGGCGTCGCAGCCGGTGGTGAGCCCGGCTGTCAGGGC
Source organism: Streptomyces sp. NPDC041108 (assembly GCF_055592645.1). Taxonomy (NCBI): domain Bacteria; kingdom Bacillati; phylum Actinomycetota; class Actinomycetes; order Kitasatosporales; family Streptomycetaceae; genus Streptomyces; species Streptomyces sp. NPDC041108. The sequence continues at coordinate 163,371 of NZ_JBVIYK010000002.1, read as the reverse complement.
GACGGCGGCTAGGGCTCCGGCGATGGTGGTCGTGCGACGTCGGCGACTCGCGGCCATGGAAAGGTCCTCCTCCTGGTGGCAGGCCTGACGGCCCCGGGTACGGCTGGCGCCGTGTGGCCGGGCGCACGGTGGTGTGCCGTGCGCCCGTATGGACAAGGACGCGGGCGGGGCCGCCGTGGTTGCCGGCGGCGGCCGCGCTCTTGGGGCGCCCTTTACCTTTCGAGGACCGTATCAAGCGCCTTGCGCTGCAGGGCGGCCAGCTCCGTGCAGCCCGAAACGGCCAGGTCGAGCAGGGAGTTGAGTTCCTCGCGGGCGAACGGCTCGGCTTCGGCGGTGCCCTGGACCTCGACGAAGCGGCCGTCGCCGGTGCAGACGACGTTCATGTCGGTGTCGGCCTTGACGTCCTCCTCGTAGCGGAGGTCGAGGAGGGGGACGCCGCCGACGATCCCGACGGAGACCGCGGCGACGGTGCCGGTGAGGGGCTGACGGCCGGCCCTGATCAGCTTTTTGCCCTGGGCCCAGGTCACGGCGTCGGCCAGTGCGACGTACGCGCCGGTGATGGCGGCCGTGCGGGTGCCGCCGTCGGCCTGGAGGACGTCGCAGTCCAGGACGATCGTGTTCTCGCCGAGCGCCTTGTAGTCGATGACGGCGCGCAGGGAGCGGCCGATGAGGCGGGAGATCTCGTGGGTGCGGCCGCCGATCCTGCCGCGTACGGACTCGCGGTCGCCGCGGGTGTTGGTGGCGCGGGGCAGCATGGAGTACTCGGCGGTGACCCAGCCCTCGCCGCTGCCCTTGCGCCAGCGGGGGACGCCTTCGGTGACGGAGGCGGTGCAGAAGACCTTCGTGTCGCCGAAGGAGACGAGGACGGAGCCCTCGGCGTGCTTGCTCCACCCGCGTTCGATGGTGACCGGGCGGAGCTGTTCGGGGGTGCGGCCGTCGATTCGAGACATGGCGCTGAGCCTATCGGCACATACGGAGGGGGCCCCTCCCCCGGCGGTCCGGGAGAAGGGGCCCCTGTCGTGAGCGCGCGTGGCTCACATCATGTCCTCGATCTCCGCGGCGATGGGGTCGGCGTCCGTGCCGATGACGACCTGGATCGCGGTGCCCATCTTGACGACGCCGTGGGCGCCGGCGGCCTTGAGGGCGGCGTCGTCCACGAGGGAGGGGTCGCGGACCTCGGTGCGCAGGCGCGTGATGCAGCCCTCGACCTCTTCGATGTTGTCGAGGCCGCCGAGTCCGGCGACGATCTTCTCAGCCTTACTGGCCATGGCCACTCTCCCTGTCTTCCCCGGCGGAACGGGGTGCGGAACCGTACGCGGACAGTCTGCGGGACTGTTCGCAGATGGTCTACACCACTGGGGATCCGGTCGCCAAACGCACCCGCGGCTCAGCCCGGTTTCGACCGGGCGGCCTCGGATCCCTGGCCGGGCACGGTGGATCCGGTGCCGGGGGTCCCGGGGGCGGCCCGGTCCGTGTCCAGGTTCCGTAGGGCGGGCAGGGTCAGGATCGCGAGGGTGACCAGGCACCACGCGGCGGCGAGGAGCGCGCCGGTCTGCCGCAGGCCGATCCCGTCCACGGCGAGCCCCGCGGCGAGGGTGCCGAGGGGGACGGCGGTCATGGACACGGCGTTCTGGAGGCCGAGGACGCGGCCGCGCACCTCCTCCGGGATCCGTTCGGTGACGAGGACCAGGAAGAGGGCGGGCAGGGGGCCCGCGCCGGCCCCGGCCAGGACGGCGGCCGCCCACATGACGGGCACCGGGGGCAGGAGCGCGAGTCCGGCGACGCCGATCGTGGAGGTGAGCTGGGCGACGGCGAAGACGGTGCGGCGCGACCAGCGGGTGCCGAGGGCGGCGTAGAGGCCGGCGCCCGCGATGCCGCCGACGGCGAGGAGGGAGACGAGGACGCCGAAGCCGCCGGGTGAGTCCTCTCCCACGAGGTGGACGGGGAGCACCAGGTTCTGCAGGGGGGCGAGGACGGCGACGCTGCCGGCCGAGACCAGGGTGACGGCGGTGAGGACGCGGTCGGCGCGCAGGACGCCGAGTCCGCGGCCGAGGCCGGCGCGCAGGCCGGTGTCCTCGTCCTGGGTGGGGCCTGCGCTCCGGGCGCCGATGGTCTTGGGCAGGGCGAGGGTGACGAGGGCGGCGAGGGCCGAGCAGCCGGCGGTGAGCCAGAGGACGGTCGCCGGGTCGACGAGCATGATCAGTCCGCCGGCGGCGGCCGGGGCGAGGATCACGACGCCGCCGGCGATGCTCTCGCGGAGTCCGGCTAGGCGTTCCATGCCGATGCCGGTGGCTTCGGCGATGTCCGGTGCGAGGGCCTCCCGGGCGGTCATGCCGGGTACGTCGAAGACGGCGCCGGCGACTCCGAGGACGACGAACCAGACGACGGTGAGCCCGAGCAGGCCGTCGACGACGGGGAGCGCGGCGACGCAGGCCGCGGAGGCGAGGTCGGCGCCGATGGAGAGGCGGCGGCGGCCTGCCCGGTCGATGAGCACGCCTCCGGCGACGGCCGACAGCAGCATCGGCAGGGCGCTCGCGGCGGCGACGAGACCGACCGCGGCGGCGTCCCCGGTGCGCAGCAGCACCAGCCAGGGCAGGGCGATGGAGGCCACGGTGTTGCCCAGCAGGGACAGGCCGTGGGAGATCAGGTAGAGCGGCAGCATCGGGGCATTCTGGTCGGGGGGCCTGCGGCCCGTCGGATGGTGGCCCGGCGTCGGGGCCGGACGGCCGGGGGTGTCCCGGCGGTGTGACGTCAGGTGGTGCGGGCCCGGGCGGGGGCTCGCGGGGAACCCGCGGGGAACCCCGCGAAGGCCCTGGCGCTTCGGTGGCCCTGGTGTGTCAGTCCCGCGGGCCGAACGCGAAGCGGGAGATGTGGCCGATGCCGCGCAGCACGGGGAGGCGGGACAGGATCAGGGTGTCGACCCGCATCCGTAGCCGCAGCGCGCGCGGCAGGTGGCGCACGTCGACGCCGGCCGCGGTGGCGTACGCGCTGTCGGTCTCGATCAGCCGCAACCCGGGTACGGCGCGCTCCAGTTCGCGCGGGTCGTCCACGCCCCAGGCCAGCCGGGCGCCCGTCTTCCGGAAGAGGGTCAGGGAGCGGGTGGAGCGGACGGCGAACCGGGAGTAGGTGTCGAACAGTATTTCGCCGCGCGGGAAGCGGGCGACGAGGGTGCGCAGCATGCGGGGGCCCTCGTCGGCGGAGAGGTACATGCTGAGGCCCTCCGCGACCACGAGGACGGGCCGGTCCGTGGGGACCTGGGCCGGCCAGTCGGGTTCGGTGACGGAGGCGGCGAGGGTCTCGTGGCCGGGGCGGGCGGGGTAGAGCTGTTTGCGCAGTTCGATGACGTCGGGCTGGTCCAGGTCGAACCAGCGCACGCCCGGTCCGGGGGCGAGGCGCTCGTACCGGCTGTCCAGGCCGCAGCCGAGGTGGACCACGGTGCACTCGGGATGTGCGTCGAGAAATACTCGGACCCGCACGTCGAAATACCGGGCCCGCAGGGCGACGCCCACGGCGGATGCCTCCCCCATGCCGAGGCGGTCGAAGTCGTAGTCGATTCGGTCGACGAGTTCGGCCGCGATGTGGTCACCGAGCAGGGGATGTACGGACCGGGCGTCGAGCGCGCGGGCACAGAGCGGCGCGAGCAGCGTCTCCGCCGCGCCGGTCAGGGAAATCTTCAAGCGACCTCTCGCCTCTCTGCGCACAGAATCACGGTCGGCGGAAAACACTCTTCGACGGCACATGGGTGAGCGCATGGTAAAGCCCTCGGAAGCGTCTTATCTGCTCGACAGGACGGCCCGCTCCGGCTTCTTTTCCCACATGGAGCACATCATGGAACGAGAAGCACCATACACCGTACAGTGCAATCCCCCGAGCTGTCCACCACGCCTCCCACCTGCATCTATGCGGACCGCCTGGGGTGGCGCCCCCGGATCGAGGAGTTGATCACGAACAGGCCCGCACGCATCACCCCGGAAGTAGATGCCGGGCGAATGTTTTCGGTCAACCTATACCGATGCTTGGTGAACCGTTGACTCGCGTAATCCCCACTCCTACGGTGATTCGAGTTGCCGCAATCGGCTCCGGGGGTTGCTTTCGTGCCTACCGCCTCACACACCGCCAAAAACGTTTCCCTTGTTTCCATGCCTTGGAACAGTGTCATCCGTCCTTCGATTCAGGTCGGTATTCTGCGCTCGCTCGCCGAGAACGAGGGCTGGCAGGTGGACGCCCGATATTCCTATCTGGATTTCTATGGGCTGGCCCAGAGAATGCTCGGGTTCTCCGAGGAGAAGTGGGCGGAGGCTTATGAACTGGTCTCCGAAAAGCTCTATCACCTCTCGGTGGGCGACTGGATCTTCTCGTGCCGCCGGGGCGACGCCGACCGGCGGGAGGACTACTTCGCCCAGCTGCGGGCGCGGCGGGTCGACGACACGTCGATCGAGCTGGTCGACGCGCTGCGCGCGGTGGCGGACCGCCATGTGGAGCGGACGGCCGCGGAGTTGCTGGAGTCCGCCCCCGATGTCATCGGCTTCACCTCGATGTTCAGCCAGAACGGCCCCTCGCTGGCGGTGGCCGAGCGGTTGCGGGAGCTGGGCTACGGCGGAGTGATCGTGCTGGGCGGCAGCAACTGCGAGGGCTCCATGGGCCGCGCCCTGCTCGCCAACTACCCCGCCGTCGACGCGATCGTGGACGGCCCCGGCGAGGACGCCTTCGTCACCCTCCTCCACCAGGTCGAGACCGGCGGCCCACCGCGCTCCCACGGCCGGCTGATCACCCGCCTGCCCGCCGCCCCCGACAGCGCACCGGCGGCGCCGCTCAGCGCCGGCGCCGCCCTGGACGTCCCCACCCCCGACTACGACGGCTTCTTCGAGCAGTTGCGCGCCGCCGGACTGCACACCCTCGAACCCGAGATCACCCTGCCCGTGGAGTTCTCCCGCGGCTGCTGGTGGGGCGCGAAGACCCACTGCACCTTCTGCGGGCTCAACGGCGCGACGATGGCGTACCGCAGCAAGAACCCGGACGGGGTCGCCGACGAACTGCGTCATCTCATGGACCGCTACGGCGTCCTCGACTTCTTCGCCGTCGACAACATCCTCGACCTCAAGTACCTCGACACCGCCCTGCCGCTGGTGGAGAAGCTCAACACCGACCACTCGCTGTTCTTCGAGGTCAAGGCCAACATGGAATGGGCCGACATCCGGGCCGTGCGCCGCGCCGGCGTCCGTTCCGTGCAGCCGGGGATCGAGAGCCTGAGCACGGAGGGGCTGCGCCATCTCAGGAAGGGCGCCACGGCGTACCAGAACATCCGGTTCCTGCTGGGCTGCGCCGAGTACGGCGTACGGGCCGACTGGAACATCCTCACCGGCTACCCCCACGAGACACCGGACTCCCTGACGGCGCAGCTCGACGTCGTCGCGTCGCTGACCCATCTGACGCCGCCGCACATCACGCTGATCCGCTTCGACCGGTTCAGTCCGTACGTCGAGGCGCCCGAGAGCTACGGCCTCACCCTGACCAGCCCGCTGCCGGGCTACCGGTACGCCTATCCCGGTCTCTCGCAGGAGGACCTCTGGGACATCGCGTACCACTTCGAGGGCGACTTCACCGACGACCCCGCCAACGGTCCGGTGCGTCGCCGGCTCGCCGCACGCGTCCGGCTGTGGCGCGCCCATCACGAGTCCGCGCGCTTCTGCTACCGGCTCGGCTTCGACTCGCTCACCCTCACCGACGAACGACCCGGACTGCCGCCGCACACCACCACCCTGCGGGGCGAGGAGGCGCGGCTGTTCCGCGCCGTCGTCGGCGGTACCCGGTTCCGCGACCTCCAAGGGCAGGAGTGGCAGGGGGAACGCTGGGACCAGGCCCTGGACACGCTGCACGCCTGGCACAGGAAGCGGTGGGTCTACATCGAAGGCACGAAGGTCATCGCACTGGCGGTACGCGAGCAGCCCTCGGCCTATCGGACCCCACCGCCCAAGGGCACTCCCCGGCGGGCTCGTCCCCCCGTACCTCTCACGCTCACCGCTCGACCGTAAGGAGGCTGCCCTCACGCGGATCCGGGCCACCGCGTCCCCATCGAGGCAAGAGCGCTGGAACCGAAGGAAGCGCACAGCACCTTCGCACAGCGACCCGGAAGACGGACGAGAACACGGACGAAAGGACCACACCATGGGACCCGTAGTCGTATTCGACTGCATGACCGCGGACTTCCTCAACGACGACCCCAACAACGCGGAGCTGAGCGCGCTGGAGATGGAGGAGCTGGAGTCCTGGGGCGCCTGGGACGGCGAAGCCACCTCATGAGCGTCGGCCGGTGAGTAGCCGGCCGGTGTGAAGTCGGCGCGACGGACTACCGGGAGAGGGAGCATGCTCGAAGCGACGGCGACGGAGTGCGAGCTGCGCGAGGTCGTCCACCGTTCGTATCCCTCGGAGGGAACGGTGACGGTGCGGTGCACCGTGCGCCCCGCCGAGGGCGACGCCCGGGCCGACGGTTACGGCACCGCCACGACCGAGGCCGTGGCACGGGCGAAAGCCCTGTCGGAAGCCGTGGAGCGGCTGGTGGCGTGCACCCCCTTCACCACGGTCGCCCGTCCGCCGACGGCCTTCGCGGACCCCGGAACGGGCTTCGGCCCGGTCCCGCCGTTCCCGGCGGCCGGGGTACGCACCGCGCCGGACGGCTGCGCGGGCCGGGTGTACCGGCCGCTGACCGGCGGCGGACCGCGCCGGGTGCCGCTGTACTGGTCCTCGCCCTGGACGGCCGGCGAGGAGTTGCGGGCGGGCACGCTGACGGCCGCGGAGGCGCGGCTGTCGAGCACGGTGGGCTGGGCCGTCGCCCCGACACCGGAGGCGGCGCTGCGCGGCGCGCTGCTGGAACTGACCGAACTGATCGGCTACGGCGTCTTTCTGCACCGTCGGCTGGCGGGGCCCGCGCGACGGCCGTCGTCGGGTGACCGGACGCTGGTCGTGCCGCTGGGCGGCGTCGGCCGTACGCCGGCCGTGCTCGCCGTGGCGTACGGCCGCGGGCGGCTGATGCCGGCCACCGGGCTGGGCTGCGGGGCGACCCGGGGCGAGGCGACCGACCGGGCGCTGCTGGAGCTGGCGCAGGCCGAGACGATGTGGCGGTCGAACCCCACCGCGGAGCCGGCCGAGCGCTTCTTCCTGCGCCGCTTCGAGCGGTGGCCGCTGCTCGCGCGGTGCGCGACCTTGGACTTCGACCTGACGGACTCGAACGGCCCGCACGACCTGAACGGCCCGCCCGCCCCGAACGACGCGCCCGTTCGGAGGGACCCGGCCGGCCGCCCGGCGCCCTACGACGACGAGCCGCGTCCGGCGTCACCCCTGGAGGAGCTGGAGGCCGGCGGCATCAGTGTGTGGGCCGACTCCGGTGCCGTCGACATCTCAGGCCCGGACATCCCCAGGACCCGTCTCTGCTTCGCCCATGTGGTGTCGGATCCGCAGCCCCTCCTGGGCCTTGTCCGCGCAGGCATCCCCGTGTTCGACACGGGAGAAGTGAGGAGGACCCTTGACCCGTCCCGCCGATCCGCAGACCCGGCCGACCCCGCGGACCGAGCCGCTCCCGCGGACGCCCGCCGAGACCGCCGAGACCGATCCGCTGACCGCGGTCCTGCTCGACGGGGCCGCGAAGGAAGACGTTCCGCCTGAGCGCGAGACGGACCTCCGGCAGGCCCTGGCCTCCGTCGGGGACTGGCTGGCCGCCGAAGGGCTGACGGCCGACATCCGCAAGTACGGCATCGAGTCCGCGCCCACCTACGAGGTACGGCTGTCGGACGCGGCGGGCGCGCTCTGTTCCCGCAGTTCCGGCAAGGGGCTCGGGCACCGGAGCATGGCGAGCGCGCTGTTCGAGAGCGCCGAGCACTACCACCTGGACTGGCGCCGGGATCCCCGCGCGTCGGAGGCGGAGTTCCGGCCGGGGCGGGAGATCGCGGGCCAGGCCACCGCCCGGCGGTCCGCGCTGCTGCGCCGGCTCGGCGGCATCATGCCCGACGCGCCCGTGCTGACCCGGACCTACCGCCCGGTGGAGGAGGCCCTGACCGGGCGTGGGGACGACGGCGACGGCCCGGCCGGGCAGCCGCACCGGCACCCCGTGTTCCTGCGGGACGGGGGGTACCGCAACTGGCCCCATCCGGACGACGACCGGTCGTTCCAGCCGCTGTGGCACTACACCTCCAGCGCCGGTTACGCGGCGGGCGCCACCCGGCACGAGGCGCTGGTGCACGCCGTCAACGAGGTGATCGAGCGGGACGCCTGGTCGTACCAGCTGGCCCGGTCGTACTTCGGCCTGCCCGGCGAGGGCCCCGAGCTGCGGGTGGTCGACCACGGCACGCTGCCCGCCGAACTGCGGGAGCTGACCCGTACGGTCGAGGAGGTCCGCGGCTCCCCGGTCCTGATCGTCGACATCACCTGCGACACCGGCGTACCGGCCTATGTGGTGTGCGACGCGCTGAGCAGGGAGGACGTCCGGCTGATCGGCAGCGGGGCCTCACCGGTGCGGACGTACGCGCTGCAGCGGGCGCTGCTCGAGTACCTCCAGGTGCGCACGATGTTCGAGAACGGGCCGGTGGACGCGGACACGGAGGCCGGGCAGATCGGTTCGGCGCTGGCCCGCTATCCCCGTCATCTGGCCGCGGCCCGGTTCGACATCCACCGGCTGCCGCACGAGAGCCGGGCGTTCGAGGCGGACGACGGGCTGCCCGCGGCCACCGGGCCCGAGCGGCTGCTGCGGCATCTGGTGGACCGGCTGCGGGAGTCGGGCGTCGAGGCGCACCACCGCGTGCTGACTCCGCCGGGGCCGGTCACGGTCGTCGATGTCGTCGTGCCGGGGCTGGAGATGTTCGACAAGGCGCGGGCGGGCTATCCGGTGCTGCCGACCGGGCGTCTGGGCGAGCGGCTGCGACCGCGCGGGGACGGCGGAGGTGCGCGCCGGTGAAGCTCGCGCTCGTGGCACCGCCCTGGAACAGCCTGTACCGCCCGTCCATCCAGATCGCCACCCTCGCGGCGCTGGAGGGTACGGGGGACGGTGACCCGATCACACCGGTGTACGCGTATCTCGACTGGTTCGAGTACGCCGTCGACGCGCTGGAGTGCGATCCGGCGGAGTTCGTCACCGTCTACGACACGATCGGCGAGGAGCTGTACGGGCTCGGCGTCGGGGACTGGATCTTCGGCGGGGTGCTGGACGGCCATGGCCCCGGGGAGGAGGAGGACGCCCGCGGCAGCTACGCCGCCTTCCTGTCCGGGCACGGGGTGGCCGAGGAACTGGTGGGCCGGGTGCTGGCGCTGCGCTCGGTGGCGCCCGGGTTCGTCTCGGAGCTGGCCGGGCGGCTCGTCGCGACCGGCGCGGAGTGCTTCGGGTTCACCACGTCCTTCAGTCAGTTGGTGCCGGCGCTGGCCGTGGCGCGGGCCGTCAAGGACCACGTGCCGGGCCGGCTGGTGCTGCTCGGCGGGGCGAACTGCGACCGGCCCATGGGGCAGGCCGTGATGCGGGCGTATCCGTTCGTCGACGCGGTCGTGCAGGGCGAGGGCGAGGCGGCGGTGGCCGCGGTCCGGGCCGCGCGCGGCACCGCCGACCTCGCGGCGGCCCCGGGGCTCGTCCTGCGGCACGAGGGCGAGCTGCGGGTGTCGCTGCCGGCCGTGCAGCCGGCCGAGTCGGCGCCGGTGCCCCGGTACGCGGAGTACTTCGAGCGGCTGCGGACGCTGCCGCACCGTGCGCTGATCGCCCCGCACGTGGCCCTGCCGTTCCAGATGTCGCGGGGCTGCTGGTGGGGCGAGAAGCTGCAGTGCACCTTCTGCGGGGAGAACGGCAGCGGCATGGTCTACCGCAGCAAGCCGGGCGGGCAGCTGACCGAGACCCTGCGCCGGCTGACCGAGGAGCACGGTGTGTTCGACACGTACGCGGTCGACACGATCCTCGCCCGGAACGACAACGGTCTCGCCGAACTCGCGGCCGCGGAGGTCGACATCACCACGTTCTTCGAGGTGAAGGCCAATCTGGGGCCGCGTGAGGTGGGCGAGATGCGGGCGGCGGGCGTCACCATGGTGCAGCCGGGCATCGAGAGCCTCAGCAGTGGAGCGCTGAAGCTGCTGCGCAAGGGGGCGACGGCCTTCCACAATCTGCGTTTCCTGGTGCTGTGCCAGGAGCTGGGCATCGACGCCCAGTGGAACCTGCTGTCGGCGATGCCCGACGAGACGGCGGCGATGCTGGAGGAGCAGCTGCGGCTGATCCCGTTCATCACCCATCTCGCGCCGCCGTCGACGGTGAGCAAGGTCCGCGTCGACCGGTACAGCCCGTACTTCGAGAAGCCCGGCGAGTTCGGTATCGCGCTGGACGGGCCGGAGGCGAAGTACCGCTTCGTGCACGCCGGCCGGACGGCCGGTGAACGGGCCGAGCTGGCCTACTCGTTCGACCATGTGGAGCTGGCGGACCCGGACGAGACCTCGGCCGCGGAGATGCTCGCGCTGCGACGCCGGCTCGGGGCCCGGGTGGGCCTGTGGAAGAAGCTGCACGAACAGTCGCGGTTCTCCTTCCGGTTCGGTCCGAACATGACCGTGCTGTACGACGGCCGGCCCCATGTCGGCACCGGGCGGCATGTCCTGCGGGGCGGCGACGACCAGTTGTTCCGCTGTCTGGTGCACGGCGGGCGGCTGCACCAGGCCGTCGGCCAGGTCGCCGCGATGACGGGCCGGCCGGAGGAGTCGGTGCACGCGACGGTGCGGGAGTGGGCGGGGCGCGGCTGGATCCATCTGGAGGGCCGGCGCGGTCTCGTGCTCGCGGTGCGCGACGGCATGCGCGACGAGCTGGGACGGGCGGCCGAGCTGAGGGAGGCGGCCGGCGGACCGGAGCGGGCGGCCGGCGGTTCGCAGCGGGCGCCCGACGGTTCGCAGCGGCCGGCCGAGTCGGAGCCGGCCGGTGGAGCGGGGAGGGTCGGTGCGGGACGCTGACGGCACCCGGCGGGGTGCGACGGAGCCCTTCGAGGTGGTCTCCCGCGACGGTACGCCGATCCGCGGCTTCAGCAGGCCCGGACCGGGCGCGCCCCTCGTCCTGGTCCACGGGGTGGCGATGGACCGGCGGATCTGGGCGGAGTCGGGGTTCCTCGACGCCGTCCCGGACGCCCATGTCCTCGCGCTCGACCTGCGCGGACGCGGGGAGAGCGGGCGCGTGGGCACACCGGAGGGGCACGCCCTCGCCCGCTACGTCGAGGACGTCCGCGCGGTCCTCGACGGCTTCGGCCTCGCCCGGTACAGCGTGTTCGGCACCTTCTTCGGCGGGCGGATCGCCCTTCAGGTGGCCGCCGTGGACCCCCGGGTGGTCCGCGCGTTCTCCTTCTGCGCGCACGCCGAGCAGGTGGAGATCCCCGAGGACGCCGTCGAGGAGGAGGCGGTGGCCGTCGAGGGCCCGGGCGGGCACGCCTATCTGCACGACCACTTCACCGGGCGGGGCGCCCCGCCGTGGATGGTCGCGGCCTGCGCCCGCGTCGACCCCGGCGAACTGGGGGCGGCCACCCGGGGTCTGCTGCACGGCTCGGACCGGCGGACCGAGCGCGGTCACGCGGACCAGGAGCTGGTGCTGATCACCGCCGACGGGGACGCGGACCTGGCCCCCTTCCGCGCCGGGGAGCACCGGCTCGGCGCCCGGCTGTGGCTCGTCGAGGCCCCGACCCGTATCAGGGCGGCCGGACGCCTCGCGGAGACCGGCCGGCGGGTGGCGGACGTACTGGCCGGGACGGGACGCGGCGGCGACGAGCCGGGCGGGCCGGGGCCGGCCGAGGGGCGCACGAGCCGGGCGGGGGTCGTATGACGGCCACCGAGGACACCATGTGGCGGCGCCGCCGGGGGCTGCTGCCCGAGGGCGAGCCACTGGTGCGGGCGCTTGAGGAGCTGGCGGAGCGGGGGCGCGGGCATCGGCTGCGGGCGGTGTGTCTCGTCGACCCCGCCACCGGGCGGCCCGGTCCCCCGCACGACCTGACGGTGACCGACGGCACGGTCTCCGCGTGGACGCCGGCCCCGCCCGCCGCCGACGGGAGCCCGGCCGAGCCGTCCTCGTACGCCGTGCCGGGCTTCGTCGACTCCCACGCGCACGTCTCGTCCGCCGCCGACCTGGCCGGCCTGCTCGTCCACGGTGTCACCGGCTTCCGGCAGCTGTGGGGCGAGCCTGCCCATCTGTACGCCGCCGGTGTGCACCGCGCCCGGCACGCCGTCGTGCCCCGGCCCTGGGTGACCGCCGGGGTGGTCGACGGGCCCCGGTCGCGGATCCCGCAGGGGGTCACCGTGGTGGACGGCGCCCGGTCGGTCCGGCAGGTGGTCGAGGACGCGCTGGCCTTCGGTTTCGACGGCGTCAAGGTGTACGACGACGTCGAGCGGCCGGTGTTCGAGATCCTGGTCCGGGCGGCGGAGCGGGCCGGACTGCCCGTCGTGGGCCACGTCCCCGAGGCGGTGCCCCTGGATCTGGCCCGTCGCACGATGCGCACCTCCGAGCATCTGTACGGCATCGTGCCGAATGTCTTCCGGCTGCCGCCCGAGCGGCGCTGGGACGCGCTGGCGGCGGCGCTGCGCGACCGACCGGCACCCGGCGGGGCCCGCCCCGGCCACTTCGTCTGCCCCACCCTCGTCTGCTGGCGGGCCCGCACCGGTGAACGCCGGTACACCCGCCCTTCCCGCACGGCCCTCCAGGCGGTGGACGAGGGCCGCAGCCGGGGCTGGCAGGCGGCGGCCCGGGACGCCCTGCGGCTGGACCCCGGCGAGGCGCGCCGGCGTGGGGGGCTCGTCGACGAACTGGGCCGGATCGCCCGCGCGCTCGACGAGGCGGGCACCCCGCTGCTGGCCGGCACCGACTGCGGCAACCCGTTCGTCCTCGCCGGCCCCTCCTTCCACAAGGAGCTGGCCGAACTGTCCCGCGCGGGGCTCGGCTTCGGCGCCGTACTGCGGGCGGCGACCACCCACGCGTACGCGGCCATGGGGCGACGGGCGGGACCGGTGCCGGGCGAACCGGCCGACCTGGTCCTCTACCGGCGCCCGCCCGGAGGCGAGGTGACGGCTCTGGCCCGGCCCGACGCGGTGCTGGTCGACGGTGTCCTCCTCGACGGCACCGACCTCGACCGGCTGTGGGCGCTCCGGCTGGCCGCGTCCGGACTGGACGCCTCCGACTGGGCCCGGGGCGCCCTCGACCCGCCGGTCACCACCGGCCGACCGACGAAGGAGACAGCCCATGCAGGCTGACCGGGAAACCGACCGCACCGGGCCCGGGGCGGAACGCCCCGCGGGACCCGGCCCCGCCGGACGGGGGGCGAGCTGTCCCGTGGACTTCGACTTCTTCGCCGCCCCGCAGCAGTACCGTGACGCGGCCGCCGCGCACGCGGGTGAGCACGGCGCCTTCTACAGCGACCGGGGCTTCTGGGTGCTGACGACGTACGACGGGATCGTGGACGCCTTCAAGGACGAGGGCACCTTCACCGTCGGCCGGGTCAGCGCGGCGGAGGGCGCCGAGGAGGAGCGCTGGATCCCGCTGACCGTCGAGGGCCGTGAACACACGGCGTGGCGGCAGCGGCTGGGCGCCTGGTTCACCCCGCAGCGGGTGCGGGAGCTGACGCCGACGGTGCGGGCGGGCGCCCGGCGGCGCATCGAGGAGTTCCTGGACAAGGGCGAGGTGTCCTTCAACGAGGACTTCGCCCGGCCGTACGTCCTGGAGAACCTGATGACGGCGGTGGGCTGGCCGCCGGACGGGTTCGACCTGCTCCTCGCCATCGACCGGGCGATGATCGACTCCCGTTCGGCGCCGGATCCCAGGGTGGCGGCGTACGGCGAACTCGGGCTTCCGGCACTGGAGCGGTTCGCCCGTGAGCATGTCGCCCGGCGGCGCGCGGAGCCGGCCGACGATCTCACCACCGCCAGCTTCGGCTGGGAGATCGACGGCACTGCGGTCACCGACGACGACCGTGCCTCCCTGCTGTGCACGCTGTTCCTGGCCGGCGTCGACTCGACGGTCAACCACCTGGCCAACGCGGTCCAGCACCTCGCTCACCACGAGGAGGACCGGCGGCGGTTCCTGGCCGCGCCCGAGGCCCGGCCGCCGGCGGTGGAGGAGTTCCTGCGCGTCAACTCGTGCATGTACCCGGGCCGGCAGGCCGCGACCGGCGGCGCGGGCGGGGTCGCCGACCGGGGCGACACCGTGCTGCTTCCGCTCGCCCTCGCCAACCACGACCCCGAGGTGTTCCCGGAGCCCGGCCGGATCGACTTCGGCCGCCCGCGCAACCCGCACATCGCCTTCGGCACCGGGCCCCACCAGTGCCTCGGCGCGGCCTTCGCGCGGGCGCAGATCCTGGTGGCCCTGGAGGAGTGGCACGCCCTCGTCCCGGACTACGCCCCGCATCCCGGGCAGCGCACCACCGAGCCCCGTTTCCTGCGCAACTCCTACGACCTGAGGCTCGTCTGGTGAGGGCGCCATGACCGGAACAACCCCGACCGGCCCCGCCGCCCCCGGCCGCGTGGCCCTGGTGTCGATGCCGTGGAACAACGTGCGGCGTCCGTCCATCCAGGTGGGCACGCTGCGGTCCGTCGCCCGTGCCGAGCGGTGGCGGGTCGACTCGCACTACGCCTACCTCTCCTTCTACGGCCTGGCCCGCACGGCCCTCGGCATGCGGGACGCCGAGTGGTCGGACGCGTACGAGACGGTGTCCGAGGGGCTGTACCAACTGTCCGTCGGCGACTGGATCTTCGCCTGCCGCGACGGCGGGTCCGCGCCGCGCGAGGCGTACTTCCGGATGCTGCGCGCCCAGGGCGTCGAGGACGGGACGATCGAACTGGTCGACGCCCTGCGCGCGGCGGCGGACCGCCATGTGGAGCGGACGGCCGCGGAGTTGCTGGAGTCCGCCCCCGATGTCATCGGGTTCACCAGCACCTTCAGCCAGAACGGCCCGACGCTGGCGGTGGCCGAGCGGTTGCGGGAGCTGGGCTACGGCGGAGTGATCGTGCTGGGCGGCAGCAACTGCGAGGGCTCCATGGGCCGCGCCCTGCTCGCCAACTACCCCGCCGTCGACGCGATCGTGGACGGCCCCGGCGAGGACGCCTTCGTCACCCTCCTCCACCAGGTCGAGGCCGGCGAACCACCGCGCTCCCACGGCCGGCTGATCACCCGCCTGCCCGCCGCCCCCGACAGCGCACCGACCGCCCTCTCCGCGGGCCAGTCGCTGGAGGTGCCCACCCCCGACTACGACGGCTTCTTCGAGCAGTTGCGCGCCGCCGGACTGCACACCCTCGAACCCGAGATCACCCTGCCCGTGGAGTTCTCCCGCGGCTGCTGGTGGGGCGCGAAGACCCACTGCACCTTCTGCGGGCTCAACGGCGCGAGCATGACGTACCGCAGCAAGAACCCCGACACCGTCGCCGACGAACTCCGCCACCTCATGGACCGCTACGGCGTCCTCGACTTCTTCGCCGTCGACAACATCCTCGACCTCAAGTACCTCGACACGGCGCTCCCCCTGGTCGAGAAACTCGACACCGACCATTCCCTGTTCTTCGAGGTCAAGGCCAACATGGAATGGGCCGACATCCGGGCCGCCCGCCGCGCCGGCGTCCGTTCCGTGCAGCCGGGGATCGAGAGCCTGAGCACCGAGGGTCTACGGCTGCTGAAAAAGGGCGCGACCGCTTTCCAGAACATCCGCTTCCTGCTCGGCTGCGCCGAATTCGGTGTCCTGCCGGTGTGGAACATCCTCACCGGTTTTCCCCACGAGACCCCGGAGTCGATGCTCACCCAGATCGATCTGCTGCCCTCCCTGACCCATCTGGAACCACCCGACAACGACATCCTGGCCGTGCACTTCGACCGGTTCAGCCCGTACGTGGAACACCCGCAGGACTACGGCCTCACCCTGACCAGCCCGCTGCCGGGCTACCGGTACGCCTACCCCCGCCTCTCCCCCGGCGACCTGTGGGATCTCGCCTACCACTTCGAGGGCGACTTCGCCGAGGACCCCCGCAACACCGCCGTCCGCGCCCGTCTCGCGGCGGCGGTCCACCACTGGCGTACCCGTCACCACCAGGCACGTTTCACCTACCGGCTCGGCTTCGACGCCGTGACCCTCGCCGACCGGCGGCCCGGGCTGCCCGCCGGCACCACCGTCCTGCGCGGCGAGGACGCCCGGCTGTTCCGCGCGGTCGTCGGCGGCACCCGATTCCGTGATCTGCAGAGCCTGCCCCGAGGGGACGACCCCTTGGAGAAACTGCACGACTGGCAGGAGAAAAGGTGGGTCTACATCGAGGGCAGCAAGGTCATCGCCCTTCCGGTGCGGGAAACGCCCTCCGCCTATCGCACCCCGCCCCGCAAGGGAACTCCCCGCAGATCCCGAACCGCGGTACCGCTCACGCTCACCCCCGCGCATTCCGCACGGCGGTCTGGCTGAAATCGGCCCCGTACGGTGTTTCCCGATTGCGGTGACCGGGCGTCGGCGCGGTACTCGTAGAGGATCACCGTGCACAGCTCCCGTACAACGCCGCACCACGACCCGGAAGTTGACTCACCATGACCACGGCCCCCACCGAGGACCAGATTCCCGCCGAGGACCGGCCCCGCACCCCGGATCTGCCGCCGTCCTGCCGCGATCTGATCGGCGTCCTCGCCCAGACCGACCGGCGTGACGCCTTCGCCGCCCTCGCGCTCGGCGCGACCTCCGTGGCCGAGGTGGCGGAGCGGGCGGGGCTGCGCCCGGCGGCGGCCGCCGTCGCCCTGCGGAAGCTCGTCGACGGGCGGATCGCCGCGTACGACGCCGACGCGCGCACCTACCGGCTGATCGACGACACCTTCCGGCTGGCCGTCCAGGCGGAGGTACGGATCTCCGGACGGGGCGGCGGTGACGGCGCGGGGGCCTACTTCCGCAAGGGGCGGCTGACGTCGATCCCCGGCAAGGCGGAGATCCGCACCCGGGTCCTGACCGTCGTGGCCGACTCCTTCGAGGCCGGGGTCACCTATGCGGAGGCCAAGGTCAACGCGATCTGCGGGCAGTGGTTCGACGACTGGGTCACCCTGCGCAGGGCGCTCGTGGACGAGGAGCTGCTGCGGCGCGACGAGTCGGGCACCCGGTACGAGCGCGTATGACCGCATGACACGGGTCGTCGCCGAAGACGTCACCGCGGACACGGCGGGCGGGCCGGCCGACGTCGTCGCGTACGGCCGGCACACCGGCGCGGCCGCGGGCGCCTTCAGCCGCCGCCGGGGTTTCGTGGCGCGTCCCGGGCAGGTGGTCGCCGAGCCGTCCGCGGACGGACGCTCGGTGGTGCTGAACGTGGGCCTGGGGCCGGCGGGCGCGGCCACGGCCGCCACGTTCCGTACCGCGGCGGCGGCCGCGGTACGGGCCGCGGGACCCGCCCGCACGCTCCGGCTGGAACTCGCCCTGGCCGACGACGGCGGGGTCCCGGCGGCCGACCGCGCCCGGGCCGTGGCGGAGGGCGCGGTGCTGGGCCTGTACCGCTACGACGAATACCGCTCCGCCCGGGCCGCGAGCCCCCTGGCCGAGGTGGTCGTGGTGACCGGCGAGCGGCGGGCCGTCGCCGAGGGCCTGGCCGCCGCCGAGGCCACCTGCCTCGCCCGCGACCTCGTGAACTGCCCGGCCGGTGCCCTCACGCCCCCGGTGTTCGCCGACCGGATCCGCGAGCTGGCGCGCGCCACCGGCCTCGGCTGCGCGGTGTACGAGTCCGCCGGCCTGACGGAGCTGGGCCTCACGGGCCTGGCCGCCGTGGGCCGGGGCTCGGCGGAGCCGCCCCGGTACGTGGAGCTGGCGTACGACCCGCCGGAGGGCGAGCCGGTCCTCACCGTCGGGCTGGTCGGCAAGGGTGTCACGTTCGACTCCGGCGGGCTGTCCCTGAAACCGTCGGACGAGCGGCACGCGATGAAGGCCGACATGGCCGGCGCGGCGGCCGTCGTGGCGGCCCTGACGGCCCTGCCCCCGCTCGGCCTGCCCCTGCGGATACGCGGCCATCTGCCCCTCGCGGAGAACATGCCGGACGGCGGCGCCCTCCGGGTGGGTGACGTCGTACGCCATCTCGACGGCACGACGACGGAGATCACCCACACCGACAACGAGGGCCGGGTGGTGCTGGCCGACGTGCTGGTCCGCGCGACCGGGCCCGGCCCGCACCGCGCCGACCTGGTCATCGACGTGGCCACCCTCACCTCGGCCGCGGTGCACGCGCTCGGCACCCGGACCGGGGTCCTGTTCACGCCGGACGAGCGCCTGGCCCGGACGGTGCTGGCCGCTTCGGAGCGGGCCGGGGAGTCGTTCTGCCGGCTGCCGCTGCTCGCCCATGAGCGCCGCCATCTGCGGTCCGCCGTGGCGGATCGGGTGAACTGTTCGCACCGGCACGGGGACACCGTGCAGGCCGCGCTCTTCCTCCAGGACTTCGTCGCGGCCGGCGTCCGCTGGGCCCATCTGGACATCGCCGCGCCCGCGTACAACGACGAGGGCCCCTACGCCGAAGTCCCTTATGGCGGTACCGGGTTCGCGGTGCGCACGCTGATCGAGACGCTGCGCGCGCTCTGCGGGTAGTCCCGCGGCCGCGAGCCGGGACCCACGCGAGCCGTCCGTGAGCGGCCCGGGTTCGTCCGTGAGCGGCTCGGGATCCCGTCAGGAATCGAGGGTTCCTGATCCCGTCCCCCATCTGCTACAACAGGTCTACACCACTGAGTGGTGTAGACCACCACCCGATGGAGGAGTCCATGAGCACTGCCACCGCGCCAACGGCGGCCCCCGCGAAGAAGTGGGGATCAGGCCTGATGCAAGGCCTGCAGAAGGTAGGCCGCAGCCTGCAGCTGCCCATCGCCGTGTTGCCGGCGGCGGGCATCCTGCTCCGGCTCGGCCAGGCCGACGTCCAGGAGAAGCTGAACCTGCCCGACAAGGTCACGGCGGTCTTCGCCACGGCCGGTGGCGCGATCTTCGACAACCTGCCGATGCTGTTCTGCATCGGTGTCGCGATCGGCTTCGCCAAGAAGTCGGACGGCTCGACCGCGCTGGCCGCCCTGGTCGGCTTCCTGGTCTACAGCAACGTCCTGAAGGCCTTCCCCGTCACCGAGGCCAAGGTGCAGGCCGGCGCCGACATCGCCGCGACCTACAACAACCCGGGTGTCCTCGGCGGCATCATCATGGGTCTGCTGTCCGCCGTGCTGTGGCAGCGCTACCACCGCAAGCAGCTGGTGGACTGGCTCGGCTTCTTCAACGGCCGCCGACTCGTCCCGATCATCATGGCCTTCGCCGGTACCGCGATGGGCGTCTTCTTCGGTCTGGTCTGGGAGCCCATCGGTGGGGTCATCTCCGACGCCGGCGAGTGGATCACCGGGCTGGGCGCGGCTGGTGCCGGCCTGTTCGGCCTGATCAACCGCGCGCTGATCCCGATCGGCATGCACCAGTTCGTCAACACGGTCTCCTGGTTCCAGATCGGCGACTTCACCAACGCCGCCGGCACCGTCGTGCACGGTGACCTGAACCGCTTCTTCGCCGGTGACCCGACGGCCGGTCAGTTCATGTCGGGCTTCTTCCCGATCATGATGTTCGGTCTGCCGGCCGCCGCGATCGCCATCGCGCACTCCGCCCGCCCCGAGCGCCGCAAGGCCGTGATGGGCATGATGATCTCGCTCGCGCTGACCTCCTTCGTGACCGGCGTGACCGAGCCCATCGAGTTCTCGTTCATGTTCATCGCCCCGCTGCTGTACGTGATCCACGCGGTGCTCACCGCCATCTCCATGGCGGTCACCTGGGCACTCGGCGTCCACGCCGGCTTCACGTTCTCCGCGGGCGTCATCGACTACGGGCTCAACTGGAACCTGGCCACCAAGCCATGGCTGATCATCCCGATCGGCCTGGCGTTCGGAGCGATCTACTACGTCGTCTTCCGCTTCGCCATCGCCAGGTTCAACCTGCCCACGCCGGGCCGTGAGCCCGAGGAGGAGGTGGAGGACCTCACCAAGGCGTGAGAGCGGCGGCCGAACGGCGGCGGGCCCCCGGAGCGTGTCGCTCCGCGGGGCCCGCCGCCGTTCACGTACCGGACTCAGATCTCGTACGACACCCTGGGCACCGCCAGCTCCACCGGGCCGTCGTACACCGCGCGGGCGTCGACGAGGTTGACCTGCGGGTCGGTCCACGGCGGGACGTGCGTGAGGACGAGACGGCGGGCGCCCGCGCGGGCGGCCGTCTCACCTGCCTCGCGGCCGTTGAGATGGAGGTCCGGGATGTTCTCCTTGCCGTGCGTGAAGGCGGCCTCGCACAGGAACAGGTCGGCGTCGCGGGCCAGTTCGTCCAGGGTGTCGGTGACGCCGGTGTCCCCGGAGTACGTCAGGACCCGGCCGCCGTGCTCGATCCGGATGCCGTACGCCTCGACGGGGTGGGCGACCCGTTCCGTGTGGACGGTGAAGGGGCCGATCTCGAACGTGCTCGGCTTGACCGTGTGGAAGTCGAAGACCTCGCTCATGGAGGAGGCGGACGGGGTGTCGGCGTAGGCCGTGGTCAAGCGCTGCTCGGTGCCCTCCGGTCCGTAGACCGGGATGGGGTCGCAGCGGCCGCCGTCATGGCGGTAGTAGCGTGCGACGAAGTACGCGCACATGTCGATGCAGTGGTCGGCGTGCAGATGGCTGAGGAAGATCGCGTCGAGGTCGTAGAGACCGCAGTGGCGCTGCAGCTCGCCGAGGGCACCGTTGCCCATGTCGAGGAGCAGCCGGAAGCCGTCGGCCTCTACGAGGTAGCTCGAGCAGGCCGATTCCGCGGACGGGAACGACCCCGAGCAGCCGACGACGGTGAGCTTCATGAGAGCTGGAACCTCCGCGCTGGCGTGAAGTCGTGACAGTCGTGTCGTGTCAGTCGTGACGTGCAGACGGGTTGCGGATTGCAGATTGCAGTTGGCGGGGTTGCGAAGTTCGGGCGTGGGTGCAACGAGATTGGTGCGGTCCGTTGAGCGTAAGGCGCGAAAGGGTGGGTCGCTCCTCCGCCAGGGGCCGTTGTGGGCGAACTCACCTGTGGTGTCACCGGTTCGGCTGGTCATAGGGCCGTTGGGGCGGGCGTGGGCAGGGGTGAGGCGGTGTCCATGAGCGCGGGAGTGCGCGCCGGGGCGGGTGTTGCGTGGTGCGCGCCGGTACCGTCGTCGCTATGGACACGTCATGGTGGCCGGCGCTCGCGGTGGTCGTGGTGCTGGCCCTGCTCGCCGCGGTGGTCGACGGGTGGGGACGTTCGCGGCGACCGCCGCGCCGAGGTGGGCGGACGCGGCCGCCGGGGCGCCCCGAGCGGGTGCGCGGGCCGGTGCCGAGACCCCGGCCCGCCGAGATCTGGTGGGCGAGCGTGCCCTTCGAGGACGGGCCCGGGGAGAAGGACAGGCCGTGTCTCGTGCTGGCCGTGC
Source organism: Streptomyces sp. NPDC041108 (assembly GCF_055592645.1). Taxonomy (NCBI): domain Bacteria; kingdom Bacillati; phylum Actinomycetota; class Actinomycetes; order Kitasatosporales; family Streptomycetaceae; genus Streptomyces; species Streptomyces sp. NPDC041108. The sequence continues at coordinate 141,987 of NZ_JBVIYK010000002.1, read as the reverse complement.
GCGGGGGCCGCGCCCGCGTCGCCAAGATCACCAGCCGGTACCGTGCCGAACGGCCCGGCGTGATCCCGCTGCCCCCGGGCGCGGTCGGTGACGCCCGGGGCCGTCCCAGCTACCTGGAGACGGGCGAGCTGCGGGAGGTGCGGTTGCGCGACTTCCGCCGCAAGGCGAGCGAGGCGGACCCGGCCCTGTGGGCCCAGGTCCGCCATCTGTCGAAGTGAGGAGCGGCCGGTTGTTCACCTGCGGGTGAGCGGGGCCCGATCACGCAGTTCCCCCACGGCCCTGCGGGCCCGAAAAGCACGGGGCGCGGCCCCTGCTTCTCAGGGGCGCGGGGAACTGCGCGAGAAGCCCCACCGGACCCGCACCCGACACCCGCACCCCACCGACACCCGACCCGCACCCGACGAACGCCCCCGGCCCCCACCCGGCCAACGCCCCGCCGCGCGCCTACGCGCCTACGCCCAGAGCTGCCCCTGCAACGTCTCGATCGCCTCTTCCGTCGTCGCCGCCGTGTAGACACCCGTCGACAGGTACTTCCAGCCGCCGTCGGCGACGACGAACACGATGTCGGCCGGCTCGCCGGACTTCACCGCCTTGTTCCCGACCCCGATCGCCGCGTGCAGCGCGGCCCCCGTGGAGACGCCCGCGAAGATCCCCTCCTGTTGCAGCAGCTCACGCGTGCGGGTCACCGCGTCGGCCGAACCGACGGAGAACCGGGTGGTCAGCACGGACGCGTCGTACAGCTCCGGCACGAACCCCTCGTCGAGGTTGCGCAGACCGTAGACGAGGTCGTCGTAGCGCGGCTCGGCGGCGACGATCTTGACGTCCGGCTTCTGTTCGCGCAGGAAGCGGCCCACGCCCATCAGGGTCCCGGTGGTGCCGAGGCCCGCGACGAAGTGCGTGACGGAGGGCAGGTCCGCGAGGATCTCCGGACCGGTCGTCGCGTAGTGGGCGCCCGCGTTGTCCGGGTTGCCGTACTGATAGAGCATCACCCAGTCGGGATGCTCGGCGGACAGCTCCTTGGCCACGCGCACGGCCGTGTTGGAGCCTCCCGCCGCCGGGGACGGGATGATCTCGGCGCCCCACATGGCGAGCAGCTCACGCCGCTCCTGGGAGGTGTTCTCGGGCATGACGCAGACCATGCGGTAGCCCTTGAGCTTCGCCGCCATGGCCAGGGAGATGCCCGTGTTGCCCGAGGTGGGCTCCAGGATCGTGCAGCCCGGCGTCAGACGTCCGTCCTTCTCCGCCTGCTCGATCATGTGCAGGGCGGGCCGGTCCTTGACCGAACCCGTCGGATTGCGGTCCTCCAGCTTCGCCCAGATGCGGACGTCGGCGGACGGCGACAGCCGCGGCAGGCACACCAGAGGGGTGTTGCCCACCGCGGCCAGCGGGGAGTCGTAGCGCATGGGTGATCAGGCCATGCCGCCGGCCACAGCCGGCAGGATCGTCACGTTGTCACCGTCGGAGAGCTTGGTGTTGATGCCATCCAGGAACCGGACGTCCTCGTCGTTCAGGTAGACGTTGACGAAGCGGCGCAGCTCACCGCCGTCCACGATGCGCGCGTGGATGCCCGTGTGGCGGCTCTCCAGGTCGGTGAACAGGTCGGCGAGGGTGGCACCGGCTCCCTCCACCGCCTTCTGACCGTCGGTGTACTGGCGGAGGATGGTGGGGATGCGGACCTCGATGGCCATGGTGTGCGGCTCCTGTCGGGAGTGGTGGTCGGTGGCGCGCGGCAGCGCGAAGTGCGTGGTCACACAGGTGAGGGCGCCGCGGCTCACGGCCGTACGGCGGCAGGGATCGGCGTCAACAGATGGCGCTGGCGAGCCTGCACAGGTCGACGTGCAGCCGCGCCACGAGCAGTGCGCCCGGCGTCTTCTCGCTCACGTCGTCAAGAACCATGGGCTCATCGTATCGATTCCCGGTCCGGGTCCCGGAATGTGATCCCACATGCCGGACGGATTCGGGCCGGAGAATGAGACCGAGGGCCCCGCACCTCTCGGACACGAGGTCAGGCCGACTGCCGGAGGACCAGCCGCGTGGGGGTGACCACCGAGGTCGGAGGGCTTCCCGCCCCCCGCTCCCCCGCGCCCGCCAGGTCCTCCGTGTGGCTGAACAGCAGCCGGGCCATCAGCCGGCCCATGCCCTCGATGTCCTGGTGAACGGTGGTGAGCGGCGGGTCGGTGTGCTCGGCGATGGGCGTGAGGTCGTCGAAGCCGACGACGGCCACGTCGTCCGGCACCCGGCGTCCGCGCTCGCGCAGCACCTGGAGCGCGCCGGAGGCCATCAGGTCGGAGGCGACGAAGACGGCGTCCAGGTCGGGGCAGCGTTCCAGGAGCGCGGTCATGGCGGTGACACCACCCTGCCGCGTGTAGTCGGAGTGTTCGATCATCTCGGGCGGCGCGTCCGGCAGGAGGTCTTGGTAGCCGTCCAGGCGGTCGAAGGCGGACGCCTCCCGCTCGACCGGCCCGGTGATCGTCGCGACGCGTTCCCGGCCCAGCGCGAGCAGATGGCGGACGGCCTCGCGGGCACCGCCCCGGTTGTCGGCGTCGACGTACACGCGGTCGTGGACGGGTTCACCGTCGCGGAGCATCGGCCGGCCGCCGAAGACGGCGGGCAGGCCGAGCCGGTCGATCATGCCGGGCAGCGGGTCGTCGGCCCGCAGGGAGAACAGCAGGGCGCCGTCGACGTGGCCGCCGCCCAGGAAGTCGCCGACGCGCGGATACTCCTCGGGCTCCTCCAGGAAGAGGAGGACGGGCTGGGCGCCGTGGGCGACCAGCTCCTTGCGGATGCCCCGCAGGTGCAGGTCGAAGAAGGGGTCGATGAAGAGGCGGTTCTGCGGCTGGCTCGCGACGACGGCGATGGCGTTGTTGCGGCGGGTGACCAGCTGGCGGGCGGCGGAGTTCGGCACGTAGCCCAGTTCGGCGATGACCTCCCGGACCCGTTCGACGACCGCCGCGCGCACCTTGTCCTCGCCGTTGATCACCCGTGACACGGTGGACTTGGACACCCCCGAGCCGCGTGCGACGTCGTCGAGCGTGGGGCGCCGGCCGGGCAGCCGTCGCGTCTGTCGAGTCAAGACCGTCTCCGTGGCGGGCAGTTGTGGGCGTACGTGCGTGCGCGTGCGTACGAACACCGTAGCCGCGAACTTCCTGCGCCGTCGGTCAGTACGCCGCCACGATCCGCACCTCCTCCTCGGTCACCTCGCCCTCGACGATCCGGAACGAGCGGAACTGGAACTCGCCGAGACCGTCGGTGTCGGCGGTCGAGACGAGGACGTAGTGGGCGCCGGGCTCGTTGGCGTAGGAGATGTCGGTGCGGGACGGATGGGCCTCGGTGGCGGTGTGGGAGTGGTAGATGACCACCGGTTCCTCGTCGCGGTCGTCCATCTCGCGGTAGAGCTTGAGCAGGTCGCCGGAGTCGAACTCGTAGAACGTGGGCGACATGGCCGCGTTCAGCATCGGGATGAACCGCTCCGGGCGGTCCGAGCCCGCCGGTCCGGCGACGACGCCGCACGCCTCGTCGGGGTGGTCCTTGCGCGCGTGGGCGACGATCTGGTCGACGAGGTCCTGGGTGATGGTCAGCATGGTCGCCAGGATAAGCAGAAGGGCTGTTCCGTACCGGGGGGTGGTACGGAACAGCCCACATGCCGGGACCAGGGCCTCGCGGACCCTGGCGTGGTCCGGTCAGCCGACCTTCTCGAACTCCGTGTCGCGGCGCTCGGTGACCTCGGGGTTGCGGCTCTTGAGCACGGCCCAGCCGACGCCCAGGGCCGCCGCCCAGCCCGCCATCACGTAGAGGCAGACGCGGGAGTCGGCGTCGTAGGCGATGAGGCCGGTGACGAAGAGCAGGAAGACGATGGCGACCCAGCTGCACTTCGCGCCGCCGGGGGCCGGGAAGGACGAGACGGGCAGGCGGCCGGCGTCCACGGCTCGGCGGTACAGGACGTGGCTGATCAGGATCATCAGCCAGGTCCAGATGCCGGCGGCGGTGGCGACGGAGACGACGTAGCCGAAGGCCTTCTCCGGGACGATGTAGTTCAGGATCACACCGATGCCCATGAAGAGCACGGAGACGGTGATGCCGAACGCCGGGGTCTTCGTCGACGACAGCTTGCTGAAGACGCGCGGGGCCTCGCCGTTGTCCGCGAGGGTGCGCAGCATGCGGCCGGTGGAGTACATGCCCGAGTTGCAGGAGGACAGGGCCGCCGTCAGCACCACGAAGTTGACGATGGCGGCACCCGCCGGGATGCCGATCTTGGCGAAGGCCGCGACGAAGGGGCTCACGCCGGGCGCGAACTCGGTCCACTTCACCACGCACAGGATGACGGTGAGGGCACCGACGTAGAAGAGCGCGATCCGCCAGGGCAGGGTGTTGATGGCCTTGGGGAGGGTCTTCTCGGGGTTCTCCGACTCACCGGCCGTGACACCGACCAGTTCGACGGCGAGGTAGGCGAACATCACGCCCTGGAGGGTCATCAGGGACGAGCCGACGCCCTTGGGGAAGAAGCCGTCGAAGGCCCACAGGTTGGAGACGGCGGCCGTGTCACCGGCGGCGCTGAAGCCGAAGGTGAGGACGCCGAGGCCGATCACGATCATGCCGAGCAGGGCGGTGACCTTGACCATCGAGAACCAGAACTCGATCTCGCCGAAGAGCTTCACGGAGATCAGGTTGGCGCCGAAGAGGACCACCAGGAAGACCAGAGCGGTCACCCACCGCGGGATCTCCGGCCACCAGTAGTTGACGTAGATCGCGGCGGCCGTGAGTTCGGCCATGCCGGTGACGACCCACATCAGCCAGTACGTCCAGCCGGTGAAGTAGCCGAAGAACGGGCCGAGGAACTCGCGGGAGTACTCCGCGAAGGAACCGGAGACCGGGCGGTACAGGAGCAGCTCGCCGAGCGCTCGCATGATGAAGAAGATGATGACGCCGGCGAGGGCGTACATGAAGATCAGGCTGGGTCCGGCCTTGGCGATGTTCGCCCCGGCTCCCAGGAAGAGGCCGACGCCGATGGCGCCGCCGATCGCGATCATCTGGACCTGACGGCTGCCGAGCCCGCGCTCGTACCCCTCTTCGGGTGCGTCGCCGCGCACGGCTTCGTCGCCGTTCTTGTTGACCTGAGCGGAGGTCATGTGTTGTGCGCCTTTCTCCACGCTGGGCCGATCCGGGCCGTTCGTCGGCCCCGGATCGGGTTCCGATCCCCCCGGATGTGATGGAGCTGAGCGGGCTCAACCGCCGAGCCCGCTCGTGCCTGGCCGACGGTCGTCGGCCGGTGGCGCACCCGAGCGGACATGGGTGTCGTCCGTCGAGCGATCGTGCAGATCTATCACGGTCGCAGTCTTGATCCACCGAATGTTCTGTGGCGCACAACACAGGGAGAAGCGGACAAAGAACACCCGCGAGGGCATCCCTCGCGGGCGTGGTGACGCGATCGTTATCCGGATTTGAGTGTCCTCTGAGCGAACGCTGAGCGTCCGTGGAGAAGACGTGGAACGCCCGTGCGGCGGGCATGGAGAGGCCCCGGAACCTCCGGGACCTCCCGGGACCTCCCGAGACCTCGCGGGAGGTCAGAACAGCGGCACCCTCAGGGCATGAGCGTCGTGACGAGCGAGTCCTGGAGGCCGCCCAGCCACAGGTACGCCATCACCATCGGCTTGCGCGGGTCCTCGTCCGGGAGGCGATAGAGGAGGTCGGTGTCCTCCTCGTCGACGACGTCCAGCCGGGAGCCGATGGCGAGCCGCAGGTCGTTGAGACAGCCGAGCCACTGCCGGGAGTCCTCCGCGGACAGCTTCAGCACGGCCCCGCCCTCCCCGGCCGCGGCCAGCGCGTCCAGGGAGTGGATCACCGCGAGGGCCTTCTCGCGCTTGCCGGCCCGCAGATCGTTCTCGGTGAAACGGCGGAACTCCGAGGAGTACGCCCGCTGCTCCTCCGCCTCCCGGGCCGTCGGGGTGCCCTCGGGGTCGCTGTAGGCGTCCGGGAAGAGCCGCTGCAGGACGGGGTCCTTGGGCGGCTCGCTCGGGCCCTCGGCGAAGAGTTCGGCGAGCGGGTCGTCGTCGGCGTCCTCGGCGGGGCCGGGGCCGATCAGCTCCAGGAGCTGGACCGCCAGCGAGCGGATGATGGAGATCTCGACCTCGTCGAGCGCGACGGCCGCGCCGCCGCCGGGGAGCGCTTCGAATTGTCCAGGCATCAGGTGCGTCGCTACTTCCGGTCCTGCTGGAGGGTGGCCCACAGGCCGTAGCCGTGCATGGCCTGTACGTCGCGTTCCATCTCCTCGCGTGATCCGCTGGAGACGACCGCGCGGCCCTTGTGGTGGACGTCGAGCATCAGTTTGTTGGCCTTCTCCTTCGAGTACCCGAAGTAGGCCTGGAAGACGTACGTCACGTAGCTCATGAGGTTCACCGGGTCGTTGTGGACGATCGTGAGCCACGGCACGTCCGGTTCGGGTACGGCGAAGGTCTCCTCCGCCGACTCGGTCTTCTCGATCTCCATGGGAACGGCTGCCGTCACACCGCCCATGCTGCCACCACAGGGGGGTGCCCGCACAAATGCGGCCCTCCGACCAGGGCACACGGGAAACGGCCATCCAGAAATCGTCAGACTGACGAAATGGGAGTACGATCTCTTGCCATGAACACAGCGGACCTCGGTTTGCCGGTCGACGTCCCCTCGACCGCGCTCTTCACGGACCAGTACGAACTCACGATGCTGCAGGCCGCCCTGAAAGCGGGTACGGCCGAGCGGCGTTCGGTGTTCGAGGTCTTCACCCGGCGGCTGCCCGAGGGACGCAGGTACGGCGTGGTGGCCGGCACCGGACGGGTGCTGGACGCGGTCGAGAACTTCCGTTTCGACCCGGCCGTCCTCGGCTTCCTGCGCGAACACTCCATCGTGAACGCGGAGACCCTCGACTGGCTCGCCGGCTACCGCTTCTCCGGAGACGTGTGGGGGTACCAGGAGGGCGAGGTGTACTTCCCGGGCTCGCCGGTCATGCGGGTCGAGGGCACCTTCGCCGAGTGCGTCCTGCTGGAGACCGTGATCCTCTCCATCCTCAACCACGACTCGGCGATCGCGGCCGCCGCCTCCCGGATGTCCAGCGCCGCCGGGGAGCGCCCGCTGATCGAGATGGGCGCCCGGCGCACGCACGAGCTGGCGGCGGTGGCCGCCTCGCGCGCCGCGTACATCGGCGGTTTCACCTCCACCTCGGACCTGGCCGCCGGCTTCCGCTACGGCATCCCGACGGTCGGCACCAGCGCCCACGCCTTCACCCTCCTGCACGACCGCGAGCGTGACGCCTTCCAGGCCCAGGTGGACTCGCTCGGCCGGAACACCACGCTGCTCGTCGACACGTACGACGTCGCCGAGGCCGTCCGGACCGCCGTGGAGATCGCCGGGCCCGAGCTGGGTGCCGTGCGCATCGACTCCGGTGATCTGCTCCTCGTCGCCCACCGGGTGCGCCAGCAGCTGGACGAGCTGGGCGCGCGGGACACCCGGATCATCGTGACCTCGGATCTCGACGAGTACGCCATCGCCTCGCTGGCGGCGGCGCCCGTGGACGCGTACGGCGTCGGGACGCAGCTGGTGACCGGCTCCGGTCACCCCACCTGCTCGATGGTCTACAAACTCGTCGCGAGGGCCGAGTCCGCGGACCCCGCGGCCCCGCTGGTGCCGGTGGCGAAGAAGTCCAGCGGCGGGAAGACGTCCCTCGGGGGCCGCAAGTGGGCGGCCCGGCGGCTGGACGAGCACGGCGTGGCGGAGGCCGAGGTCATCGGCACCGGGCCGGTCCCCGAGGAGCTGCGGGAACGCGAGCTGCTCGTCCGGCTGGTCAAGGACGGCCAGGTGCTCTCCCGGGAGCCCCTGGACGTCGTACGCGCGCGGCACGTGGCCGCCCGGTCGAACCTGCCGCTGTCGGCGACGCAGCTGTCGCGCGGGGAAGCGGTTCTCCCGACGGAGTACGTCTGAGCCTCGGGCGGGCGCACGCTGGGGGGTAGGCCGGAGTGAATCTGTCCGGCGCGCTCTCCCCCGAGCCCCCGAGCGCCCGCTTGACCGGTGCGTGCTCCGGTCCGCGCACCGGGCGAGCGCCGGATGCCCCCTCCCGAACGGCCCCCGGAGTCTCTAGGCTCGGAGGTTCGTAGTCCCCAGCCCGGCCGATCCCACCCACCCCGAAGCACCGAAGAGTCTAAGGACACCGACACCATGCGCCGCGCCTTGATCGTCGTCGATGTACAGAACGACTTCTGCGAGGGAGGCAGCCTCGCGGTGGCCGGTGGTGCCGATGTGGCCGCCGCCGTCACCGAGCTGATCGGCCAGGCGGCCGGCCCGGGCTACCAGCACGTGGTGGCCACCCGTGACCACCACATCGCTCCCGGTGGCCACTTCTCCGACAACCCCGACTACGTCCACTCCTGGCCCGCCCACTGTGTCGCCGGGACGGAGGGGGTCGGGTTCCATCCGAACTTCGCCCCCGTGATCGCCTCCGGCGCTGTCGACGCCGTCTTCGACAAGGGGGCATACTCCGCGGCGTACAGCGGCTTCGAGGGCGCCGACGAGAACGGCGTGACCCTCGCGGACTGGCTGCGCGCCCGCGACATCACCGAGGTCGACGTCGTCGGCATCGCCACGGACCACTGCGTCAGGGCCACCGCCCTGGACGCCACCCGGGAGGGCTTCCGCACCCAGGTGCTGCTGGACCTGACCGCCGGGGTGGCCGAGGAGACGACGGAGCGAGCCCTGGAGGAGCTGCGGGAGGCGGGCGTGGAGCTGTCGGGCAAGCCGGTGGTGTGAGCCCCGGGGGTCACCGCCCGGGTCACACGGGCACCGTGGGCCTCCGCAGCAGCGCTCTGATCGGGTGCCACAGCTCCGGGGCCGTGGCGGCCGGGCAGACCTGTGAGGTACGCCATATCAGGCCGTCGGGATGGTGCAGTACGGCCGTGATCTCGTCCGGGGTCGGGGGCGCCGCGTTGCCGCGGAGGTAGACCGCTCGCATGCCCAGGTTCCGGAGCCGGGTCAGGGCCCTGGCGCGGTTCGCGGCCAGGACGAGCACCCGTACGGAACCGTCGTCCTGCGGCACCCAGGTCGTACCCGGTGCCGCCGCCCCGGACAGGTTCAGGGCGACGACGACATTGCCGTCCGGCAGTTTGCAGAAACCTCCTGCGGCCATGCAGGTCCCACCCCCGTGCGTGTCGGTGTCAATAAGGAAGTCACACCACGCACCTAAACACGTCCGGCCGCGACCCGCCAAGGGGGTCACGGCCGGACGCACTCTGACCTGCGAAAACGCGATCTACTTCACCGCGGGGCCGACCTTGACCGACATCGTGGAGCCGTCCTCGGCCTCCTTGACGATCTCGATCTTGGTGTTGGTGTCAGTGATCTTGACACCGGCCAGCGGGGTGGCCGCGTCGTAGTAGGTGTTGGTCCGGTCGTTGAACACGGACACACCCGCGGACGACGGGATGGTCGTCAGGACGTCGGCCTTGTGCAGCTTCAGACCGTCCGTGCGGTAGAGGCTGAACGGGGAGTCGTACGCCTGGATCCGGCTGCGCATCACCGTGCCGTCGGCCCACTTCAGCGCCGCCGGGTGCGAGTCGACCGGCAGGACCAGACCCGCGCCCGGGTGGACGCTGGTGTTGTTGTCCGCCTGCGAGGTGTCCCACTTCCAGATCAACAGACCGTTCTGGTACGGGAAGTGCTCCACCCAGTCCGGACGCGTGGTCGAGAAGCCGAAGTTGTACGGGCCGACCTTCAGGGTCTCGTCGTACGACACGTACTGACGGTTCTCGGCGATGTAGTACTGCGCGTAGTCGTCCGTGATCGACGCGCCCACGCGGGAGAAGCCCTTGGCGGTCCAGGCCGCGTCCGCGCTCTCCGCGTTGTCCGAGAAGAGGACGGAACCGTCGGCGGTCAGCGCGATGGAGTCGGCCGCGAAGCCCTTCGGGGCCACGCCGCCGTCCGTCTGGTAGCGGAAGCGGAGGTCGAACTTCTTGCCCGCATAGGCGTTCAGGGAGTACGACAGCTTCTTGTACGCGGCGGAGGAGCCGGTCAGCGCGGGCTTGCCGCTGGCGTCGCGCGGGATCGCCGCGCCGTCCACCGTGCCGTCGACGGCGGTCCAGTTGGCGCCGCCGTCGGTCGACACCTCGGTGTAGAGGTAGTCGAACTCGGCCTCGATGTCGTACCAGCCGTCGAGGGTGAGCGCGGCCGAGGACTTGCCCGTGAGGTCCACGGAACGGGTCAGCGTGTTGGAGAGGTTGTCACCGCTGCCGCTCCACCACTGGGTCGAGCCCTGCGCCGGAACGACGATCTCGGTGGAGACCTCCTTCTTCGGCAGCTCGACCACGAGGGCCTGCTTGTCCTTGGAGTTGTACTCCGCGACCCCCAGCTTGTGACGCGACTTCGTCGCCGCCTTCGCCGTGTCGTAGTCCAGCCAGCCGAGCTGCAGCTTGTCCCAGGCGGTCATGTCGCCGGGCAGGTCGCCGATGGCGTCCTTGCCGGTGCCGAGCCACGAACCGGCCGACATCAGCGTCCAGAAGCCGGTGGAGTTGTCGCCGCCGGCGGTGTCGTAGTGGTCCGGCAGACCGAGGTCGTGGCCGTACTCGTGGGCGTAGACCCCGAGGCCGCCGTTCTCCGGCTGGACGGTGTAGTCGCCGACCCAGATGCCGGTGTCACCGATCTTGGCGCCGCCGAGCTTGTTGCCGGCCGGGCCGGTCGCGCCCGCGTCGGTGCCGAACGCGTACCAGCGGTGGGCCCAGATGGCGTCCGTGCCCTGCGCGCCGCCGCCGGCGGACTCGTCCTCACCGGCGTGCACGACCTGGAAGTGGTCGATGTAGCCGTCGGGCTCGTTGAAGTCGCCGTCGCCGTCGAAGTCGTAGCGGTCCCACTGGTCGAACTCGGCGACGTCGGCCTTGATCTCCGCGTCGGTGCGCCCCGCTGCCTTCTGCTGGGCGACCCAGGACGTGAGACCGTCGCTGACCACGTTCCACACGCTGGAGCAGTTGGTCTGCCCGCACTTGTTGTTGCCGTAGCGGGCCTCGTTGTACGGGACCTTGACCCAGTCGGAGACTTCACCCTCGACCGAGTAGCGGCCCGAGGACTGCTTCTCGTAGTACTTCTTCACCGACTCGTCGTTCTTGCCGGTGCCGAAGTAGAGGTCCTGGAAGTACTTCTGGTCGTAGTCCGCCCGCCAGGCCGTGGAGTTGTCCTTGGCCCGGTCCGGCTCGGCGATGGTGTTGTGCAGCGGGCCGGGCGTGCCGCCGTAGCGGCTGTCGACCTGGTCGCCGAACTCGACGAGGATCGTGAAGATCTTGTCGGTCTTCTCGCGGCCGAGCTCGACGTACTTGCTCTTGCCCTTCTTGCTGTCCAGCTTCACGACCTGCGAGCCGTCCCGGTCCTTGACCGTGGCGTCGCCGGATATGACCTGCTGCAGGGCCTCCTCGCGCTGGGCCTCCCGAGTTTTGCTCAGGGGTCCGTCGAGGTCGTGCTCGCCGGCGTGCTCGTGGTCCGCCGGGTCGTGCCGGTCCACAGCCGCGGCCGGTGCGCCGTCGGCGGCCTGCGCCACCGTGAAGGCCGACAGGGTCGCCGCCGCCGTGGCGACCGCGACACCGATGGCCGCAGCTCTGGACGTCCAGGGTCTACTGGTCACTTGAGGTCCTCCCCCGCGTCCGTTTCGCGCGGAGAAGGATGGTCCTGGGTGGAGGAGTCCGCGCGCGGTATACGCGTGTAGTCAAGTGACGCCATTCGACCGGAGTTTCGACTGAAAAAACAGATCTTGACTTGGACAGGTCAATTGCATTATCGGCGTCTACGGGAAGCGCTTGTTCGTTATGCGTCCGTTACGTGCAGCACTCAGACACCTCTCGAACAGGCGCGCATATGCGTCCACTTGCCGGACGCCATGAACCCGTGCGCCCCCTGTGCACCCGGCGCCGTGTGTCAGGTCACGCTTACCTGTCGTTCCACTCGGGCACCCTGGCGAATAGAGTCGATTGGCGGAGCGCCGGAAGTCGGTGAAAGCCAAGTCGGCAGCCTGCTTCACCTTTGATTCGTATCCGCACCCTCCCCATCATCGTGAGAGGCACGGGGAGACTCCACCCGAGGACACGATTGCCATGCCTCGTCCGACGACCGCACAGCTCGCCTACGGTTCCTGCACCGTGATCTTGTCCACCCTCGCCATGCTGCTGCTGTCCCAGACGAGTTCCGGCACGGGCATCGCGGTGATCGCCGTGGCCGCCCTGGGCCTGGGCCTGCTCGTCTCCCTGACCGTGCCGGTGTCCAAGCAGCCGGTGCCCGGTACCGCGGTGCGCCGCGGCCGTGCGACCGCCGCGCCCGCGCCGGTCCCCGCGGCCGCGCGGGCCGAAGCGGTGCGGGAGCCGGTGCACGAGCCGACGGGTTCCTGAACCGGCACGCGGTGACAGTGCGCTGAAACGTTGCGGCGGGCCCGTGTGCGCGCGGTCCCGCCGTCGCCGCGGACCGGGTGCTCAAGCGGTGCTGACCACCACGGTCTTGGCCGCCTTGTCGTGCAGACCCTGCTTGTACGGCTTGTCGAAGAAGCTCCAGCCGCCCGCGATCGCCGTCCAGATGCAGGCGCAGCAGAAGGCGAAGGGGATCCACAGCACGGCCGCGCGGATCAGCGAGGTCTGCGTGGAGGGCGTGGAGCCGTCGTTGAGGTCGGCCACCCGCAGCTTCAGCAGCTTCTTGCCGAGGGTCTGGCCGTTCCTGACGGTGAAGAACGTGTCGTACGCGATGTAGAGGACGGCCGCGAGCGCCTCCTGGGCCAGGGACTTGCCGAACTCGAAGTCGTCCGAGTCCACCGTGTACTGGCTGATCCTGAACGCCCACGCCAGCAGCCAGACCACGATCCCCACCAGGATCATGTCGATGATCCGCGCCAGCACCCGCTTCCCGCTGTCGGCGAGCGGCGGCATTCCCACGAGCGGATCGTTGGGGTACTGCCCGCCTCCGTAGGGGTCCCCGCCGTAGGGCGGGGGCTGACTCCCGTACGGGGGCGGTTGCTTTCCGTACGGGGGCTCCTGTCCGCTTCCCGGCGGCGGCTGCTGGGGCGGCGGGTCGTACGGGGAGCCGCCGCCCTGGTGCGGCGGGGGCGGCTGCTTCCTGAACCGGTCGTCGTCCGGGGACTGACCGGAGCCGAAGGGCGGCGGTTCGCTACTCATGGCCCGAGTCGACCCCGAACTCCCGGACTCCGCATCCGGCACGGGGCCGTACGGGGTACGGGTCCACGTACCCGGCGCGCGGGCGGCCCCGGCCGGGCCGCGCCTGCCCCGCTACCCGCCCGCCACGAAGGTGTGCGCCGCCTTGTCGTGCCAGCACTGGCGCCACGGCTTGTCCCACACGCACCACAGGACCCCGATCACGCCGATGCCGAGGAGCCCGGAGACGGTGTGGACGAGCCAGCGGCGCAGGGAGCGCCCGAACGACGGGGGTTCGTGGCCCTCGATGTCCCGGACGTCGAGGCCGAGCAGCTTCTTGCCGAGGGTGCGGCCCCACCTGGCGGTGGGCAGCACCTCGTAGAGGGCGCTGACCAGGAACAGGACACCGAGGACGATGCCCAGGTAGACGGAGGTCGTGCCGTCGACCAGCCAGACCGTGACCCGCTCGCCGGAGAGTTTGGCCGCGTCGATCTTCTCGTCGATGTGGTCCATCGCCTTGGTGCCGAACGGCACGGCGGCCACCGCCGTGACGCTGCCGACGACGACGCTGTCCACGAGCCGGGCGGCGAACCGTCTGCCGAGCCCCGCGGGCCTGGCCTCCGCCTGCCGCCGCGCCGCCGCCTGGAACGGGTCCTCCACCACCGGCTTCCACGGCGCGACCGGCTGCTCGGCCTCGCCCCCGGCCAGCCGGTGCACCTGCTGCGCCCAGGAGGGCTGCCCGCCACCGAACCCGACGGCCATGGGAGTGTCGGGCGACTGCGGAGCGACGGCGGCCTGCTGGGGCACGCCGGGCGGGGGCGGGGCGATCTGCGGATCGGGTACGGCCGGTGAAGTCGCCGGGGCCTGCTGCGGGAAGGCACCGCCGAACGGGGACTGCGGCGGCTCCGCCTGCGGCGGGGCCGGAGCCACCGGGGCGGCGGCCGGGGCCACCGCCGCCGGCGCCTGCGGGGCGGTGCCCGACTGCGGGCCCTGCTGCGGAGGCTGCGACTGCTGCTGCGGGCCGGACGCCGCGGGAGCGGCGGGCTGCGGGGCGAGGCCGAGGGCCTGCTGGGCGGCGACCTGGGCGGGGGTCAGGGGCACGCCCCCGTCCGGCTGCCCCGGGCTCGTGGAGGAAGGACGGAAGGTCATGGTGCCGTCGGACCGCGGGGGTTCCGCGTTCTCGGCGCTCTGCGGACGCCCGGACGGGGTGGGGCGCCGGAACACCACCGTGCCCGGTGTGGCCCCGGCGTCCTCGCCGGCGTCCGCCGGCGGGATCGTCGCCGTGCCGTCCGTGCTCGCCGTACGCCCGGGGTCGGCGCCGTCGGCGGGGCCGCCGCCCGCGTCCGCGACGAGGGGCACCCGGGGGTCGCGCGGGTCCGGGACGGACGCCGAACCCCAGGACACCCGGCGGTCCTTGTCGCCGCCGAAGCCGGTCTGGCGGGAGCGGTCGGCGCCCCACGCGGAGGCGGGCTCGGGGCGGGAGCCGTGCAGGGCGTTGTCGGAGGCCGGGCGGGCCTGTTCGCCGTCGGCCGCGGGGTCCTCGTCGAAGAAGTGCGGGCCCGTCTCCTCCACGGCGCCGGACGGACCGGAGCCGGGCGGCGGGGCGATCGGCCTGCCGTCGGAGGGAGCCGGACGGCTCGTACCCGGCACCCAGGCCGCGCCGTTCCAGTACCGGACGTATCCAGGAATGGACGGGTCCGGGTAATACCCTTCGCGGGGCCTGTCGTCGCCGGGGGCCGGGGTTGGGGCACTCATGTCCGTCGTCCCGTATCTGCTCGTGGGTTGGGTGGAGGCGTCCAGATCTACCAGACGGCGGCCCGGTCCATGACCGCTGCCTCCGGACCCGCCCCATTCACGCACGGATCTGGTACGGGCCGGCGGGGACGCCGGTCGCCGGGAGCCGGTCGGCGGACTCGTCGGAAAAAGTTTCGCGAACCCGCGTAATGCCCGGGGGTCCTCAGCCCTCTCACTCGTACGGGCCCGCGCCGAGGGCCCGCCACGAGAGAGGAACGATCACCATGCGGCACACCGTCGTGGAGCGCGAGCTGGAACTCGGACTCGTCCTGTCACCCGAGCGCACCCTCCCCGTACCGGCCAAGCTCGGCTTCCGCAGCGACGACCCGTACGCGGTCCACATCACCTTCCACATCAACTCCGACCGTCCGGTGCACTGGACGTTCGCACGGGAGCTGCTGGTGGAAGGGGTGTTCCGGCCGTGCGGGCACGGGGACGTGCGGGTCTGGCCGACGAAGGTGTCGGGCCGGAGCGTCGTCCTGATGGCGCTCAGCTCGCCGGACGGGGACGCGCTGCTCGAAGCCCCGGCCGCCGCCGTGTCGGCCTGGCTGGAGCGGACCCTGCGGGTGGTGCCGCCGGGTGCGGAGTTCGACATGCTGCGCATCGACGACGCCCTGGCGGAACTCCTCGCCCGGTGAGTCGTACGGGAAGGGGCTCGGGTCGCGCGGGTCAGAACAGCTTGCCCGGGTTGAGGATGCCCAGGGGGTCGAAGGCGGACTTCACCGCCCGCTGCATCTCCGTCCCCACCGGGCCGAGCTCCCGCGCCAGCCATTCCTTCTTGAGGATGCCCACACCGTGTTCGCCGGTGATCGTGCCGCCGAGTTCCAGGCCGAGGGCCATGATCTCGTCGAAGGACTCGCGGGCGCGCCGGGACTCGTCGGGGTCTGCCGCGTCGAAGCAGACGGTGGGATGCGTGTTGCCGTCGCCGGCGTGCGCGCAGACCCCGATGGTGAGGTCGTACTTCTCCGCGACGCGCTCCACGCCCTCGATCAGCTCGCCGAGCTTCGAGCGAGGCACGCACACGTCGTCGATCATCGTCGTACCCTTCACCGCCTCCAGCGCGGTGAGGGACATCCGCCGTGCCTGGAGCAGCAGTTCGGACTCGGCCGCGTCGTCCGCCGGGACGACCTGGGTGGCGCCCGCGGCCTCGCACAGCGCCCCGACGGCGGCGAGGTCGGCGGCCGGGTCCGGGGTGTCGAAGGCGGCGAGGAGCAGTGCCTCCGTGGTCTCCGGCAGTCCCATGTGCCCGAGGTCGTTGACGGCCTTCACCGTCGTACGGTCCATGAGTTCGAGCAGCGAGGGGACGTGCCCGCCGGCCATGATCCGGCACACCGCGTCGCACGCGGCGGCGGCCGACGCGAACTCCGCCGCCAGCACCAGCTGCTGCGGCGGCCGCGGCTTCAGGGCGAGGATCGCCCGTACGACGACGCCGAGCGAGCCCTCGGAGCCGACGAAGAGGCGGGTGAGGTCGTAGCCGGCGACGCCCTTGGCGGTGCGCCTGCCGGTGGACATCAGCCGGCCGTCGGCGAGCACGACGTCCAGGCCGAGGACGTACTCGGCGGTCACCCCGTACTTCACGCAGCACAGGCCGCCGGAGGCCGTGCCGATGTTGCCGCCGATCGTGCACATCTCCCAGCTGGACGGGTCCGGCGGGTAGGAGAGGCCGTGTTCGTTGACCGCGCGGGAGAGGGTCGCGTTGACGACGCCGGGTTCGACGACGGCGATACGGTCGACGGGGTTGATCTCCAGGATCCGGTCCATCCTGGTGAGGGACAGGGCGATACAGCCCTCGGAGGCGTTGGCTCCGCCGGAGAGACCGGTGCGGGCGCCCTGGGGGACGACCGGTACGCGCAGTTCGGTGGCGACGCGCATGACGTGCTGGACCTGTTCGACGGTCCGGGGCAGCACGACGACCGCCGGGACCCCCGCCTCGCAGAAGCTCGCCATGTCGTTGGCGTACGAGGCCGTCACGTCGGGATCGACGAGGACCGCCTCCGTGGGCAGCCCGCTGCGCAGACGGTCGACGAGGTTGCCGGCCGTCTCGTCGGCCGGGGCTTCGATACGGCTCATGATCACAGGTTCGCATCCACGGCCATCGGTGTGAACCCGTCGACGCGAGGCTTCCGGGGTACGGGATGTGGTCGTCGTATTGACGCACAGTGAGCGGCATGTCTGTGGAGAACGAGGTGCGGGCGGCGCTGCGCCGGGTCGGCGGATGGGTACGGGGGCCGGGGCGGGGACGCGGAGTGGCGGCGGCTCTCGTCGGGTGCCTGGTGCTCGGGACTGTGCTGATGGGGGTGGAGCCGGACGGGGACGGCAGCGGGGGCACGCGGGCCACCCGGGTGGTGGGTGCGGCCGGGCCCGGGGCGCGGCGGACGGGGGCGGCGATGGTGGCCGGGATGCCCGTCGCGCTGCCCGAGGTCGCGGCGGCCGTCCGGGAACGCGAGGCCCGGGTGCGCGCCCGTCCGCGTGACGACGCCTCGTGGGCGGTGCTCGGCGTGGCGTACACCGAGCGGGCCCGGCGGACCGGCCGGGTCGCCGACTATCCGAAGGCCGAACGGGCCCTGCGCACCTCGCTGCGGCTGCGGCCCGCCGGGAACACGGCCGCCCTCGAAGGGCTGGCCGCCCTCGCGAACGCCCGCCGCGACTTCCGGGCGGCGAAACGCTGGGGCGAGGAGGCCGTTCGGGTGTCGCCGGCGCGCTGGACCTCGTACGCGCTGCTCATCGACGCGTACGACGGGCTCGGCCGGTACAAGGCGGCCCGCGCGACCCTGGACCGGATGCTCGCCGCGCACTCCGGGCCGGCGGCACGGGCGCGGGCCGCGCAGGTCTACTGGGACCGGGGGGCGCGCGAGGACGCGGCGGCGGCGCTCTCGGACGCGGCGGCCTCGGAGACGACGGCCGCGGGGCCGACGGCCGCGGGTGCCCTCTGGTGGACGCGGGCCGGCGAGCTGGCGTGGGAGCGGGGGGAGGCGGAGGAGTCGCTGCGGTACTGCGCGGGCGCGCGCGGCGAGCCGGACGCCGACGCCTGCCGGGGGCGGGCGTTGGCCGCGCTGGGGCGCACGGCGGAGGGTGTGCGCGCCTACCGGGCGGCGCTGTCGCGGCGGCCGTCGGCGCGGGTCGCGCTGCGGCTGGGCGAACTGTACGAGTCGCTGGGGCGGACGAGGGAGGCGCGCGAACAGTACGGCGTGGTGCGTGCGCTGGTGACGCGGTCCGCCGCGGCCGGGGTGAACGAGGCGCTGGTCCTGGGCGCGCTGGAGGCGGACCACGGGAATCCCCAGGTGGCGGTGCGGGTGCTCCGCGCGGAGTGGGGGCGGCAGCCGAGTACCGGGGTGGCCGACGCGCTGGGGTGGGCGTTGCACCGGGCCGGGGCGGACGAGGAGGCCCTGGTGTTCGCGCGGCGGGCGACGGACCGGGCGCGGGGCGGCGAGGTGCGCAGTGCGGTCCGCGCGCATCACCGGGGGGTGATCGAACAGGCGCTGGGGCTGGAGGCACCGGCGCGGCGGCACCTGGCGGAGGCGCGGCGGTTGAACCCGTACGTCTCGGTGGGCGGGCGTCTCGCGTGAGGGGGCGGGGAGTTCGCACCCGAACCCCCGACCCCTGAGGCGCGCGCCCTCACAAGTTGCCGCGCTTCTCCTGCTCCCTCTCGATCGCCTCGAACAGCGCCTTGAAGTTGCCCTTCCCGAAGCCCATCGACCCGTGCCGCTCGATGATCTCGAAGAAGACCGTCGGCCGGTCCTGGACCGGCTTGGTGAAGATCTGCAGCAGATACCCGTCCTCGTCCCGGTCCGCGAGGATCTTGAGTTCGCGCAGGGTGTCGACGGGGACCCGGGTGTCGCCGACCCACTCCCCGAGCGTGTCGTAGTACGAGTCGGGTGTGTTCAGGAACTCGACCCCGGCCGCCCGCATCGTCCGTACGGTCCGCACGATGTCGTTGGTGTTGAGCGCGATGTGCTGGACGCCCGCACCGCCGTAGAACTCCAGGTACTCGTCGATCTGTGACTTCTTCTTGGCGACGGCGGGCTCGTTGATCGGGAACTTGACCTTCAGGGTGCCGTCCGCGACGACCTTCGACATCAGCGCGCTGTACTCGGTGGCGATGTCGTCGCCCACGAACTCCTTCATGTTCGTGAAGCCCATGACCCGGTTGTAGAACTCCACCCACTCGTTCATGCGCCCGAGTTCGACGTTGCCGACGCAGTGGTCGATGGCCTGGAAGGTGCGGTGGGCGGGCGGCTCGACGATGGGGTCGGCGGCGACGTAGCCGGGGAGGTACGGGCCGTCGTAGCCGGAGCGGTCCACGAGGGTGTGCCGGGTCGTGCCGTAGGTGGCGATCGCGGCCAGCACGACCGTGCCGTGCTCGTCCTTCACCTCGTACGGCTCGGCGACGGAACGCGCGCCGTGCTCGATGGCGTAGGCGTACGCGCGGCGGGCGTCCGGAACCTCGATGGCGAGGTCGACGACGCCGTCCCCGTGCTCGGCGACGTGCTCGGCGAGGAAGTGGCCCCAGGGGGTGGTGGGTTTCACGACCGAGGTGAGGACGAAGCGGGCCGAGCCGTTCTCCAGGACGTAGCTCGCCGTCTCGCGGCTGCCGGTCTCGGGGCCGGCGTAGGCGACGAGACGCATGCCGAAGGCGGTGGAGTAGAAGTGAGCGGCCTGCTTGGCGTTGCCCACGGCGAAGACGACCGCGTCCATTCCCTTGACCGGGAAGGGGTCTGCCTGCCGGGCGGTGTCGGGGACGCGCTGTGTGTGCGCGGAGGTGGCTGCCATGGCCGCAGACTCCTCCCGTATCCACAAGGTGCGCAACACATCGCGTTTTGGCTGGACAATCTGTTCAATAGAGAGGGCAGGTCTCTGCTTGTTCTGTACAGGGTGACCATCCGGGAGGGCCGATGGCGATCGATCATCTGGACGGGCGGCTCATAGTCCTGCTCGCGCGCGAGCCGCGGATCGGGGTGCTGGAGATGTCACGGCGCCTGGGGGTCGCGCGGGGCACGGTGCAGGCACGGCTCGACCGGCTCCAGTCGAACGGGGTCATCCGCGGCTTCGGGCCCGAGGTCGACCCGGCAGCACTCGGCTACCCGGTGACGGCGTTCGCGACGCTGCAGATCAGACAGGGGCAGGGCGCCGACGTACGGGCCCATCTGGCGACCGTCCCGGAGGTGCTGGAGCTGCACACGACGACCGGCAGCGGGGACATGCTGTGCCGGCTCGTGGCCCGTTCCAACGCCGATCTGCAGCGGGTGATCGACCGGGTCGTCGGCTTCGACGGCATCGTCCGGGCGGCCACGGCGATCGTCATGGAGAACGCCGTCCCGCTGCGGATCATCCCGCTGGTGGAGCAGGCGGCGCACCGGACGGCTCCGGACCCGGCGGTGACGGAGGGACCCGGGCGGAACGGGTGAGGGCCGGCCCCTCGGTCAGCAGCTCGGGACCTTGCCCTTGCCCGTCTCCAGCGCCACAAGCGAGCCGACCGCGCCCTTCAGCGTGGTCACGGGAATGAGCCGCAGCCCCTCGGGCAGTTCGCTCTGCGCGTCGGCGCACTCGGCCCTGGGGACGAGGAAGACGGTCGCACCGTCGCGGCGGGCCGCCTGGGTCTTCAGCGCGACCCCGCCGACGGGACCGACCCGCCCGTCGGTGGCGATGGTCCCCGTGCCGGCGATGACCCGGCCGCCCGTGAGGTCGCCCCCGCTGCCGTCGCCGTCGAGCTTGTCGACGATGCCGAGGGAGAACAGCAGCCCCGCGCTGGGGCCGCCGACATCGGCGAGCCGCAGGGTGACGTCGATGTCGCCGGAGTCCTCGCCGAGGTAGGCGAGCGCCGCCTCGGTGGCCGTGTCCTGGGACTCCTTCATCTCGGCCTGGTTGTGCTTCTGGATCTGCTCGGTGGTGTCGCCGCTGGGGTAGACCGCGTCGCGCGGCATGACGGCCTGGTCCGTGCGGAACCAGCCGTCGAGCACGTCACCGAGTCCGACACGGGCGTCCGGGCCCGTCGCCTCGATCGTCGTCATCCGCAGCTGGCCGCTGGTCCTCCGGGCCTCCGCGCCGCTGATCGTGATCACCGGCTCCCCCTTGTTCTCGCCCAGCACGTTCGCCGTCATCCCCGGCTGCGCCACGGAGAACGGCAACGGCGCGAACGCCACCGTGACGAGCAGCCCCGCCACGGGCAGGGCGCATACGGCTACGGCCACGGGACGCGAAAGGAGGGAGAGACGTGAGAGCACGGGGTCAATCTACGTGAGGGGCGGTTCCGGCCAGGGGGCGGTGGCACCCGGGGCCCGGGGAGGGCACGGGGCCGGTGCCCTCAGTTGACGTCCACGTCCTCGAAGAGTCCGAGGAGATGCGTCAGCACCCGTACACAGGCGTCGACGTCGGCGCCCGTCAGATCGCCGCCCGCCTGCCGCAGCAGCCCGCGCTCCCGGGCGACCAGTGCGTCGATGGTCGCCCGGCCGGTGTCGGTCAGCCGGATCAGGGAGGACCGCTGGTGCGCCGGGTTCGCGATGGCCTCGACGAGGTCCCGGCCGGCCGCCTCGTTGACCATGCGCTGCACGAACTGCCTGCTCAGCGCCAGCGTCCGGCCCATCTGGGGCACGGTCATGGGGCGTCCGCCCATGCGCAGCAGCTCCAGCACGGCCCGTACGCCGACGGGGAACCCCTCCTTGCGTTCCTTCAGCTCCAGCGCGCGGGTCGTCCGCCGGTAGAGGGGGCCGAGGACGGCGAACACCTCGGACAGCCGCCCGGCGAGCAGATCGGGCGGCAGCGGCTCATCGTTCTCTGTCACGGGCCCATTCTCCGTTCTTGGTCACGCGGGCGGTCACGCTCGGGCTCCACCACGAGCAGAATGACAACCTGGTTGTCACTTCCTCCCCAACATGACACCCTGGTTGTCATGACCGATGCCTCGCAGGTACCCCTGCGCACATTCCCCTCCGACGACGGCCCGCTCGCCTACCAGGACGTGGGCACGGGCGCCCCGCTCGTGCTGCTGCACGGCGGCTTCACGGACCACCGCATGTGGCGCGACCTGGTGCCCGCCCTGGCGGCCGGCCACCGCGTCATCGCGCCGGACGCCCGGGGGCACGGCGCCTCCGCCAACGCGAGCGGGCCGTTCCGGTTCACCGACGACCTCGCCGCGCTGCTGCGCCACCTGGACACGGGCCCGGCCGTCCTGGTCGGCCTGTCGATGGGCGGCGGCATCGCCGTCGACACGGCACTGGAGCACCCCGACCTCGTACGCGCCCTCGTCGTCAGCGGCGTCGGGACCAGCGAGCCCGAGTTCACCGACCCGTGGACCAAGGACAGCACCGCCCGGTACTACGGCGCGCTGATGTCGGGGGACATCGAAGGGTGGCTCGACATCGCCGGCGAGGTCGTGGCGGGCCCGCATCGCAAGGTCGAGGACGTGGACCCCGAGATCGTGCGGCGCGTACGGGAGATGAGCCGCGCCACCGCGGCCAAGCACACCCTCGGCGAGACGGACTGGAACGTCCCGGTGACCGACACCTGGGCCCGCGCCACCACCATCACCGTGCCCACCCTCGCCGTCAACGGCGCCCTGGACGCCCCCGACCTCATCGCCATGGCCGAGCGCCTGACCAGGACGGTCGCGGGCGAGGGCCGGGCCGTCTCCATCGAGGACACCGCGCACTACGTCAACATGGAGAAGCCGGACGCCTTCACCGCCCACCTGCTGGACTGGCTCGGCTCACTGGACGGCCGAGTCGACGGAACCGAGGAAGCCGGCCGAACCCGCTGAACCGGGCGGCCGGTCGAGACGGCGGGGAGGCGCGCGTCACCGCAGCGCGTCACCGCAGCGCGTCGGCCACCTCTCGGGCCGCGTCCATGACACGCGGCCCGACCCGCTCCGGCACCGCGTCCGCCAGCATGACGACCCCCACGCTGCCCTCGACCCCGGACACCCCGAGCAGGGGCGCGGCGGCCCCGCTGGCGCCGGCCTCCAGCTCACCGTGCGTGAGCGCGTACCCGGGCCAGTCCCCCGGCTGCTGCCGGCCGGACAGGATCGCCCGCCCCGCGGCCCCCCGGTCCAGCGAGTGCCGGAAGCCGGCCCGGTACGCCACGTGGTAGTCCGTCCATGTCGGCTCGACGACGGCGACGGCCAACGCCTCGGTCCCGTCGACGAGCGTGAGATGGGCGGTCGCGCCTATGTCCTCGGCCAGCGACCGCAGCGCGGGCAGCGCGGCCTCCCGCACCAACGGATGCACCTGCCGCCCGAGCCGCAGCACGCCCAGCCCGACCCGGGCGCGTCCGCCGAGGTCACGGCGTACGAGGGAGTGCTGCTCCAGGGTGGCGAGCAGGCGGTAGACGACGGTTCGGTTGACCCCGAGCTTGTTGGACAGCTCGGTGACGGTCAGTCCGTGATCGGTGTCGGCCAGCAGCTTGAGGACACGCAGTCCCCGGTCGAGTGTCTGAGAGGTCTCCGCGGTCACGACACCCACTCCTTCTTGGGTGAGGCGGCAACCCCTGTCACGGCTGATGCGTCACCGGTCCCGTCGGCGCCGCGCCACAGAGGCCGCCGATCGGCTGAACCCGGATCATCCGGGCAAAGTCGCTTCACGGCTGCGCTCCGCGGCGGCGCTGCCACGGGGCGTATGCGTAGCGGGACAGTAGACGAGCCGGTTCGCTGAGCGGAAGACTCCGTCCAGAATCCGGGCAGTGACCGGTACGGACTACTTGTATTTGTTGTGAAATGTGCGGGCGCGTCACGCGGGCCACGGCGCGCACGCTCCGGATCACTTCATCCGGGTGGCCCACTCCTGCACCTTGGCGATGCGCTGCCGCAGCTGCCCGGCCGTGGCCTCGGCGCTCGGCGGTCCGCCGCACACCCGCCGCACCTCGGTGTGGATGACGCCGTGCGGCTTGCCGCACTGATGGGAGTACGCGCCGACCATGCCGTTGAGCTGTTTGCGCAGCTCCAGCAGCTCCTTGTGGGTGACGACGGGCCGCCGGTCGGCGGGCAGCTCCACCAGGTCGGCCTCGGAGTCCGGCTTCTTGCGGCTGTGCGCGATCTGCCGCGCCTGCCGCTTCTGGAGCAGCAACTGCACCTGGTCCGGCTCCAGCAGACCCGGGATGCCGAGGTAGTCCTGCTCCTCCTCGCTGCCGGGATGGGCCTGCATACCGAACTCGGCGCCGTTGTACATGACCCGGTCGAACACGGCGTCCGACTCCAGCGCCTCGAACGGCAGCATGTCCTGGTCGCCGGTGTCCTCGTCCTGCTCCCGCTCCGCCTCCGCGAGGAGCTTGTCCTCCTCGGCGTACGGGTCCTCCTCGCCCTCCTTCTTCGGCTTGTCGAGGGCGTGGTCCCGCTCCACCTCCATCTCGTTGGCGAAGGTGAGCAGGTCGGGGATGGTCGGCAGGAACACGGACGCGGTCTCGCCGCGCCGCCGGGACCGTACGAAACGTCCGACGGCCTGGGCGAAGAAGAGCGGGGTGGAGATGGTGGTGGCGTAGACGCCCACGGCCAGCCGGGGCACGTCGACGCCCTCGGACACCATCCGCACGGCGACCATCCAGCGGTCGGTGCCGTGACTGAACTCGTCGATACGGTTCGAGGCGCCGGAGTCGTCGGAGAGGACGACCGTCGCGCTCGTCCCGGTGATCTCACGGATCAGCTTGGCGTAGGCGCGGGCGGAGTCCTGGTCGGTGGCGATGACGAGGGCACCGGCGTCCGGGATGGCCTTCCTGACCTCGGTGAGCCGCTGGTCGGCGGCGCGCAGCACGCTCGGCATCCACTCGCCGCGCGGATCGAGGGCCGTACGCCAGGCCTGGCTGACCGCGTCCTTGGTCATGGGTTCGCCGAGGCGGGCCTCGATCTCGTCGCCCGCCTTGGTCCGCCAGCGCATGTTGCCGCTGTAGGAGAGGAAGATGACGGGCCGCACGACGTTGTCGGCGAGCGCGTTGCCGTAGCCGTAGGTGTAGTCGGCGGACGACCGCCGGATCCCGTCCGCCCCCTCCTCGTACGTCACGAAGGGGATGGGGTTGGTGTCCGAGCGGAAGGGCGTGCCGGTGAGCGCGAGCCGCCGGGTGGCGGGCTCGAACGCCTCCAGGCATGCCTCGCCCCAGGACTTGCTGTCACCGGCGTGGTGGATCTCGTCGAGGATGACGAGGGTCTTGCGCTGCTCGCTGCGGTTGCGGTGCAGCATGGGCCGTACGCCCACACCCGCGTACGTGACCGCGACGCCGTCGTACTCCTTGCTGAGCGGCCCCGCGCTGTACTCCGGGTCCAGCTTGATCCCTATGCGTGCCGCGGCCTCGGCCCACTGCTTCTTCAGGTGCTCGGTGGGCGCCACGACCGTCACCTGCTGCACGACGTGGTGGTGCAACAGCCAGGACGCGAGCGTCAGCGCGAAGGTCGTCTTCCCGGCACCCGGGGTCGCGACCGCGAGGAAGTCCCGCGGCTGCTCCTGGATGTACCTGTCCATCGCCCCTTGCTGCCAGGCACGCAGCTTGCTGGCCGTGCCCCATGGCGCGCGGCCGGGGAAGGCGGGAGAGAGGTGGTGGTTCGAGGAGGTGGCGGTGGTAGTCACGGTCTCCGGTCTGGGGGTCGAGCGGCAGGCGGGTAGCCCCGGACGACTCGCGCAGCGACGCGGACACCCCGGCTACGTATGACAACCGGGCCACCCTACCGGCGGCGGTACCGCGTCAACGCGCGTACGACGCCGGAGCACAGCGGGATGGGACCCACTTCACATCGCCTCGTGCAGCCCCCTCAGTCGCCGGGCGATCATGCCGACTTCCTCAAGGCTTCCGGCGGCCACTTCGATGACGAGCTTGTAGGACTCGTCCTGGTCGACATGGAGCATCTCGGTACCGTTGAAGTCGAGGAAGACGACAGTGCACATCCACGCCATACGTTTGTTGCCGTCGACCAAGGGGCGATTGACGGCGAGCGACTGAAGCAGTCCCGCAGCCTTCTCGAAAAGGTCCGTGTACGCCTCCACGCCGAACATCTGGGACTGCGGACGATGGACAGCGGAGCTGAGCAGACCCAGGTCACGCACGGCAACCCGCGTCTGCTCTCCACACGCCAGCTCCGCCAGGTCCAGAACCTCCTGGACCGTCAGGTACTTCACTACTCCCCCAGCCTGCGCAGCAGATCGGCGTGGCCCGCCGCATACTTGGCCCCCAAGCGGCGCACCGTGGCCCGGTCGGCCTCCTGCTCCAGATACCGATCGATCGCCTGAAGCACTATGGCGTGCATGCTGCGCCCCTCCTCCTCGGCCCGCAGCTTGAGCGCTTCCTGCTGGTCGTCTCGCAGACGAAGATTCATAGCCATACCACCTTGGTACCACCATCGGTACCAAGGTGGTACCAATTCATGAGTCCCGCAGCCGCGTGGTCACCCACGCCCCCACCAGTGCCACCCCCGCCATCGGCAGGAACACCGCGACGAAGGCCGCCGGGTGGGAGGCGGCGCCGGCGGTCGTGGTGGCCGTGTGGCCGACCGCGCCGCCGCCCAGCGCGGCGAAAGCGGCGCCGCCCGCCGCGAGGAGCAGCGCGTTGGTGAGACCGTCGGAGATCTGGAGCGCGGCGGAGTTGGTCCCCGCCTCCTCCGGCGCGGACAGCTGCAGCAGAAGAACGCTGGTGGAGGAGATGACGAGCCCCATCCCGAAGCAGCCGAAGGCCCACGCGACGGCCACGGTCCACACCGGGACCGATTCGGCCAGCACTCCTGGCAGCGTGGTGATCGCCGCCGCGACCAGCAGCATCCCCGCCGTCATCAGCCGCTCCCGGTACGGCTCCACCCGCGACCGTGCCTGCACCCAGGACCCCAGCGCCCAGGTCGCCCCGCCCGCCGCGAGCGAGAACCCCGCGAGCGTCGGCGACAGCCCCCGCTGGGTGACCAGCATCAACGGCACGAACGACTCGGCCGCCACGAACGACCCCGCCGCGACCCCGCGCAGCAGCACCACCGACGGCAGCCCCCGCACCGCCCGGTACGTCCCGCGCGGCAGCAGCCCCAGCACCGCGGGCACGAGCAGCCCGGCCCCCGCGGCCGCCGACAGGACCGACCACCACCGCAGGTCCTGGGCCGCGTACTGCAGCAGCCCGGCGCCGAGCGAGATGGCGAGGGCGAGCCGGATGCGGCGGCCGCCGAAGGCGGAGCCGGCGGGCCGCGCCGCTCCCGCCGTGCGCACCGGCCCGGAGGCCCTGCGCCGTATCTGCGGCAGCGCGAGCCCGAGCGGCAGGACGACGAGCACCGGAATACCCAGGAACACCCAGCGCCAGCCCAGCTGTTCGGTCACCGCGCCCGAGGCGAGCGGGCCGACCACGGACGGGACGACCCAGCTCGCCGCGAAGGCCGCCATGATCGACGGCCGCAGCCGCTCCGGGTACGCGCGTCCGACCACCACGTACAGCGCGACGATCACCAGCCCGCCGCCGAGCCCCTGCACGGCCCGCCCGAGGACGAACAGCCACATCACCCCGGCGGTCCCGGACAGCACCAGGCCCGCGGCGAAGGCGCCGATCCCCGCCGTCAGCGCCCCCAACGGCCCCCGGTGGTCCGCCCACTGGCCCGCCAGCACCATCCCGAACAGGCTCGTCGTGAAGTACGCCGAGAACGCGAACCCGTACGCCGGGATCCCATCCAGTTCCCGCGCCGCGACCGGCATGGCCGTACCGACCGCCATGGCCTCGAAGGCGATCAGCAGCACGACCGACACGATCCCGATACTGAGGCCCCGGTAGGAACGGCTCAGCACACTGTCCGCGCCCTCGGGACCGGTGGGCGGGGCGGGGTTCAGCGTGACGCCCGTGTCACGCGCTTCGGAGTCGGCCATGCCCGCCAGCGTAAGGGGCACCACCGACATACGCCCCTGTCCGGAGTCCCCCACCGCCTGGGACCTTGGTCGTACGCCCCCCGTTCATGAACGGCGTGTGGCAGTCCCGTTGCAGCGCCCCCGGTTCCCTTGAGTCCCCGCCCGGGCCCCGCCTACGGTCTACTCATCGAGTTCGGAGCGGCAGCCACCACGACTGTGACGCTCACGACCCGACCGTGTGCCCGAGTGGTTCAGGGACTCGCCTGCAAAGCGAGTTACGTGGGTTCGAATCCCGCCGCGGTCTCCAGCCCGGTGTGACGGCCGACCGCTTCCAGCGGTCGGCCGTCTTCGTGTGGCCGGTGGGCTCAGAGGTCCGCGCAGGCCCTGTTGCGCAGGGTCTCCACCCAGCAGCCCGTGGCCGTTCCCTCGTGCTTCTCGCGGTGGAGGAGCCAGAGGGTGAAGGCCAGGGTGGAGATGTCGGCGTGGAGGGGGCAGAGGGTCGCCTCGGTCTCGCTCCAGTTGAGGATCGCACCGGTGGTGCCGTCGACGACGAGGCTGCTGCCCTCGACGAAGTGGCCCAGGCGGATCAAGTGGGCGGCCCTGTCCGGGAGTCGGCCGGAACCGGCGGGCCGGCCGGCGTCCGCCAGGTACTCGGCGAGCGTCGGCAGCGGGATGTCCGTGTCGAGTTGGAAGAAGCCGTGGTCCTCGGGCAGGCCCATGTCCCGCAGGAAGCGGCGGGTCGGCTCGTGGGTGAGGGTGGCCGGGAAGTCGAAGTCCTCGAAGCGCCACACTCTGCTCTGGCCGAACTCCTCGTCCAGCAGCCGCGCGGGCAGGTCCAGCGCCAGTCCGGAGCGCGTGGCCGGCCGCCCGGTCAGCGCCGCCAGGTCGTGCAGATCGTTCAGGTCGTGCAGATCGTTCAGGTCGTTCAGGTCCGTCAGGCCCATTGTCCCCATCGTCATTGTGCTCATGGCTCCCCCCGGCACATGGTTCGCGGTGTGCGTCCCCCGTGGGGATCACGCGCCGCCGAGCGGTCGTCGTCCCCACTGTCGAGAACCATACGCCGCCCCACCGACAACGCCCGACGTACACGCGAACACGCGTCCCAGGGGCCCTGCCGGGGCTCGCCCGCGCGACCCTAGGTCGCCGTCACCACCGCGGCCTGCGGCCGGATCGGCAGCCGGTTCACGGGACGTCCGGTGGCCGCCCGGACGGCCGCCGCGATGGCCGCCGGAGACGTGACCACCGGCACCGCACTGGCCGCCTTCGCGCCGAAGGGGGCGACGACGTCCCGTTCCTCCACCAGTTTGACGATCTGGATGTCGGGGGCGTCCAGGGCGGTCGGCAGGGCGTAACCGGTGAGGTCGGGGTGGCGGATGAGGCCCCGGGGGGTGCGGAGGTTCTCCGTGAGGGCCACGCCCACCCCCTGGGTGACTCCGGCCTCGATGCGTGCGGCGAGCTGTGCCGGGTGGAGGATCCGGCCGACGTCCTGGGCGACGGCCAGTTCCACGACGCGTACGGAGCCGAGTTCGATGTCGACGTCCACGACCGCGCGGATCGCGCAGAACGCCAGGCCCACGAACGCGTCGCCCTGGCCGGCCTCGTCCAGCGGCTCGGTGGGGTGCGGGCGGCACTGGGCGGTGGCCCACAGCTCCTTGCCGTCCATCGCCTCCGCGACCGTGGTCGACAGGACACCGTCGTACGACGTGATCTTGCCGTCGGTGATCTGCAGCAGTTCCGTGGACATGCCGAACTTGTGGGCCAGGGGCTGCAGCAGCTGGGTGCGGACCATCTTGGCCGCCCGTTCCACCGCGCCGCCCGAGACCCAGGTGTGGCGGCCCCGGCAGCTCGGGCCGGCCGGAGGCTGGTCGGTGTCGACCTGGGCGATGTGGACCTCGTCGATGCCCAGGGTCTCCTGGACGATCTGCCGGGCAAGGGTGGAGAAGCCCTGCCCGGTGTCGACGGCCGCGCACAGCACGGTCGCGATGCCGTCGTGGACCTTCACGGTGGCCGTGGAGACCTCGTCCGCGCCCTCGGCGCCGAGCATGTGGACCATGCCGAGGCCGTAGCCGACGCCCCGCCGGACGGCACCGGGCTCGCCCGCGCCCTCGGGGCCGCCCGGGAGCAGCCACTCGTCCTCGGGGGTGTCCTTGGGCAGCGCCGGGAGCGGGAACTCCTGGACCGCCTGGAGGAGTTCGGCGACCGGGGCCGGGCAGGTCACGGACTGGCCCGTCGGCAGCACGTCGCCCGTGGACATCACGTTGCGCATGCGCAGTTCCGCCGGGTCGATGCCCAGCTTCTTCGCCAGCTTGT
Organism: Streptomyces sp. NPDC041108; assembly: GCF_055592645.1. NCBI lineage: Bacteria > Bacillati > Actinomycetota > Actinomycetes > Kitasatosporales > Streptomycetaceae > Streptomyces > Streptomyces sp. NPDC041108. Next base: position 111,974 of record NZ_JBVIYK010000002.1, on the reverse strand, counting down.
CCATCTGCGCCTCGTACGCGGCGCACACCTGCATCGCGCCCTCGCCGCGCACATGGCCCGACGGCGGGTTGTTGGTGCGGACCGCCCAGCCCTCGATGAAGGCGTTGGGGACGACGTACGGGCCGCAGGCGAACGAGACGGCGGCGGCCAGCGCCTCCGAGGAGGTGTCGGCGTACGCGCCCGCGTCCAGCAGGATCTGCGCCTCGACCTTGACGATCCTGCCCTCGGCGTCCGCGTGGTGGCGGTAGCGCAGCAGGGTGGGGTGCCGGTGGGCGTGGCCGAGGAAGGACTCCTCGCGGGTGGCCGTCAGCTTGACCGGGCAGCCCGTCTTCAGGGCCAGCAGGCCGAGCGGGAGCTGGAAGCCCTGGTCCTCGCGGTCGGCGGTGGCGCCGGGGACACCGGTGACGACGATCTTGACGCGGTCGGGGGCCAGGCCGTAGCAGGCGGCGGCCGCGTCGCGGTCGGTGTGCGGGTCGGTGGAGGCCACGTACAGCTCGACGCCGCCGTCGGGGCGGGGCACGGCGAGACCGGCCTCGGCGCCGATGGGGGCGGGGTCCGCGCGGCCGATGCGGTACTGGCCCTCGACGACGACCTCGCCGGCCGCGTTCGGGTCGCCGTGGCGCAGCGGGATGTGTCGGATGAGGTTGCCGTCGGGGTGCAGGGGCTCGGCCTCGAAAGCCTGCTCCGGGTCGATCACCGGGTCGAGCACCTCGTACTCGACGATGACGGCGGCGGCGGCCATCCGCGCGGTGTCCGGGTGGTCGGCGGCGACGGCCGCGATGGGCTCGCCGTGGTGGCGGACGACCTCGGAGGCGAACAGGGGCCGGTCGGCCTTGCCCCGGCCGTGCAGGGCGACGCCCGGCACGTCCTCGTGGGTGACGACGGCCCGCACGCCGGGCATCTCGCGCGCGTGGGACGTGTCGATGGACACGATGCGCGCGTGCGGGTGCGGGGAGCGGAGCACGGCGGCCCACAGCAGGCCCTCGGCCCACAGGTCGGCCGCGTACGGGAAGGTGCCCTCGGACTTGGCGCGGGAGTCGGCGGACGGCAGGGACACGCCCAGGCCGTGCGGCACCGGCTCGGGGGCGGCCGCGGCCTCGCCGGGGCCCGCGGGCGTCGCGATGACGGTTTCGTTGCTCACGCCTGGCCTCCGTCCTGGCCGAACGACCGGCCCTGACCGCCGTACGAGTCGTCCTGACCGCCGTACGAGTCGTCCTGGCCGCCGTACGAGTCGTCCTGGCCGCCGTACGAGTCGTCCTGGCCGCCGAGGGACTGGCCGCCGAAGTTCTGGCCCTGGCCGCCGTAGGTGCCGCTCTGACCGGCGAAGTTCTGGCCCTGCCCGCCGTAGGTGTCGCCCTGGCCGGCGAAGTTCTGCCCCTGGCCGCCGTACGTGTCGCCCTGGCCGGCGAAGGACTGGCCCTGGCCGCCGTACGAGTCGTCCGGGGCGGTGAACGACAACCCCTGGCCGCCGTAGGACCGGTCGGGGTCGTGCGGCGCCGGCGGGGGTGTGTTCCGGGAGTCGAACGCGGCCGTGTTGACGCCGCCGGCGCCGGGGCCCGCCTGGTGCGGGATGCGTGCCTCGTCGGTGTCCGCGGCGGCGGCCTCGTTCGCGGCGGCCGAGTGCGCCTCGCGTTCGGCGACGACGTCACGGACGGCCGCCAGGACGCCCCGGTAGCCGGAGCAGCGGCAGAGGTTGCCGCACAGCGCCTGGCGGGTCTCCAGGTCGGTGGGGGCGGGGTTGCCCTCCAGGAGGTCGTGCACGGTCATCGCCATGCCGGGCACGCAGAACCCGCACTGGACGGCACCGCACCGGGCGAGGGCCCGCTGCACGTCGGAGGGCTGCCCGTCGGCGGCGAGGCCCTCGACGGTACGTACCTCGCTGCCCGCGGCGGTGACGCCGGGGACCAGGCAGGACGCCACGAGCCGGCCGTCGACCTGCACGTTGCAGGCGCCGCACTCACCTTGCGAGCAGCCGTCCTTGGCGCCCGCGAGGCCGAGCCGCTCGCGCAGCACGTAGAGCAGGGACTCGCCGATCCAGGCGTCGCTGACGGGCCGCTCGGTGCCGTTGACGCGCAGGACGTAGGAGGCGAGGGGGTGGTCGTCGTGCGGGGGCGGGGCCGGAGCGGGTTCGTCGGCGGACGGCTCCGCGTCGCCCTCGGTGTCCGCCCCGGGGGCCGTCTCCGGCGCCTCGGGTCGATCGGGTGCGCCCTCGGTCCCGTCGGGGGCCTCGGCGTCGGCGTGCGCCTCGGCCTCGACCGGCTCAGCGGGGTCCTGGGCGGCCTCCGGGGACGGCCCGGCGGTCTCGGAAGCCGTGTCGGCGTACGCCTCCCCAGAGGCCGTCGAGGGCTTCCCGTCGGCTTCCTGGGCGACGCCCGTCGCGCTCTCCCCCGGCGTTCCGTCCTCGGCCGCGCGTTCCTCGGCCGGGTGTTCCTCGGGGCGGGCCGGGGGCGGCGCGGTCCACGCCGTGCCGATCTCCTCGGTGGCCCAGGGCGCGGCGGCGCCGCCGGGCAGCGTGGCGGGCGGAGTGCCGCCCCACTGCTCGACGAGGGCCGAGGTGCTGAACTCCCCGGATTCGTCCGGAAGGTCACCACCCGCGACCGGAATCGACCACTCGCCCGTCACATCGTGACCGGGAGCGGCCCCTTCCTGCGCGGCAGGCTCCTCGAACGTCCACTGCCCGGTCGAGGCGGGGTTGTACGTGAACCCGTCCTGGGCCGGCGGCTGCGGCTGCCCGGCGTTCGGGTCGTGCCACTCGGCACCCCCGGCCGGCATCGCCCACGTACCCGGGACGGACGGGTCGGTCCCGGCGGTGTGCGCCGTGTCGACGGTGTTGACGGGGTTGACGGGGTTTGCCGCTATCTGCGGCGGGACGTAGCCGTGCCCGGGCGCGGCCAGCGGACTGTCGGCGGCGAGCAGCGCGTCGATGCCCCCCTCGGGGAGCTGCACGAACGTCGTGGCGCCGTCGTCGTAGTCACCCTGCGGCAGCCGCTCCCAGCCGCCCTGGCTCCCCTGCTGCGGGGTGCCTTCTCCGTGCTGGTCGTCGGTCACGACAGTGCCCTCCCCAGTGCTCGTCGGGCCAGCGCGGCGACGGTGCGCCGCAGATGCAGTACGGCGGGCGGAAGTGGTGCCACGGTGCCGTCGACCTCGGGGGCCGGGTCGGGGATGCAGGCGGCGGCGACGTACTCGCCGAAGGCATGCAGCGCCTCGGGCACGAGGGTGCGCTCGCCGTCCCAGTCGATCAACTGGCCGACCCAGGTCTCGGCGTCCAGGGGCCGCAGCGGCATCGGCGCTATGGCCCCGACGGCGCACCGCACCCCGCGCCGGGCGGGGTCGAGGACGAGGGCGACGGAGGCGACCGCGCGGCCGGGGCCGGTGCGGCCGGTGGCCTTCAGGAAGACCTGCGGCGCGTGCAGCAGCGGCACGCGCACGAAGCCGATGAGTTCACCGGGCCGCAACATCTCCATGCCGGCCAGCAGGTGCGAGACAGGCATCTCGCGCCGGACCCCGCCCGGGCCCGCGATGATCAGCGTGGCCTCCAGGGCGGCCAGCACGGGCAGCGCGTCCCCGGTAGGGGCGGCCGTCGCGATGTTGCCGCCGAGGGTGCCGGCGTTGCGGATCTGCGGTGGTCCGGCGGCGCGCGCGGCGGCGGCGAGCGCCGGAATGAGCGCCGCGAAGTCCGGGCGCCCCATCCGGGCGTGCGTCAGTCCCGCCCCCAGGAGAGCGTGTCCGTCCTGGTACTGCCAGCCGCGGATCTCGCTGATCCTGCCGAGCCCGACCAGCGCGGCGGGCCTGAGCTGCCCGGAGTTGACCGCGGCCATGAGGTCCGTGCCGCCCGCCACCGGAACCGCCCAGGGCATGGCGGAGAGAGCCGCCACGGCCTCGTCGAGCGAGCCGGGCAGGGTCACGGCCTGCGCCGCCTGCGGTGCGTGCGTGGTCAAACCGGATGCCCCTTCCCGCTGGCCCCACCTGGTCCGCCTGTGTTGCCGTACGGTACGTGCTGACAGGGCGGACGTGGCAACTCTGGCACATTCTCGCGAGGCCCGAACGCGGGGGTCCGCCACGAGGCATTCGCCCACCTCACCCGAGAGATGGTCCGTTTTGGAACGGCATCACCCATAAGTACGCATTGCCACTTACGTTGCCCCTCACTCCCCTTGCGCCTCTTGTTCCCCGGGAGGCCACCGTCGCAGGGCACGCGCTTTCGGTCCCCCGGGTTCGCGGTCGTCTCACACGTTCGGGGGCGTCCCCTCGATCGGACGTCCGAGCACGCCGGGCCGCCGCTGCCACGGACGCGGGCCCGAAGGCGGCCGATAACCGACCCCCAGGGCGTCGAGCCGCCGGTAGTGCGCCGCCATCCGGCGCTCGAAATCGGCGAAGTCGCGCTCGGCGGGGGCGGGGAGCCGGCTCCAGGCCACCTCGGCGAAGGCCGCCAGCCGCGGGAAGGTCTGGTAGTCCACGCGGGCGGTGTCCTCCATCGTCTCGGTCCACACGTTGGCCTGGGTGCCGAGCACGTGCCGGGCCTCGTCGGGCGTCAACTCCGGTGGCACCGGCTCGAACCGGAAGACGTCCTCCAGGGTGCGCACGTAGCCGATGGGCACCGGCTCGTCGGGCCCGCCGTCCTGACGGTGGTCCAGATACACCTGCTGCTCGGGGCACATCACCACGTCGTGGCCGGCGCGGGCCGCCGTGATGCCGCCCGCGTAGCCCCGCCAGGACGACACGGCCGCCCCCGGCGCGAGGCCGCCCTGAAGGATCTCGTCCCATCCGATCAGGCGACGCCCGCGCGCGGTCAGCCAGTTGTCGAAGTGCCGGACGAACCACGACTGCAGGGCGTCCTCGTCCGCGAGCCCCAGTTCCCGGATGCGGGCCTGCGCGGTGGCCGACCCGCGCCACTGGTCCTTGGGGCACTCGTCACCGCCGATGTGCACGAAGGGCGAGGGGAACAGCTCCAGGATCTCCTCGAACACCCCCTCGTAGAAGCGCAGGGTGCTGTCGGTGGGGGCGAGGACGTTCGTGCTGATGCCCCAGGTGTCCCAGACGGTGAGGGCGGCCGTGTCGACGACGTCGGTGTTGCCGAGTTCCGGATACGCGGCGATGGCGGCCTGGCTGTGTCCGGGGACGTCGATCTCGGGGACGACGGTGATGTGCCGCGCGGCCGCGTAGGCGACGATCTCGCGGACGTCGTCCTTCGAGTAGTGACCTCCGTGCGGTTTCTCCTCCCACAGCGGTGACGCGCGGTGGCCGAATCTGGTGCGCGCCCGCCAGGAGCCGACCTCCGTCAGCCTCGGGTACCGCTCGATCTCGATGCGCCAGCCCTGGTCGTCCGTCAGGTGGAGGTGGAGGACGTTGAGTTTGTGCGCGGCCATCAGGTCCACGTAGCGCAGGACCTGGTCCTTGGGGAGGAAGTGACGGGCGACGTCGAGCATGAGGCCGCGCCAGGCGAAGCGGGGAGCGTCCTGCACGGTCTGGTGCGGGATGCCGTAGGTGACCCCGGGGCGCACCGGGGCGCGCCGGAACGCCTCGGGACCCAGGAGCTGGCGCAGGGTCTGGGCGCCCCAGAAGACACCCGCCGGGCCGCCGCCGCGGATCTCGACGCCCCGGCCGGCGACGACCCCGAGCCGGTACGCCTCCGGCTCCAGGCCGTCGTCGAGGCACAGGCGCACGGCGTGGCGGGCGTCCTCGGGGCCGGGCGGCAGCGACAGCCCGAGGGCGGCGCCGACGGTCGAGCGCAGCCAGCGGGCCGTGTCCTCGGTGCCCGGCGCCGCCCACAGGGTGGTGTCCTCGTCGAGCGGTACACCGCAGCGCATGAGGCCCTCGACGGCCAGGGGCGCCGGAATCAGGTCGGTTCTCATCCGGTCGGTTCCTGTCCGGTCGGCTCTTGTCCGGTCGGTTCTCGTCCGGTCGGTTCTCGTCCGGTCGGCTCTTGTCCGGTCGGCTCTTGTCTGGTCGGTTCTCGTCCGGTCGGCTCCTGCCCGGTCGGTAGTCATCGGGTCCGTCCGCGTCACGTCAGTCCTTGACCGCGCCGGCCAGTCCGGAGACCAGCCGTCGCTGTACGAGTACGAAGAAGACCAGCACCGGGACGGTCATCACCGTGGAGCCCGCCATCACGCCGCCCCAGTCCGGTTCCTCGGGTTCGAAGAACACCAGCAGGGCCATCGGCAGCGTCGATCGGGACGTGTCGCTGATGATGAACGACTTGGCGAACAGGAAGTCATTCCAGGCCGAGATGAAGGAGAAGACGCTGGTGGCCACCAGTCCCGGGAGGACGAGCGGGAAGAGGATCTGCCAGACGAACCGGGACCGGCTCGCCCCGTCGAGCTGGGCGGCCTCCTCCAGCGCCTCGGGGACGGCCTTCACGAATCCGCGCAGCATCCAGATCGCGAACGGCAGCGAGAACGCGATGTGGGGCAGGATCAGCGCGCCCAGGGTGTTGAGCTGGCCGAGGTCCCGCATCTGGAAGAAGAGCGGAATGGTGAGCGCCTCGACGGGCACCGTCTGGGCCACCAGGAACATGATCAGCAGGGTGGTCCGGAATCGGAAACGGAAACGGGTGACCGCCGTCGCCGCGAGAAACGCGATCAGCGCGGAGATCACCACCACCGTGCAGGCGACGACAAGGCTGTTGAGGAAGTACCGGCCGAATTCCTGTTGCCCGAAGACACGGCGGAAGGAATCCAGGGTCGGCGCGAGGGTCCAGGGCCGGGGCTCCGCCGACTCGATCTCACCCGCCGGCCTGACCGCGCTCAACACCATCCAGTACAGCGGAAACGCCACCACGGCCGCGATGACCAGCGCCGACACCTCGGCAGCGAGCCGCAGGGGCCGCCGCGGGAATGCCCGTGAATTCACTGCTCCTCCCCCTGCGCGCGCAGCAGTCGCACATAAACCAGGGTGACGGCCAGCAGAATCACCAGCATCACCACTCCGATCGCCGAACCGAGGCCGTACTGGGAGGACGCGAAGGCCTTCTGGTAGGCATACACGTTCAGGACGAGGTTCTGGCCCGCGATACCGCCACCGTTCGTCATCACATAGATCTGGGTGAAGACCTTGAAGTCCCAGATGATCGACTGAATGGTGACGACGACGAGGATCGGCCGCAGCATCGGCGCGAGGACGGACCGCCAGATCCGCCACTGCGAGGCGCCGTCCAGGGCCGCGGCCTCCAGGATCTCGGCGGGTACGGAGCGGATGCCCGCGTAGACGGTCACCATCACGAACGGGAAGGAGCACCACACCACTTCGAGCAGAACGAGGAGGAAGGCGCTGTACCGCCCGTAGGTCCAGGAGTGGTCGCCCAGCCCGAGCACCCGGTTGACCGGGCCGAAGTCCGGGTCGAACAGCAGCAGCCACACCGTGGAGCCGGTGACCGCGGGGGTCGCCCACGCCCCGAGCGCCGCCAGCATCAGCGCGAGCCGCGGCACGGCCCGTACTCGTGTCAGCAGCACGGCGAGCGCACACCCGACGGCGAGCGTGGACACCACGCACGCCGCCGCGAACACGACGGTGGCAAGCAACACCTGCCGGAACTCGGAGTCCCCGAACAGCTCCGCGTAGTTCCCGACCCCTTGGAAGGTGGCCGGTTCTCCTCCACTGACCTGCGCCTGGGTGTACTCGAAGAGCGATATCAGCCCGAGCTGACCGATCGGGTAGAGCAGCAACCCCCCAAGGACGACAAGCGCGGGGGCGAGATAGAGCCAAGGGGTGGCGCCCCCATGGGGGCGCGGGGAACTGCGCGACAAGCCATGACGAACCCGCACTCGCCCACGCACCGCACCCCCCGCTCCCGTAGGCGCCCCCGGCTCAACCGGCGGAGCCGAACGCATCGTTCATCTGCTCCGCCGCGTCCTTCGACGCCTCGGCCACGTCCTTCTTGCCGCTGACGATCTCCTGGAACATCGTCGGCAGCACCAGCGAGGCGTCGATCTGCGCCCAGGCCGGGGAGGCGGGCACGAACTTCGTCCCGGAGGAGAGCGTCTTGACGAAGGGTTCGACGAACGGCTCCCTCTCGGCCGCCGCGGCCCGTACGTCGGTGTACGTCGGCAGGAAGCCCATCGCGTCGAAGAGTTCGCTCTGGGTCTTCTTGGACGCCAGCCGCTTCATCAGGTCGACGGCGAGGGTGCGGTGCGTGGTGCTCTTCAGGACGCCGACGTTGTTGCCGCCCGCGAACGCCGGCGCCACCGAACCGGGCTTCACCCCCGGCAGCGGTACGACGGCGTACTTGCCCTTGACCTTGCCGGCCTCCACCGCCGCGTGGCTGAAGTCACCGCCGATCGCCATGCCCGCCTTGCCGGCCGCGAACGCGGTGACCGTGTCGTTGCCGCCCATGCCCGCGCACTTGGCGGCGGGGCAGTTGTCGTCGCCGAAGAGCGAGGTGTACGCCTCGATGCCCTTGCGGGCGGCCGGGCTGTCGATCGTGGCCGCGTACGAGCCGCCCTTGCCCTCGGCTATCTCGCCACCGCCCGCCCACACGAACGGCATCGCGCCGTAGGTGTAGGCGCCGCCGACGACGATCCCGTACAGGTCCGGCTCGGCGGCGCGGACGCGCTTGGCCGTGGTGGCCAGTTCGGCCAGGGACTTCGGGGCGTCCAGGTTCAGTCGCTCGAAGACGTCGGTGCGGTAGTAGAGCGCGCGGACGCCCACGAAGAAGGGCGCCCCGTAGATCTTCCCCTCGACCGTCACGGAGGTTCTGGCGGTCGGGTCGGAGTCCCTGGCGTCGGACCAGTCGTTGAACTCCCGGCTGACGTCGGCGAGTCCGCCGTCCTTCACATAGCCGGCGGTGTCGGTGTTGCCGTACTCGATGAGGTCGGGGGCGCTCTTGGGGTCGTTGAAGGCGGCCTTGACGCGCTGGGCACGGCTCTCGACGGGGATGTACTCGATCTTCACCTCGGCGCCGTCGTGCGCTTTCTCGAAAGCGGCCACCACCTTGTCGACGACCTGCCGCTTCGGCTCGTTGTTCACCTCCTGGAAGAGCCAGACCCGGAGGGTGCCGGTCTTCTCGTCCTTCCCGGAGGAGGAGTTGTCGGAGGTCTGGGGGACGCAGGCGGTCAGTCCGGCGAGGGCCAGGGCCGCGACGGGCACGACGAGTCGGGTGGCGAGCCTCATGAAGCTGTTCCTCCGGAGGGGGGAGCGGAGTGTTGCATTCTCTGCAACGGGCGTTCTGCTCTACACAACACACCGGAGGCTATGGAGTACATGAACATGACCACAAGAGGTCTCGACCACCTTGTGATCCGAAAGCAGCGCTCCGCGGGGAGGAGCGGAGCCGCGGCACGACAAAGCCCGGAGGCACCCGGACGGCACAGGGCGCGGCCCATGCCGTTCGTACGGGTACCTCCGAGCCGGTCGCGCCCGTGTTACTTCTTGCCGTCGCCGCCCTGGTCGTCGCCGCCCGCACCGAGGGACTCGAAGATCTCCTTGCACATGGGGCACACGGGATACTTCTTCGGGTCACGGCCCGGGACCCACACCTTGCCGCACAACGCCACGACGGGCGTGCCGTCGAGGGCGCTCGCCATGATCTTGTCCTTCTGGACGTAGTGGGCGAAGCGCTCGTGGTCGCCGTCGCCGTGCGACGTCTGCGGCGTCGGCTCGACGAGGGTCCCCGTACCAGTACCGCGCTCGGGCTCAAGAGTGCTCATGACGCAAGGGTACTGAAGCGCACGGGCATCAGTTGAGCGAAGGGTCGTCCGGGTAGGTGGCCACCATCGCGAGTTCGCTGCGCTGGCGGCGCAGGACCTCCCGCCAGAGTCTTTCCGGGCAGGGCGAGGAGACGTCGCCGGGTTCGGACTCGACGACGTACCAGGCGCCCTCCGCCAGCTCGTCCTCCAGCTGGCCGGGCCCCCAGCCGGCGTACCCGGCGAAGATGCGCAGCGAGCCGAGCGCGGAGGCGAGCAGCTCCGGCGGGGCCTCCAGGTCGACGAGGCCGATCGCGCCGTGCACCCGCCGCCAGCCGAGCGGGGTCCGGTCCACGGAACCGCCGCCGGGGATCACCGCGACCCCCAGCGCCGAGTCCAGCTGCACCGGACCGCCCTGGAAGACGACCCCCGGTTCGCCGGCGAGTTCCGCCCAGCCCTCCAGGATGTCGCCGACGCCCACCGGGGTCGGCCGGTTGAGGACCACGCCGAGCGAGCCCTTCTCGTCGTGGTCGAGGAGCAGCACGACAGCGCGGTCGAAGTTCGGGTCCGCCAGGGCGGGAGTGGCCACGAGCAGCCGCCCTGTGAGCGAGGACACCTCGGTCATGCCAGACATGATCCCGCATCCTGCCCCCGCGCGGGGAGCCAATGGCAGCTGCGGAGTGCGCGCAGCTCACGGCGGGGGGAGGCAAGAGGCGCGTACGGCCGGCGTGGTGACCCCGTGTGGCCGGTGATGAACGGTTCGTGTTGTGGCGAATCCATGACGTGGCTGAGAAGTCCCTGGGCTTACGGAAGGGGGGTGGGCGGCGATTACGCTAGCTCTCCGGCCCACGCCGCGCCGGCCCCGCACCACGGGTCCACCGGCCGTCCGTCCACGCCGGAAAGCCTCTGCCCAACTCCACGGAACGCGAGATCCATGACCGTCAACGGCTCTGACGACGTACTGCTTGTACACGGCGGCACCCCGCTCAGTGGCGAGATCCGTGTCCGCGGTGCGAAGAACCTCGTACCCAAGGCCATGGTCGCCGCGCTGCTCGGCAGCGGTCCGAGCCGGCTGCGCAACGTGCCCGACATCCGCGACGTACGGGTCGTGCGCGGGCTGTTGCAGCTGCATGGCGTAACGGTCCGCCCGGGTGACGAGCCGGGCGAGCTGGTGATGGACCCGACGAACGTGGAGAGCGCGAACGTCGCCGACATCGACGCCCACGCGGGCTCGTCGCGTATCCCGATCCTGTTCTGCGGTCCGCTGCTGCACCGGCTCGGCCACGCCTTCATCCCCGGTCTCGGCGGCTGCGACATCGGCGGCCGGCCCATCGACTTCCACTTCGAGGTGCTGCGGCAGTTCGGCGCGAAGATCGAGAAGCGCGAGGACGGACAGTACCTGGAGGCGCCCCGGCGGCTGCGCGGTACGAAGATCCAGCTGCCGTACCCGTCGGTGGGCGCGACCGAGCAGGTGCTGCTCACGGCCGTCCTCGCGGAGGGCGTGACGGAACTCGCGAACGCGGCGATCGAGCCGGAGATCGAGGACCTCATCTGCGTCCTGCAGAAGATGGGCGCCATCATCGCGATGGACACCGACCGCACGATCCGCATCACCGGTGTGGACTCGCTCGGCGGCTACAACCACAAGGCGCTCCCGGACCGCCTGGAGGCCGCCTCCTGGGCGTCCGCCGCGCTGGCGACGGAAGGCGACATCTACGTCCGCGGCGCCCAGCAGCGCTCGATGATGACGTTCCTGAACACCTACCGCAAGGTGGGCGGTGCCTTCGAGATCGACGACGAGGGCATCCGCTTCTGGCACCCGGGCGGCCAGCTGAAGTCGATCGCGCTGGAGACGGACGTCCACCCCGGCTTCCAGACCGACTGGCAGCAGCCCCTGGTGGTGGCGCTGACGCAGGCCACGGGTCTGTCGATCATCCACGAGACGGTCTACGAGTCCCGCCTCGGCTTCACCTCCGCGCTGAACCAGATGGGTGCGCACATCCAGCTCTACCGCGAGTGCCTCGGCGGCTCGAACTGCCGCTTCGGCCAGCGCAACTTCCTGCACTCGGCGGTCGTCTCCGGCCCCACCCGGCTGCAGGGCGCCGACCTGGTCATCCCCGACCTCCGCGGCGGCTTCTCGTACCTCATCGCGGCGCTGGCGGCCCAGGGCACGTCCCGGGTCCACGGCATCGAGCTGATCAACCGCGGTTACGAGAACTTCATGGAGAAGCTCATGGAGCTGGGAGCCAAGGTCGAGCTGCCGGGCAAGGCTCTCGGCTGAGCCGCGCCCCTGAGAAGCAAGGGGCGCAGCCCCTGCTTCTCAGGGGCGCGGGGAACTGCGCGACCAGCCACGACGTACCCGCAGCCGTACGCCCACGCAGATGGGGGCGGCACCTGGAAGACCAGGTGCCGCCCCCATCAGGCGTTCCACACCATCCCTCGTGGGACGGACGGCAAGGTTACTTGCCCTTCGCCGCTTCCTTGAGCTTGCTGCCCGCGGAGACCTTCACGCTGTAGCCGGCCGGGATCTGGATCGGGTCGCCGGTCTGCGGGTTACGAGCGGTACGAGCGGCACGGTGGGTGCGCTCGAAGGTCAGGAAGCCGGGGATGGTGACCTTCTCGTCGCCCTTGGCGACGATGTCGCCGACGACCTCGGCGAACGCGGCCAGCACGGCGTCGGCGTCCTTACGGGTCACCTCGGCGCGGTCGGCCAGGGCGGCCACCAGCTCACTGCGGTTCATGTTGTTACTCCCGTGTTCTTCTTGCCGTTGAGGCGGACCCGGGTCCGTCGTCAGACCCTCGCGCCCAGAAACGCATCCTGCACTCACCTGCGGCGGGAAAGCCAATCCAGCACCCCTGGGAGTCACACGAACACCCCTGGGAGTCACATGGACACCCTTGGGAGTCGCGGCAGGCCTGAGCTTGGCCGCCACACTAAAGGGCGGCACAAGCCCGGCGGCCCCGCGACGCGCCGGACGGCGCGGGGCGTGGCAACCGTCACAGCGACGGGCTCAGGCCGACGCCGCCGCCTTCGCGGCCTCACGGACCGCCCCGGCGACCGCGCCGGCGACCTTGTCGTTGAAGACGCTCGGGATGATGTAGTTCGGGTTCAGCTCGTCCTCGGTGACGACGTTCGCGAGCGCGGTGGCCGCGGCGAGCATCATCTCGGTGTTGACGGTGCGGGACTGGGCGTCGAGGAGACCGCGGAAGACACCCGGGAAGACCAGCACGTTGTTGATCTGGTTGGGGAAGTCCGAGCGGCCGGTGGCCACGACGGCCGCCGTCTGCCGGGCGACGGCGGGGTCGACCTCGGGGTCGGGGTTCGCGAGCGCGAACACGATCGCGTTGTCGGCCATGGCGGCCACGTCGTCGCCGTCGAGGACGTTCGGGGCGGAGACACCGATGAAGACGTCGGCGTCGCGCACGGCCTCCTTGAGCGTGCCCGTGAGGCCCTCGGGGTTGGTGTTGTCCGCGATCCAGCGCAGCGGGGAGTCGGCGGCGGCGTCGACCAGGTCGGTGCGGTCGCAGTGCACGACACCGTGGATGTCGGCCACGACGGCGTTCTTCACACCGGCGGCGATGAGCAGCTTGAGGATGGCCGTGCCGGCCGCGCCGGCGCCGGACATGACGACGCGGATGTCCCCGATCGCCTTGCCCGCGACGCGCAGTGCGTTGGTGAGGGCGGCGAGGACGACGATCGCCGTGCCGTGCTGGTCGTCGTGGAAGACCGGGATGTCGAGGGCCTCGCGCAGCCGGGCCTCGATCTCGAAGCAGCGGGGCGCGGAGATGTCCTCCAGGTTGATGCCGGCGAAGCCGGGGGCGATGGCCTTGACGATCTCGACGATCGCGTCGGTGTCCTGGGTGTCGAGGCACAGCGGCCAGGCGTCGATGCCGGCGAACCGCTTGAAGAGGGCCGCCTTGCCCTCCATGACGGGCAGCGCGGCCTTGGGGCCGATGTTGCCGAGGCCCAGCACGGCGGAGCCGTCCGTCACGACCGCAACGGAGTTGCGCTTGATGGTGAGGCGGCGGGCGTCCTCGGGGTTCTCGGCGATCGCCATGCAGACGCGGGCCACGCCGGGGGTGTAGATCATCGAGAGGTCGTCACGGTTGCGGATGGGGTGCTTCGACGCCATCTCGATCTTGCCGCCGAGGTGCATCAGGAACGTACGGTCGGAGACCTTGCCGAGCGTCACACCCTCGATGTGGCGCAGCTGCTCGACGATCTCGTCGGCGTGCGCGGTGGAGGTCGCGGCGATGGTGACGTCGATGCGGAGCTTCTCGTGGCCGGATGCGGTCACGTCGAGGCCCGTCACCGAGCCTCCGTGGGACTCGACGGCTCCGGTGAGCTGGGAGACCGCGGTTCCGCTCGCGGGCACCTCCAGCCGGACCGTCATCGAGTAGGAGACGCTGGGCGCCGTTGCCATGGCCGACTTCCTCTGCTTTCGCGCGTACTTCTGCTACTGCGTTTGCTGCGTTTTGGTTGTCCGATCGTCGCACCTACCGCCGGGTAGGCGTTAGCCGTCCGGGGTTGAGAACGTTTTGTTCACAACGAGAAGAGGTCCACGTCACATTCGACGTGGACCTCTTCCGGCGTTCAGTGGCACCGACCCGCCATGCTCGCCTCGCGGCAAGTGGTCGCTCTGAGCGACGAAGGTTGGGCCCGGGGGCTTGGATCGAGCCGGTGCCACCCACAAGGCTAACAGGCGCCTCGGAGTTCGGGGAGTTGGTGATGCGCCCACGGGTGCGGGTGGTTCGTGGTTGCTCGCGCAGTTCCCCGCGCCCCTGAAAGGCAACGGGGCTTCGCCCCCCTGCCTTTCAGTCGCGCAAGAGGTCCGGGACTCCCCTCGCGTCCGGGTCGTCCCGCTCCGCCGACACGACCGTCAGCTGCTGCGTCGCCCGCGTCAGGGCCACGTACAGCACCCGCAGCCCCGCCGGGGACTCGTCCGCGATCTCCGCCGGGGAGACGACCACCGTGGCGTCGTACTCCAGCCCCTTCGCCTCCAGGCTGCCGAGGGCGACGACGCGGTCGCCGAGACCGGCCAGCCAGCGGGCGGCCTCGTCACGGCGGTTCATGGCGACGACGACGCCGACCGTGCCGTCGACGAGGTCCAGCAGGCGCGCGGCCTCCGCGCGGACCGTGCGGGCCAGGGTCTCGCGGGCCGCCGTGACGAAGCGCGGCTCGACGCCGGTGGAGCGGACCGCCGAGGGGGACTCGGAGCCCGGCATGGCCAGCGCCAGCACCTTGGCCGCCAGTTCGGCGATCTCGGCCGGGTTGCGGTAGTTGACGGTGAGGGTGAAGCGGCGGCGCGGGCGGCTGCCCAGCGCCTCGTCGCGGGCCTCGGCCGCCTCGTCCGGGTCGGACCAGGAGGACTGGGCGGGGTCCCCGACGACCGTCCAGGTGGCGTGGCGGCCCCGGCGGCCCACCATCCGCCACTGCATCGGGGTGAGGTCCTGGGCCTCGTCGACGATGACGTGCGCGTACTCGGTGCGCTCCTGCGCCAGCCGCTCGGCCCGCTCCCGCTGGGTCTCCTCGCGGACCGGCATCAGCTCCTCCAGCCCCGTGAGCTGGTCCAGGGGGTCGAGATCGCGTTTCCTCCTGGGGCGGGCCGGTACGCCGAGCACGGCCTGGAGTTCGTCCAGCACGGCGACGTCGTGGACCGACAGGCCCTCGCGTTTCAGGGAGCGGGCGACCCGGCGGACCTCACCCGGGTTGAGGATGCGCCGGGCCCAGCGGCCGAGGCGGCGTTCGTCGGACATGGCCGCCAGCACGCCGCGCGGGGTCAGTTCGGGCCACCAGGCGTCGAGGAAGGCGATGAAGTCGTCCTCGCCGGTGATGTCCTCGTCGAAGGAGGAGCGCAGCTCGGCGGCCAGCTCCGGGTCGCTGTGCCGGCCCGCGGCGCCCGACCGGGCCCACAGGGCGTCGAGGAGGAGCTTGCGGGCGCGGGGGCGGAGCAGGTTGACGGGGGCCGTGCCGCCGAGCGCGTTGTGGCGGATGCGGTCCAGTTCGGGGGCCTCCAGCTCGACGCGCCGGCCGAAGGCGACGACCCGGAGGCGGGTGGGCGCGTCGCTCGACTCCAGGGCGCCCCGGGCGGCCTTCCGCAGCACCTTGAGCATCCGGTACGAGCCCTTGGCCCGGGCCACGGCCGGGGAGTCGTACAGCGTGGCCTCCATGCCGTCGACCAGGGAGCCGATCGCCCGGATGGCGACCTGGCCCTCCTCGCCGAGGGACGGCAGCACGCCCTCGGTGTAGGCGACGAGCAGCGGGGTCGGGGAGACGATCAGGATGCCGCCCGCGTACCGGCGCCGGTCCTGGTAGAGGAGGTACGCCGCCCGGTGCAGGGCGACGGCCGTCTTGCCGGTGCCGGGGCCGCCCTCGACGTAGGTCACGGAGGCGGCGGGGGCGCGGATCACCAGGTCCTGTTCGGCCTGGATGGAGGCGACGATGTCGCGCATGGTGTGGCTGCGGGCCTGGCCGAGGGCGGCCATCAGGGCGCCGTCGCCGATGACGGGCAGCTCACCGCCCTCGAGGGATGCCTTCAGCTCGGGGCGCATCAGGTCGTCCTCGACGCCGAGCACCTTGCGGCCCTTGGAGCGGATGACCCGGCGGCGGACGACCCGGCCGGGGTCGACCGGGGTCGAGCGGTAGAAGGGAGCGGCGGCGGGGGCGCGCCAGTCGATGACCAGCGGCGCGTACTCCGAGTCCAGGACGCCGATACGGCCGATGTGGAGGGTCTCGGCGATGTCGGCGGTGTCGTCGGGGCGGACGGCGCCCTCGGCCGGTTCGACGGCGGTGTACGCGCCGTCGGGGCCCTTCTTGCCGTCCTTGCCGAGCAGCAGGTCGATACGGCCGAACAGGAAGTCCTCGAACTCGTTGTTCAGCCGGTTCAGGTGGATGCCGGCGCGGAAGACCTGGGCATCCCGCTCGGCGAGTGCGCCGGGGGTGCCGACCTGGCCGCGCTGGGCCGCGTCGTTCATCAGGAACTCGGCCTCGTGGATCTTCTCCTCGAGGCGCCGGTACACCCGGTCCAGATGTTCCTGTTCGACGCCGATCTCCTTCTCACGCACCGAGTCGTGAGCGGAGTCGAGCGTTTCCTGCTGAACCTGAGCGGCCACCCGGGCCCCCTTCTGACGTGCTGGGCAGCCGTCCACCGTACGCGAAAAGGACCCCGTCAGGCTATGTGCCCGACCGGGGTCCTCTCACCACGTGTTCCGACGTGTCATGCCTTGACCGAGACGAGCTTCTTCCCGCTGAAGGTCAGAACCTCGAAGTGGTCGATCTGGTCCGGCGTGAAGGCGGCGCCGCCGTGGACATAGAGCGGGTTCCTGGCCTGCTCGGTCTGGGCGTTCTTGATGCCGTAGCCCCACTTCGGGACGGACCAGGAGGTGACCGTCTCGCGCTCGCCGTTCTTGCCGACGGCGATGAGCGAGCACTTCTCCGGACCCTTGACGTTCTTCAGCTCCAGGACCGCGTGCGTGCCCCAGGCCTTGGACTCCATGGCGACCGTGGCGCTGACCTGGCTGGCCGCGTCGGTGCCGGAGACCTTGTCCTTGTCGGCCATCTTGACGAAGGCGTCGTGGGCGGGCTGGCTGGCGACCGGCGGCTTGTCCGCCTCGCCGCCGCCCGTCGTCGCGAACACGGCCGTCGGGCCTCCGACGATCAGGGCGACGCCCGCCGCCAGCATGAAGAAGTTGCGCCGGCTCTTCTTCGCGCGGTGCTGGACGACCTCGCCGACCAGGCGGTCCGCGAGTCCGGTGGTCGGTTTCGCGGACAGGGACTCGCCGATCGCGGGTGTCCCCTGAGCGGCGGGCAGGTCCGCGAGCGCGGCCAGCATCGGTTCCATACCGGCCAGCTCGTCGAGCTGCTGGCCGCACCACTCGCACGTGGCGAGGTGGATTTCGAACTGTGTGGCCTCGGCGTCGTCCAGTATCCCGAGGGCGTACGCGCCGACGGTCTCGTGGATGTTGTCGCCGGACCCCTGGGCTCCTTGCACAGATCCGGGCATTCCCGGTCCATACCCCCCGTAGATGTTGCTCATGCCGTCACCCCGCGCTCCTCTAGAGCCAGCTTCATCGACCGCAGGGCGTAGAACACCCGGGAGCGGACGGTGCCACTGGGGATGCCAAGCGTCTCGGCCGCCTCATTGACCGTACGCCCTTTGAAATAGGTCTCGACCAAGACTTCCCTGTGGGCAGGGGTCAGGTCGTCCAGCGCGTCCGACAGTGTCATCAGCCACAACGCCTTGTCGATCTCGTCCTCCGCGGGGATGACCTCCAGCGGCGACGGGTCGACCTCCTGCGGCCGGGCCTGCCGGCTGCGGTGGCCGTCGATGACGATGCGACGTGCGACCGTCACCAGCCAGGGGCGTACCGAACCGGTCGCTCGATTGAGCTGACCGGCGTTCTTCCAGGCCCGGATGAGAGTTTCCTGCACAACGTCCTCGGCACGCTGGCGGTCGCCCGCGACCAGACGCAGCACGTACGCGAGCAAGGGTCCAGCGTGCTCGCGGTACAGCGCGCGCATCAGCTCCTCATCAGGCTCTGAGGGCTGCGATGCGCGATGTCGTGCCCTGTGCGGGCGTTCATCGGCCACAGCGGAATCCTTGCGCACGGCTACCTCCGGTGTCCGGGGGTTCCCCCAGTCGGTCGCTCACATCGGGATACGTAGGTAACCAGTTGTGTGTTCAGAGTTGAGCCACAACTTTCTCGATTAAACGCGGTGCGGGTGGGGCAGCTGGGGGACAAGTGGTCCCATATCCCTGCTTAAACCGGCACGCATGGACGGGAATTGTGAAGACACCCGCGTCGCGATGTGAAAAACAGCACTGCTGCTTCTTTACGGCAACTTGAGGTTTGCCCAACTGCCGGGCCGGGTAACGCGGGTGGGCGTCTCCGCCCCGACTACACGCGGGCCAGGGCCGCTCGGCGGCGGTGCCGGGCCACGCGCTCGCGATTGCCGCAGATCTCGCTGGAGCACCAACGGCGGCGGCGGCCGCGGGAGGTGTCGACGTACACGATGGGGCAGTTGTCGCCCGCGCAGCGGCGCAGGGCGGCGCAGGCCGCCGGGTCGGTGAGCAGCTCCACGGTGTCGCGGGCGATCAGGGCGAGCAGGGACGCGCGGTCGGGGATGCGGTGCAGGGTGCGGATGAGGGTGCCGTCGTCCGTGCGGACGGCCCGGAGGGCCGGAGTGGGCGCGCACGCCAGGTCGTTGACCCTTGCCAGGGAGAGGTCGAAGGGGTGGGGGCCGGGGGCGCGGGGGCTGGAGGCGCGGGAGTTCGGAGCACGGTCCGGGTCGGTGTGGACCAACTGTCCGATGTGTCCGCGTAGTTCCCGGAAGTCGACCAGCCAGTGCGGGGTGATGTGGGCGAGGTGGGTGCCCTCGGGGACCAGGCGGGCGGCGGTGATCCAGGTGCGCAGGGCGTCCGGGGAGTCGAGTTGTTCCTCGGGATGGGTGGTGGCGAGGAAGTCCAGGCAGAGGTGGCCGCAGTCGAAGCGGGGGTCTTGTGCCATGGGCTTGTCACCGCCGTGGGGTTGCCGGCCGGCAGGGGTGCGCTCGGGAGGTACGTACCCCTTACAGTGCCTGGGCGCACGCCGGGCGGGAACCCTCCGGTGTGCGGCCGGTTCCGCTCGCCCCGCCGCCCCTGCCCGTCCCGTTCCAGGGGCTGCGCCCCTTCGACCCCCATCTGCCGCTCCGGTGGGGGCTTGTCGCGCAGTTCCCCGCGCCTCTGAAAGACCAGGGGATGCGCCCGTGGCAGACAGGGGGCCGCGCCCCTGACGGGCCAGGGGCCGTGCCTCCCCTACGCGTCGTACTTCGTGTCCGCCGCGGGGTCCAGGGCCAGGCGGTAGCCGCGTTTGACCACCGTTTGGATGAGTTTTGGGGTGCCCAGGGCTGTGCGGAGGCGGGCCATGGCCGTTTCCACGGCGTGTTCGTCGCGGCCCGCGCCGGGGAGGGCCTTGAGAAGGTCCGAGCGGGGGACGACCCAGCCCGGACGGCGGCAGAGCGCGCGCAGCAGGGACATGCCGGCCGGCGGTACGGGGCGGAGGTCGCCGTCGACGAGGACCGCGTGGCCCCGGATCTCCACCCGGTGGCCGGCGATGGGCAGCGTGCGGGCGCGGCCGGGGAGTTCCTGGCACAGGAGCTGGACGAGGGGGCCGAGACGGAACCGCTCGGGCTGGACCGTGTCCACGCCGTGGGCCTGGAGGGGCAGTGCCGTCACCGGGCCCACGCAGGCGGGGAGGACGTCGTGGTTGAGGGCGTTGAGCAACTCCGGGAGCAGGCCCCGGTCCTCGGCGCGGGAGAGCAGGGACGCGGCCGCCGGGGCGCTGGTGAAGGTGAGGGCGTCGACGCCACGGCCGATCGCCGAGTCGAGGAGACGGTCGACGGGCGTGATGTCCTCGGGGGGCATCCACCGGTAGACGGGGACGCCCACGACCTCCGCTCCGGCGGCTCGCAGGGACTCCACGAAACCGGGGAGGGGTTCGCCGTGGAGCTGGATGGCGAGACGGCGGCCCTCGACGCCGTGTTCCAGCAGCCGGTCGAGCACCTCGGCCATGGATTCGGAGGAGGGGGACCACTCCTCGGTGAGCCCGGCGGCGCGAATGGCACCCTTCACCTTCGGTCCGCGCGCCAGGACCTCGACGCCCCGCAGCCGGTCGAGGAGCGCCTCGCCGAGGCCCCAGCCGTCGGCCGCCTCGATCCAGCCGCGGAAGCCGATGGCGGTCGTCGCCACCACGATGTCGGGCGCCTGGTCGATCAGGTCCTTGGTCGCGGCGAGCAGTTCGCTGTCGTCGGCGAGCGGCACGATGCGCAGGGCGGGGGCGTGGAGCACCGCGGCTCCGCGGCGCTGGAGGAGTGCTCCGAGTTCGTCGGCCCGGCGGGCCGCCGTGACCCCCACGGTGAAGCCCGCGAGCGGCCCGTGTTCCGTCGGCGCTGTTCGATCCATCCGATCCATCAGAACCGTCCTGTCTGGTTGATCGGCTCGATCTGATCGCTCGGGTCGCTGCTGTTCGTCGTACATGGCTCTCGTCCCGCAGTCGAGTCGTTGCAGTCAGTCGTCGCGCTCGGTGAAGCATGAGGTGAAGCGTTTGACGGAGCGTTCGGTGGCACGGATCGGCGCTCCCCCATGCCGAACGAGCCTGTCAACGGCGCGTGACAGGCTCGGTTCGGGTTGATGTCGCTGGTGTTACGTCGCACGTGTCACAGCATGGGCGATGTCACACCTCGGCGTAGCTGAGCTGCGGCTTCGTCTCCGTCGCGGCCGTCGCCGTAGAGGTGTTCGAGGCCGAGCGGCGAAGGTATACGGCCCAGGTCACCGCGAAGCAGAGCCCGTAGAAGGCGAGGAAGGCGACGAAGGCGCCGGTGCCGGAGCCCACGGAGAGGAAGGACTGGCGGAAGGCCAGGTTGATACCGAGGCCACCGAGGGCGCCCACCGCGCCGATGATGCCCATGGAGGCACCGGAGAGACGGCGTCCGTAGGCCGCGGCCTCCTCGCCCTCCAGCCCCTTGGCGAGGGCCTTGGCCTGGAAGATGCCCGGGATCATCTTGAAGGTGGAGCCGTTGCCGAGTCCGGTGAGGACGAAGAGCGCGATGAACGCGGTGGTGAAGAGCGGCAGCGACTTCTGCATGGAGGCGATGACGATGATCCCGGTGGCGGCGGCCATGCCGACGTAGTTCCACAGGGTGATCTTGGCGCCGCCGTACTTGTCGGCGAGCGCGCCGCCGAGGGGCCGGATCAGCGAGCCGAGCAGCGGGCCGATGAAGGTGACGTAGGCGGACTCCAGGGGCGTACGGCCGAACTGGGTCTGCAGGACGAGGCCGAAGGCGAAGCTGTAGCCGATGAAGGAGCCGAAGGTGCCGATGTAGAGGAAGGACATGATCCAGGTGTGGGCCTCCTTCACGGCGTCCTTGGCCGCACCGGTGTCGTTCTTCACGGACGCGATGTTGTCCATGTAGACGGCGGCGAGGACCGCGGCGATGACGATGAAGGGGATGTAGATCCCGAGCAGGACGCGGGGACCGCCGGAGGCGCCGATGACGGCGAGACCGATGAGCTGCACGACCGGGACACCGATGTTGCCGCCGCCCGCGTTGAGACCGAGCGCCCAGCCCTTCTTCCGCAGCGGGAAGAAGGCGTTGATGTTGGTCATGGAGGAGGCGAAGTTGCCGCCGCCGATACCGGCGAGCATCGCGCAGACCAGGAACGTGTTGAACGAGGTCCCCGGCTCCATCACGACGAAGGCCGCGACGGTCGGGATGAGCAGCAGGCTCGCGGAGACGATCGTCCAGTTGCGTCCGCCGAAGATCGCCACCGCGAAGGTGTACGGGATGCGGACGATGGCGCCGACCAGCGTGGCCATCGAGACGAGGAAGAACTTGTCGGCCGGGGTGAGCCCGTACTCGGGGCCCATGAACAGGACCATCACCGACCATACGGTCCAGATGGAGAAGCCGATGTGCTCGGAGAGGACCGAGAAGATGAGGTTGCGACGGGCGACCTTCTCGCCGGTCTCGTTCCAGAAGGCCTCGTTCTCAGGGTCCCAGTGCTGAATCCAGCGGCCTCCCCTGCTCGATGCGGGGGCAGTGCTCGGGGCTGTCATGACGCCTCCACGTTCTCCGGGCTCAGGTGTTGCGATACGGGGATGAGGGGTGATGAGTCCCGAAGGTAGGGAGAGTGCGTTTCCTGTTCTGTGGCACCGGGTGACCGGAAGGGAACTTTGCTCTCACGGATGCGCGGACCCGCCGGTGAGGAATCGGTGAGCGGGGCGTCATACCCGGTGGTCATGCCACCTTCGGTGCGGCCCTCATGCCAATGTAGGCGCACCGGGTGCCGTCGCTCAGCGTGGCGAAGACCACAGGCATCCAGTCCTCCGCGAACGAGGAGCCGCCGCCCGCGCCGGCGAACACCGTGTCCGACAGGGGTACGAGGTCCATCTCCAGGTCCGGCGAGTAGCCCACCATGCCGTCGACGAAGGCGTAGGTGAGATGCGGTGTGCCGTTCCTCTCGGCGATCGTGATGACGACTCCCTCCCTCTTGTACGTACCGGCCCAGGGCGTGATGTCGACGGCGGGCGGCTCGGCGGCGGGGGCGAACGGCGCGGGCATCGTGATCCCGGCCAGCTCCGCCATCAGCTCGCGCAGCAGGTCGGCGTAGAGGAGGCGGGACGAGCCGCCGTTGGTGAGCAGCGCGACGGCGACGCCCTCGCTCGGCACCACCCGGAGGAAGGCGTACTGCCCGGTCGCGGCGCCGTCGTGCCCATAGCCCGGGACGCCGTCCCAGTCGTACAGGGTCCAGCCGAGACCCCAGCCGTCGGCGCTGACCGTCCACTTGTCGGGTACGTCGGTCTCGCGGGCCCGCATGGCCGACACGGTCTCGGGGCGCAGGATCCCGGCGCCGCCGTCGAGGTGGGCCTTGGCGTACCGGACCACGTCACCGGCGGTGGCGAGCACCCGCGCGCCCGGGCCGGCCGCGCGCGGCATCATGTCCCACACGGGGGCCGGGACCTGGGTCCCGCCCTCCCCCGCCATGTGCCCCATGGCCACGCGGAACGGCAGCGCCTCCTCCGGCAGGGTCATGGTGTGCGCCAGTCCGAGCGGCGCGAACACCCGCTCCCTGAGCGCCTGGTCCCAGGTCAGCCCGGTCAGCACCTCGACGATCCGGCCGAGCACGACGTACCCGATCCCGCTGTACGACACCGCCGTACCCGGCGGGCAGTCCATCGCCACGCCCTTCGCGGCCTCGACGTACCGGGCGATCGCGTCGTCGCCGCGCCCCGTGTCGATATGGAAGTCGCAGGTCAGGCCGCTGGTGTGGGAGAGCAGCATGCGGGGGGTGATGACCTCGGTGGCCGCCGGGTCGACGGTCGCGAACTCCGGCAGCACCTTCACCACGGGGACGTCCAGGTCGAGTTCGCCGGACTCCACCAGCTGCATGACGAGGGCGGCCGTGTAGACCTTCGCGATCGAGCCGAGCTGGAAGACGGAGTCGGTCGTCGCCTCGACGCCGGTCGCCGTGCTGAGCACACCGCTCGCCAGCTCGTGGATCTCGCCGTGGGCGAGGAAGGCGAGTGTGGCGCCGGGTACTCCGTGAGCGGCGCGGAGGGTGTCGAGGCGCTGCTGCCAGTGGGCGAGGTCGAGAGCGGTGCGCTGAGTCATGGCGGGTCCTTCGGGTGTCGGAGGCGTGATGCCGGTGGCCGGACGAGAGGGCGAAGCCGCCGCCGTACGCTGTGCGGCGACAAGGAACACTGTACGCACTGCGAACAGTGTTCGCAACGCCGTACGACGTTCCGGATCGTCCGCGAAAAAGGGCCGCACACGACAGAAGCCGTGTACGGCCCTCAAGTGGGGACGCGTGGTTGCCGAGCGTCGCAGGTCAGGGGCCGGTCCGCCCGTCCGCCCCGGCGCCCGTGTCCGGGACGGCGGGGCCGGGGGCCGAGCCGCGTCTGAACTGTTCGGTGACCCGGACGAAGTCCGCCCGCAGGTGCTCAGGGATGCCGAGCGCCGTCGCCGCCTGCTCGGCGGAGAGCGGGTGGGCGCCGGGGGCCGGGGTGGTCCCGGGTGGCACCGGCGGCCGGGGCAGGTCCTGCTCGGTGAGCTTGCCCGATCGGATCAGGAGGTCGCGGACCGGGACGCCGAGTGCTCGGGACAGGCCCCGCATCGTCTCCAGGTCCGGCATGCTCCGGCGCTGCAGCAGCCGGGTGATGGCCGCCCGGTGCACCCCCGCGTCCTCGGCGAGCCTGGTCCTGCCGCCGCCGCGCGGGCTGTCGATGTCGTACCCGTGCGCCCGCATCACGCCTTCGATCCAGGCCGCGAACGCGTGGATGTGTTCGGCATCGCTCTTCATGTGTGGACGCTCCCCGCCTCTCCTTTCCCCTCAGTCGCCGCCGCCCCGGCCCCGGGTTGCCGCCCGTCCGGCACGGCCTCGGGCGTCGCCGCCCGGCGACCTGGGGCGGCGGTGCCCGACGGCGTCCACGTCGCCGGGCACCGCACCCCGCCCGTGGTCAGCCCGACGCCTCACCCACATAGCTGAGCGTGTCCGTGCCCCCGGCCTCCCAGGTGATGACCACGTCGTCGCCGGAGCGGCGGACCGTGGCGAAGGTGACGTCGTCGTCGCTGACGTTCTTCGAGGCCATGGGGGTGAGGGCCATGCGGAAGTTGTTGTCGTCGCGGTACTTGCCGACGCCGGTCATGATGCCCTTGCCGCCGACCATGTCGATGTAGGACAGCGGGTGCTGGCCCTTGGCCTCACCGGCCGTCTGCTCGGCACCGATCGTCAGGGTGCGGGCCTCGTCGTCCTGCCACTGGCCCTCGACGCCCTGGGCCGGCGCGGTGGACGAACCACCGTCGTCCAGGCCGCCGTCGGGCGTGCCGGTGGCCTCCTCCGTGGCCTCGTCGGCGGCCTCCTCCGACTCGGCCGGGCTCTCGGACGGCGTGGCGGACACGCTCCGGCCGGGCCGGGCCGTGTCGGTGTCGTCCCCGTCACCGGCGAGGAGGAAGACGCCGCCGCCGATCACCGCGAGCGCCGCCACGGCGGCCACGATGATCAGCGCGACCTTGCCTCCGCCCCCGGACGGCGGGGGCGGCGGCGGGTACCCCCCGTACTGCGGACCGTACGGGGGCGCCCCCGGCGCCCCGTACGGCGGCTGCCCGCCACCCCCGTACGGCTGCTGAGGAGCCGTCGCGTACGGGTTCGGCGGCTGGCCGGGGACCTGGCCCGGGGGCGTGTACGGCCCGGGGTACGGCTGCTGGGGCGGCTGCGAGCCGTAACCGTCGTACGGCGGGCCGGGAGGCTGAGTCATCGGCGGGTGTCACTCCTTGAGTCGCTTCGGCGAGGCACGAAGTGCGGAACACCTGCCTCCAGCGAGCCCAACATCCACCACCCGCTCAGTCGCACGCAAGTACGTATCCCGGTTGGTTACCGGGTCAATACATGACCGAGCACACGTAACCGGCCGGCCGCGTCAGGACCTGCTCCCGGCCCTCCCCGCATCCCCACTCCGCGGCCACAACCGCGGCCTGCGCCGGGCCGCGAGATCCTCCGCCCAGCCGAACGCGACGACACAGGCGACGACCAGCAGCCAGGTCAGGGCCAGCACGGGCCAGACGCTCTCCAGCAGCCACGGGGTGTGTCGTTCGAGGAACACCACGTCCCACAGCCGGTCCCACTGGGCCGAGGCGATCATGATGCAGGTGGTGTGCCAGAGGTAGATCGTCACCGCGCGGGAGTTGAGGAAGGTGATCACCCCGTCCCAGCGGCGCAGCCGCGGCGGCCACCGCGACCACGACGGGCTCAGGTGCAGCAGCAGCGCCACCGCGGCGACGGACCACAGGGACTGGGCGAACGGCATGTCGTCCAGGTCGTGGCCCTGGCCGTAGTCGCCGCGCAGGGCGAACCAGAGGCCGGCGAGGGCGACCGCCGGGGCCACGGACGGCACGACGTACCTCGGCAGGCGCTTGAGGATGCCCTCCTGGTGGGCCATGCCGAGGAGCCAGCAGGCGCCGAAGGTGGCGAAGTCCGTGAAGCCCGCGGCGAGTCGCTCACCGGGGACGACCAGCCAGCCCAGCTCCAGCAGCGCGGCCAGGGCGAGCGGCGCGAGGACCGTCACCACCGGCATCCTCCGCAGCGCGCGCAGCAGCACTGGGGAGAGGACCACGTACCAGATGTAGGTGCGGACGTACCAGAGAGGTCCGGCCAGTTCCACGGCCCAGTCGGCGCCGATGAAGCCGTGCACCCCGGGCAGGCCGTCGGCGTACGGC
Source organism: Streptomyces sp. NPDC041108 (assembly GCF_055592645.1). NCBI lineage: Bacteria > Bacillati > Actinomycetota > Actinomycetes > Kitasatosporales > Streptomycetaceae > Streptomyces > Streptomyces sp. NPDC041108. The sequence goes on along the minus strand of NZ_JBVIYK010000002.1, from coordinate 85,607 downwards.
GGCTCGCTGACCGGGAGGATCCAGAACGCGAGGTGGAACCACCACCACAGGGGATGCCAGTACGGATCCGGCGCCCAGCCCTGGGCCACCATGCCGGTCACGCCGACGACGCCCAGCAGCCACACCGGTGGCAGCAGCCGGCGGAGCCGGCCCCTGACGACGGCCGGCGCGGGACGCTTCAGCGAGCGCGCCATGAGGTTGCCGGCGAGCGCGAACATCACGCCCATGGAGGGGAAGACGAGCGGCAGCCAGCTCCAGCCGGCCAGGTGGTAGAGCACCACCCGGAAGATGGCGAGGGCCCGCAGCAGGTCGAAGTAGCGGTCCCGGCCGGAGACGGCCGGGGCGGCCGGGGTCTGCGGTGCGGAGTCCTGGGTGAGGGTGCTCATCCGACCGGCCTCCGCTCTCCCGGCTGCTGCTGCGGCACGGCGGCCGCCTGTTCCTGCGGCGCGCCGGGCAGCCCCACGGCCCCCGTCCGCCGCAGCTTCTGCCAGCGCAGCCGGCCGCCGGTCAGGGCCGTGATCCACGACTGCAGCAGGACGACGTACATGAGCTGGCGGTAGAGGATCTGCTGGAGCGGGAGCGAGATCAGATGGGTCATGCGCTCCTTGTCGAGGCGGAACGCCAGCGCGGCGCACACCACCTGGACCGCCAGGACACCCAGCCAGGCGCCGATCGTCTTCTCCGTGGGTCCGAAGACCAGCCCGTAGAGCAGGAAGACGTCGATGAGCGGGGCCAGCAGGGGTGCCACGACCATGAAGAGGGAGACCAACGGCAGGCCCACGCGGCCGAAGCGGCCCGAGGGACCCCGGTCGAAGAGGGAGCCGCGGTGCTTCCAGATCGCCTGCATCGTGCCGTACGACCAGCGGTAGCGCTGCGACCACAACTGCTGGACGGATTCGGGGGCCTCGGTCCAGGCGCGCGCGTTCTCGGCGTACACGACGTGCCAGCCGTCGCGGTGCATGGCCATGGTGATGTCGGTGTCCTCGGCGAGGGTGTCCTCGCTCATGCCGCCGACGCGTTCGAGGGCCGTGCGCCGGAACGCCCCGACCGCGCCGGGGATCGTCGGCATGCAGCGCAGGACGTCGTACATCCGGCGGTCGAGGTTGAAGCCCATCACGTACTCGATGTGCTGCCAGGCGCCGATCATGGTGTCGCGGTTGCCGACCTTGGCGTTGCCCGCCACCGCGCCGACCCGGGGGTCGGCGAACGGCTGGACCAGCTCACGGACGGTGGACGGCTCGAAGACCGTGTCGCCGTCCATCATCACGATGATCTCGTGCCGGGCGTTGGCGATGCCCCGGTTGAGGGCGGCGGGCTTGCCCGCGTTGAGCTGCCGTACGACACGGACGCCCGGCAGGTCCCTGCCCAGTTCCTCGACGATGCCGGCCGTGCCGTCGCTGGAGCCGTCGTCGATGACCAGCACCTCGATGGGGTGGTCGCTCGCCACCAGCGAACGGACCGTCTTCTCGATGCACTTGGCCTCGTTGTACGCCGGGACGAGCACCGACACCGGTTCCGTGACGGGTCCGTCCGCACCCCAGCGGAAGCCGCGGCGCCTGACCTTGCGGGCGTGCGCGATCGACAGGATCAGCATCAGGCCGAAGCGGGCGAGGACGAGGACGCCGACGACCGCGAGGGCGACCACGAGGACGCTCGTCGTCCGCTCCGAGACCTGCACCAGCGTCACCCAGACCTTGCCCTTCACCAGGCCGAGGCCGGTGACCGGGGTGTGCGCGCTGGGGGCGTCCAGGGCGCCGGTGAGGGTGTCGAACGTGTAGCCCTCGGCCTGGAGTCCGCTGATGTAGCGGTCCAGCGCGGCGACGGTCTGCGAGCGGTCGCCGCCGGCGTCGTGCATCAGCACGACGTGCCCGTCACCGCGCTCGGGTGTGGCACGGCGGATGATCTCCTCGACACCGGGCCGGGCCCAGTCCTGGCTGTCGGTGTCGCTGACGACGGTGATGTAGCCCCGGCTGCCGATGTACTGCGTGACCGGCCAGGTCCGGTTGTCCATGCGCGCGGAGAACGAGGAGTACGGCGGCCTGAACAGGGAGGTACGGATACCGGCGGCGCCCGCGAGCGCGAGCTGGTTCTGCGACAGCTCCCAGTCGATGCGGTCCTTGCTCTGGAGCGAGAGGTCGGGGTGGTTGAAGGTGTGCAGACCGATCTCGTGGCCCTCGTCGACCATCCGCCGCACCAGGTCGGGATAGCGCGAGGCCATCGTGCCGGTGATGAAGAAGACGGCCTTGGCCTCGTGCTTCTTCAGCATGTCGAGGACCTTGGGGGTCCACGTGGGGTCGGGTCCGTCGTCGAAGGTCAGGACCAGTTCGTGATCGGGGATGTCGAGGCTGGATCGGCGGCCCGAGCGGGTGTCGATCACGGGCCCGCCCTTGAGTATCTCCTTCGGCACCCGGTCGTTCGCCACCGGCGGCCCGACCCGGTGGTCCGCGAGGATCTCGCTGTGCACGTATCCGCGGAGCATCAGCATGGCCATCAGGGCGACGAGCAGGACACAGGGCAGCAGATAGCGCAGCGGCACGCGGCGTCCGGAACGCTTCCGCACGCGCTTCCTCGGGCTCGTGCCGGGGCTCCTTCCGGAACTCGGGCTGGGGCTCGGACCTTCGGCCGTGTCACCGGCCGGGTCGTCTGCCGTGCCGCCCCCGGGGACCTGGGGTGGACGCGGTGAGCGGGTATGACGTTGGGCGGCGGCACGTGAAGACGTGCCGCCGCGCTCGGGGCGGGTCATTATGCGGGGCTCTCCGGGTTCTGCGGGTCCTGCGGGCTCGCGGGCTCCTGCGGGCTCTGCGAGTCCGCCGGCGTCGACGGGGCGGGCTCGACGGGCGCCGGGGACGCCGGGCCGTCGGCCACGGTGTCGGAGCCCGGACCCGGGTCGGCGGAGCCGGTCTCGGAGGGCGTGGGTGAGGGCGAGGGCGAGGCCGCGGGGCTGGGGTCGACCTTCGGCGGCTCGGGCGCGGAGGCCGACGGCTCGGGGTCCTTCGCACCGCCGCTGGGCTTCGGCTGCGGCTTCGGTGTCGCCTTGGCGCTGGGCCCGGCCGACGGCTCGGCGCCGGCGGAGTTCGCCGGCTGCTTGGCCTTGCCGGACGAACCGGCCGGGGACTTGGCGCCGGGCGAGGACGTCGCTCCCGTACGGCCCCCGCCCGGACCGGCGTCCGGTACGAAGCCCTCGGCCTCGTCGGACCGGTCGTCCGACTCGGCCGGCAGCGGGGGTGTGTCCACCTTTCCGGCCGGCTTGTCGTCCTTCTGCATCGGCACCGGCAGCCAGGGCGCGTCCGAGTTGCCCGACACCAGGGTGCCGACGATGACCACGGCGTACGCCGCGCAGGCGGTGCCGACGGCGATACCCAGCCGCCGGTAGAGGTTCCTGCGCCGGCCCGACTCGTCCACGAAGACGGGCCCGTCGGAGTCCTGGCCGGCGCCCGCCGCGTCCCCGGCCCTGCCGGCGTGCCTGCCCTGGCCCTCGTCCACTTCGCGCCCCACGCCGTCGAGTTGCACGGTCACCTCGTGCGGATCGTGATTGCGGCCCGGCCGGCCGGGCTGCTCCCAGGGCGCCGGGTCGACACCCGGCACGGCCCCGGGGGCGGTCGGCTGCCGGGGCACTCCGAGACCGGAGGACCCGGAGATCTCCGCCCGTCCGGAGACTTCGCCTGCGTGGTCCCGCTCCGTCCGGGACACGGCTGCCGTTCTGCCGGCGGCCTCGGGCCAGACCACCTCGCCGGAGCCACTACCACCACGGCCGGGACCGGGGCCTTCACCTTCGCCCTCGGTCCGCTTCGGCTGAATGCCGTTGGGCCAGTTGTCGACGTGCACGCACTTCCCCCCACGGGATCGTTCCGAGCGCGTGTTCGATGCCGGGCTGTCGCACTTCCTGTACCGGACCGGGCCCCCACCCGCTCCGGGGCGCCCCACCCATCACACGCACCCTGGCCAACGAATGTATGGGTGGGAAAGATGTGCATGTGTGCGCTGTCAGGCGAAGGTCATCATGATGAGTGCATCTGTGGGCGGAATCCACCCGTCCTCCGGATTCGACGGCCATAATTCCGCCGCCCCGCCCACGGCCCGCACGAGCCCCTTCCGCCCCACCGGCGAGCGCTGAAACGTCCGGCCGACGGAGCGAGCCCGGCGCTCCGGCCCCCACCCCTCCGCCCGCCCGGCCGTGCCCCGTCCGTCCACTCCGGCGCACGAGGACCCGGCGCCCGCCCCCGCCCCGGCGTCCGGCCGCTGTCACGGACAGGCCCACCACCACGGCCCTGCACCGCACCACCCCGCCGCCGCCGAACCACACCCCCCGCGAGCCCCCGCGCGAGCCGGGCGCGCAGCACCGGCCCGCCGCGGATTCCCGTTCGCCCCATTGACGCATCACCGCCCCGCCCCTACCTTCCGTCGAAGCGCTTCGACATCATTCATCGAAGCGATTCGACTGCACCTTTCGACGATCCATCCGACTCCCCCGGAGGCACAGGATGTTGACGGCACGAAGGCGTACGGCGGCGGCCGCGGCGGCTCTCGGCGGAGTTCTGCTCCTGGCCTCCTGCGGCGGTCCGGACAGCGGCGGCGGTGGTGACGGGCGGACGCTCCGCCTCTGGCACTACGAGGGCCCGGACAGCGCGATGGGCGTGGCCTGGAACGCGGCGATCGAGGAGTTCGAGAAGACCCACCCGGGCGTCGAGGTCGAGTTCGAGGAGAAGGGCTTCGAACAGATCCGCAAGACCGCCCCCATGGTCCTCAACTCCTCCGACGCGCCCGACCTCATGGAGTACAACAAGGGCAACGCGACCGCCGGGCTCCTCTCCCGCCAGGGCCTCCTCACCGACCTCACCCCGCAGGTACGGAAGCACGGCTGGGACAAGAAGCTCAGCGCGGGCGTCCGCACCACCAGCCGGTACGACGCCGACGGCGTCATGGGCTCCGGCGCCTGGTACGGCGTACCGAACTACGCCGAGTACACGATGGTCTACTACAACAAGGACCTCTTCGCCGAGCACGGCATCGAGGAGCCCACCACGCTCACCGAACTCACCGCCGCCATGGACGAGTTCGTCGACGCGGGCATCACCCCGCTCGCCAACGCCGGCGCCGAGTACATGGCGCAGCAGTACCTCTACCAGCTGGCGCTGAGCCGGGCGGACCGCGCCTGGGTGGACGCCTACGAGCTGTACGAGGGCGAGGCCGACTTCCACGACACCGCGTGGACGTACGGGGCGCAGACCTTCGCCGACTGGGTGGAGAAGGGGTACATCGACGAGAAGTCGACCGGGGCGAAGTCGGAGGACGCGGGCGTCTCCTTCATCCGGGGCAAGGCGCCGATCCTGTTCTCGGGAAGCTGGTGGTACGGCCGGTTCCAGGCCGAGAACACCTTCGACTGGGGCACCTTCCTGTGGCCCGACACGAACCTCACGCTCGGCTCCGGCGGCAACCTCTGGGTCGTCCCCGAGGGCGCGAAGAACAAGGAACTCGCCTACGACTTCATCGACATCACCCTGTCGAAGAAGATCCAGAACCTGCTCGGCGACAAGGGCGGTGTCCCGGTGGCCGCCGACCCCGCCGCCGTCACCGACCCCCGGGCCAAGAAGCTGATCGCCGACTTCAACACCCTCTCCGAGAAGGACGGTCTGGCCTTCTACCCGGACTGGCCGGTGCCCGGCTTCTACGACGTCCTCGTCTCCGAGACCCAGAAGCTGATCACCGGCGACAGCGACCCGGACGCCTACCTGGACGCGGTCGGGAAGGCGTACGAGAAGGACGTACCCAAGCGATGACGGCGACCGTGGAGCGCCGGGCGGCGGGCGGAGCGGCGCGGCGCACCGGCCGCCCGCGCCGGTCCGGCGGCGACCGTGGCTCCTACGCGCTGTTCCTCCTGCCCGGCGCCCTCGCCTTCCTCGCGGTCGTCGTCGTCCCGTTCCTGATGAACACGGGAGCGAGCTTCACCGACTGGCAGGGGGTCGGCAGCCCTCGATGGTCGGGGCTCGCCAACTACCGTGAGCTGCTGGACGACTCCGCCTTCTGGGCGTCGTTCCGGCACAGTCTGTTCATGGTGGTGGCGATGGCCGCCGTACCGACCGCGCTCGGACTGGTCCTGGCCGCCGCCCTGTTCGACTTCGTCGGCAAACACTTCGGCAGCCGGGTCACCGCCGTGCTGCGGGCCTGCTTCTACCTGCCCCAGGTGCTGCCGATCGCCGTGGCGGGCATCGTCTGGAGCTGGATCCTCGCCCCCGAGGGCGGCTCCCTGAACGAGCTGCTGAAGGCGGTCGGGCTCGGCGGATGGCAGCAGGACTGGCTGGGCGACCCCGGCCTCGCCCTCTACACGGTCATGGCCGTGATGGTGTGGGTGCAGCTCGGCTTCCCGCTGGTCGTCTTCATGGCCGGGCTGCAGCGCGTCGACCCGGCCCTGTACGAGGCCGCCGAGCTGGACGGCGCCGGCTGGTGGCGCCGCTTCCGGCACATCACGCTGCCGCAGATCCGGCCCGAGATCCATGTGGTCCTGCTGTGGTGCACGATCGCCGCGCTGAAGGTGTTCGGCGCGGTGTACGTCCTGACGAAGGGCGGCCCCGGCGGCGCCACCGACGTGCCGTCGTACTTCTCCTTCACCACGTTCTTCGAGAAGACCCAGGTCGGCTACGGCGCCGCGGTCTCCACCGTCCTGACCGTGATCGTCCTCGCCCTGGCCCTGGCCGGCCTGAGGCTCCAGACCCGCGCCGAGGACGCCGACGAGGGGGCGCCCGCATGACCGGACGGAACCCGCGCATGGCCGCCGCCCGCCGCTACCCGGTCCTCGTGGCCCTCTGCGTCGCCGCCCTCTTCATGGTCGTCCCGTTCCTGATCGTGGCCCTGAACGCGGTGAAGTCCCCGGCCGAGTACTCGCGGAGCGGTCCGCTCAGCCTCCCGGACGGCCTCTACCTCGACGGGCTGAAGGACTTCTGGCAGCGGGTCGACTACGGCCGGAAGCTGTTCAACTCGGTGCTGATCAGCGGTTCGGTGGCGGTCCTGGCCGTCGTCCTGTCCGTGCTCAACGCGTACGCGATCGGCATCGGCCGGCTCCGGGGCCGTACCTGGATCCTCGCCTTCTTCGTGCTGGCGAACGTGCTGCCGCAGGAGGCGCTGGTCTACCCGGTGTACTTCCTCTCCAAGGAGGCCGGCCTCTACGACACCCGGCTGAGCGTGGTCATCGTCTTCACGGTGATCCAGGCGGCCTTCGGCACCTATCTCCTCTCCTCGGTCCTCGGGCGCTTCCCCCGCGAGATCGTCGAGGCGGCCCGGATGGACGGCGCGACCAAGTGGCAGGTGCTGTGGCGGATCGTCGTCCCCGTGAGCCGGCCCACCCTCGGCGTGCTCCTGGTGTTCTTCTTCGTCTGGACCTGGAACGAGTTCCTGCTCCCGCTCGTGATGCTGATCTCCAACGACAACCAGACCGTCTCGGTGGCCCTCGGCGTCCTCCAGGGCCAGCGCCTGATGGACGCCACGATGACCAACGCGGCGGCCCTGCTCGGTCTGCTGCCCGCGCTCGTGTTCTTCCTCCTCTTCCAGCGCACGCTCACCCGCGGCATCGCGGTGGGAGCCGTGAAGTAGGCCCCGGAAAGGAACCCCCCACCCATGAAGTTCACCGACGGCTACTGGCTGCTCCGCGAGGGCGTCACCGCGGCCCATCCGGTCGAGGTCCTCGACGTCACCGTCACGGACGGCACCCTGCGGGTGCACGCCCCCACCCAGCCCGTCCGCCACCGCGGCGACCTGTTGAAGGGACCGGTCGTGACGATCGACGCCCACTCCCCGATGCCCGACGTCATCGGCGTCACCTTCACCCACTTCGAGGGCGAACGGCCCCGCGGGCCTCGGTTCGAACTGAGCACCGAGGAGTTCACCCCGCACACCTCCTACGACGACGAGCACGCCACCCTCACCGCCGGAGAGCTGTCGGTCCGGGTGGCCCGCACCGGCCCCTGGCACGTCGACTTCCTCGCCCACGGCCGCACCCTCACCACCAGCGGCCCCAAGTCGATGGGCATCATGCGCGAGGCGTCCGGTGCCCACCACCTGCGCGAACAGCTCAACCTGGGCGTCGGCACCTCGGTGTACGGCCTCGGTGAACGCTTCGGCCCGCTCGTCAAGAACGGGCAGGTCGTGGACGTCTGGAACGCCGACGGCGGCACGGCCACCGAACAGGCCTACAAGAACGTGCCGTTCTATCTGACCGACGCGGGCTACGGCGTCTTCGTCGACCATCCCGGCAAGGTCTCCTTCGAGGTCGCCTCGGAGGTCGTGTCGAGGGTGCAGTTCAGCGCGGAGACCCAGCGGTTGACGTACTACGTCATCTACGGCCCGACCCCGAAGGAGATCCTCCGCAAGTACACGGCCCTCACCGGCCGCCCCGCCCTGCCGCCCGCCTGGTCGTTCGGCCTGTGGCTGTCGACCTCCTTCACCACCTCCTACGACGAGGAGACGGTGACCTCCTTCATCGAGGGCATGCGGGAGCGCCGGCTCCCGCTGTCCGTCTTCCACTTCGACTGTTTCTGGATGCGCGAGTTCCAGTGGTGCGACTTCACGTGGGACCCCCGGGTCTTCCCCGATCCGGAGGGCATGCTGGCCCGCCTCAAGCGCCGGGGTCTCAGGATCAGCGTCTGGATCAACCCCTACATCGCCCAGCGCTCCCCGCTGTTCGCGGAGGGCAGGGACCTCGGCCATCTCCTGCGCCGCCCGGACGGCGACGTCTGGCAGTGGGACCTCTGGCAGCCCGGGATGGCGCTGGTCGACTTCACCAGCCCGGCGGCCCGCGCGTGGTACGCGTCGAAGCTGGAGGCGCTGCTCGCCCAGGGCGTCGACTGCTTCAAGACGGACTTCGGCGAGCGGGTGCCCCTGGACGTGACCTGGTCCGACGGCACGGATCCGGAGCGGATGCACAACTACTACACCTACCTCTACAACCGCACGGTCTTCGACGTCCTGCGCAAACACCGGGGCGAGGGCGAGGCGGTGCTCTTCGCCCGGTCGGCGACCGTCGGCAGCCAGAGCTTCCCCGTCCACTGGGGCGGCGACTGCGAGTCGACGTACGAGGCGATGGCCGAGTCGCTGCGCGGAGGGCTGTCGCTGGGGCTGTCGGGCTTCGGGTACTGGAGCCATGACATCGGCGGCTTCGAGGGCACCCCGACCCCCGCGCTGTTCAAGCGGTGGATCGCCTTCGGTCTGCTGTCCTCCCACAGCCGTCTGCACGGCTCGTCGTCGTACCGGGTGCCCTGGCTCTTCGACGACGAGTCGGTGGACGTCCTGCGCGAGTTCACCCGTCTGAAGCTCGGCCTGATGCCCTATCTCCACCAGGCCGCGCGCACCGCCCACACCGAGGGCGTCCCCATGATGCGCGCGATGGTGCTGGAGTTCCCGGACGACCCGGGCTGCGCGCATCTGGAACGCCAGTACATGCTCGGCCCCGACCTGCTCGTGGCCCCCGTCTTCAGCGACGAGGGCGACGTCACGTACTACGTCCCCGAGGGCACCTGGACCCGCTTCCCGGCCGGCGGGACGGTCACCGGCCCCCGCTGGGTCCGCGAACGGCACGACTTCACCAGCGTGCCGCTCCTGGTCCGGCCGGGCGCGGTCGTCCCGGTCGGCGCGGTGACCGACCGCCCGGACTACGACTACGCCGACGGGGTCACGCTGCGTGCGTACGGCCTGGCGCACGGGGCCCAGGTCACCGTGCCGGTGGGCGACGTGACCTTCACCGTCGTACGGGAGGGCCGGGTGCTGCGGGCGTCGTGCGGTGACCCGAGGGCGCCGTGGGGGCTCGCGGCCGGGGGGCGGGAGGTCCGGGCGGAGGCGGGCACGGGCTTTCTGACGATGGACCTGGACGAGGAGGCGGACCCCGCGGGAACGAGGAAGGCGTGACGGTGAAGATCACGGACGTGGCCCGGCACGCGGGCGTCTCCCCCAGCACCGTCTCGTACGCGCTGAGCGGCAAGCGGCCGATCTCGGCGGAGACGCGGGCCCGGGTCGAGGCGTCCATCCGCGAGCTGGGCTACCGTCCGCACGCGGGCGCCCGCGCCCTGGCCAGCAGCAAGTCGAACGTGCTGGCGATGGTGATGCCGTTACGGGCCGGGATCCATGTGCCCGTGGTCATGCGGTTCGCGGTCGCGGCGGTCACCACGGCACGCGCGCACGACCACGACGTCCTGCTGCTGACGCAGGAGGAGGGCGAGGAGGGGCTGCGACGGGTCGCGGACTCGGCCCTGGTGGACGCGCTGATCGTGATGGACGTCCAACTCCACGATCCCCGGCTTCCGTTGCTGCGCTCCCTGGACCGGCCGTCGGTACTGATCGGGCTCCCCGCCGACGGTTCCGGGCTGACCTGCATCGACCTGGACTTCAGGACGGCGGGCGAGCTGTGCGTGGAGCACCTGGCCGGGCTGGGGCACCGCGTGGTGGCCCTGATCGGCTCCCCGCCCGAGGTCTACGTCCGCCGGACCTCCTTCGCCCAGCGGGTCGTCCAGGGCTTCACCTCCGCCGCGACCCGCAACGGCGTGTCCTCCACGGTCCACCCCTGCGAGCCCACCCCCGCGGCCGCCCGGGCGGTGGCGGAGCGCCTGCTGCGGGAACATCCGGCCCTGACGGGCGTGGTCGTCCACAACGAGGCGGTGCTGGACCCCCTCGTCGACGCCTTCGAGCATCTGGGTCTTCGCGTCCCGGCCGATCTCTCGGTCACCGCCCTGTGCCCGGACGACCTCGCCGCGAACCTCCGGGTCCCGCTCACCTCCGTCGCCATCCCGGCGGCTGAGGTGGGCGAGCAGGCGGTCGCCCTCCTGATGCGCAAACTGGCCGGCACCCACGTGCCCGAGGCCACCCTGCTCCGGCCCCGCCTGACCGTCCGGGCGAGCACGGCCCCCCGCGTGCCCGGGTGACGGGGATACGACATGACGAAGCCCCGCTGCCGAAGAGCAGCGGGGCTTCGCCCACATGGGAATTGTGGAGATGGCGGGAATCGAACCCGCGTCCAACGGTGTGGAACCAGGGCTTCTCCGTGTGCAGTTCGCTGTGATTTTCTCGGCCCCGGCGATCACGCGAACAAGTCGCCGACGGGCCCAGTCACTGTTAGATTTCCCTCTTCACCCCGTGACCGGGATCAAGGTTTAGTCCCCTAGCTGATGCCAGGATCCGGGTCGGGAACAGCCCCGGGCTGACACTCCTTTTAACCAGGAGCAGTCTCGTCGCTACCTGAGATCAGGCGGCGAGGGAGAACTGCTGCTGAGGAGAATCGCTCTTGGAATTGGCGATTATTTTTTTCGGCCTGTGGTTAACGAGATCGTGGCCGCTTCCTCGACACGCTTCCCCTGCCTCGACATCCGCTGTCGAAACCGATCATCCCCATGTTGTTTTTTCAAGCCCCTCCGAGGAGGGTGTGCACCCGCTGTGAGGTGCGGATGCCATCGTACGTGACCAACACGAGCGCGTGCCACCGTATTCCCGTGGCACCACCCCCCGTGGCACCGCCGCCCGTGGCGCCGGGGCCGCGGCTACGCGCGCTGCTTCCGCTTGGCCGCCGCGATCGCCCGGTCGGACTCCCGCCGGTCCTGCTGCTCACGCAGCGTCTGCCGCTTGTCGTACTCCTTCTTGCCCCGTGCGAGAGCGATCTCGGCCTTCGCCCGGCCGTCCTTGAAGTACAGCGCGAGGGGCACGATCGTGTGACCCGTCTCCTGCGCCTTGGACTCCAGCTTGTCGATCTCCTCGCGGTGCAGCAGCAGCTTCCGCTTGCGGCGCGCGGAGTGGTTGGTCCAGCTGCCCTGGTGGTACTCGGGGATGTGGGCGTTGTGCAGCCATGCCTCCCCCCGGTCGATCTGGACGAAGCCGTCGGCCAGCGAGGTCCGGCCCTCGCGCAGCGACTTGACCTCCGTGCCGGTGAGCACGAGCCCGGCCTCGTAGGTGTCGATGATCGCGTAGTCGTGCCGGGCCTTCTTGTTCTGGGCGACGATCTTCTTCTTGCCGCCCTTCTCGCCGTCCCGGCCCTTGGCGGCCGCCCCGCCCTGCTTGGGCTGGGACTCCTTCGGTACGTACATTCCCTTGCTCATAGTGCCGCCCATTTTCGCACTACGAAGGGGGTCCGCGGGAAGCCGATTAACGAGGGCGGCTCACCGCCCGAGGCCGCTCAGCACCGTTTCGGCCCGCTGGAGGGCGTCCTCGTCCGCTTCGAGGTCGGGGGTGATGCCGCGGCCGTCGACTCCCCGGCCGGAAGGGGTGCGGTAGTGGCCGACGGTCAGTTCGGCGACGGATCCGTCGGGCAGGCGGCTCGGCATCTGCACCGAGCCCTTGCCGAAGGTGCGGGAGCCGACGACCACCGCGCGGCCCCGGTCCTGCAGCGCCCCGGTGAGCAGCTCGGCCGCGCTCATCGTGCCGCCGTCGACCAGCACGACCAGCGCTCGGGCGGTGTCGCCGCCGGGTTCGGCGTGCAGGGCCCGCTGCTCACCGTTGACGTCGTACGTGGCGACGAGGCCGCCGTCGAGGAAGGCGGAGGCGGCGGTGACCGCCTCGGAGACCAGACCGCCGGAGTTGCCACGGAGGTCGAGGACGAAGCCCGCCGTGTCGGCGGACCGCTCGACGGCCTTGCGTACGACGTCCCCGGAGCCCTTGGTGAACGCGTCGACCGTGATGACACCGACCCCGCCGGCGGTGCGGCTCACGGTCACGTCCTCGGTGGAGAGGCGGGCCCTGCGCAGGGTCTCGTGGAGGGTCCGGGCGCCGCGCCGCAGCTCCAGCGACACCTCCGTACCGGCGGCCGCGCTCTCGGAGGTGCCGGTGTTCCCGGTCTCCCCGTCGATCGCGTCGCCGCGCAGTAAGGAGACGACCTCGGTGACCGGACGTCCGTCGACCTTCTCCCCGTCGACGCCGACGAGCCGGTCGCCCGCGCGGATCCCGGCGTCGGCGGCGGGGGAGCCGTCCTGCACCCGGGCCACCTCGACATGACCGTCGCGCCGCAGCCGGGCCCAGAGGCCGACACCGGTGTACTCGCCGTCGAGGGCCTCCTCGAACTGCTCGTACTCGCCCTCGGAGTAGACCGCGCCCCACCGGTCGCCGCTGCGGCTGACGGCCCGCTCGGCGGCCTCCACCGGGGACTCGCCCTCGGCCATGGCCGCCGCGGCGGCGTCGGCGACGTCCTGCTCCCGGTCGGCCTGGGCGGTGCGGGAGGGCTTCACGACGGCGGCCGTCCCACCGGACGAGTCGTCGAAGAGACCGGTCGCGGCGCCCGTGGCGAGCACACTCGCGAACACCAGGCTCAGGGCGGCCCCGCGGCCGATGCGGCGGGTCGAGTGCCGAGGGGCCGCGCGCAGCGCACCGAACAGGGTGGTGGCGGGTGACGGGCGGGAGAACACGTCGCGGCCTGGCATGTCGGCGAGTCTAGGACAACGCGAAGGGCCGTACCGGTCCTTGCCGGTACGGCCCCAGGGGCATGCGTCACACCTTCAGGTACTTGCGCAACGCGAAGAAGGCGGCCAACGCGGGCATCAGGAAGCTCGCCGCGAGGATGAGCGGCAGCTTGGTCAGAACGGCGTCCCAGCCGACGAAATTGATCAACGGCAGGTTCTGGGACAGTGACACCCCGTTGTCGATCACGAAGTACTGCCCGAGGATCAGGAAGGCACAGGCGATCGTGCCGCCGATGATCCCCGCGACGGCGGCCTCCATGATGAACGGCGCCTGGATGTAGAAGCCGGAGGCGCCGACCAGCCGCATGATCCCCGTCTCACGCCGGCGGCTGAAGGCCGAGACACGCACCGTGTTGACGATCAGCAGCAGTGCCACGATCAGCATGACCGCCATGACACCGCGCGCCGCCCAGTTCAGGTAGCCGAGCAGCCGGAAGAGGTTGTCGAGGATGCCCTTCTGGTCCTGCACCGACTGCACACCGTCACGGCCGTTGAAGGCGCTCGCGATGACCTGGTACTTCTCCGGGTCCTTCAGCTTGATCCGGTACGACTCCTGCATCTGGTCCGGCGTGAGGCTGCTGGCCAGCGGGGAGTCGCCGAACTGCTCCTTGTAGTGCTTGTACGCCTCGTCCTGCGACTCGTGCTCGACGTTCTCGACGACCCCCATCTTGTCGAGATCGGACTTGATCTGCTTCTTCTGCTCGGTCGTGACGGCGCCCTTGGCGCAGTTGGGGTCGGACTCCGCGTCGCTCTTGTTGCAGAGGAAGACCGAGACGTTGACCTTGTCGTACCAGTAGCCCTTCATCTGGCCGACCTGGTCGCTCATCAACAGCGATCCGCCGAACAGGGCGAGGGACAGGGCGACGGAGACGATGACCGCGAAGGTCATCGTGAGGTTGCGGCGGAGACCGACACCGATCTCCGACAGGACGAACTGGGCGCGCATGGCGTTCCGCTAAGCCTTTCCGTGGACGGGGGCGGTCAGTGCTGGTAGCCGTAGACGCCGCGTGCCTGGTCGCGGACGAGGCGGCCCTTCTCCAGTTCGATGACGCGCTTGCGCATCTGGTCCACGATGTTCTGGTCGTGGGTCGCCATCACCACGGTGGTGCCCGTCCGGTTGATCCGGTCGAGCAGCTTCATGATGCCGACGGAGGTCTGCGGGTCGAGGTTGCCGGTGGGCTCGTCCGCGATGAGGAGCTTGGGCCGGTTCACGAAGGCCCGCGCGATGGCCACGCGCTGCTGCTCACCACCGGACAGCTCGCCGGGCCTGCGCTCCTCCTTGCCGCCGAGGCCGACCAGTTCCAGCACCTGCGGCACGGACTTGCGGATCTCGCCGCGCGACTTGCCGATGACCTCCTGCGCGAAGGCGACGTTCTCACCGACGGTCTTGTTCGGCAGCAGCCGGAAGTCCTGGAACACCGTCCCGAGCTGGCGGCGCATCTGCGGCACCTTCCAGTTGGACAGGCGCGCGAGATCCTTGCCCAGGACGTGCACCTGCCCCTGGCTGCACCGCTCCTCCCGGAGGATCAGCCGCAGGAAGGTGGACTTGCCGGAGCCGGACGACCCCACGAGGAACACGAACTCGCCCTTCTCGACCTCCAGGGACACATCCCTGAGTGCGGGGCGGGTCTGCTTGGGGTAGACCTTGGACACGTTGTCGAATCGGATCACGGATGCACCACAAGCCGTCGGGAATGGATGGACGAGACTGTACCGCCCCCGGCCCGGTGTGAGGTGCGGGGAAGAGCGCGAGGAGCCCTCAGCGGCTCCCGGCCGCGTGACGGGGGGCACCCTCCCCTTTCCCGGGCCCCCGCGCAACCTCCCGGGGAACCTGGCACAGTGGTGGGGAGGAACGGTCCGCTTCCGCGAAGCGTTGAGGTATGTGTGAGGCCATTGCAAGGAGGGCGAGGCGCATGACGTACGACCGGTTGGTGTGCGCGAACTGCGCGTCTCCCGTCGCCGAGGGCCGCTGCCATGTGTGCCGGGCCAGCCGTGAGCGGCTCCAGCAGGAGAACCCCTTCGCGAGTCTGAGCCCCATGACCCTGATCGCCCTCCTGGCGATCCTGATAGCGGCGGTGGCGCTGCTGGCGCACCAGACGGCATAGAGCGGCACAGAGGTACGACGAAGGCCCGGGGCTGGCTGCCCCGGGCCTTGCGTCTGTGTACGGCTGTGCGCGCGATCGCGGACGATCAGGCGGCGGCGCCGCGGCCGACCATCAGGCGCGGCAGCAGACGGAAGCCGATACCGCCGGCGATCATCGTGGCGGCGCCGATCACCAGGAACGCGGTCTCGGTGGCACCGGTCTCGGCCAGCTCGCCGCTGCCGGCGCCCTGTGCCTGGGTCTCCGAGCCCGTGTCCGTGAGAGCCGAGGAGCCCTCCTGCTGGACGGCCTCGTCGTTGCCACCGTCGGGGTCGGTGCCACCGGAGGTGGAGCCGCCGTCGGTGGAGCCGCCCGAGGTCGAGCCGCCGTCCGTGGAGCCGCCGGAGTTCGAGCCGCCGTCCGTGGAGCCGCCGGAGTTCGAACCGCCGTTGGAGGAGCCGTTGGACGTCGAGCCACCGGAGTTCGAACCGCCGGAGTTCGAACCGCCGTTGGAAGAGCCGTTGGACGTCGAGCCACCGGAGTTCGAACCGCCGGAGTTCGAACCGCCGTTGGAGGAGCCGTTGGACGTCGAACCGTTGGAGGTCGAACCGCCGTCGGTCGTGGTGCCGCCGTCGGTCGTGGTGCCACCGTCGGTGGTCGTACCGCCGTCGGTCGTGGTCCCGCCGTCCGTGGTGGTGCCACCGTCGGTCGTGGTGCCACCGTCGGTCGTGGTCCCGCCGTCCGTGGTGGTCCCGCCGTCGGTCGTGGTCCCGCCGTCGGTGGTCGTGCCACCGTCGGTCGTGGTGCCCTCGGATGTGGTGCCCTCGGACGCACCGATGCTGGTGCCCTCGGTGTCGTTGCCGGTCTGGACAGAGACACCGACCTCGGCGGAGCCGCCGTCGTCGGTGCTGACGCCGACACCGACACCGAGGTCCAGCGCGGAAGCGGCACCCGCGGCGGTCAGTGACGCGCCGGCGGCGATCACGGCACCGGCGGCTATTCGCGCCACGCGGATCCGCGTCTTCTTCGTCATATGGCTGCTACCCCCAGTAGCTATCAGTAGATGGAGCAGCGCCCGGGGCCGCGATCAACGGGAGCAGTCGGTTGGGTCGAAGTCCCCCGGTTCACATGCACCCCAGTAATGCGCATGCCATACGCCAGACTTCCCAGTTTTCGCAGCAACGTCAAGGTCGTTGCGCGCGCGATGTCCCGTTCACCGCATTTGACCATGACAACGACATGTGAGTGTGACGTAATACCCAGACATCTCCACACACACATGGCAACTGCCTTCCAATGGAAGGCAGTTGCCATGTCGACAAAGCGTTGTTTCGGGGCGCTCTACTTGTCCTGCTGCTTGCGCCAGCGAATTCCGGCCTCCAGGAAGCCCTCGATCTCGCCGTTGAACACGGCCTCGGGGTTGCCGACCTCGTACTCGGTGCGGAGGTCCTTGACCATCTGGTACGGGTGCAGGACGTACGAACGCATCTGGTTGCCCCAGGAGTTGCCGCCGTCTCCCTTGAGCGCGTCCATCCTGGCCTGCTCCTCCTGCCGGCGCCGGTCGAGGAGCTTGGCCTGGAGGACGTTCATCGCGGACGCCTTGTTCTGGATCTGCGAACGCTCGTTCTGGCAGGAGACCACGATGCCGGTGGGGATGTGGGTCAGCCGCACCGCGGAGTCGGTGGTGTTGACGCCCTGGCCGCCGGGCCCGGACGAGCGGTAGACGTCCACGCGCAGCTCGGACTCGTCGATCTCGATGTGGTCCGTCTGCTCGACCACGGGCAGCACCTCGACACCGGCGAAGGAGGTCTGGCGCCGCCCCTGGTTGTCGAACGGCGAGATGCGCACGAGCCGGTGCGTGCCCTGCTCCACGGAGAGCGTGCCGTAGGCGTACGGCACCTGCACGGCGAAGGTGGTCGACTTGATGCCGGCCTCCTCCGCGTACGAGGTCTCGTAGATCTCGGTCTTGTAGCCCTTCTGCTCCGCCCAGCGCAGGTACATCCGCTGCAGCTTCTCGGCGAAGTCGGCGGCGTCCACACCACCGGCCTCGGCGCGGATGTTGACCAGGGCCTCGCGGGAGTCGTACTCGCCGGACAGGAGGGTACGGACCTCCATCTCGTCCAGCGCCTTCCTGACGGAGGTCAGCTCCGACTCGGCCTCGGCACGGGTGTCCGGGTCGTCCTCCTCCTCGGCCATCTCGAAGAGGACGC
The DNA here is from genome assembly GCF_055592645.1 of Streptomyces sp. NPDC041108. Classification (NCBI taxonomy): domain Bacteria; kingdom Bacillati; phylum Actinomycetota; class Actinomycetes; order Kitasatosporales; family Streptomycetaceae; genus Streptomyces; species Streptomyces sp. NPDC041108. The sequence goes on along the minus strand of NZ_JBVIYK010000002.1, from coordinate 67,898 downwards.
CGAGGTCGTCGATCCGACCGCGCAGTGCCTCCGCCTTCCTGACCTCGGCCTGGAGGTGGGAGAGCTTGCTGGTGATCTTCTGCGCCTCGTCCGGGTTGTCCCACAGGGACGGCGCGGCCGCCTGCTCCTCGAGCACGGCGATGTCTGCCCTCAGTTTGTCGAGGTCCAAAACGGCCTCGATCGACTCCATGGTCGAGGAGAGGGACTTCAGCTCTTCGGATACATCGACGACTGCCACGGCTCCAGCGTAACGGCTCCGCCGGGTGACCATGCGTGGTGTGCTGCCCCGCCGGGTGCTCGGCCCTGGCTGCCGCCCGGCTCGTTCTTCGGCTGCGGGTGTGCGGGGGCTGGTCGCGCGGTTCTCCGCGCCCCTGGAAGATCAGCCCTCACGGGCCTGAAAGACGCCGGCCCCACGGTCCCGGAAGGCGACGGTCCGGTGGGCCCGGAAGGCGACGGTCCGCCGGTCCGGAGGACGACGACTCGGCAGGCCCGGAAGATGACGGCTCGGAGGCTGGGTGGGTTGAGAAGCTCGGGGCCTGCCCCGGCTTTTCAGGGGCGCGGGTCTTCAGGGCGGCTTTTCAGGGGCGCGGGTCTCAGGGCGCGGCTTTTCAGGGGCGCGGGTCTTCAGGAGCGCGGATTTTCAGGGGCGCGGGGAACCGCGCGAGAAACCTCACCGGTCCGCACGCGCCATTTCACGAGTACCCCCGAGTTACTGGCCGACCCGGTCAGGGGTTGCCCGGCGCCGAGTTCTTCGTGTCGGACGGCGCCCCGCCGCCCTCGTCGCCCGAGGTGGCCGCCCACGCTCCCACCCCGACCGCCGCGATCAGCGCCACCGCCGCCGCGCCCAGCGTGATCCGCCGGCGCCGCACCGCACTGCCCCGGTTGCGTGCCGACCCGGGCCGGGGTGCCCCGGCCGCCCGGGGCACCCGCGCGGTCCCCCGCGCACCCCCGGCCAGCTCGTCCGGCCCCGGCACCCGCATCGACGTATGGGTGTCGCGGTTGGAGTCCGGCTTGGCCCCCGGCACCAGCGGCACCGCCCCCCGCCGCACCCGCTCCCGCGGCGCCTCCGCCTCGGTGGGCGCCTCCTCGTACCCGTCCCCGGACTCCGTCCCGGGCTCGTCGACGTCCAGCGGGGGCATCCCGGCCAGCAGGGGCAGCTGCTCCCGCAGGCGCGTGGCCAGCTCGGACGCCCGCAGCCGCGAGGCCGGCGCCTTGGCCAGGCACTGCACGAGCAGCTGCCACAGCTCCTCGGGGATGCCGGGCAGCGGGACGACGGTCTCGGTGACGTGGCGGCGCAGCACCGCGCCGGGGTGGCCGCCGCCGAACGGGGTGAAGCCGGCCAGCAGCTCGTACAGCACGGTCGCGAGGGCGTAGATGTCCACGGCCGCGCGGGGCGGCAGGCCCTCGACGATCTCGGGGGCGAGATAGTCCGGCGTACCGATGATCTTGGTGGCGCGGGTGCGGCGCGGGGAGTCGATGAGCTTGGCGACGCCGAAGTCGGTCAGGAGGGCCGGGTGCGCGCCTCCCGGGCCGAGCGGGCCCTGCATGTCCAGCAGCACGTTCTCCGGCTTGACGTCCCGGTGGACGACTCCGGCGGCGTGCGCGGCCGCCAGGCCGTCCGCGATGTCGGCCACTATGGCGACCGCCGCCTCGGGGGCCATGCGCCGCTCCCGGTCGAGGCGGGTGCGCAGGTCCGTGCCCCGGACGAGGTCCATGACGAGGGCCAGGTCGTTGCCGTCGACGACGAGGTCGCGCACGGAGACCACGTTCGGGTGGTCGAGGCCCAGCAGCGCGGTGCGCTCCTGGACGAAGCGGCCGACGAGTTCCTGGTCGGACGAGAGGTCCTCGCGCAGCAGCTTGATGGCGACGGGGCCCTCCGGGCCCTCACCGAGCCACACCGTGCCGGCGCTGCCCCGCCCCAGAATCTGGTTCGCGGTGTACCGGCTTCCGATCTTCCGTCCCAAGACTGCTCCTACAGGCCGCGTGTTGGCGACAAAGCTACGCGCCCCGGACCCCAACCTTCACCGCCGAGGCGGAAATCACCCCTCAGATATCGACAAATCCCCAACCCTGGCGACGAGACACCCTCCATCGCGCCACGCGGGCATGCCAAGGCCGTGGGTGACTGCGCCCCTTCGGGAGCATGGGGAAGAGCGCGACCAACCCCCCTCGGCCCGCAGCCGCTCACCACCGCGGCCGAAGCCGAGGTCCAGGCAGGGTCGGGCAGGGTCGGGCCGGGCCGGGTCGGGCCGGGTCGGGTCGGGCCGGGTCGGGGTCGAAGCCGGGGTCGGATCAGGCCCGATTCACTGCCCGGGACTCGCCCCCCGGGCCCGTCTCACTGACCCGTGCCGTTGTCCAGCTCGCGAACCCACTTGGCCGCGTCGCCGACCCAGTCGGTGAGCTGGCCCCACCAGCTCTGGCCGGTGCCGATCCACCCCTGGAGGGGCGTGAACTCCCAGATCAGCCAGCCTCCGACCAGGAAGAGGACGATCATGAAGAGGCAGCCCTTGAGGCAGCCGAGCCCCGGGATCCGCATCGGATTGGCGCTGCGCCGACGCGGCTCACGCGGCGGCCGAGGCTCACGCTGGGGCCGGGGCGCCGGCTGCTGGGGCTGCGGCGTGGGAGCGGGCGCGTACCGCTGCGGCTGCGGGCGCTGCGGCTGGGGCGCGGGCGCGTACGGCTGTTGTTGCTGCGGGTGCCCGTATCCGCCGCCGGGCCCGCCCTGGGCCCCGCGCTGCTGCCGGCGCGGCGGCTGCTGCGGAGGACGCTGCGGCTCCTGCTGGGGCTGCCGGCGGTTGGCCTGCCGCTGGGGGCGGCGGCGCAGCGGGTCCTCACCGGGGTCGAGGTACTGCTGGATCTGGGTCTGCTCGTTGCGGTCGCGGGCCGCGCGCAGCTGGTTCTGCCAGGGGTGCGGCTCCTCCGGCGGTCGTCCGCCGGGGTCGTGCGACGGCACCGGCGGCATGACGGACGTCGGGTCGGAGCCGCCGGTGTGCGGGAGCACGGTGGTGGGGTCCCCCGAGCCCGCCGGGCCCGAGGTGTGCGGGAGCACGCTGGTGGCGGCGTTCGGGTCGTACGCGCCGGCGCCGTGCGGCAGCACCTGCGTCGGGTCGGCCGAGCCGAACGGGTCCGGGACGGCGCCCGGCACCTGAGCCGGGGCCGGGTCGGGGGCGAGGATGTGGCCCACACCGTCGGCGGCGGCGATCTGCATGGAGTTCGCGTGCACGCCGACGCCTTCGGCGACGATGCGCAGCGCGCGGGCGAGGTTGACGGCGCTGGGCCGCTCGCGCGGGTTCTTGCGCAGGCAGCGCTCGATGACCGTCCACAGCGGGTCCGGAACGGTGGAGGGGCGGCGCGGCTCGGCGCTGAGGTGCTGGTGCAGCACTTCGAGCGCGGACTGGCCGTTGAACGGCGGGCGCCCGGTGACCAGTTCGTACATCAGGATGCCGGCGCCGTAGATGTCGACGGCGGAGGTCTGCGGCTGGCCCTCGGCGGACTCGGGGGCCACGTACGCGGGCGTGCCGACGAACTCGCTGGTCCGGGTCAGGCCCGGGGAGTCGGCGAGGCGGGCGATGCCGAAGTCGGTCAGCATCGGGTGCATCTCGCCGCCGTCCTGCTTGAGCAGCACGTTGGCGGGCTTCAGATCGCGGTGGACGACACCGTCGGCGTGGCTGGCGGCGAGCGCGTCGGCGATCTGGGCGGTGAGCAGGGCCGCGCCGACGGGTGAGAACGGGCCGTTCTCCCGGAGATACCGGTGCAGGTCGGGGCCCTCGATCAGGTCCATGACGAGCGCCAGCAGATCGCCCTCGACGACGAGGTCCCGTACCCGTACGACGTTCGGGTGGGTCAGCCGGAGCAGCACGGAGCGCTCCCGCAGGAACCTCATCACGATGTCCGCGTCGCTCGCGAGCTCCTCCTTGAGGACCTTGATCGCCACGGTCTCGCCGGGGTGTCCGGGCACGGCCGCCTCGGCCCCCGCGGTCTCCCGCTGGCGGGCGCGCCAGACAGTGCCTGTGGCGCCGCGTCCAATCGGCTCCTCAAGGAGGTACTTGCTCCCTACCGGCCGCACGTCATGCGCTCCCTGTTGCTTGCTTGCCTGGTCACACCCTGGAGTCCCGCGGGCGTTCCGACCCACTGTAGTGCGGCCGTCCGCGGTACCGGACTGTCGTCTTCCTGACTTTTCCCGTCCGTTTTGCTGTGACTTGGTCCGACCTGCTGTGAGCCGCCTGCCGGTGTCCGTGTCCGCGAGTACGTACGGGTACCCGTGTGCGTTCGATGGAAAGACGCTCACGCCTGGTCGGTTGGTTGCCGCGGACGGACGAGGGTCGTTCCGGATACGGACGGACGCGGTGGTCGATACGGACGTACGCCGTTCCCGAAAGGGACGTGACCGATCTCAAGTGATCAACTAGCGGGCACTGGTCAGGCACTTTTGGGGGCAGAGCCGACCAATCAAGATCACTTGATGCTGGGCGGCGGGCGCGTTGTCGGTGGCAGGTGCGAGGATGCCTCCAGTACTGGCCGACGTGCCCGTGAGCGGTGGGGGAAGTCTGCGGTGGGGACCGCGCAGTCTCGTCTCGTCGTCGCGGGTGCCCGCGCGGAAGGGACCGCTGACGGCGATGCAGATCCGGCTGACCGTCGTAGACCCGCTGGGACCGACCTCCGAGCCGCGAGGACGTGCCACGGCCTGCGACGTGCTGGTCACGGCGCCCGCCGGGACGGCGCTGGCCGCCGTGACCGCGGGCCTCGCGTCCGCCGTCGGCGAGGGCGGCGCGGAGCGGCTGGAGCGCAGCCGGGAGGCCGGGGGCGGGCAGGTCGTGCTCTACGCCGGTGCCGAGCGCCTCGACGCCCAGCGCTGCACCCTCGGCGAGCCGCCCCTCATCGACGGCGCCGTGCTCTCCCTGGGCACCCCCGCCGAAGCGGGCCCCGAGGTCGACGAGGCCGCCGCGCAGCTCCATGTCGTGGCCGGCCCCGACGCGGGCGGCGTCCATCTGCTGCACGGCGGAAAGATCCACATCGGCCGTTCCGCCGACGCCGACGTCCCGCTCGACGACCCGGACGTCTCCCGCCTGCACTGCGCGGTCACCCTCGCCTCCGACGGCCGCGTCTCCGTCGTCGACCTCGGCTCCACCAACGGCACCACCCTCGACGGCGCCCGCGTGGGCGACCGCCCGGTGCGCCTCGTCCCGGGCGCGCTGCTGCGCATCGGCGAGTCCGCGCTCCGTCTGGCCTCCTCGTCGGGGGCACGGGGGATCTCGACGGCACCGGACGGGGAAGGGCACGTCCGGGTGCGCGTCGGGGGCCCGGAAGCGGGTTCCCCCGCGGGAGCGGGGGCGCCGCACGGCGCCGGACAGGGCCGTGCCGAGCGGCGGACGGTGCCGGGGCAGGGCGGAATGCCCGGGATCGAACGGACGGCGGAGGGCGCGGAGGCCGTCGGCGCGGGCCGGAGGGCCGCGTCCGGTACGGGCCAGGACCACGCGCACGAGGACGGCGGCGCGACCGGCGGCGGCGCGACGGACACCCCTGGCCGCGTCGGCGACACCCGCGGTGATCACCCCCGTGATGCCGAGGACCACCGCGGTGCCGGGGACGCCCATGGGCCCGGTGCCTCACGCGGGCCCGGTGGCACGTACCGGCCCGGAGACGTGCACGGGCCCGGAGACACGCGCGCGGCGGGTGTCGCGGACGGTTCGGCCGCCTTCCACGCCGGTGGATCCCCCGGGCCGGGCGGCCCCGGCGACTCCGGCGAACCGACTGATCCCGGGGACGTCGACGGGCCCGCCGGTTCCGGCACGCGCAAGGGCACTCCCCTCCGGGGCACGGACGTGCCGCGCGGGGTGCGGAGACGGGGCGGTTTCGGAGCCTGGGCCCGGCGCCTGGCCGGCGGGCGGACCCAGGCGGAGGCCGAGTACGACCCCTACGAGTACGACACGGAGGACGACGAGGACGAGCGCGGGGCGATGGCCTCGCTGCTCTCTTCCGGTGGGGAGCGGCTGCCGGAGACCTGGCCGGATCCCGCCGCGCTGCTGCTCACCGCCCTCGGGCCGGGTGCCCGGCTGTGGGAGCGGGGGCCGGGACACCCGGAGGCACTGACGGTGCGGCTGGGGACGGCGGACCGGGCGGCGCCGGACGGATCGGGACTGCTGCCGGCGGTGCCGGTGACCACCGGGCTGCGTGAGGTCGGGGCGCTGGGGCTGGCCGGGCCGCGCCCCCGGCTGATGGGGCTGACCCGCGCGGTCGTGGCCCAGCTCGCCGCGCTGCACTCCCCCGACGCCCTGGAACTGGTCCTGATCAGCGCGGACCGCTCCCGCTCCGCCGGGGAACGGGCCGCCGACTGGTCCTGGCTCGGCTGGCTCCCCCATCTCCGCCCCGCCCACGGCCAGGACTGCCGCCTCCTCCTCGCCTACGACCGCGAGCAGACGACGGCCCGGCTGGACGAGCTGCTGCGCCGGGTGGAGGACCACGCGGCGGACGCGGCGGGACACGCGCCCGGGAGCACGCCGGGCGCCGACGGCAGACGTGCGACGGCGACCGGGACACCCGGCCCGGCCGATCGCGGGACCGGCGGGAACGAGGGCGGGGCCGGTCGGCGGACCGTGCGGCGGCCCTCGTGGGCCCGGGAGGACGGACCGGCGGGCGGTGGCTTCACGGGGCCGTACACGGTGGTGATCGTGGACGGGGACCCCGGAGGCGCCGATGTGCGGGAGGCCGTGGTGCGGCTGGCGCAGGAAGGGCCCCTGGCCGGGATCCATGTCGTGTGCCTCGCCGAGACGGAGTCCGCGTCACCCGCCTCGCCGGTGACGGAGACCTACACGGCGGCCTGCGAGAGCTCGCCCGCGTTCCGCGCGTGCGGGGCCGTCGCCCTGCTCAGCGGTGACGTGGCCACGGCGCTGCGCCTGCTGCGGGTCGCCTCCGCCGGATCCGGCGCGGGGGGCGGCTCCGGGGCACCGGGTGCGGCCGGCTCCGGTCGTCCGGCGGACGGCGCCGCGCCGGGCCGTTCCCGGGAGGACCGTTCGGGCCGGGTCGCCCCCGCCCACGGCTCCGCCTCGGCGGACCCCACCACGGGGGGCCGTACGCACACCCACATCGACCTCGCGGGGAGCGTGCGCTCCGGAGCCGAGGAGCGGACGCATCCGGGCACCCAGGATCTCGCCTCCCTGGACCCGGGCGGGGCGCCGGGGCTGCTGAACCACGGCACGGTGGCCACGCTCGACGCGGTGTCCCCGGCGTGGGCGGAGCGGTTCGCGCGGGCGCTGGCGCCGCTGCGGACGGACGGGTCGGACGGGGCGGCCGGGGACCGGCAGACGCGCGTCTCGGCGCCGCTGCCGCAGTCGGCGCGGCTGCTGGACGAGTTGGGGCTGGCGCGGGCCACACCGGCGTCGCTGATGACCCGGTGGGCGGACGCCGCCGACGACACGACGGCGCTCGGCGGCCGGGCCTGGGCCGTGCTCGGCGCGGGGCCGCGCGGTCCGGTCTCCGTGGACCTGGTGGCCGAGGGCCCGCATCTGCTGATCGAGGGGCCTGCCGGGAGCGGCCGTACGGAGCTGCTGCGGTCGGTCGCCGCGTCGCTCGCCGCCGCCGAACGGCCCGACCGGCTGGGCATCGCCCTCGTCGACGGACGGGACGGCGGTGGCGGAGGCGGGCGGGCCGGGGAGGGGTTGGGGGTCTGTACCGACCTGCCCCATGTGGGGACGCATCTCACGGCCAACGACCCCGTCCGGATGCGGGAGTTCGCGCAGTCCCTGATCACGGAGCTGAAGCGGCGGTACGAACTGCTCGGCGGGCTGGGGTTCGTGGAGTGGCACACGCGGCGTGAGGTCTCGGGGCGTATCGTCCCGCAGCGCTCGGCGCCGTCGCGGCCCGGGGCGTCGGGGGCCGGGGCGTCGGGGGCCGGGGCCGCCGACCTCGACTCGTCCTCCAGCTCCACCCTGCGGCTGCGGCCGGCGGCGAGCCGCAGGAACACCGACCCGGACGGCAGAGGCGGGGCCGCCAGGAGTCCGGCCTCGGAGCTGCCCCGGCTCGTCGTCGTCGTCGACGACCTGGACGCCCTGCTCTCCCCCGCCCTGGGGTCCACGGGGCGGCCGGCGGCGGGTTCCGTCGTACGGGCCCTGGAGGCGGTGGCCCGGGAGGGCGAGCGTCTCGGGGTGCATCTCGTCGCCACGACCGGTGTCGGCGGGCGCGCGGGCGAGAGTGAGCTGGGCCGGGCGGCGGGCGGACGCGTGGTCCTGAGCGCGCCGATGCCGGGTCCGGACGAACCCGCGCCCGGCCGGGGGGAGTTGCTGGGCGAGGGAGGCCGGACGACCGCGTTCCAGGCGGGCCGCGTCACGGGCCGCATCCCCCGCACCGCGACCCTCCGCCCGACCGTGGTGCCGCTCGACTGGTCACGCATGGGCGACCCCCCGGCCCGCCGTCCCGTCCGCGAACTGGGCAACGGCCCCACCGACCTGGCCCTCCTGGCCAGCGCCCTGGACCGCGCGGCCCGAGAGGTCTCGGCAACGGACGTACCGTCCCTGCTCTGAACACCCCCGACACCCCTGGAGGGCCGCAGGCGCCCTCCAGGGGCGCGGGGACCGACGCGGGCGATCACGACGCGCAGACCGCCACTCACCCGCACGGCGCAACGCCCCCCGACGGGCCGCGGGCCCTCCCAGGGGCGCGAGCAACCATGACTCGGACGGGGTGCCGCCCTCCCCGCGCAGCATCCCCGGGAGGGGGTCGCAGGGCCTCTCGGGGCGCGGGGAACGGCGCCCGCGCCCTCCGCGCACAGGCGCCCGCCCGCGACGGCGCACCCCCGCGGCGAAGGGGCCCCGACACCACCTCCATGGTCACGACGCGGTCACGATCAAGACGCTGACGCGGCAGGCGCTCTTGCCGCCCCCGACCACGCGGCGTAGACCAGAGCGGACGGGACAGCGCTCTACGTTCGACGACGCACGGAGAACGGGGTCAGAGATGCGCAACACGCACGGCACGCACCGCACACACCGCTTGAACGGGATTCGCCTCTCAGGTCATACGGTTCGCACCCGCAAGCCCACATCCCCTGGCAGGTCCACCCGTCCTCCCACGGCCAGAGCCCTCGCGGCCCTCGCCGCAGGTGTCCTCGCCCTCTCCCTCACCGCGTGCGGAGGTGACGACGACGGCGGCGACAAGGGGGACAACGGCAGCGAGGGCGGCAACGAGGCCACCGTGCGCCTGCCCAAGCTGGACGGCCAGAAGCTGGAGGTCGCGGCGGTCTTCACGGGCCCGGAGCTGGACAACTTCCAGAAGGTGCTGGACGAGTTCGAGAAACGCACCGGCGCCTCGGTGACGTTCGTACCGACCGGCAACAACACCTCCACGTTCCTCGGTACGAAGATCGAGGGCGGCAAGCCGCCGGACGTGGCGTTCCTGCCCCAGGTCGGTGTGCTGCACCAGTTCGCCGAGAAGGGCTGGGTGAAGCCGCTCGGCAGCGAGGCCCAGGCACAGCTGGACAAGAACTTCTCGGACGGCTGGAAGGACCTCGGCGCGTACGAGGGCAAGCAGTACGGCGTCTACGCGAAGGCCGCCAACAAGTCCCTCGTCTGGTACAACACCGCGGCCTTCGAGGCGGCGGGCATCACCGAGGAACCCAAGACGTGGGAGGAGTTCCTGCAGACCGCGCAGACCCTCTCGGACGCCGGCTCCCCCGCCGTGTCCATCGGCGGCGCCGACGGCTGGACGCTCACCGACTGGTTCGAGAACGTCTACCTCTCGCAGGCGGGCCCGGAGAAGTACGACCAGCTCGCCAAGCACGAGATCAAGTGGACCGACCCCTCGGTCAAGGAGGCCCTCACCACGCTCGCCCAGCTGTGGGGCAAGGACGACCTGATCGCGGGCGGGGCGTCCGGCGCGCTGCAGACGGAGTACCCGAAGTCGATCACGCAGACCTTCGGCGGGGACACCCCGGCGGGCATGGTGTTCGAGGGCGACTTCGTGGCCGTCACCATCAACGGCGACACGGACGCGAAGATCGGCACGGACGCGAAGGTCTTCCCCTTCCCGGCGGTCGGCGACGACTCCCCCGTGGTCACCGGCGGCGACGCGGCCGTGGCCCTGAAGGACGGCAAGGGCGCGCAGGCGCTGCTCACCTTCCTCGCCTCGACCGACGCGGCCGAGATCTGGGCGGCACAGGGCGGCTTCCTCTCCCCCAACAAGGAGATGGACGAGGGCAGTTACAAGGACGACGTCACCCGGGAGATCGCCAAGGCGCTGCTCGCGGCGGGCGACGACTTCCGCTTCGACATGTCGGACCAGGCCCCGGCCGCCTTCGGCGGCACCCAGGGCGTCGGTGAGTGGAAGGACCTGCAGGACTTCCTGAAGGACCCCGACGACGTGGCCGGTGCCCAGAAGCAGTTGGAGACCGACGCGGCGAAGGCCTACGGGAACGGCTGACGACGACCTCATGCCGTCTGCCGTGACGAAGACGGCGGGGGGCGCCGGCGCGCTGCCGACGCCCCCCGCCGCATCGCGCAAGAGCGTGACGGGCACCCGGCTGTGGGTGGCGGTGCTGTTTCTGCTGCCCGCGCTGGTGCTGCTCGGCGCGCTCGTGGTCTACCCGATCGGGTACTCGGTCTGGCGGAGCCTGTTCGACGCGGACGGCTCGGGCTTCGTCGGCCTCGACAACTACGCGGAGATCTTCTCCGACGACTCCACCCTCGTCGCCGTACGCAACACCGCGATCTGGGTCGCGGTGGCCCCCGCGCTGGTCACCGCGCTCGGGCTGATCTTCGCGGTGCTGACCGAACGCGTCCGCTGGGGAACGGCGTTCAAGCTGATCGTCTTCATGCCGATGGCGATCTCGATGCTCGCGGCGGGCATCATCTTCCGGCTGGTGTACGAGCAGGACCCGGACCAGGGTGTCGCCAACGCGGTCGTGACGTCCGTGCACGACGTCTTCGTCGACGAGTCCGTGTATCCGAAGGCCCGGCCGAACGCCCAGGTCAGCGATCTGCGGGCGTCCGGCGGCGGTTCGTTCACCACGGAGGGCACCGTGCGGGCGGGCACGCCGGCGCTCCTCCCGCTCGTCGGTATCGCGCCCAACCGGCTGCCCGGCGACGCCCAGGACGCCAAGGCCGCCGGGCCCGGGAAGGGCGACGGCATCACCGGCACCGTCTGGCTGGACTTCCGGCTCGGCGGTGGCGGCGAGAAGGGGGCCGTCGATCCGGGCGAGAAGGCGCTGAAGGGCGTCGAGGTCGAGGCGGTGAAGGGCGGCGAGGTCGTCGCCACCGCGACCAGCGGCTCCGACGGCACCTTCAGCCTGCCGGAGTCCGCCGACGGGTCCCGGCTCAGGCTGCCCGGCTCGAACTTCGCGGCGCCCTACAACGGCATCGACTGGCTGGGCCCCACGCTCGTCACCCCCGCCGTCATCGGGTCGTACGTCTGGATGTGGGCCGGCTTCGCGATGGTGCTGATCGCGGCGGGCCTCGCCGGGGTCGACCGCAATCTGCTCGAAGCGGCCCGGGTGGACGGGGCGAACGAGTGGCAGGTGTTCCGGAAGGTCACCGTGCCGCTGCTCGCACCGGTGCTGGTCGTCGTCCTCGTCACACTGATGATCAACGTGATGAAGGTGTTCGACCTCGTCTACATCATCGCCCCCCAGCCCACCCAGGACGAGGCCAACGTGCTGGCCCTGCAGCTGTATCTGGTGTCGTACGGCGGCGGGGGCGACTTCGGTCTCGGCAGCGCGATCGGTGTGGTCCTGCTGCTGCTCGTGCTGCCGGTGATGTGGGTCAACATCCGGCGCCTCAGGAAGGAGCGCCAGCGGTGACGACTGTCGAGGAGCGCTCCATGACTGCCGAAAAACGCTCCGTCGCCGCCCGGCTCGCGAGCGGCGCGGCGGGCGGCGTGCTGCGTGTGTTCCTGCTGCTGGTGGCGCTGTTCTGGCTGGTGCCGACCTTCGGGCTGCTGGTCTCGTCGTTCCGCGACCCGACCGACATCTCCGCCTCCGGCTGGTGGACGGTGTTCTCGGCTCCGGCCCAACTCACCACCCGGAGCTACCGGTCGCTGCTGGAGAACGACGGCATCACGGACGCCCTGTTCAACACGGTCTGGATCACGGTCCCGGCGACGCTGCTGGTCGTGATGATCGGCGCGATGGCCGGATACGCCTTCGCCTGGCTGGACTTCAAGGGCCGCGACTGGTGGTTCATGGCCGTCGTGGGGCTGCTCGTGGTGCCGGTGCAGGTGGCGCTGATCCCGCTGTCCGGGCTCTTCCGCGACCTCGGGATCTTCGGCGACATCATCGGTGTCGTCCTCTTCCACGTCGGCTTCGGACTGCCGTTCGCGATCTTCCTGTTGCGGAACTTCTTCGCGGAGATCCCGCGTGAGCTGCTGGAGGCGGCGCGGCTGGACGGGGCGGGTGAGGTGCGGCTGTTCGTGACGGTCGTCCTGCCGCTGGCCGCACCGGCGTTGGCGTCCCTCGGGATCTTCCAGTTCCTGTGGGTGTGGAACGACATGCTGGTCGCGCTGGTGTTCTCCAGCTCCGACTCCCAGCCGCTGACGGTCGCGCTCCAGCAGCAGGTACGGCAGTTCGGCAGCAACATCGAGGTGCTGGCGCCGGGTGCGTTCATCTCGATGGTGATCCCGCTGGCCGTGTTCTTCGCGTTCCAGCGGCAGTTCGTGTCGGGGGTGATGGCGGGGGCCGTGAAGTAGGCACGGCCGCACGGGAGTTCGGCGGCGACGGCCGCGGTCCGGCGGGCGCGGGTGCGGGATCGGGGGCGGGCGCGGTCCGGCGGGCGCGGGTTCGGGTGCGGGATCGGGGGGCGGGTGCGGTCCGGCGGGCGCGGGATCGGGGGCGGGTGCGGGATGAGGTGCGGGGGCTGGTCGCGCAACTCACCACCGCCCGCACCCGATACACACCCGCGCGCCCCCAACTCCCCCTGAAATCCCCCGTATGGAACACGCGCCGTAACCAAATCATCCCATCGGCCGTTTCCGGGCAGTATGCCCGCGCCGACCCATGGATGTCCCTCTTGCCCAGGTTCAGTGTCATCGTTCCCGCGTACAAGGTTCAGGCGTACCTGCAGGAATGCCTGGATTCCGTGCTCTCCCAGTCCTTCACCGATCTCGAACTGATCGTCGTCGACGACGCCTCCCCCGACAACTGCGGCGCGATCGCCGACGAGACCGCGGCCCGCGACCCCCGGGTGCGGCGCACCGTGCGCCTGCGGGAGAACGCCGGCCCGGGCACCGCCCGCAACAAGGGGATGGAGTACGCGAGGGGGGACTACCTCCTCTTCCTCGACGGGGACGACACGTTCACACCGGGAGCGCTCCAGGCGATCGCCGACCGCGTCAAGGAGACCGGAGAACCGGACGTCCTCGTCCACGACTTCGCCCGCGTCTCCTGGTCGGGCGAGTCCGTCCGCGACGAACACGCCCCCCAGCTCACCGAGCGGGGCCCCGCCCCCTTCCGCCTGGGCGACCGTCCGGGCCTGCTGAACGTCCGCCCGGTGGTGTGGAACAAGGCGTACAAGCGGGAGTTCGTCGAGGACCACGACTTCCGCCTGCCGCCCGGCGTGTACGAGGACACGGCGTGGACCTACCCCGTCCTGATGACCGCCGAGTCCGTCGCCACCCTCGACCGGGTCTGTGTCCACCACCGTCGGCGCCGCCACGGCAGCCTGCTCGGGGCGACCACCCGCGCCCACTTCGACGTGTTCGAACAGTACGACCGAGTGTTCGAGTACGTCGACGGGCGACCGGAGTTGGCGCAGTGGCGTCCGATCCTGTTCCGGCTCATGGTCGACCACCTCACCTCCGTGCTGTCCGAGCGCCACCGGCTGCCGCGCGAGGCTCGCGCCGAGTTCGTGCGCACGGTCCGCGCGCACTGCGCCCGCTACCGCACCCCGGGCGCCCCCGTCCGCGCCCGCGCCCGGCTCCGGCACGCGCTCCTGCGGCTCGGCGGTCAGCGCCTCCACCGCGCCCTGTGGGCCGGGGCGCGGCTGGGCCGGGGCGCCGGACGCCTCGTGCGGGGCCTCGCCGGGCTGTTCCGCACGGCCGGGCTGCGTCTGCACTACCGCCTCCAGCGCCTCCTTCCGCTGCGTGCCGACCGGGCGGTGTTCGCCGCGTACGACGGCCGGGGCTACGAGTGCAGTCCGGCCGCGCTGGAGAACGCCTTCCGTACGTACGTCCCCCGGATGCGCACCTCCTGGGCCGCGCGCCCGGAGCACCACCACACGCTCCCGGTGGCGACCCGGCGGGTGCTCCCCGGCTCGATGGCGTACTGGACGGCGCTGGCGCGCTCCAAGTACCTGGTGAGCAACGTGGACTTCGACCGGAGCCTGGTGAAGCGCCGCGGCCAGGTCCTGCTGCAGACCCGGCACGGCACACCGCTCAAGCGCATGGGGCTCGACCTCCAGGACCGGCCGGCGGCGGCGCGCGGCACGGACTTCGGCGCCGCGCTGCGCGGCAGCGACCGGTGGGACTACGTGCTGTCCGGCAACCGCCACTCCACGCTCGTCTGGGAACGGGTCCACCCGTCCCCGTACACGACCCTCGAATACGGCTCACCCCGCAACGACGTGTTCCTGCGGGCGAATTCGACGGACGTGGCCCGGGTGCGCGAGCACCTCGGCATCCCCGAGGGCGCGGTCGCCGTCCTGTACGCCCCCACGCACCGCGACTACCGCCACTCGCAGCGCGCCCATCTGGACCTGGAGCGGGTGCTGCGCAAGCTCGGGCCGCGGTTCGTGGTCCTCGCCCGGGCCCACCACGGGTACGGCTCGCCGCTGACGGACCTGGCGCACGGCCGGCTGCTGGACGTCACCGGATACCCGAGCGTGGAGAACCTGTGCCTCGCCTCGGACGCGCTGGTCACCGACTACTCCTCCCTGATGTTCGACTACGCCAACCTCGACCGCCCGATCGTGATCCACGCGGAGGACTGGGAGGCGTACGAGGCGGCGCGGGGCACGTACTTCGATCTGCGCTCCTTCCCGCCGGGAGCGGTGGCACGCAGCGAGGACGAGCTGATCGACATCTTCGCCACGGGGCACTGGCGGGGGTCGCGGTCGGCGCAGTTGCGGGCGGCGTTCCGGGAGCGCTTCTGTCCGTACGACGACGGGCGGGCGGCCGAGCGGGTGGTGCGGCGGGTGGTGCTGGGGGACGCCGCGCCGACGGACTTCGTCCCCCTCGCCGAGCGGCACCCCGTTCCGTCGGCCGCGGCCGCCCGTCCGGCGGTGGACGGGGCGCTCGGCACATAGGCGCACCCCCTCGCGAGGAATTGCGCGACCAGCCCCACGCACCCGCACACGCCGGCGCACTTGCACCCGCACCCGCACCCGCACCCGACGAACTCGCCTTGAAAGGACAGAATGCCCCGCTTCAGCATCATCGTCCCCACGCACGGTGTCGAAGGGCGGCTGCCGCTCGCCCTGGACTCGGTCCTCACGCAACCGTTCGGCGACTTCGAGCTGATCCCGGTCCATGACGCACCGGACTCCCCGGCGGGAGCCGTCGGCGCCGCGTACGCCGACAGGGACACCCGGGTGGTCCCCGTCGAGTCACCGCCCTCGGGCGGGCTGAGCGCCGCGCGCAACGCGGGGATCGCGGCGGCGCACGGCACGTACGTGCTGTTCCTGGACGGGGACGACACGCTTGCGCCGGGCGCGCTGCGGGCGGTCACGGACCGGCTGGGCGAGGCCGGCGACCCCGACGTCCTGTACTTCGCGCACGAGCGCGCGCACTGGTGGGAGGGCGGGACGGCCGTCGTGCGTCCGGCCGGCCCGCAGACCCCGGCGTGGAGCGCGGCCTACCGCCGGGACTTCCTCGCCGAGCGCCAGCTCATGTTCCCCATCGGCCACTACACCGATCTCGGCTGGAGCGGCCTGGTCGCGCTGGCCGCCGAACGTACGGCCGAGCTGCGGGAGACGGTGTGCGTACGCCATCTGCTGCGCCGGCAGGGCAGCCGGCTGCACGAGCCGGGCGAGCACCAGCTCGAACTGCTCGACCAGGTGGAACTGGTGCTCGCCAGGGCCACGGCCGAACAGGGCGTGCCGGATGCGTTGTTCGCGCAGCTGTTCGCGGCGGTGCTGCGGAGCGCCGCGCACCCGGAGCGGCTGCCCGTCCACCACCGCCGCGCGTTCTTCCGCCGCGCCACGCACCTCTACCGCCACTACGTCCCGGCCGGGTTCCGGCCTCCCGGCGGCAGCCTCGGGGTCCAGCACCGGCTGCTCGCGTCCGGCTCGTACGCCGGTTTCCGGGCACTGAGCGCCGCCGACCGGGCGGCCGCCGGAGCGCTGGCCGCGCTTCCCCGCCCCCGCGCGCCCCTGAACCGCGCCGTGTGCGCCGTCCAGCGCCGTCTGCCGCCGGACAGGAATCTCGTCGCGTACCGCACGCACCAGGGCGGTGACATCGGCTGCGACCTCGTGGCCGTCCACGCCAAGGCCCGTGAACTCGCCCCGCGGCTGCGTTCGGTGTTCCTCGTCGAACCCGATGCGGTGGACACCGTGCCGGAGGGCGCCGAATACGCCGTTCTCGGCGGTCCGGGTCACCGGCGGGCCCTCGCCCGCGCGCGGTACGTCCTCGACGGCTCCGACGTCGAGGCGGCGGGCGCGGAGGCGGAAGCGGCCGTCGCACGGCCCGGCGGTGTCCACGTCCGGACCCAGCGGGGCACCCCGGTGACGACGACGGGCACGGACCGGGCCCCGTACCCGGTGGCGGCCGCAGCGACCGGCGGCCTCACCGGCCTCGTCGCGCACCTGGACCGCTGGGACTTCGTGCTCTCCGCCAACCGGCACTCCACGGAGACCTGGGAGCGGGCCTTCCCGGGCACGTACGAACAGCTGGAGTACGGCTCTCCCCGCAACGACGTCTACTACACGGCGACGGCCGAGGACGTGACGCGCGCCCGGCGCGTACTGGGCGTACCCGAGGGCAGGAAGGCCCTCCTCTACGCCCCCGCGCACCGCGACACCCCCTACGACCGGGTCACCGGCCCCGGCACCCGGCTCGATCCGGAGGCGTTCTGCGAGGCGGTCGGCGAGGAGTACGTGGTGCTGCTGCGGGCCCGCGACGGCCGGGGCGGCGCCCCCGCGCGCGGGAAGGGCGGCCGGATCATCGACGTCACCGCGCACCGCTCGGTCGCGGACGTCTGTCTCGCCGCCGACGCGCTGATCACCGACCACTCGTCCCTGATGTTCGACTACGCCCACCTCGACCGGCCGATCGTGCTCCACACGGCGGGCTGGGACCTCCTGCGGGAGACCCGGGGCGTCTGCCTCGACCTGCCTGCCGCGCCGCCCGGTCATGTGGCGCGCACCGAGCGGGAGTTGGCGGACCTGTTCCGCGACGGGTCGTACGCGGACATGGAGGCCGACGCCCTGCGGGCCGTCTTCCGGGAGCGGTTCTGCCAGTTCGACGACGGGCGGGCGGCCGAGCGGGTCGTCCGGCGGGTGTTCCTGGGCGAGGAGCCCCGGGCGCTGCCGCCCCTCGTGGCGCTCGCCGACCGGACCCCGGCCCCCGCGCCCGCCGCCGCGACCCTCGTGAGGAGCTGACGGTCATGCCCCGTTTCAGTGTCATCGTCCCCGTGTTCGAGGTGCGGGGCTTTCAGCGCGCGTGCCTCGACTCGGTCCTGGAGCAGTCGTACCGGGATCTGGAGGTGATCGCCGTGAACGACTGCTCGCCCGACGGCAGCGGCGCGATCCTCGACGCGTACGCCGCCCGCGACCCGCGGGTACGGGTGCTGCACCTGCCCGCGAACGTGGGCCCGGGCCGTGCCCGCAACGCCGGACTGCCGTACGCCACAGGGGACTTCGTGCTCTTCCTCGACGGCGACGACACTCTCGTACCGGGAGCGCTGCGTGCGCTGGCGGACCGCCTCGACGAGGCGGGGGACCCCGATGTGCTGGTCTTCGACCACGTCCGCGCGCACTGGTGGGGCGAGACACGGCACGCCGGCCCCGCACCCCTGCTGTCCGAGGACGGCCGGGGCACCTTCACGGTCGCGGACCGCCCGCGGGTCCTCGACCTGCCGACGGTCGTGTGGAACAAGGCCTACCGGCGGGAGTTCGTCGAGACGCACGGCTTCCGGTTCCCGCCGGGTCACTACGAGGACACGCCCTGGACGTTCCCGGTGCTGTTCGGCGCCGGGCGGATCGCCACGCTGGACCGGATCTGTGTGGCCCACCGGCAGCGGCGGCACTGCGGCCTCCTGTCCACCACGAGCCGCGGGCACTTCGACCTGCACGACCAGTACGAGCGTGTCTTCCGTCATCTGAACTCCCGCCCCGGGCCGGCGGGGTGGCGTGCCCTCGTGCGGAACCGGATGGCCGAACACTGCCTGTCCGTCCTCGCCGAGCCGGACCGGGTGCCGTCGGGCGACCGGGCCGAGTTCTTCCGGCGGACGGCCGCGCTGTACCGGAAGTACCGGTCGGACGACGGTCCGGCGACACCCGAGCACCGCGTGCTGGAGGGCGGCTGGGCGGCCTACCGCGCCCGGCGCCGCGTGACCTTGGTCCGTACCGCGCTCGGCGTACACGGGGAGCGATGGCGAGCGGCCGGCGCCGAACTGGTCGGGCGGGGCTGGTCCCTGGCCCATGAGCGGCTGCCGCTGGACCCGGGGCTGGCGCTGTACTCGGCGTTCGCGCACCGGGGCGTGCTCGGGGACCCGGCGGCCGTGTACCAGGCCGCCCGCGATCTCGCGCCGCACATCCGCGGCGTGTGGGTGGTGCGGCCGGAGCGGGTGGCGGCGCTCCCGCCGGGGGTGGAGTACGTGACGCCGGACTCGGCCGAGTATCACCGGCTGGCCGCGCGGGCGACGTACTTCGTCGGCAACACCCCCTGGCCCGGCACCCTCACCAAGCGGCCGGGCAGCGTGCACGTCCACACCCACCGGGGGACCCCGCTGAAGTTCATGGGCGCCGACCTGCTGCACAGGCCGGGTGCCCGGCTCGGTGCGGACGTGCCGGAGACGCTGCGCCGGGCCGACCGCTGGGACCACAGCCTCGTCGCCAACCGCCACTCCGAGCTGGTGTGGAGCAGGGCGTATCCGTGCGGGTTCACCTCGCTGCGCACCGGCAGCCCGCGCAACGACGTCCTGGTGAACGCCGGGCCGGACGACGGTGCGCGGGTCCGTGCACGGCTGGGCGTCCCGGCCGGGCACACGGTCGTGCTGTACGCGCCGACGATCCGCGACCACCGGCGGGGAGGCCACGTCGAACGCCTCGACCTGGCCCGGTTCGCCACCGATCTGCGGCGCAGCCTGGGCGAGGCCCACACCCTCGTCGTACGGCTGCATCCCTCGCTCGCGGACGGCCCGGCGCGTGGTTTCGGGCTCGCCGAGCTGCACCGGCGGGGTGTCGTCGTGGACGCGACCGACGAGCCGCACGCCGAGGAGGTGATGCTGGCCGCCGACGTCCTCGTCACGGACTACTCGGCCCTGATGTTCGACTACGCCAACCTGGACCGGCCGATCGTCCTCCACGCCGACGACCATGACGCCTTCGCGGCGAGCCGGGGCATGTACCTCGACATCACCGCCGACCCGCCCGGCCATGTGTCCCGTTCCTACCGGGAGTTGGCCTGGCTGTTCGACTCCGGGCAGTGGCAGGACGCGGAGTCGGCGCGGCTGCGGGCCGGGTTCCGGGAGCGGTACTGCGAGTTCGACGACGGGCGGGCGGCCGAGCGGGTCGTCCGGCGGGTGTTCCTGGGCGAGCGGGCGGTGGCGGTGCCCGCGCCGAGGACGGCCGGGCCGGTGACGAGCTCGGGCTTCGTGTTGTCATGAGGGCGCGGGCGTGGGTGCTGCTGCTCGCCGCCGGTTTCGCGCTGCTCCAGTTCGCGAGCGTCACCGGGCGCGCCACCCCCGACACCAAGAACTACGTCGCGTACGCCCTCGCTCTCGGCGGCGCGAGTCCGCGGGAGGCGGCGGCCGGGGCCATCGACCACTACTGCGGGAGCCGGGCGGCGACGGCCGAACGGAAGCAGGGTGTGGACGTGGTGCGGTTCCGCGCGCCGAGTCCGGCCGCGCGGGTCGCCGAGGAGTGCCGCCGGGAGCTGTGGCGGAAGGTGGACCGGGGACTGGCGGCCGGGCGGACCGAGGGCTTCATCCCTCCGTTCGCCGCGGAGCGGTTCCAGCGGATCTTCGAGGCGCGGCCCGGGTATCCGGTGCTGCTGGCACCGTTCGTCGCCGTGTTCGGGGTCGTGTGGGGGGTGTGGCTGGCGAGCGTGCTGATCGCGGCGACCGGGGGCGTACTGGCCTTCCTCGTCCTGCGCGCCGTCCGCGCCCCCACTCCCGTGGCCCTCACGGGGCAGGCCCTGTACTACGTCCTCCCGTGCGGGGCGACCGCCATGCGGCCCATGACCGAGGGAGTGCTGCTGGCCCTGACGCTGGCGGCGCTGTGGGGGTGCGCGCTGGCCGCGGAGGGGCGGGTGCGGGCGGGGGTGTCGCTGGTGGGCGGGGCACTGGCGGCGCTGTTCACGGTGAAGCACTCGCAGGCGCTGTTTCTGGGGGTGTGTCTGGTGGGGGCGTGCGCGGTGGTCGCCGTACGGCGCGCACGCGGTGGTGGGCACGGTGACGAACGCGCGGGGCGCGGTGCGGTCGAGCCGTGGGTGCGGGCGGTCGGGGCCGTGTCGGCGGGCGCGGTGGTGTGCACGCCGGTGCTCGCCGGACTGCTGCGCTACCCCGCGTCCACCGAGAGTCTGCAGGACCTGCTCACCGACCACTACACCCACCCCGACCGGGTCCGGCTGTGGCCGGAGTTCCTGCGGCTGGAGTCCGCGTTCTGGGTGGAGTGGGCGCGCCGGCAGCTGACCCAGCCACTGTTCCTGGCCGCGCTGGCGGCGGGCGCGTGGGGCGCGGTGCGGCAGCGGCCGGTGTTCGGGTGGTTCGTGATCGCCGGCGCGTGCACGGGGATCCTGAACCAGGCCGGGCACCCGGACATCACCATCTGGGGCGACCGGCTGATCGTGGTGGCGTGGCTGCTGCCGGTGCTGGGGCTGCCTCTGCTGCTGGAGCGCGTCACGGCCCCGCGTGGCTCGCTCGACGTGGTGACGGCGAGCTGAGCCGGGGCCCACCGGGGGCCGTTCCTCGTGGTGTGCGCCGGCGCGGATCGCTGCGGGTGCACCGCCGCGGATCGCTCCGCGGCGAGGTGGCCCGGAGCGATCCGCGCCCGGTGATGCCGGGGGGGTTGCCGGAGGTGCCGGACCTACTCGACGACCAGCTCGACGGGGATGTTGTTGCGGGTGGCGTTGGAGTAGGGGCAGACCTGGTGGGCCTGCTCGACGAGCTTGCGGCCGGTGGCCTCGTCGACGGAGTCGGGGAGTTCGACGCGGAGGGTGACCTTGAGGGCGAAGCCCTCGCCCTGCTTGCCTATGCCGACCTCGGCGGTCACGGCGGCGTCGCTGACGTCGACCTTCGCGGCGCGGCCGACGAGGCCGAGGGCGCTGGCGAAACAGGCGGAGTAGCCGGCGGCGAAGAGCTGCTCGGGGTTGGTGCCCTGGCCGTGGCCGCCCAGCTCCACCGGGAGGGCCAGGTCGAGGTCGAGCTTGCCGTCGTTGCTGACGGCGCGACCGTCACGGCCGTGGGTGGCGGTGGCGACAGCGGTGTAGAGCGCGTCCATGGGAGAACCATCCCTTTCACAGGTCATCTCACGTCCGGCGGTCCGGTCCGACCGCCGTTCACGGGCTCCAGTAGAGCACACAATTCAATTGCCCACAACTAAATGGCGGACAGGAGTTACGCTGGATCCATGACCACGAGTGCCGTTCCCACGCCCGAGGGGGTCTCCGAGGAGATCTCCGGGCAGATCTCCGAGGAGGAGTTCCTCCGTCTCGACCGGCAGATCTGCTTCTCCCTGCACGCCGCCTCACGCGCCTTCAACGGCGTCTACCGGGTGATCCTGAAGGACCTGGGGATCACCTACCCCCAGTACCTGGTGATGCTGGTGCTGTGGGAGCGGGGCGAACTGCCCGTGAAGAAGCTGGGCGAGCATCTGCGGCTCGACTCCGGCACCCTCTCGCCGCTGCTCAAGCGCCTGGAGACGGCCGGTCTGGTACGCCGGGAACGCAGCGCGCGCGACGAGCGGTCGGTGGTGGTGCGGCCGACCGAGGCGGGCACCGCACTGCGCGAGCGCGCCCTGGCGGTACCGCGCCGGATCGTCTCGGCGACCACCTTCGACCTCGACGAGATCCGCGACCTGCGCGACCGCCTGGACCACCTGACGGCCGCCCTGGACGCGGCGGCACTGCAGCAGCCGGAGAACTGACCGCCGGCCCGGCCGGGACCGGCAGAGGGGCCACGAAGGTCCGACCGAGGGGCCGCCCCATCACCCGACCGAGCCGGTCGAAAACCCGGCGACAAGCCCACCCCGAAGCCCATCCCGAAGCCCGACCGAGCCCACCCGAAGGCTCCGCGGAAGGCCCCAGCACAGGCCCCGCATGAGGGACCGTCGGAGCATCAGCCCTGGACGTACCGCCCGAATTCGACCATCTCGCACGGAACCCCAGCCCCGAGCCCCTCTTCCCCACCGGGCCACAAAGCCTCTCTTAAGGGAAGATTGCGCATATATCCCTCACAGGTGCGGGGCAACCATGGCTCTCCAGCAGGCACAGGTCTCCGTCGTCGTCATCGGGTACGACGACGCCGCCCATGTGGCGGACGCCGTCCGCTCGGCGCTCGCGCAGGGGCCGGCCGTCCGTGAGGTGATCGCGGTCGACGACGGTTCGACGGACGGCAGCGCGGAGTTGCTGGAGCGGCTGGCCGAGGCCGAGCCCCGGCTGCGGACACTGCGGCGCCGGGCCAACAGCGGCGGCTGCGGCACCCCGCGCAACGACGGAGTGGACGCCGCGGCCGCGCCGTACGTGATGTTCCTGGACAGCGACGACGTGCTGCCGCCCGGTGCCGTGGACGCGCTGCTGGGCGCCGCCCTGGAGCACGACGCGCCGGTCGCGTCGGGGCTGTGCGTGCGCAAGGAGCTGCCGTCCGGCCGGGAGACCCCGTGGCACCCCGAGCTGTACGCCCGGCGCACGCTCGTACCCCATCCCGCCCAGCGCGTACGCCTGGCGCACGACACCCTCTGCGTCAACAAGCTCTACCGCACCGCCTTCCTGCGTGACCACGCGATCCGCTTCCCCGAGGGCCGCTTCCCGTACGAGGACTTCGTCTTCGGCGCGCGCGTGCTGGCCGCGGCGCCGCGGGTCGCGCTCGTCCCCGACCGGGTGTACGTCTGGCACGTGCGCCGCTCGGCCGCCCGGCTGTCCATCTCCCTCGACCGCTCGGGCACAGCCAACTGGCGCGCCCGGACGGAGGCCGACCGCCTGTCGTACGACATCCTGCTGGGCGCCGGCGAGAAGCGGCTGGCGCGGGCGACGCGGACGCGCTTCCTCGACCACTCGCTGCGGATGTACGCGCGCGAGCTGGACCTGCGCGGCGCGGAGTACCGGCGCGCCTGGTGGGCCGTGACCCGCGCGCACCTGACCTCCTTCGACGAGGGCGACTTCGCGGCGGCGCCCGCGCCCGGCCGGGTCGTCGCCCGGGTGATCCTCGCCGCCGAGGAGCCGCGCGACCTGGCCCGCCTCAAGGAGCTCGCGGCCCGCCCGGCCCGGCTGACCCCGCCCTACGCGCGCGCGGCCGACGGTACGCCCGTCTGGTCCGCGGAGCTGCCCCAGGTGGAGCTGGAGCATCTCCTCGTCCGCCCCGTGCACCTGCTGCCGGCCGCCGTCGACGCGGAACTGCGGCCACGCGCGCGCGGGACGAGGCTCCGGCTGCGGCTCCACGAGCTGTACGGGCGGATGGCGGAGGCGGGTCCGCTGAGCGTGCGGGCGGAGTTCACCGCGCGGGAGGACGGGCGGGTGGGGTTCGCCGGCACGGCCCCCCTCGTGGCCGAGGCGGACTTCGACAGCTGGACGGCGGACATCCCGCTGGACCTGGCCGCGCTGGGCGGCGGGACCTGGGACCTCCGGCTGCGGCTGCGCTTCGCGGACGGCACCCACCGGGACACCACCGCGCACGCCGTCGCGGGCGCCGGGCTGCTGCGCCGGAGCGTACTGCCAAGCACACGCCACGGCGTGCTCCTCGCACAGCCGTACGCGACGCACGCGGGGGCGCTCGCGCTGCGCCTCGCGCCCGGTCGGCGAGGCGCGACCGACGTGGTGCTGCGTCGCCTCAGGCGCCTGCTTCACTGAGAACCGACTGATTGCACCTGCATCATCACCATGGCGTCACGCATCGCCATGGCCTACGAGGGGACGGTCGTCCATGACCTGGCTGATCACCGGTGGCGCCGGATACATCGGGGCGCACGTGGTGCGCGCGATGCTCGACGCGGGCGAGGAGACCGTCGTCTACGACGACCTGTCCACGGGGGTCGCCGAACGGGTGCCCGACGGCGTGCCGTTGGAGATCGGCTCCACCCTCGACGCGGAACGGCTGGCCCGCGTGGTCCGGGACCGGCGCATCACCGGCGTCGTCCATCTGGCGGCGAAGAAGCAGGTCGGCGAGTCCGTCGAACTGCCGCTGCACTACTACCGGGAGAACGTCGAGGGCCTGCGCACCCTGCTGTCGGCCGTCACGGACGCCGGGGTCGCGTCCTTCGTGTTCTCCTCCTCGGCCGCCGTGTACGGCATGCCCGACGTGGACCTCGTCACCGAGGAGACGCCGTGCGTGCCGATGAGCCCCTACGGCGAGACCAAGCTGGCCGGCGAGTGGCTGGTACGGGCCACGGGCCGGGCGACGGGCCTGTCGACGGCCTCCCTGCGCTACTTCAACGTGGCGGGGGCCGCGAGCCCCCGCCTGGCCGACACCGGTGTCTTCAACCTCGTCCCCATGGTCTTCGAGAAGCTCTCCGAGGGCGCCCAGCCGCGGATCTTCGGCACCGACTACCCGACCCCCGACGGGACCTGCGTCCGGGACTACATCCATGTCGTCGACCTGGCCGAGGCCCATGTGGCGACCGCGCGGCGGCTGCGCGAGGCCCCGGGCACCGACCTCACCCTCGACATCGGGCGCGGGGAAGGCGTTTCGGTGCGGGAGATGATCGACCGGATCACCGCGCTCACCGGCCACGACGTGTCTCCCGTGGCCGTCGGGCGGCGGCCCGGCGACCCCGCGCGCGTCGTCGCCTCGGCGGACCGGATCGCCGCCGAACTGGGCTGGAAGGCGCGGTACGGCGTCGACGACATGATCTCGTCGGCGTGGGCGGGCTGGCAGGTGAACCACCCCACACGGTGAGAAATCCGGGGAGAACCGTGACGGGATCGTCGTACCGTGGGAACTGTCCGGTGCCGTTTGCGCGTGTGTACTGAGGGAAGCGAACAGGGATCCGACGCACGAGCGCGCGAAGCATGCGTGAGCACGACGGGCAGCGACGGGCGAGCGACGTAAGACGTATCCGACAGGGGCGTTACGGGGGTAGCGGCGATGCCGGCATGGGACATCGATCCGATCAACGTGCAGACCACGCTGAAGTCGACCGGTGAGGCGGCGGGCGGCCTGGAGAAGGCCGCCAACTCGCTGGTGTCGAACATGGCGAGCGCGGCCGAGTCGGCCGGAACGGCCGTGCCGGGCGGGCAGTTCAGCGGGCCCATGGTGGGGCCGGTGGCGGCGGGCACCCCCCGGGTGCCGGTCGGTCCGGTCGCGGCGGCCCTGAGCAAGTACCTGCAGGAGCGGCAGCAGAAGCTGGCGTACATGGCGCAGCGGACCATCGATTCCGTGCAGGGCGCGGCCAACGCGACCAACGCCTATGTCACGGGCGACCTGGACATGGCCGCCGAGCAGCAGGCCAACGCCCTCAAGGCGACGGTGGTCCCACCGCCGCCGGGTGTCGACGGCAACGGCGGGCAGGGGCCGAAGTGAGCGACGACATCCCCGTCATCCCGGAGGAGGTCCCCGAGTTCACCGGCAACCTGGAGCTGCTCGACCAGAACATCGCGGGCGTCCGTTCGGCCGGCACCTCCCTGAAGGACTCGGGCGCGGCGATCCACACCCGCTTCGGCGGTCTCTCCGCGTACTACAAGGCCCCCGAGGCGGAGGCGCTGTTCGCGACGACGGCGCCGGTGGCCGCCAAGGGCGACGAGTTCGCCACCGAACTGGAGACCGTGGCCTCGGCGCTGGACACGTACGCCGCCGCCGTCGGCCCGCTGAAGCAGAAGTTCGACCAGCTCCGCCAGGACGCCGTCGCCTTCCGCGCGAAGATCGCGGACGACGACGAGTGGCGCGCCGACGGTGACCTCGTCGAGGAGAACAACAACCGCCGCTCGGACATCAACGCCGCGTACGCCGCGTTCCAGGCGGCCGAGCGCGACTGCTACAACAAGATCGTCGCGCTGGTCGGGGGCGAGGCGCTCGTCGTCAACGACGGCTCGAACAAAGAGAACATGTACGGCTACCGGGGCGAGGACCTGAACAACGCCGGCGGGCTGCCGTGGGGCGACCCGGTCGAGGAGTCCAACCCCTGGTACTACATCCACGAGCACGTCTGGGACTTCGCGGTCGGCTTCGTGGTCGACGGGGTGTGGGGCACGATCAAGGGCCTGGGCACGCTGGTCGGCTTCAACGGCTGGGACGCGGCGGGGCAGGCATGGGTCGGCCTCGGCAAGCTGGCGACGGGCATCGTCATCATGTCCAACCCGGTGACGGCCGCCGCGTTCTGGCTCACTCCCGACGACAAGCTGCCCTCCTGGATCCGCGATTCCCGTACGGCCGTCGTGGAGACCGGCAAGGCGCTCATCGCGTACGACGAATGGGGCAAGAACCCGTCCCGCGCGGCCGGGGCCGTCACCTTCAACGTCCTGACCACGGTCTTCACGGGCGGTGCGGGCGGCGCTGTCTCCGGCGCGGGCAAGGCGGGCGCCATCGCCAGGGCCATCTCCTTCGCGGGCAAGGCCGGCAGAATCGTCGATCCGATGACGTACATCACCAAGGGCGTCGGCGCGACGGCGGTGAAGATCAGTGACGTCATGGCGAGCCTGCGCGGCATCACCGACGGCACGCACATCAAGCTCGGCGAGGGCACGTACCAGATCGCCGATCCGCCGAACATCGCCGACGAACTGCCGTCGGGGCTCACCCCCGAGAACTCCGTCCGCATGGAGACGCCCACGGGCGAGGTCGTCTACCTCGACACCGACACGCTGATCGTGCACAACGCCGACGGCACGGTCCGGGAGTCCCTGGACGGCATCAAGCACGAGGGGACGGCCACCGAGCGGGGCGTCGATGTGGGGTCCCGGCAGCCCGAGTTGGTGGGCGCGGGGGCCAAGGTGGGCGACGGCGGCTCCGTCGTCGGACGCGACGGCGACGATCTGGGCGGGACCGGACGGGCCGGGGAAACCGGCCTGCCCGGCGGTCGCGCGGGCGATCTTCCGGGAGGCCGCGCCGACCATCTGCCCGGCGGTCGCGCCGACGACCTGGGCCGCGGGCCGTCCGGGAGCCACGAGACACCGACCGGTGGCGGCGGCCCACGGGGCGGAGAGGGCCCGACGGGCGGCGGACACGGTGAGCGCCCCGCGGGTGGGCACGGCGAGACGCCCGGCGGCGGCCACGGGGAAGGCCCCGGTGGCGGCGGGCACGGCGAAGGACCCGGTGGCGGCGGCCACGGGGACGGACCCGGCGCAGGAGGTGACGGACCCGGCGGTGGTGACGGCCCCGGCGGCGACGGAGCCGGCGGTGGAGACGGCCCCGACAGGCCCGACTTCAGCGAGGGCGACGCGACGCCCACGCCTCCCACCGGACCCATGCGGCCCGACCAGCAGGCCGACGTCGTGAACGCGCTCAACAGCGACAAGCTCAAGCTCAAGTCGCAGGACCTGGAGCGCATGCTCACCCAGCTGAACAAGAGCCCGTACGGAGCCGGTATCGCGGCGCACATCACCCGTGGGGACCTCGCGGACATGCCCGGCTACAAGGACCTCCTCCTCCAGGTCAAGCAGGGTGACATGACGCCCTCGGTGCACATGGCCATGGAGCACGCGGCGGATCTGAGCGCCCGGGGTGCCAAGGACGTGGCCTTCGAGTTCAAGGCGCCCGGCGACAAGCTGGACCTGGATGTGCTGGTCAGGGCGGGTGACAGGATCGAGTACGGCGTCCAGCTCAAGGACGTGCAGTCGGTCTCCGGCATCAACTCCGCCGCCAAGAAGATCGCCATCAAGCAGCTCGCCGGTGAGATCGCGGGCCAGAAGGTCGCCATCCTCGACATCCACGACGTGAAGGGCGCGGTCACCGATGACATCCTGAGGTCTGTCGAGAAGCACGCCAAAAGGATCAACGCCACCTTCGAACTGCGTTTCCAGGACGGCTCGATCACCATCCCGGCCAACGGCCCGACCTATCCGTGAGGAATTCCGTGTCCCTTCTCATGCGCGCCCCGAAGGAATGTGCGTCGTGGACGTGGGAGCTCGACGAGTTCGCACCCCCGGGCCTGGACTCCGCGCTGTCCGTGGCGGCCCGGATGTGCGCCGTGCTGCGCGAGCACGAACTGCTGGTACCCGACAGCCTCGAATGGGACTGGTTCGTGTACGGCAGCGGCGGCACCGGGCTCATCACCCGGATGGCGCTCCAGGGCCCCATGGACGACGAGGACGTGCCCCGGCGCATCGAGCGCAGCCGCCCCGTCGGCTTCCCCGACGCGTCGGTCGGGAGCGTGCTCGTGGTGGGTTCCGGGACCTGGATCGACGCGACGGGCGAGAAGCGCGGGGAACACCGACTGGTCGAGCTGACGGTGGCCCCCGACGCACCCGGCATCTGGGCGGAGCTGGCCCTCTTCCACGACGTCTGGGGCCCGTTCGACTTCCGGGGCGAGCCGCATCCCGAGGTGCAGAGGCAGAACGCTCCGCGCCTCGCGGCGGCCCTCCGGTCGCTCGACGCCGTCCTGGGCACCCCCGCCGAGCCCGGCGAGCCGACCTACTTCGGCTCCGCCGAGGGCCACGGCATCAAGCCCCCGGACGTCGTCGACGGCCGGGGCCCGGACCTGACCGACCTCTTCTGACCCGCGCCCGCACCAGCGCCCGCGCCCGCGCCCACCCCCGCTCTCACCCCCACAGCCCGCGCCCCGCGTCGCCGCCGAAGCCGCACCTGACGCGGGGCGCTCAGCCGGCGCCCGCCTCGAGGGCCCCGATGAGGTACTCGGCCTCGTCGTCGATCGCGTTCTCGGCCGGGTCCAGGATGATCCGCGAGGGGTGGCCGTCGGGGGCGTACTCCGCCTCCGCCGTGTCCGCCCCCTCCTGCCAGGCGGTCTCCAGCCTGTCGATCAGGTCGCCGATGCTGGGGACCCGGCCGGGCCCGTCCGCCAGCGCCTTCCTGCCGTCGCTGTCGAGACCGACGGCCCCGGCGACCTCGCCGTCCCGGACCGTCACACGGAAACGCCCGGTCAGGACCTGCGAGGTCGAGGTGAGCGTGTAGACGTACGAGGCGGGCTCCTGCCACATGACCTTGTTCGCCGCCGTGGTACCTCCCGGCGACGTGCTCTCGGTCGACTTGGGGGAGGTGATCCCACCGTCGCAGGCGGCCGTCACCCCCGTCGTGCCCGCGACCAGCGCGGCGGCGAGGAGCACGGAACGAGCACGGAAGCGTAAGCGTACGAGAGTCACGGCGACCCCATTCCTGAGCGACTGTGACCAAGACGCCGCCCGCACGGAAAACGTTCAGCCGGGCCGGCTCCCCGCGCACCCGGTGCCGCTCCCGCCCGGCCCCCTGCCCGCCCCTACAGGGCCCGCAGCGCCGCGGCCGTGGCCCGCGTCAGGCTCTCCAGATACCCCTTCGGCAGCTTCGGCGACCGCACCACCACCGACCGCCAGTACAGCGGCCCGAACATCACGTCCAGGGCGAGATCCTCGTCGGCGTCCGCCCCGACCTCGCCGCGCGCGACCGCCGCCGCGACGATCCCCGTGGCCACGCCCTGCTGGCCCTCCCGCAGCGCCTTCCGCATCGCCTCGGCGATCTCGGGGTTGCGGGCGGCCTCGGCCTGGAGGTCGGGGATGATCTGGCCGGCGACCGGGTGGCGCAGGGCTCGGGACGTGACCTCGTAGAGCAGCCGGAGGTCGCCCTCCAGCGAGCCCGTGTCGGGCATCGGCAGGCCCTGGACGGCGACCGCCGAGACGAGGTCCAGCACCAGGTGCAGCTTGGAGCGCCAGCGCCGGTACACCGCCGTCTTGCCGACGCCCGCCCGGCGCGCGATCCCCTCGATGGACATCCGGGCATAGCCGACGGCGGCCAGTTCCTCGAAGACCGCGGCCCGGATCGCCTCGGTCACGTCCTCCCGGAGCACGGCCGCCCCGGCCGGGGCCCGGCGGCGCGGCCGTGGCGGCGGCTGCGCTGCGGAGGGGCCGGCGTTCGTCGTCATGCCCCCCAGCATAGGGCGCCACGACGAAACGGTTGCGTTCCGACGTCGAATCGGCTTACTCTCGCGTTGCGACGATACGGTCCCGTCCCGACGTAAGAGCCGGGCAAGGACGGCGCAGGAAGCCCGAGCGCCCGGCAGCCGAACACGGCGGACGCCCCCACTAGCGAAAGCAGCGGATGTGAGCCAGGTCCTCCACACCCCGCCACCTCCCACGGCGGCCAACCCCCCGGCCGCCCCGGGCGGCCGGAGCACCCCCGCCGAGACCCCGGCCCAGCTCGCCGAGCGGTACGGCCTCAGCGTCAGCGGGGCCCGCCCCTCCCTCGGCGCGTACGTACGGCAGCTGTGGGCCAGGCGGCACTTCATCACCGCCTTCGCCACGGCCAAGCTGACCGCGCAGTACAGCCAGGCGAAGCTCGGCCAGGTCTGGCAGATCGCGAACCCCCTGCTGAACGCGGCGGTCTACTACCTGATCTTCGGCCTGCTCATGGGCACCAAGAAGGGTGTGCCGGACTACGTCCCGTTCCTCGTGACCGGCGTGTTCGTGTGGACCTTCACCCAGAGCTCGATCATGGCGGGCACCCGCGCCATGTCCGGCAGCCTGGGCCTCGTCCGGGCGCTGCACTTCCCCCGGGCCTCGCTGCCCCTGTCGTACTGCCTTCAGCAGCTCCAGCAGCTGCTGTTCTCCATGGCCGCGCTGGTCGTGATCCTGCTGGCCTTCGGGGTGCCGGTGGCCATGTCGTGGCTGCTGATCGTGCCCGCGCTGGCGCTGCAGTTCGTGTTCAACGCCGGCATCGCGATGGCGATGGCGCGGATCGGCGCCAGGACCCCCGACATCTCGCAGCTGATGCCTTTCGTCCTGCGCACCTGGATGTACGCCTCGGGCGTGATGTTCAGCATCGACCACAAACTCGCCGACCGGGACATCCCGGCCTTCGTGCATCTGCTGCTGGAGTGCAATCCGGCCGCCGTCTACATCGACCTCATGAGGTTCGCGCTGATCGACAGCTTCCACGCGAGCCAACTCCCGCCGCACGTCTGGGCGATCGCCGCGGGCTGGGCGCTCCTCGCGGGCGTCGGCGGGTTCATCTACTTCTGGAAGGCTGAGGAGACGTACGGCCGTGGCTGACACGATCACCCCCACCATCACCGTTCCGGACGCGCGGCACGCACCCGGGCCGGACACCGCCACCGAGCCGGTCCCCACCGTCGTCGTCGACGGCGTCGACATCGTCTACCGGGTCAACGGCACCGGTGCCGGGCGCGGCACCGCCACCGCCGCCCTCAACCGCATCCTGCGGCGGAAGAAGTCCGAGAAGGCGGCAGGCGTACGCACCGTGCACGCCGTGCGGAACGTGTCGTTCACCGCGTACCGGGGCGAGGCCATCGGGCTCATCGGCACCAACGGCTCCGGCAAGTCGACCCTCCTCAAGGCCGTCGCCGGGCTGCTCCCCGTGGAGAACGGCCGCATCTACACCGACGGCCAGCCCTCCCTGCTCGGCGTCAACGCGGCCCTGATGAACGACCTGACGGGTGAACGGAACGTCCACCTCGGCGGGCTCGCCATGGGCATGTCCCGTGAGCAGGTGAAGGAGCGGTACGAGGAGATCGTCGACTTCTCGGGCATCAACGAGAAGGGGGATTTCATCACCCTCCCCATGCGCACCTACTCCTCCGGCATGGCGGCCCGGCTGCGGTTCTCCATCGCCGCCGCCAAGGACCACGACGTGCTGCTCATCGACGAGGCCCTGGCCACCGGCGACCGCTCCTTCCAGAAGCGCTCCGAGGCGCGGATCCGCGAGCTGCGCAAGCACGCGGGCACGGTCTTCCTCGTCAGCCACAACAACAAGTCGATCCGGGACACGTGCGACCGGGTGCTGTGGCTGGAGCGCGGTGAACTCCGCCTGGACGGGCCGACGGACGAGGTGCTGAAGGAGTACGAGAGGTTCACCGGCGGCAAGAAGTAGGCGCAGTGGGCGTCGCCGCCCTCACCTCACCTCTCCAGGAAGGTGAACAGCGCCTCCCACCGGTCCAGGATCTCCTCCGTCCCGTACCGCCGGATGTTCCTTCTCGCCGTGTCGCCCATCCGGTCCCGCAGGCTCTTGTCGGTCATCAACAGATCCAGCTTGCGGGCCAGTTCACCGGTGTTGCCGGGGGCGGCGAGGAGGCCGTCCTCGCCGTCGCGGACGATCTCGTGGACGCCGGGGGCGCAGTCGAAGGCGACGCAGGGCACGCCCATCGCCATGGCCTCCATCAGCGTGAGGGGGAAGCCCTCGCCCCGGGAGGACAGCGCGAAGACCGAGCCGGCGCGCAGGGCCCCGGGCACATCGTCCGTACGGCCCCTCCAGGACACCGAGTCGTCGAGGCCGAGGGCCGTGCACTGCTTGCGGAGCAGTTCCTCGTCCTCGCCGGAGCCGTGGACGAGCAGGGTCCAGTCGGGGTGGCGGGGTGCCACCTCGGCCCAGGTGTCGAGGAGCATGTCGACACCCTTCTCGTCGCTGAGCCGGCCGATGCTGACCACGGCCTTCCCGGTGCGCGGCGAGGGCGTCCGCGGCAGCCAGGGCACGGCGTTGGGCAGGTACGAGACGTTGTTGAGGCCCTCACCGATCCACAGGTCGGCGTCCTCGCGGGTGAGGACGAGCATCCGGTCGACGTCCCGGTAGTACGTCAGGACCCGCCGGAAGCGCGAGGAGCGCCGCGAGGCCGCGAAGGACTCGTGACTCATCCCGATGACGGTCAGACCGGTGGTGTCGGCGAGCCTCACCCACTCCATCGCCCACACCTGGGTCACGATGACCACCCCGCCGGGCCGCGCGGCCCGGAAGAGCCCGGTGAGCTGGGCCGCCCTGTCCCGTCTGCTCGCGTCCCGCGCGCGACCGGGAGGCGGCGGCTGTCCCTCGTACAGCCTGGTGGTGGGGTAGGGGAGTTCGCCCAGGTCGTGCGGGTCCTCGGGGGTGGCGATCCCGATGACGTGCACCCGGTGTCCGCGCCCGGCGAGGAGGCGGGCCAGGTGGTGTGACCAGCTGGTCACACCACCCGTCTCGTCCACGCTGTTGGACACCAGGAAGACGTCCCGTGCCCCGGCGCCTCGTGTCCCGTCCGAACCGGTCACCCGCGCCTCCACTCGGAGAAGAACTGGTCGACGACGCTCTGGGCCGCCGTCCCCTTGTCGTACTCGCCGAAGTCGGCCGTGAACCGCTCGCGCGCGGCGGCGTACTTGAGCGTCTGGTCCTCCAGCGGCATCGACCGCAGGACGCAGTGCAGCTCGTCCTCCGTCCGCACGACCGGGCCCGGCGCCCGTTCCAGCAGGTCGAAGTAGGTGCCCCGGCCCTCGTGCACGTACTCCTCGTAGTCGTACGCGAAGAACAGCATCGGGCGGTCGAGCAGGGCGTAGTCGAACATCACCGACGAGTAGTCCGTGATCAGCGCGTCCGCGAGGGTGAGGAGCGGGGTCACGTCGTGGTGGGCCGAGACGTCGACGACCCGGCCCCGGACCGACGGGGGGAGCACGACATGGTCGAGGTAGTGGGCGCGGACGAGGAGGACGTACTCGTCGCCGAACGTGTCGGCGAAGCGCTCCACGTCGAAGGGGAGGGCGAAGCGGCGCTGCCCCTGGTGGCGGAAGGTGGGGGCGTAGAGCAGGATCTTCCTGTCCACCGGGATGCCCAACTCGGCCGCCAGTGGCGGTCGTTGTGAGGACGGCCGGGTCCCCCGGGCGCGCACGAGCGCGTCGTTGCGGGGGTAGCCCACCCGCAGCAGCACCTTCTCGCGCAGCCGGAAGGCCCTCGCCAGGGTGCGGACGTCGTGCTCGGAGCGGATCAGGAAGTGGTCGAAGCGGTCGAGTGTGCGCTGCTGTTCGGCCTGCTCGGCCCGGGTCTTGAGCTTCCAGCCGGGTTCGTCGAAGCCCATGCGCTTGAGCGCGGAGCCGTGCCAGGTCTGGAGGTAGGTCGTGCCGGGGCGCTTGGTCAGCTTCAGCGGGAAACTCTGGTTGTCGATCCAGAACCCGGCACGGGCCAGCGCCCGCAGATACGGCAGGGACCAGCGGCGGACGAGGGTGGCGTCGGCGGGGAAGCCCTCCGGGCGGCCGGTGTAGGACCACACCGCCTCGAAGTCGAGACCCTGGCGGCGCATCTCCTCGTAGATCGCCCGGGGACTGTCGCTGTACTGCCGGCCGAGGTGGCTCTCGAAGACCACCAGGCGCCGGCGCATCGGCAGACGTCGGAACACCTCCTCGTAGAGACGGATCTTGGTGTCTCCCGAGGTGGCTCTCGCGCGCAGCGTCCTCGCCCTGCGGTAGCCGGACTTGGCGAGCCGGCCGGGTGTGCCCCGCAGCCCTCGGGTGACGAGGGCGTGGGCCTTCTTGTCGGGGACCAGCCGGAAGGCGAGGTGGCCGCGGGCGGAGATCCGCGGCTCGATCCGGTCGGCGACCAGCCGGGTCAGGCGCGGGCGGACCGGCAACGAGCCCGTGACGAGGCCCGGTTCGGCGGCGGTGAGCCGGCTGGTGGTGCGCTCGCCGTCGACGTCCAGGTGGAGGCGTACGTCCCAGACGGCGTCCACGATGCCGAGCGGGCGCAGCGTCCTCGCGATGTCCGCGGTCGCCTCCCAGGTGAGGTACGGCCCCTCGTGCCGGACGGTCGGCACCGGCACCCGGAAGGTCTGGAGGCGCACACCGGGGCGGCGGGCGTAGAACTCCAGCTCGGCGGTGAGCCGGGCGCCGGGCGGAACGATCCCGAGGGGGTTGGTGACGCGCCCGGCGAGACGGACACCGCCCCCGCCTCCCGCGTCCTGCTCGTACCGCGTCAGCTCGTTGCGCAGGAACAGCTTGCCGACCGGGCGGGAGTGGTGGCCGAGTTCGGTGACGTCCAGGATGCGGCGCGCGAACTCCCCCTCCTCTCCCGGGGCGTCCAGGTGCTCGGCGCACCAGTAGACCCGCCCGTCGCGCTCGACGAGCGGCGCGGAGACCTTGTCGCGGTTGGTGAGCGTGTCCACGGCGGGCAGCAGGTTGTCCCAGTCGCCCCGCTGCAGGAGGAAGGCGCAGACGGCGTGCACGGGGTCGACCTCGTCGTACGCGGCCGGGTCGACCGACGTCAGATAGGCACGGGCCAGCCGGGCGAACTCCGCACGGTAGGCCGCGTCACGGAAGGGCAGGTCCCGCAGGTGCAGCACCAGGTCGTGCTTGAGGAACTTGACGTCCTTGTGGAACTTCAGTTCCCCCAGGCCCCGGTCGTCGAGGAGCCGGTCCACCCGGCGGTGGATCTCCATGCGGTGCGCGAAGTTGGCGATCTCGGCCCGCCGGTTGCTGATCGAGACCGCGGCCGTCCCCGGGTTCTGGACGACGTTCCAGTCGTAGACCCGGTTGGGGATCAGGGTGATCCGGCGGGCGGCCGCGTACGCCTGGGCGGAGAAGAAGAGGTCCTCGTAGTGGATGCCGACGGGGAACAGCAGGCCGCCCTCGACCAGGAAGTCCCGGCGGTAGCACTTGTTGGTGGACAGGGTGTCGTAGACCAGGAGGTCGGGCAGCTCGGCGACCGAGTCGAGGGTACGGGTGCGGGCGTACAGCCACGGGTACCACTTGACCTCCTTGCGGGTGCGCGTGTCCACGTGGACGCGGACGCAGAGGCCGGAGACGAGGTCGGCGCCGGTGGTCTCGGCGGCCTCCAGCAGGTTCCGGCAGGCGTCGCGCTCCAGGACGTCGTCGCTGTCCAGGAAGACGACGTACTCGCCGCGGGTCTCCCGGATGCCCGCGTTGCGGGGCGCGCCGCAGCCGCCGCTGTTCTCGGGCAGCCGGTAGGCGCGCACGCGGCCCGGGTGCTCGGCGGCGAGGCGTGCGGCCACCTCGTAGGAGCCGTCCGTGCTGTGGTCGTCGACGATCACGACCTCGACGCTCCGCAGCGTCTGCTCCAGCACCGAGCGGACGGCCGTGCGCAGCCTGGCCGCGTCGTTGTAGACGATCACGACGACGGATACGGCGGGTCGCTGGTCCACGTCCGCGCTCACCCCACTCATCCCGTTCTCATCGGTTCTTCTCCCCTCTATAGACCGTGGTGCGGCTGGGGGCCACTTGGGCAGATGTATCCGCCGGTGCACGGGTTGCCGCATCCGCCACCGCCACAGCCGTTGCGCGATACGCTCCGGAGAGAGGCTGAGCGGAGGGGGCGGTCGATGCGCGGGGTGGTACCTGAGCCGCTGCGGGTGGAGGATCCGCGGGAGATCGCCGGGTATCCGCTGTACGCCCGGATCGGTGAGGGCGGCATGGGCACCGTGTATCTCTCCCGCAGCCGGGGCGGCCAGCCGGTCGCGCTGAAACTGGTCCGCCCGGAGTACGCCGGCAGCCCCGCCTTCCGTGAGCGGTTCGCCCGCGAGGTGGCCGCCGGGCGCCGCGTCTCGGGCTACCACCTGGTGCCGATCGTCGACCACGACGCCGGGGCGGAGCGGCCCTGGCTCGCCACCCACTACGTGCCGGGTGTCCCCCTCGACCAGGCCCTGGAGACCCACGGCCCGCTCCCCGTCCCCACCGTCCTGCAGCTGCTGGCCTGCGCCGCGTACGCGCTGGACGCCGTGCACACCGCGGGGGTGATCCACCGGGACGTCAAGCCCGCGAACCTGCTGCTCGCGGCGGACGGGCCCTGGCTGCTCGACTTCGGCATCGCGCGGGCGGCGGGCGCGGCCACCCTCACCACCGCCGGACGTCTCATCGGCACCCCTCGCTACATGTCCCCCGAGCATGCCCTCGGCCGGCGGGTGACCTCCGCGTCGGACGTCTTCGCGCTCGGTCTGATCGCCGCGGTCGCCGCCACCGGCGCCCACCCGTACGGCCGGGGCAATCCGCTGGCCATCGCGACCCGTATCGCCGCCACCGACGTCGCCCCGCCCGCCCTGGACGGCATCGGCCGGCCGCTCCTCGACATCGTGCGCCGCTGTCTCACCGCCGACCCGGCGTCCCGTCCCTCCGCGGCCGCCCTGGCCGAGCACTGCGCGGGAGCGGCCCGCCGGGACGTGCGCGACTTCAGCGGCTGGCTCCCGGCCCCGGTCGCCACCTCGGTGACCATCATCGAGACGGCGTTCCGCACGCTGTCGCTGACAGAGGCCCCGACGACCCCGGCCCCCCGCCCCCTCCTGTCGGAGGCCCCGACGGCCCGCCCCCTGCCGGCGACGGCCCCGATCACGGTGCGGGACGAGGAATGGCGCCACCGGGTCCGCCGGGACCCGTGAGCCCTGAAGAAACAGGCCCTGCGGGCCTGAAGAGCACGGGGCGCAGCCCCTGCTCCTCAGGGGCGCGGGGAACTGTGCGAGAAGCCCCACCGGACCCGCACCCGCCGACGAAACAGACCCCCCACCACCCCCCGCGTCCCACAATCTCCCGGGAACCGCAACACCCATCCCAACTGTCATAAGTGCCGTATAAGCTTCGGACCGCTTCAAGTGCCCAGGCATGGCACAGGAGTTCGGCACCGCATCGGGGGAGGCTCCCATCAGCAGCAGCACTGGCGACATCCTGAGCCCGCTGGGGCCGCAGGACCCGAGAGAGACCGCCGGCTACCACCTGCACGCCCGGATCGGCGAGGGCGGCATGGGCACGGTCTATCTGTCGCACACCCGCGGCGGCCAGCCCGTCGCCCTGAAGGTCATCCGCCGCGAGTACGGCCAGGACGCCGACTTCCGCCGCCGCTTCGAGCAGGAGGTCCAGGCGGCCCGGCGCGTGCAGGGCTACCACATCGTCCCGGTGGTCGACCACGACACCACCGGCGAACTCCCCTGGCTGGCCTCGGCGTTCATCGCGGGTATCCCCCTGCACGACGCCCTGGTGGGCTTCGGTCCGCTGCCCCTGCCCGCCGTGTTCCAGCTCGTCGGCTGCGCGGCCCGTGCCCTGACCTCCATCCACGCGGCCGGCGTCATCCACCGCGACCTCAAGCCCAGCAACATCCTGCTGGGCTCCCAGGGCCCGTACGTCATCGACTTCGGTATCGCCCGCGCCGCCGACGCCACCCATCTGACCCAGTCCGGCGGTCTGATCGGCACCCCGCAGTACATGTCCCCGGAGCACGCCCTCGGCGAGCAGGTCACCCCGGCCACCGACGTCTTCTCGCTCGGCCTGATCGCCGCCGTCGCGGCCACCGGCCGCCACCCGTACGGCGACGGCGGCGCCATCACCATCGCCGCGCAGATCGCCAACACCGCCCAGCGGCCACCGAGGCTCGACGGGTACGACGAGCGGCTGCGCCCCCTGCTGGAACGCTGCCTGACCGCCGACCCGGCCGCCCGCGTCGGCACCGAGGAACTGGCGGCGCTCTGCCAGGAGTCGGCGGGCCGCGGCCTCAGCGACTTCACCGGCTGGCTCCCGGCACCGCTCACCGCCGAGATCGCCCGCCGCGAGCAGTCGGTCCAGAGCCCGCCGCAGCCGACGGCCCCCCAGATGCCCGCCGCACCCCCGACCACTCCCCCGACGACGGCCTCGGCGGCCCCCGCCACCCCGCCCCACGACCCGGCGGCCCACGCCCAGGGAACCACCCAGGGCGCGCCCCAGCCGGGCCAGCCCACCGGCTTCGGGCCGCCGGCCCAGACGCAGCCCCCCGGCTACGGCTACCCGCCGCCGGCGACGGACACCTACCACCTCACCCCGCAGCCCCGGGCGGGCCAGGCCCCCGCCTCGGCCAAGAAGAGCCGCCGAGGGCTGAAGGCGGCCCTCGTCGCCCTGGCCCTCGTCCTCGTGGCCGGCTCGGGCGCGGCAGCCGCGGTGTACGTGCTGAACAAGGACGACAAGGACGGCACCGAGGCGAGCGACACGAAGGGCAGCGGCAAGGGCGACGGCACGGCCGGGGACAAGGGCACCCCGACCCCCGCTCCGACTGACGACGACGGAAGCGGCGGGGGCGACGGACAGAACGTCACCGACCCCTCCGAGTCCGCCACCGTGTCCGCGGACACCAAGTTCACCCTGGCCTTCGAGAATCAGTCCTTCGTCCTGCGCACGCCCGCCGAGAACTACACCTACATCGACCTGGACCAACCGAGCATCGACATCAAGGCCGAGATGAGGGACGAGGCACGGGAGATGTCGATCCAGAACGGCCAGTGGAACTTCGAGACCACGATGGGCAAGAGCAAGGGCCGCAC
Organism: Streptomyces sp. NPDC041108; assembly: GCF_055592645.1. NCBI lineage: Bacteria > Bacillati > Actinomycetota > Actinomycetes > Kitasatosporales > Streptomycetaceae > Streptomyces > Streptomyces sp. NPDC041108. The sequence goes on along the minus strand of NZ_JBVIYK010000002.1, from coordinate 28,497 downwards.
CCTCCAGCAGTGCCGCACGGGTGCGGACACCGACGCCCTGCCGTCCCTCGTGGGCCCCGACGACTTCGGCAAGGACGCGATCATCCCCGAGGGCTCCCTCCTCTGCACGGTGACCAAGGACGGCAACCTCGTCATGTACGAGATCACCAAGCTGACCCCGGGTGAGTACAGCTGGGAAGTACCGAGCGTCGAGGGCAAGCTGACGCTCTGGAAGAAGAGCAGCGAGTAGCCCTGCCCACGCACGGGGGCGCCCCACAGCCGTGGGGCGCCCCCGTCGCCGTATGCGCCTACGAGTGGCTGCGCAGCAGCGTCCTCATCGTCCGCATCGCCACCGACAGGTTGGCGAGGTCGAACGCGTCGGAGGTCTGGATCTCCTCCAGGGTCGTCCGCGCCCGGCCCAGCAGCGCGGCGTTCTTCTGCTCCCACACCTTGAAGCGCTGCTCGGGCGTGGAGGAGCCGTTGCCCGCGGAGAGGACCTCGGCGGTGAGGGACGCGTGCGCCGCGTACAGGTCCTCGCGGATCGCCGCGCGGGCCATGGACTGCCAGCGGTCGGCACGCGGCAGCTCGATGATGCGGTCCATCAGCTGGGTGATGCTCAGCCGGTCGGCGAGGTCGTAGTACACCTCGGCGACCTCCATCGGCGTCCGGCCGACCCGGTCCGCGACGGCGACGATGTCGAGCGTGGGGAAGGCCGAGGAGAAGCCCGCGACCCGCGTGGCCAGCTCCTCCGGGACCCCGGCGCCCGTCAGCTCGTCGTGGATCTCCTGGTACCACTCCAGGTCCGCGCCGCGCAGCAGCTTGGGCAGCTCGCCCCAGACCAGATGGACGCCCTCGGAGAAGAACGCGATGGTCTCGCTGAGCTGCAGCGGCTGGGGCCGGTTGTTGAGCAGCCAGCGCGTGCCGCGCTCGACGAGGCGGCGGGAGTGCAGGCGGATCCGGGTCTGGACGGCCGCCTCGACCTTGTTGTCCAGGCCCTCGACGGCGTCCCACACCTCGCCCGACCCGAAGATCGCGCGGGACGCGGTCTGCGCCCGGACGATCTCCTCCAGCGAGGCTCCGGTCTCCTCCCGCAGCCGGTGCAGGAAGCTCGTACCGCCCGTGTTCACCGTGTCGTTGACCAGCAGGGTCGTGATGATCTCGCGGCTCAGCGGGTGGCTGTCGATGTGCTCGGGGAACCGTTCGCCCAGCGCGGCCGGGAAGTACGCGTGCAGCAGCCTGCGCAGGTAGGCGTCGTCGGGCAGCCCGGTGTGCAGCAGTTCCTCGGCGACGGTGATCTTCGTGTAGGCGAGCAGGACGGCCGTCTCGGGGCCGGTGAGGCCCTGGCCCGCGTTGAGGCGCTCACGGATCTGCCGGTCGGTGGGCAGGAATTCGAGCGCCCGGTCGAGGTGGCCCTCCCTGGCCAGGTGGCGCATGAAGCGCTGCTGGGCGTGGAGCATGTCCGGGGACTGGGCGAGGGCGTTGGCGATCGCCGTGTTCTGCGCGTAGTTGTTGCGCAGGACCAGACGGCCGACCTCGTCGGTCATCTCGGCGAGCAGCTTGTTGCGCTGCTTGACCGTCATGTCGCCCTCGGCGACCAGGCCGTTGAGCAGGATCTTGATGTTCACCTCGTGGTCGGAGGTGTCCACGCCCGCGCTGTTGTCGATGGCGTCGGTGTTGACCCGCCCGCCGGTCTGCGCGAACTCGATCCGGCCCAGCTGGGTCAGGCCGAGGTTGCCGCCCTCGCCGACGACCTGGACCCTGAGCTCCCCTCCGTCGACCCGGATGGCGTCGTTGGCCTTGTCGCCGACGTCGGCGTGCGACTCGGTCGACGCCTTCACGTACGTGCCGATGCCGCCGTTCCACAGCAGGTCGACCGGGGCCTTGAGGATCGCCTTCATCAGGTCGGCCGGGGTCATCTTGGCGACCTTGTCCTCGATGCCGAGGACGTCCCGGATGTGGGCGTTGATCGGGATCGCCTTGGCGGTGCGCGGGAAGACGCCGCCGCCGGTGGAGATCAGGTCGGTGTCGTAGTCGGCCCAGCTGGAGCGGGGCAGTTCGAAGACCCGGCGGCGCTCGGCGTAGGAGGTGGCCGCGTCGGGGCTGGGGTCGATGAAGATGTGCCGGTGGTCGAAGGCGGCGACGAGCCGGATGTGCTCGCTGAGCAGCATGCCGTTGCCGAACACGTCACCGGACATGTCACCGATGCCGACGACCGTGAAGTCCTCGGACTGCGTGTCGACGCCCACCTCCCGGAAGTGCCGCTTGACCGACTCCCAGGCACCGCGGGCGGTGATGCCCATGCCCTTGTGGTCGTAGCCGGCCGAGCCACCGGAGGCGAAGGCGTCCCCGAGCCAGAAGTTGTAGCTCTCGGCGACCTCGTTGGCGATGTCGGAGAAGGTCGCGGTGCCCTTGTCGGCGGCGACGACCAGGTAGGTGTCGTCCTCGTCGTGCCGGACGACGTCGGCGGGCGGCGTGACCTCACCGGCGACCATGTTGTCGGTGATGTCGAGCAGCGCGGAGATGAAGGTCTTGTAGCTGCGGATGCCCTCGGCGAGCCAGGCGTCGCGGTCCACCGACGGGTCCGGGAGCTGCTTGGCGACGAAACCGCCCTTGGCGCCGACGGGCACGATGACGGTGTTCTTGACCATCTGCGCCTTGACCAGGCCCAGGATCTCGGTGCGGAAGTCCTCCCGCCGGTCCGACCAGCGCAGCCCGCCGCGGGCGACCTTCCCGAACCTGAGGTGCACACCCTCGACGCGCGGCGAGTACACCCAGATCTCGTACGCCGGGCGGGGTGCCGGCAGATCGGGGATGGCCTGCGGGTCGAACTTCATGGAGACGTAGTCGTGGGGCCTGCCGCCGGCAGCCTCCTGGAAGAAGTTCGTGCGCAGCGTCGCCTTGATGACGGTCAGGAACGACCGCAGGATGCGGTCCTCGTCGAGGCTCGCCACCTGGTCGAGCGCCGCGTCGACCTCTTCGAGGAGCGCGTCGACGATCTCCCGCCCGGCCCGCTGCCGGTCCGGCGACATCCGCGCCTCGAACAACGACACGAGCAACCGGGTGGTGTGGACGTTGTTGCGGAGGGTGTCCTCCATGTAGTCCTGGCTGAACGTGGATCCGGCCTGCCGCAGGTACTTGGCGTACGCGCGCAGCACCATGGCCTGCCGCCAGGTGAGGCCGGCGCTCAGCACGAGCGCGTTGAACCCGTCGTTCTCGGCCTGTCCGGTCCAGGTGGCGGCGAAGGCATCCTGCACCCGCTCCCGGGCGTCGTCCCCCGCGTAGTCCGCGCTGCCGGACTGCTGCCTCGGCATCCGCAGCCCGAAGTCGTAGATCCACGCGGTGGTCCGGTCCGCGCAGCGCAGCTCGTAGGGCCGCTCGTCGATGACCTCGACGCCGATGCGGTTGAGGACGGGCAGCACCGCGGAGAGCGAGACCGAGCCGCCCTTGCGGTAGATCTTGAACCGGCGCTCGTCGGGCGCGGCGCCGACCGGCTCGTACAGGCTCAGCTCGAAGTCCTCGTCCTGGTCGAGCGCTTCGAGGCGGACGAGGTCCGCGACGGCCGAGCGGGGGTTGTGGTCGGCCTTGTACCCCTCGGGGATGGCGTGGCCGTACTTGCGCAGCATCTCGGCGGCGCGCTCCTCGCCGACCTCGGCGTTGAGCGCCTCGGCGAACCCGTCCGACCAGGACCGGGCGGCCTCGACGAGCTTGGCCTCCAGGCGTTCCTTGTCGGCGTCGCTGAGGTGCGGCAGTTCGGTGCCGGGCTGGACGCGGACCACGAAGTGCAGCCGGGAGAGGATCGACTCGGTGTTCCAGGCGGTGAAGTCGACGCTGATGCCGTCCAGTTCCTCCTTCAGGATGTCGATGATCCTGAGGCGTACGCCGGTGGTGTAGCGGTCGCGCGGGAGGTAGACGAGGGCGGAGTAGTAGCGCCCGTACTCGTCCTGGCGCAGGTAGAGCCGCAGCCGGCGGCGCTCCTGGAGGTAGAGCACGGAGGTGACGATGGACCGCAGTTCGTCGGCCGAGGTCTGGAACAGCTCGTCGCGCGGGTAGGTCTCCAGGATCTGCAGGAGGTCGCGCCCGTCGTGGCTGTTGGGCGAGAATCCGGCGCCGCGCAGGACGTCGTCGACCTTGCGGCGGACGACGGGAACCCGGCGCACGGACTCGGTGTAGGCGGCCGAGGAGAACAGGCCGAGGAAGCGCCGCTCGCCGATCACGTTGCCCTCGGCGTCGAACTTCTTCACGCCCACGTAGTCGAGGTAGGACGGCCGGTGGACGGTGGCGCGGCTGTTGGCCTTCGTGAGGACGAGGATCTTGTGCTCACGGGCCTTGGCACGGGCGTCGGCGGGCAGCCGCTCGAAGGAGGAGCTGACGGGGTGCCGGTCCTGCCCGGCGTGGTGCGGGTCGGAGCGCAGGATGCCGAGCCCGGTGCCGGCGACGGCGGCGAGGGAGTCGTCCTCGCGCAGCTCGTACTCCCGGAAGCCCAGGAAAGTGAAGTGGTCGTCGGCGAGCCAGCGCAGCAGCTCGCGGGCCTCCTCCACCTCCTCCGCGCGCAGGTCGTCGGCGGTGTGTTCGGCGGGCAGCCCGTCGGCGATCCGGACCGCCGCGTCGCGCATCTTCTCCCAGTCCTCGACGGCCTCACGGACGTCGGACAGGACACGCAGCAGGTCGTTGTTGATCTGCTTGAGGTCCGCGCGGTCGGTCTCGCGGTCGATCTCGACGTGGATCCAGGACTCGATGTGCGCGTCGTGCGGCAGCGTCTCCCCGGCGGCCACGGCCGCGGCCGCCGCGGCGACGGCGGCCGGCTCGGTGACCAGCTCGACGAGCTTGCCGGTGACGTCCCGTCGCACGACGACCTGGGGGTGGATGACGACATGGATGCCGCGCCCCTGCCGTGACAGCTCGTTGGTCACGGAGTCGACGAGGAAGGGCATGTCGTCGGTGACGACCTCGACGACGGAGTGGCTGCACGTCCAGCCGTTCTCCTCGACGGTCGGGGTGTGCACCCGTACGTTGGCCGTGCCCTGGGGGCGGTTCTCGGCCAGCCGGTAGTGGGAGTGGGCGGCTCCGAAGACGTCGACCGGGTCACGGCCGCTCAGGTCCTCCGGGGCGGTGTGCAGGTAGTAGCGCTGGAGGAACGCGAGCACGGTCTCCTGGTCCGGGATGTCGGACGTACTCTCGCTCGTCGTCCCAGTCGGTAGATACCCCCCGACCGGGCTGTTCTCAGCTACCCGGGCGGCCCGTTCGAGCAGCTCGGCCTTGGCTTCGTCCAGCTTGGTCTGCATTGTCCTCTGGCTCCTGTCGCGCGCCGTTGCGTGACGTAGAAGGAAGTACGAACTCGTGCCCTCCGACGCGCCACCACGACACGGGGTGTCCGGTCTGCTTCGACGCTATGCCGCAGGGTGAGACGAGCGGGGGGTAATCAGCCATTCTCGGCACCCGACGGGGATGTGACGCTGCTCTCGGCGGCGTGCCGTCCGTGGGTGCACCCGGCGTCCCGGGAGCCCTGGTGGCTCCCTCCCGCCCGCGAGGACCAGCGACCGCCGCCCGGACACGGATGTCGTCCGTGCTCACCGGGCGCAGGGCAGGGACGACGACGTCCCCGCGAACTATCGCGCTGATCACGCCACAAGGCTATCCCTCCGGACGGGGGGCACGTCATGAGCCGTATGTGTACAAAACAGGGGGTGGAAGTTTGACGTTCTGCACAGTACCCCTCGCGCACTTTTGAGCCTACCTCCGCGCAACCGAGCCTATACGCGCTTTCGCCCGGCCCGGGAATCCGCCCACCCCCTTGGCAGATCCGCACCCCGGATGCACGTTGCCCAGGAGGCCATAGCCTGACGAAGGAAGCCCTGCGGCACCGAGGGGAGCCCCACCATGACGCCCAAGATCCTGATCGTGACCGGCGACGCGGCGGAGTCGCTGGAGGTCCTGTACCCCTACCAGCGCCTCCGCGAGGAGGGGTACGAGGTCGATATCGCGGCCCCCAGCCGCAAGAAGCTCCGGTTCGTCGTCCACGACTTCGAGCCGGGCTACGACACCTACACCGAGAAACCCGGCTACTCCTGGCCCGCCGACCTGGCCTTCTCCGAGGTCGACCCCGGCCGGTACGCCGCCGTCGTCGTCCCCGGCGGCCGGGCCCCGGAGTACCTGCGCAACGATCCCGAGCTGCGCAAGATCCTCAAGTCCTTCTTCGACACCGACAAACCGGTCGCCCAGATCTGCCACGGCCCGCTGCTGACCGCCGCCGTGGACGCGCTGTCGGGCCGCCGCGTCACCGCGTACCCCGCCCTCGAACTCGACATGCAGGCCGCCGGCGCCGCCTTCCAGGACGCCGAGACGGTCGTCGACGGCAACCTCGTCTCCGCCCGCGCCTGGCCGGACCACTCCGGCTGGATGCGCGCGTTCCTCACGGTGCTGCGGGCGAAGGCGCCGGTGACCTGAGCGGCGGGACGAGGAGGCGGGGCGGGGCGCGAGGAGTGCCGGGCCCGTGGCGGGCGCTAGGCGGCCAGCCGCTCGGCCTCGGCGACGGCCTCCTCCAGGGTGTCCACGACGGGCACCCCGACCCACTCCAGGCCGGCCCTGCTGTGGGAGCCGCCGGTGTAGAGCACGGCCTGCGCTCCCACGTGCCGGGCGGCGACGGCGTCGTCGGCTGCGTCCCCGATCACGACGGTCCGTCCCGGCTCCACGCCCACGAGCCGGCGCAGATGCCGGACCATGTGCTCGGCCTTGCTGCCCCCGGAGGGGCCGGTGCGCCCGTCGACCCGGACGAAGTGCGGCTCGATCCCGAAGCCCCGGACCAGCGGGACCAGTTCCTCGTGCACGTACATGCTGAGGATCGACTGGCTGCGGCCGGCCGAGAGCCACTGCGTGAGCAGCCCCGGCACACCGTCGGTCAGCCCGCAGGCGACCCGGTGCTCGGCGTAGTACCGGTGGAAGACCACGTCCATGGCCTCCCACTCCTCGTCCGACGGCAGCCGCCCGATCAGCCGCTCGTAGAACTTCGGCACCGGTACGCAGTACAGCTCCCGGTACCGCTCCAGCGTGATCGGCTCGATCCCCAGCTCCGCGAACGCCGCGTTGGTCGCCCCGATGATCGCCTCGTTGTCGTTCAACAAGGTCCCGTTCCAGTCCCAGACGATATGCGCCCCGGCTCCGTTCATCCCCATACCCAGAACGTACCCCTCACCACCGACAACGCATTCCCACCACCCCCGGGCGCGGCCCTGGGCGCGGCGGCGCCGGCAGGCGCCGGCCGGATCAGCCGCCCAGCCCCACGAGGTTCGGGATCTCCTGCGTCGCGTACCAGAGCAGCTCGTGGTCGTCCGCCCCGTCCACGATGAACTGCGCGTCGTCGTCCCCCTGATCCGCCGCCCCCAACGCGTCCGCGGCCTCCCCCACCTCCTCCTCGGCCTCCACCGAGTCGACATGCACAGCCGCCGCCTTGCTCAACGGCACGGGCCCGGCCACCCGCACCTCACCGAGCGCCACCGGATCGAGGCCCCGGTCGGGATCGGCCACCGCGTCCCGGTCGGCCACGTCCACCGCCACGACGACCCGCCGCCGCACGGCCCCCGGATCCACGGCCACCAGCCGCAGCGAGGCGTGCGCCGCCCGGTTCAGCGCCGCGTACTCCAACTCCTCGATGTCGTCGGACAGGTACCACTCCCGCAGAGCCGGGGTGACGGCGTACGCGACGAACGCCCCCTCCCCCAGCTCACCCGTCTTGTACGCCTCGGCGAGCCCGGGAAGGGTCAGGGGGACGTAGACGCGCATGGCAGGCCGCTTTCGTAGTCGTGATCTCGGTCGTGCTCTCGGTTCATGTTCTCGGTTCGCGCTCCGGTTCGTGCTCCGGTTCGTGCTCCGGTTCGTGCTCTCGGGCCGGTCCCGGAGCGTCCGGAGCACGCCGGCGGTCCGTCGCCACGGTCCGTTCCCGCGATGCGTCCCGGTCCGCCGCGAAGGCCCCGCGAAGCCTCCGGAGGCCCTTCAGGATACGTGCGGGCGTCCCCTTTCGAGCGCCCGCCCGGCGCTCCGGACGCGTCCACCCCAGGCCCGTCCTCTCACCCGGTACACCCGCGCCCCGCCGGGCCCGAACCCCCTCGCCGTCACCCTGATAGGTGAACATCCCCCGGCCCCCGGCAGCGGCCCACGCCTCCTTGCCACGGCCCCCTCCGGCCTCGTACAAGATCCCCATCGCCAAGTTACCGACTGGTACCCGGCGGCCTCACCGACGAACGGGGATTTCCGATGAACAAGGTCATGACCAGGACCAGGCGCACCCCCGGCACCCGCCCGCCCGTCCGCCACGACACCCGCCGCCCGGGCCGCACCCCGGCCCGTACGGCCCCGGGGGACGGCCGCCCGTCGACACCCCGCTCCACGACCGCGGCGCCCGCGATCCAGCCCCCGCCCCGCACGGCCCCCACGCGCCCCGCCACGGCCACCGGGCTCACCCCTCACCCTCGCCCCACCGACCGCTTCGCCGACCTCCTCCTCGCCGTACTCAGCGGCCGGCGCCCGGTCCACAGCATGCTGCGCCACACCGCCGGGCGGGCCTACGACGAACTGGCCTGGCTGGCCGAGCACGGCACGCTGCGCATCCCCCACGGCACCGACCCGGTCGTCCGCGACATCGGCTACTACGTGGCCGGACCGGGCGCCCTGGAGGTCTTCGCCCGCATCGGCGCCGGCGACCGTCTCCGCGCCATGGCCTTCCGCCTGGAACACGGCCCCGACCACCGCTGGCGCTGCACCGCGGTGGAACTCGGCGGCCCGAGGTTCCCCCACCCGGACGACGTGGACTGAACGGCGGCCACGACGCGCGAAGGGCCGGGCACCCGAAGGTGCCCGGCCCTCACAGCCTCACGGCCCGCGTCCCACCACCGCGCCCGGCGCAGCGGTGTCGCGCCGCGCGCCCCCTACTTCTTGCGGCGGCGGCTGGTCTTCGCCTGCTGCTTGCGGCGCTCCGCGCGGGTGAGACCGTCCGCCTCGGAGCGGACGGGCTCGTCGTCGGGGAGGTCGCCCTCCACGATGCCGCCCTCGCCGTCGACGGTGGGCGCGGAGAAGTGCAGGCGGTCACGGCGCTGCGGGGCCTCCAGGCCCTTGGCGCGGATCTCCGGCCGGGACGCGCCCGCCTGGGCCGGCACGGCGTCGCCCTTGTCCAGGGACGGCTTCGTGTCCTCGACCGGGACCTCCTCGACCTGCTGCTCGACCTGGACCTCCAGGTTGAACAGGTAGCCGACGGACTCCTCCTTGATGCCCTCCATCATGGCGGTGAACATGTCGAAGCCCTCGCGCTGGTACTCCACCAGCGGGTCCTTCTGCGCCATCGCGCGCAGGCCGATGCCCTCCTGGAGATAGTCCATCTCGTAGAGGTGCTCGCGCCACTTGCGGTCCAGCACCGACAGCACCACCCGGCGCTCCAGCTCGCGCATGATCTCGGGGCCGAGCTGCGTCTCACGCGCCTGGTACTGCTCGGTGATGTCGTCCTTGATGGACTCGGCGATGAACTCGGCGGTCAGCCCGGCCCGGTCCCCGGCGGCCTCCTCCAGCTCCTCGACGGTGACCTTCACCGGGTAGAGCTGCTTGAAGGCGCCCCACAGCCGGTCGAGGTCCCACTCCTCGGCGAAGCCCTCGGCGGTCTCGGCGGTGATGTACGCGTCGATGGTGTCGTCCATGAAGTGCTGGATCTGCTCCTGCAGGTCCTCGCCCTCCAGGACGCGGCGCCGCTCGCCGTAGATGACCTCGCGCTGCCGGTTGAGGACCTCGTCGTACTTGAGGACGTTCTTCCGGGTCTCGAAGTTCTGCTGCTCGACCTGCGACTGCGCCGAGGCGATCGCGCGGGTGACCATCTTGTTCTCGATCGGGACGTCGTCCGGCACGTTCGCCATGGACATCACGCGCTCGACCATCTGGGCCTTGAACAGCCTCATCAGGTCGTCGCCCAGCGACAGGTAGAACCGGGACTCACCGGGGTCGCCCTGACGGCCGGAACGACCGCGCAGCTGGTTGTCGATACGCCGGGACTCGTGCCGCTCGGTGCCGAGGACGTAGAGGCCGCCGAGTTCCTTGACCTCCTCGAACTCCGCCTTGACCGCTTCCTCGGCCTTCGCGAGGGCCTCGGGCAGGGCGTGGGCCCACTCCTCGATGTGCTCCTCGGGGTCGAGGCCGCGCTGGCGCAGCTCCGCCTCGGCGAGGTCGTCGGGGTTGCCGCCGAGCTTGATGTCCGTACCGCGGCCGGCCATGTTGGTGGCGACGGTCACGGCGCCCTTGCGGCCGGCCTGGGCGACGATCGTCGCCTCCCGGTCGTGCTGCTTGGCGTTCAGCACCTCGTGCTGGACGCCGCGCTTGCTCAGCTGCTGCGAGAGGTACTCGGACTTCTCGACCGACGTCGTACCGACGAGGATCGGCTGGCCCTTCTCGTGCTTCTCGACGATGTCGTCGACGACCGCCTCGAACTTCGCGACCTCGGTGCGGTAGATCAGGTCGGACTGGTCCTTGCGGACCATCGGCCGGTTGGTCGGGATCGGGACGACGCCGAGCTTGTAGATCTGGTGGAACTCGGCGGCCTCGGTCATCGCCGTACCGGTCATGCCGCAGAGGCCGGGCCGTTCCTTGCCGTTGTGGTCGTGGCGCTTGTAGAGGCGGAAGAAGTTCTGCAGGGTGATCGTGGCGAGTGTCTGGTTCTCGTCCTTGATGTCCACCCCTTCCTTCGCCTCGATCGCCTGGTGCATGCCCTCGTTGTACCGGCGGCCGGCGAGGATACGGCCGGTGTGCTCGTCGACGATCATGACTTCGCCGTCCATGACGACGTAGTCCTTGTCCTTCTTGAAGAGCTCCTTGGCCTTGATGGCGTTGTTCAGGTAGCCCACCAGAGGGGTGTTCACCGACTCGTAGAGGTTGTCGATGCCCAGCCAGTCCTCGACCTTGGAGACGCCGGACTCGTGGATGGCGACCGTGCGCTTCTTCTCGTCGACCTCGTAGTCGCCGGTCTCCTCGATGCCCTTGAGGGGCTGGCCGGGCTCGCCCTTCTTCAGGCGCGTGACCAGCTTGGCGAAGTCGCCGTACCACTTGGTGGCCTGGTCGGCCGGGCCGGAGATGATCAGCGGTGTACGGGCCTCGTCGACGAGGATCGAGTCGACCTCGTCGACGATCGCGAAGTTGTGGCCGCGCTGGACGAGCTCGTCCTTGGACCACGCCATGTTGTCGCGGAGGTAGTCGAAGCCGAACTCGTTGTTCGTGCCGTAGGTGATGTCGCACGCGTACTGCTCGCGGCGCTGGGCCGGCGTCATGTTGGCGAGGATGCAGCCGACGCTCAGACCCAGGAACTTGTGGACGCGGCCCATCATCTCGGAGTCGCGCTCGGCCAGGTAGTCGTTGACCGTGATCAGGTGGACGCCTTCGCCGGACAGCGCGTTCAGGTACGCGGGCAGGGTGCCGACGAGGGTCTTGCCCTCGCCGGTCTTCATCTCGGCGACATAGCCGAGGTGGAGGGCGGCACCGCCCATGATCTGCACGTCGTAGTGGCGCTGGCCGAGGGCGCGCTTGGCGCCCTCGCGCACGGTGGCGAACGCCTCGGGGAGCAGGTCGTCGAGGGTCTCACCGTCGGCGTACCGCTGCTTGTACTCCTCGGTGAGGGCGCGCAGCTCGGCGTCGGAGAGGTCGACGAAGTCCTCTTCGATGGAGTTGACCTGGTCCGCGATGCGGTGCAGCTTGCGCAGGATTTTGCCTTCGCCTGCACGCATGATCTTCGAGAGGACGGACACGGGGGTTTGTCTCCTTGCCGGTCGGGCCTGGGGAGGGTCGGTTTCAATGACAGTTGACAGTCTTCAATCACAGCTTGAGCAACGGCCATCGTAAGCGAGGACCCCGCCGTGCCGGGAGGTCTGGCGGTGACAGCTCACCAGGACAACGGGCAGGCGTCGCGGATGGTGCCGCGTTCCGCCCCCCAAATGCGCAAATCGTGACCGTGTCCTCACACGCCGCGCCTCCGTGCCGGGCGCTCCCCCTGGCGACGAAACCCGGACGGATCGGCCTCCCACGGGATGGCGCCCCCGCGTTCCACCGAGCAGAATCGCCCGATGGAACCCGTCACCCTGACCACCGAGCGCCTGCTGCTGCGCACCGTGGACCGGCGCGACACCGCCACGGTGTACGCGGCCGCGCAGGACCCGGACATCCAGCGCTGGACCACGATCCCCTCGCCGTACCTGCGGGAGCACGCCGAGGGTTTCGTCGAGCGGGCCGTTCCCGAAGGCTGGGCCGACGCCTCGATGTTCACCTTCGGCCTCTTCCTGCCCGCCGGGGAGCTGGCGGGGATGCTCGGCATCACCATGCGCCTGCCCGGCACCGGCGAGATCGGCTTCTGGGCCACCAGGGAGCACCGCCGCAACGGCTACGTCACCGAGGCCACCCGCGCCGCCGCCCACTGGTCCTTCACCGTGCTCGCCCTCGACCGCCTCGAATGGCGCGCCGAAGTGGGCAACGCCGCCTCCCGCGCGGTGGCCGAACGCACCGGCTTCGTCTTCGAAGGCACCCTCAGATCCGGCCTCGACAACAACGGGGTCCGCCGCGACTGCTGGATGGCCTCCCTGCTCCCCTCGGACCTGGGCCTGCCCTCCACGACGCCGTACGTGCCGGCGCGGTCCTGACACCCCGCCACCGTGACGCCCCCCCCGAGCCAGGCCCCCGGACGTGCGCCGGCTCCCGAGGCGGTGGTCCGTATCCCCAGCTCAGCCCCGCCTGTCAGTCCCCTCCCCTACCCTGCGGAGCATGACCTCCCTTCCGCGCCCCAGCACAGAACTCACCGCAGACGAGGCCCGCAGAATCGCCCTCCGGGCGCAGGGCTTCCTCGGCGCCCCGGACCGCAGGTCCGGCGTCCGGGGCGTGCTGCGACACCTGGGCGCGGTCCAGCTCGACACCATCTCGGTCCTCGCCCGCTCGCACGAACTCATCCCGTACGCCCGCCTCGGCGCCGTGGGCCGCTCCACCGTCGACAGCGCCTACTGGACGGACACGCACGCCTTCGAGTACTGGTCCCACGCCGCCTGCATCCTCCCCATCGAGGAGTGGCCCCACTTCGCCTTCCGCCGTCGCGCCTACCGCTCCCGCCCCCAGTGGAACCACCAACTCCCGGACGGCGCCTACGAGCGGGTCATCAAGCAGCTCCGCGACGAGGGCCCCCTCACGGCCACGGAGCTGGGCGGTGCGAAGCGCACCAGCGAGTGGTGGGACTGGTCCGGGGAGAAGGTCGCCGTCGAACGCGCCCTGATGCACGGCGAGGTGGTCTGCGTGGAGCGCCGCGGCTGGAAGCGGGTGTACGACCTCGCCGAGCGCGCGATCCCCGGGGACCTCCTCCATGACGAGTTGGACGACACGGAGTGCGTACGCCGCCTGGTCCGCCTGGCCGGTGAGGCCCTGGGCGTCGGAACCCGCGCGGACATCGCGGACTACCACCGTCTCAAGGGCGAGCAGTTCGACGCGGTGGTCGCCGACTCGGGCCTGGTCCCGGTGACGGTGGCGGGCTGGGCCAAGCCGGCCTGGGCCGACCCGGCGGCGCTGGCCACGCCCCCGCGCGGCCGCCACCGCACCACGCTCCTGTCCCCGTTCGACTCCCTGATCTGGGAGCGGGCCCGCACGGAGCGCATCTTCGGCTTCACCCACCGCCTGGAGGCCTACGTCCCCAAACAGAAGCGGGTCCACGGGTACTTCGCCATGCCGGTCCTGTCCGGCGGCCGGCTCGTCGGCCGCGTCGACCCCGCCCGCGACGGCCGCACCCTGGTCGCCAAACAGGTCACCCTCGACGGCCCGAAGGCGGTCCCGGCCGTGGCCCAGGCCCTCCTGGAAGCGGCGACCTGGGTGGACTGCACGGACGTGCGCGTGGAGCGGGTCGACGTCCCGGAACTACGGGAGCCGCTGGTGCGCGCCCTGGCATGATTCAGGGTGGGCGCCGCCCGGGGCCCTTCTGAAGGGCCCTAGCGGATTTCGAGGATCTTCTCCCGCATCGCGTAGACCACGGCCTCCATCCTGGAGTGCAGCTGCAGCTTCTCCAGGATGTTGCGCACATGGTTCTTCACGGTGTTCTCGGAAATGAACAGCTCCTTGGCGATGTCCCGGTTGTTCATGCCGGTCGCCACGAGCTTGAGCACTTCCAGTTCCCGGTCCGTCAGCCGCGGCGCCGGCACGAGGCGCCGCTCGTCGGTCCGCTGGATCATGGACTTGAACTCCGTGAGCAGCTTCGACGCCATCGAGGGACTGATCTGCGACTGCCCGTCGGCGACGGCGCGGATGGCCGTGGCCACCTCGTCCGTGGAGATCTCCTTGAGGAGATAGCCGGTCGCCCCCGCCTTGATCGCGTCGTAGAGGTCGGCCTCCTCGTCGCTGATCGTCAACATGATGATCTTCGCGCTGGGGGCCACCTCCTTGATGGAGGTGCACGCCTCGATACCGCCGCGCTTGGGCATCCGTACGTCCATCAGCACGATGTCGGGCAGCAGGTCCGCGGCCTTGTCGACCGCCTCCGCCCCGTCACCGGCCTCGCCGACGACCTGGATGTCCTCCTCGGCGGCGAGCACGATCTCCAGGCCGCGGCGGAAAAGCGCGTGATCGTCCACGACGAGGACCCGGATCGGCTCCTTGCGCGAGGAGCCCGTGGCGGAGTCCATGCCGGCGGACCCGCCGTCGGCATTCACGTCACGCATCGGTCCGAAACTGCTGTCCGCCATCGTTCCTCCCCCTGAAGGCCGTGGCCCTGTGTTTCTGTGCCATTGCCAATCCAAGGCAACGGCCCCCCGGTTGGGGCCGGTTCGGCCATGATTTCATGCCCGGCCCACCCTGCGGTGACAGAGCGGGCCTCAAGGGGTCGCACACCGGTGCCCCTGGGGGCGCACAAACGCTCCAGGGGCACCGGTCGGCTGTCACCCGGCGCGCTCAGCCGCCGAGCGCGCCGCCCGCGGCGTCCGGATGCGCCTGGGCGACCATCGGGTCCGTGCTGAGGTGGATGACGCCGTAGTCGTAGGCGTGGCGCCGGTAGACGACACTCGGTTCCTTGGTCTCGGAGTCGACGAAGAGGTAGAAGTCGTGCCCGACCAGCTCCATCTCGTAGAGAGCCTGGTCGAGGGTCATCGGGGATGCCACGTGGGTCTTCTCGCGGACGATGAGGGGACCTTCGCCCTTCACCTCCAGCGAACCGATCTTCTTGGTGGGAACGCCCTCCGCCTTCTCCTCGTCGGCGACGTACCCATTGCCGTTGAGCGTGGCCACGCCGGGGACGTGGTCGGCGACCTCCGCGGCCGTGAGACGGCGCGCGCCACGGCGCGTGTAACGCTTGTCGTGCTGCTTGCGCAGCCGGGCCTCCAGCTTGTCCGCCGCCAGGTCGAGCGCCGCATACGGATCGCTTGCCGCTGCCTCGGCCCGGATCACCGGCCCGCGCGAGTGGAGCGTGATCTCCACCCGGTCGCTACGGTCGGCCTGTCGGGGGTTGGGCTCCTTGGACACCTCGACGTCGAGGCTGATCACCTTGCCGTCGAGCTTCTGGATCTTCTCCAGCTTCAGCTTCTCGGCCACGTGCTTGCGGAACCGCTCGGGCACCTCGGTCTTGCGGCCCTTGACGACGATGTCCACGCAGAACTCCGTTCCCGGATCGCTCCGCTCCACTGGCGGAGCATCTCCCTTGTGCACCAGGTTCCGGTGGCTCCCGGAACCGCGGACTCGGTGACTTCCACCTCCTCCTCCCCCGTGGACAAGATCTCCACCCACCGGCACGGGGTGATTCGGAAAAGCCGCAGCGCAGCATTCAGATATGTGGTGAACGGCCGGGGCCATTCCCTCACAACCGAACATATCTCGCCCGGCCGGATGTCGTCACCCTCTACTGGGGCGTACCTCCGTTCAGGTGAATTGGCCCTTTCATTACCTGCAACGATGCAAGTTCTCTGTCAGTTCCGGTTTATTTCGAAAGAGTCGGGTGGTGCGGCGACCACCGCCGCGCTGATCGTGTCCTCGAGACCGTTCCCACCCGTCGTTCCCGTCACCCCCCGTGTTCGCACCGCCTCCTCCGGCTTTCCTCTCGCAACGAACTCCCCCGCCCACGCCGCATGCCCGCCCCGCGCCGTCCGAACCGCCCGGGCCGCCTCCGCGAGCGAGGCACCCGTCGTCATCAGGTCGTCCACGAGCACGATCGCGCCGCCCTCCAGCAGGGGGGTACCCCCTGCGGCCACCTCCAGAGCACCCGCGAGGTTCTCCAGACGCCGCCGGGCGTCCAGCCCCGACTGGTCGGCCACCGCCCGCCGCTGCCGCAGCACCCCGGCGACCCGGGCCGGCGACCCGGTGCGCCGCAGCTCCCCGGCCGCCGCGAGCGCGATCCGCCGCGCGGGGTCGTGCCCCCGCGCCCGCACCGCCCGCCGCGCCGACGGCACCGGGACCAGCAGCACCGGCCCGTCACCACCCGCCCGCACCGCCGCCCGTACGGCCCCCGCCAAGGCCGTGCCGAGCGGTCCGGCGAGCGCCAGCGCACCCCGTTCCTTGTGCGCGATCAGCGTGGCCCGCACCGCGTCCTCGTACGGCGCCGCCGCGTGCACCACGGGCAGCCCCGACGGCTCCGGCACCGGTCGCACCCGGCACGGCGCGGCTCCGGTCAGGGCCGCGCGGCACTCCGGACAGAGCACCGCGCGAGGCCTCCCGCACCCCCCGCACTCGGCCGGCAGCACCAGATCCGTGAGGTCCCGCCACCACCCCCGCATGCCCTCCACTGTGCCAACGCACACGAAGCTCTGCCACCCTTGTGGACAACCGCCTGTGGACAACTCATCGCAACCGCAGAGGGGTTGTCACCCACACGAATGACGGGCGCCGGAAGACCGGCGTGCCCCGCCCCGCCCTCACCCCGGATAGACCGGCGCCGACCCTTCCTTGACCACCGTCTGCCACTGCGCCCCCGGCGACAGCCGGACGATCCCGTCGGCCGAGTGCGCGACCAGCGGCTGGCGCTCGTCCTCGGACGCGGCGATCTCCTCCACCCCGGTGAGCGCGGAGGGCCCGGAGCCGGGCGTCGGGGACCCGTCGACACGGACGTACCGCATCTGCTGCACGCCGCCGGATTCGCGCCCCACGACCACGAGCTGGCTGTCACCGGCCCACGACATGGCGGTGACGTCCTCCAGGTCCGGTGTCACGGACCGCAGTTCGACGATGGAGACGGTGGTGCTCTCCGCGTCGGCGTCCCGCTCGATGCGGCCGATGTACAGCGCCCGCTTCCCCTCGCTGCTCAGGATCAGCGCCACCCGCACCCCGTCGGCGGCCACCCGCACCGCCTCGATGCGCCCGTCGAGACTGGGCGTCCTGACTTCGAGCGGGTCGCCCATGCCGTCCGCCAGGACCAGCAGACGGGGGTCGTCGGGGTCACGGTCCGCCACCCACAGGTCGCCCCGGCCGTCCCAACTGGGTGTCGTCAGCCGGTCCTTCGCGGTGGCACCGGAACTGTGCAGCACCGGCTCGCCGATCGTGCCACCCGCCGTCAGCGGCGACACGTACAGGTCGCTCCCGTCGGCCGACACACCGGCAGCCCGCGCCTCGTCCCGCGAGACGGCGGCCGACCGCAGCTGTTTCTCACCGTCACCGAGCGCCCCGGGAACGGCCGTCGGCGTGGTCACCGCGCCCTGCCCGGACAGCCGTGCGAGCTTGCGGTCGCCGTCGATGAAGTACTCGAAACTCGCGGTCCTGCGGAAGCCGTGCGAGGCGACGGTGTCGGCCTGGCTCTCGCTCAGCGCACACAACTGCGCGCCGGTCGACCCCTGCAGCTCCACGTCGGTCACACCCGTGGGCATGTAGTCCTGCAGGGTGAACAACAGCTGGGCGGCCATCTCCTTGCACCTGCTCGCCGAGACGCGGTCGGCCTTCTTGTTCAGCGGCACCACCAGGCTGTTCTGGTCGTCGGGCGTCAGCGACCGGGTGCCCTTCCTGAGGGCCGTACCGGAGGGGAAGCTCGTCCTCGCCACCGGGTTCAGCCAGCTGGTGGGGCCCTGCAGCAGGTCGCGGACCACCTGGGTCACCGGGTCGACCTGGCTGCGCACGTAGACGGGGTCGGCGACGGTGCCCGGCTCACCGGCCTGTGCGGCGGAGGTGAAGTAGTACTTGTTGATGGACTTGTAGGTGCGCTCGAAGTCGGACCTGCCGAGCACCACCCCCGACGGCAGTCTGTCGATGCGCCACTGCCGGGTGTCCTTCACGCGCGTGAGGTGCACGGTCCTGCGGTACTCGCCGCTCGTGGGCGTGTACGCGTGCTGCTCGTCGACCCGGGCGACCCGCTTGCCCGACAGCTCGAACCGGTAGTCGTCGGCGTCGGGGCGGTCCCCCGTCACGGCGGTGTAGGGGGTCGGGGCCTCGGCGAGGACCGTGGTCGACTCGTTCGGGTCCCACTCCTTGGCCGCGTCGCCGGTCAGATACTTGCGAGCGGTCTCGTATCTGAGGTCGTCGCTGGTCAGGGCCTCCAGGAAGCCCCGCACGATCTCCTGCGGCTCGGCGTCGTCGGCGGGCGGCAGCGCGACGACCCGCACCTTCGAGTCCTGCCTCGGGGTGGACTCGACATCGCGCATGTCACCGCCGTCCGGCATCGACGCGCACCCCGCCAGCAGAACGGCGCACACGCCGGCACTCCCGATCCGCAGGGCCGCCCGCACCGGACGCCTACGGCCGCCTTCCGCGCGGTCAGCGCCCACGGAATGCCTCCCCCTGCTCGTGCTGTTCGGCACCACTGCCGGCCGGCTTCTCCGCGGCCTCGTCCGCACCGCCGTCGGGCCGCCGCGCGGGCGGTGCCGGCGGTGGTGTCGCGGGCGGTCCGGCCGGCCGGGGCACCACGCGCGCGCCGTTGCCCGGCAGCGCCGTCGGATCCGCCGTGGGAGCCTGTCCGGCGCCCGGCCGGGGCCCTATGGCCGCCCCCCTGGCCCCTCCGTGCTCACCGGCCTGGACCGGCACCGTGGCGAGCTTGCCGCCGCCCCCGAGCGGCAGACCGGCGTCGTTGAGTCCGCGATGGCGCCGGGAGTCCTTGGGCTCCAGAGGTATCGGGGACCCGCGCAGCGGCTCGTCCGCCGTCCTCGGCAGGGTGAGCCGGAACTGCGAACCGCCGCCCGGCTCACCCCACGCCTGCAGCCAGCCCCCGTGCAGCCGGGCGTCCTCCAGGGCGATGGACAGCCCCAGTCCCGTACCACCGGTCGTACGCGCCCGTGCCGGGTCCGCACGCCAGAAGCGGCTGAAGACCCGCGTCGCCTCCCCCGGCTTGAGGCCCACGCCGTAGTCGCGCACCGCCACCGCGACCGCGCCGCCCGCCGCCGCGAGCTTGACCAGCACGTCCTTGCCCTCGCCGTGCTCCACGGCGTTGACCACGAGGTTGCGCAGCACCCGCTCCACCCGCCGGGCGTCGGCCTCGGCCACCACGGGCTGCTGGTTCCCCAGCACCCGTATCCGGGTCCCCTTGCGCTCCGCGAGGGGCTCCGCTCCGCTGACGACCTTCCGCACGACCTCACGCAGGTCTATCGGCTCGGCCTCCAGGGCCGCCGCGCCCGCGTCGAACCGGCTGATCTCCAGCAGGTCCGCGAGCAGCGACTCGAACCGGTCCAGCTGGTCGGCGAGCAGCTCGGCCGACCGCGCGGTGATCGGATCGAAGTCCACCCGCGCGTCATGGATGACGTCCGCCGCCATCCGTACGGTCGTCAGCGGCGTACGCAGCTCGTGCGACACGTCGGAGACGAACCGCCGCTGCATCCGTGACAGGTCCTCCAGCTGCTGGATCTTCAGCTGCAGGTTCTGCGCCATCTTGTTGAAGGCCTCGCCGAGCCGCGCGATGTCGTCCTCGCCGCTGACCTTCATCCGTTCCTGCAGCCGCCCGGCGGACAGCCGCTCGGCGATCCCGGCCGCCATCCGCACGGGCGTGACGACCTGCCGCACCACGAGCCAGGCGATCGCCCCGAGCAGCACGACGACGAACAGCCCGGCCGTCGCCAGGGTCCCCTTGACCAGGCTCAGGGACTTCTCCTCCTGCGTGAGCGGGAAGAGGTAGTACAACTGGTACGGCTCGCTGTTGGGAGCGCTGACCTGTTTGCCGATGATCAGCCCCGGCTGGGAATCCTGGCCGTTGTCGTAGTGGATCCGCGTATAGCTCTGCACGGCGCCGGTGCCCTCACCGACCCGCTCACGCAGCTCCTCGGGCACGCTGAGGTCCCAGCTGACGCCTCCGGAGACACGCGGGCCGAGGCTCCCGGAGTCACCGTCGGCGGAGGCCGGGCTGAGCGTCACCACGTCGAACGCGCCCTGACCGCCGCTGGCGAGCGAATTCACCAAGGTGGTCACCCACTCGCTCACGCTCTGCACCTGGTCGCCGTCCGGGTCCGTCGCGTTGTCGTTCCCGGCCGCGCTCGCCTCGCTGTCGGCCCTCTGCTCGGCGACCGAGAAGCCGCCGGTGGCCTGGCTCTGCGAGGCCTTCACCTTGGCGTCCAGCAGTCCGTTGCGGACCTGCCCGATGACGACGAAACCCAGCAGCAGCACGACGCTGAGCGACATCAGCAGTGTCGTCACGACGATCCTGAGCTGGATGTTGCGCCGCCACAGCCGCATCACGGGCAGCAACGGGCGGCGCACCCAGCGCATGAACAACCTCAGGATCGGGCTGCCCTGGACTCCGCCCTGAAGCAACCCGCCCTCCAGCAGACGCCTCCAGCCAGAACCCGGCGTCCTCCGGCCGACAGGCCGCTCCGCGCGGGTCCCCGGCTGGCCGGGCGCCGAAGCGGCACTGTCACCGGACATGTCAGCTGGGTCCTGCCTTGTATCCGACGCCACGGACGGTCACCACGATCTCCGGCCGCTCCGGGTCCTTCTCGACCTTGGAGCGCAGCCGCTGCACATGCACGTTCACCAGACGGGTGTCCGCCGCGTGGCGGTACCCCCAGACCTGCTCCAGCAGGACCTCCCGAGTGAACACCTGCCACGGCTTGCGCGCCAGCGCGACCAGCAGGTCGA
Source organism: Streptomyces sp. NPDC041108 (assembly GCF_055592645.1). NCBI lineage: Bacteria > Bacillati > Actinomycetota > Actinomycetes > Kitasatosporales > Streptomycetaceae > Streptomyces > Streptomyces sp. NPDC041108. Next base: position 7,512 of record NZ_JBVIYK010000002.1, on the reverse strand, counting down.
ACTCCAGCGGCGTCAGCGCGATCGACTGTCCCTCACGCTTCACCGAGTGCCCGGCCACGTCGATGACCAGGTCACCGATGGCGAGCTGCTCCGGCGCCGGCTCCTCCGACCTCCTCAGGCGCGCCCGGATCCGGGCCACCAGCTCCTTCGGCTTGAACGGCTTCACGATGTAGTCGTCCGCGCCCGACTCCAGGCCGACCACCACATCGACGGTGTCGCTCTTGGCCGTGAGCATCACGATCGGCACCCCGGACTCCGCCCTGATCAGGCGGCACACCTCGATCCCGTCGCGGCCCGGCAGCATCAGATCCAGCAGCACCAGATCCGGTTTGGCCTCGCGGAACGCGGCCAGCGCCTTGTCGCCGTCGGCTACGAAAGACGGCTCAAAACCTTCACCACGCAACACAATGCCGAGCATCTCGGCCAGTGCGGTGTCGTCGTCGACGACAAGGACTCGTCCCTTCATGAATGCCATCATCCCATTAACTAAATCGTTACCTGGCGTGACCTGTCACACAGCTCTGCGAGCGCCTCAGCGGTCACGGGTGACACAACCCCCTCCTCGGTGACGATCGCCGTCACCAACTCGGGCGGTGTCACGTCGAACGCGGGGTTGTACGCCTGGGTCCCCAGGGGTGCCACCGCGATCCCGCCTCCCGCTTCGGCTCCCGCCGACGGAACCTGAGGTGCCGTGATCTCCGTCACCTCATGCCCCGCGCGCTGTTCCACCTCGATGGACGCCCCGTCCGGGGTGTCCGCGTCCACCGTCGTCAGCGGCGCCACCACGATGAACGGCACGTGGTGGTACCGGGCGAGCACCGCGAGCGGATAGGTCCCGACCTTGTTCGCCACCGATCCGTCGGCGGCGATCCGGTCGGCTCCCACCAGCACCGCGTCCACCTCTCCGGCCGCGAACAGCGAGCCCGCGGCATTGTCCGTGAGCAAGGTGTACGCCATTCCGCTGCGCGCCGCCTCATAAGCGGTCAGCCTGGCCCCCTGCAGCAGGGGACGCGTCTCGTCCACCCACAGCCGGCGCAGCCGCCCCACCCGGTGCGCCGCGAGCACCACCGCGAACGCCGTGCCCTCACCGCCCGACACCAGCGCCCCGGTGTTGCAGTGGGTGAGCACCCGGTGCCCGCCACCCGGCAGCAGCTCGTCCAACAGTGCCAGACCGTGCGCGGCCATACGGGAGCTGGCCTCGGCGTCCTCCCGGTGCAGCGCACGCGCCGCGGCGAGCGCCGCCTCGGCGGCCCGCTTCTGGTCGCCCGTCCGGACCAGCTCGGCCCGGTGCGCGGCCCGCGCCCGGCGCACACCCACCGCGAGGTTCACCGCGGTGGGCCGGGCGCCCTCCAGTGCCCCGGCGGCGTCCTCCACGTCGAACCCGCGCGCGGCGGCGAGCGCGACGCCGTACGCCCCGGCGATCCCCAGCAGCGGCGCCCCGCGCACGGCGAGCGAACGGATCGCCTCCACCAGCGCGGGCGCGTCCGTGCACACCATCTCGACCTCCTCGGCCGGCAGTCTCGTCTGGTCGAGGAGGACCAGGACGGGGCCTTCGGGGGGCTCGTCCCATCGGATCGCGGGTATCTCGGTCGGCCGGGTGTCGTCGCCGGATCGCGCGTACTGATCAGCCATGCGGTCAGTCTGCCCCGTATCCGTCGGACAATTGAAGGTACGCAGCGGATACGGCCCCCGGTCACTTCGCGCGGACCGCGTGGCACGATGGGCGCCAACCTGCCGCCGCGACCGCGGACGAGCACCGTGAAGGAGCGACGATGAAGGACACTCCGGGCTGGGCCTCGCCCGGATCCGCCCCCTCCGGCGGCCAGGAGCCGGACCCCCAGGGCTCCGCACGGCCCGAGGACCGGACCGACGCGGACCCCGCACAGCCCGCGGACCAGCCGGACGCCGGCCGGACGCCGCAGCAGTCCAAGTGGTCCAAGGAGCAGCCGCCCGCCCAGTGGTCCGCTCCCACCCCGCAGGCACCCGGCCAGACCCCGCCCCCACCACCCGGCCCGGGCTGGGGCGCCCCCACCGGTCCCCAGCACCCCGGCCCCGGCGGCTACGGCCCGCCCGGCGGCCCCGGAGCCCCCGGCAGCCGGCCCGGCTACGGTCCTCCCGGCTGGGGCGGCGGCTGGGCCGGCCCCCCGCCCGCCGCCAAGCCCGGTGTGATCCCGCTGCGCCCGCTCGGCATCGGCGAGATCCTCGACGGCGCGGTCTCCACCATGCGCACGCACTGGCGCACGGTCCTCGGCATCTCCCTGGCCGTCGCGGTCGTCACCCAGATCGGCGTCATCCTGCTCCAGGGCTTCGTCCTCGACGACACCGCGAGCGCCGACGCCCTCAACGACCCCACCGCCACCCCCGGCGAACTGGGCCGCGCCCTGCGCGACACCCTGCTGAGCACCTCCGTCGTCATGGTGATCTCCCTGCTGGGCACCATCATCGCGACGGCCCTGCTCACCACCGTGACCAGCCGCGCCGTCCTCGGCAGGTCGGTGACCACCGCCGAGGCCTGGCGGGACGCCCGCCCCCAGCTCCTCAGGCTGGCAGGGCTGACCGTCCTCCTGCTCGTGGTCGCCGTCCTGATCATGACCGTCGGCGTGCTGCCCGGCATCCTCCTCGCCACCGGCGGCTCCACCGGCGGAGGCGTCCTCCTCGCCCTGTTCGGCGGGCTCGGCGCCTTCGTCCTCACCGTGTGGCTGATGATCCGCTTCTCGCTCGCCTCGCCCGCGCTGATGCTGGAGAAGCAGGGCGTCCGGAAGTCCCTGGGCCGCTCCGTCAAGCTGGTGCGCGGCTCCTGGTGGCGGGTCCTCGGCATCCAGCTGCTCGCCGCGATCATCGCCTACATCGTCGCGTCGATCGTCGTGATCCCCTTCTCCTTCGTGGGCGCCGCCCTCGACGGGGACGGCATCTCCGGCCTCCTCGCCACCGGCGGCACCACACTCGGCTGGACCTACCTGGTCATCAGCGGCGTCGGCGCGGTGATCGGGTCCACACTCACCTTCCCGATCAGCGCGGGCGTCACCGTGCTCCTCTACATCGACCAGCGCATCCGCCGCGAGGCCCTCGACCTCGAACTGGGCCGCGCCGCCGGCCTCCAGGGCTACGGCGACGCCCCGGGCGCCACCCCGGGGAGCTGACGGGGTGAGCCTGGCGGGGGGAGCACTGACAGCCGTACCGATGTCGTGGCGCTCGGCGGACGAGCCGCCCCTCACCGTCCCGCGCGACCCCGCGCGGGAGGCGGCCCGGCGCGAGCTGTCCAAGGGCATGTACCACCAGAACGACCCCAGTTGGTACGAGCGCGCCATGGACGCCTTCTGGGAGTGGCTCGACAAGGTCTTCGGCGCCGCCTCGGCCGCCACCCCCGGCGGCACGCTCGGCCTCGTCGTCATCGTCCTGGCCGTACTGGCCCTGCTGGGTGCCCTGTGGTGGCGCCTCGGCACCCCACGCCGCGCCCCCGCCTCGTCCGCCGTCCTCTTCGACGACCGCCCCCGCAGCGCCGCCGAACACCGGGCGGCCGCCGAGGCGCAGGCCGCCCAGGGCCACTGGAACCAGGCCGTACAGGAACGCATGCGTGCCGTGGTCCGCTCCCTGGAGGAACGCGCCCTGCTCGACGTACGCCCCGGCCGCACCGCGGACGAGGCGGCCTCCGAGGCGGGCACGTCGCTGCCCGCCCACGCGGACCGACTGCACACCGCCGCCCGGGACTTCGACGACGTCACGTACGGCGGCCGGTTCGCGGCCGAGGAAACGTACCTCCGGCTCGCCTCCCTCGACACCGACCTGGAACGCGCCAGGCCCGCACTCGCGAGCAGCACCCCCGACACCGCGAGCACCACCCGCAGCACCCGCCCGGGAGCCGCCGAATGACCGCCGAGGCCACGCGTCCGTCCACCTCGGTCTCGCCCACGGCCCGCCAGGTGTGGACCCGCGCGCGCGGTGTCGTCCTCGCTGCGGTGATCCTCCTGGCGGCCGCCGCCGTCATCGCCGTGATCCGCTCCGGCGCCGAACACGGCCGCCTGGATCCACGCTCCGCCGACACCGACGGCAGCCGCGCCGTCGCCGAACTCCTCGACGAGCGGGGCGTGTCCACCCGGCTGGTCACCACCCTCGACCGGGCGAGCACCGCGGCCGGCCCCGACACGACCCTGCTGGTCGCGAACCCGGACCTGCTGACCGACTCCCAGCAGAACCGCCTCCGCGCGGCGAGCGAGGACTCCGGCGGACGCACGGTGCTGGTGGCCCCCGGCGCCCCGTCCGTGAGCACCCTCGCCCCCGGCGTCTCCGCCGACGCCGCCCTCAGCCTGGACTCCACGCTCAGGCCCCGCTGCGAACTGCCGGCCGCCCGCCGCGCGGGCAGCGCCGACACCGGCGGAATCCGCTACGACGTCACCGCGGGCGCGGCCGACACCTGCTACCCCGAGAACGGCCTGCCCACCCTGGTGCGCGTCCCGGCAGCCGAGGGCAAGGGCGACACCGTCGTCCTCGGCTCCCCCGACATCCTCCTCAACAGCAGCCTCGACGAGCAGGGCAACGCCTCCCTCGCGCTTCAGCTCCTCGGCTCGCGCCCGCATGTGGTCTGGTACCTCCCCTCGCTCTCCGACTCCGCCCCCGACACCGGCGACCGCGGCTTCCTAGACCTGCTCCCCTCGGGCTGGTTCTGGGGCACCCTGCAGCTCTTCCTCGCCGGCGCCCTGGCCGCCTTCTGGCGGGCACGCCGGTTCGGCCCCCTGGTGCCCGAGAAACTCCCCGTCGCGATCCGCGCCTCCGAAACCGTCGAAGGCCGCGCCCGCCTCTACCGCAAGGCAGACGCCCGCGACCGCGCGGCCGCCGCTCTTCGCTCCACCACCCGCACCCGCCTCGCCCCCCTCGTCGGCGTCCCCGTCTCCCGGGCACACACGCCCGAGGCCCTGCTCCCCGCCCTGTCCGCCCACCTCCACGGCGACGGACAGCCCCTGCACCCCCTGCTCTTCGGCCCGCCGCCCGGCGACGACGCGGCCCTCATCGCCCTCACCGACCAACTCGACGCCCTCGAAAGAGAGGTACGCCGTTCATGATGGACCCGACCACTGACAACGCCGGGACCACCGGGGACCCGGGCACCGCCCGCGCCTCCCTGGAGGCCCTGCGCGCCGAGATCGCCAAAGCCGTGGTCGGCCAGGACCCCGCCGTGACCGGCCTCGTCGTCGCCCTCCTCTGCCGCGGGCACGTCCTGCTGGAAGGAGTCCCCGGCGTCGCGAAGACCCTGCTCGTCCGCGCCCTCGCCTCCGCACTCGAACTCGACACCAAACGCGTCCAGTTCACCCCGGACCTCATGCCGAGCGACGTCACCGGCTCCCTCGTCTACGACACCCGCAGCGCGGAGTTCTCCTTCCAGCCCGGCCCGGTCTTCACCAACCTGCTCCTCGCCGACGAGATCAACCGCACCCCGCCCAAGACCCAGTCGTCCCTCCTCGAAGCGATGGAAGAACGCCAGGTCACGGTCGACGGCACCCCTCGCCCGCTCCCGGACCCGTTCCTGGTGGCCGCGACCCAGAACCCGGTCGAGTACGAGGGCACCTACCCCCTCCCCGAAGCCCAACTGGACCGCTTCCTCCTCAAGCTGACGGTGCCGCTCCCGTCCCGCGAGGACGAGATCAACGTCCTCACCCGTCACGCCGAGGGCTTCAACCCGCGCGACCTGCGCGCCGCCGGCGTACGCCCCGTCGCGAACGCGGCCGACCTCGAAGCCGCCCGCTCCGCCGTGGCCAGGACGACCATCTCCCCCGAGATCACCGCCTACGTCGTGGACATCTGCCGCGCCACCCGGGAGTCCCCCTCCCTCACCCTCGGCGTCTCCCCGCGCGGCTCCACGGCCCTCCTCGCGGCCTCCCGCGCCTGGGCCTGGCTGACGGGCCGCGACTACGTCATCCCCGACGACGTCAAGGCGCTCGCCCTGCCGACCCTCCGCCACCGCGTCCAACTCCGTCCGGAGGCGGAAATGGAGGGCGTGACGGCCGACGCGGTCATCAACGCGATCCTCGCCCACGTCCCCGTCCCCCGCTGATGGCCCCCACCGGACGCGCCGCGCTCCTCGCGGCCCTCGGCACCCTGCCCGTAGGCATCTGGGAACCCAGCTGGACGGGCATCCTCGCCGTGAACGCTCCCCTGGCACTGGCATGCGCCTGCGACTACGCCCTCGCCGCTCCCGTGCGCCGCCTGAACCTCCTGCGCTCCGGCGACACCTCCGCACGCCTGGGCGAGACCGCGGACGTCACCCTCACGGTCACCAACCCCACCAACCGTCCTCTCCGCGCCCACCTCCGCGACGCCTGGCCGCCCAGCAGCTGGCTCCCCGGCTCCGAGGTGTCCGCCTCCCGCCACCGCCTGGCGATCCCTCCGGGCGAACGCCGCCGCGTCACCACCCGGCTGCGCCCCACTCGCAGGGGTGACCGCCAGGCGGACAGGGTCACGATCCGCTCCTACGGCCCCCTCGGCCTCTTCGCCCGCCAGGGCAGCCACCGGGTCCCCTGGACCGTACGTGTGCTGCCCCCGTTCACCAGCCGCAAGCACCTGCCGTCCAAGCTGGCCCGGCTGCGCGAACTCGACGGCCGCACCAGCGTCCTGACCCGGGGCGAGGGCACGGAGTTCGACAGTCTTCGTGAGTACATCCCCGGCGACGACACCCGTTCCATCGACTGGCGTGCCACGGCCCGCCAGTCGTCGGTGGCGGTACGCACCTGGCGTCCCGAACGAGACCGCCACATCCTCCTCGTGCTGGACACCGGCCGCACCTCCGCGGGCCGCGTGGGCGACGCCCCTCGTCTCGACGCCTCCATGGACGCGGCTCTCCTCCTGGCCGCACTCGCCTCCCGCGCGGGCGACCGGGTGGACCTTCTCGCCTACGACCGCCGCGTCCGGGCCCTCGTCCAGGGCCGCTCGGCGGGTGACGTCCTTCCGTCCCTGGTCAACGCCATGGCCCCGCTCGAACCGGAGCTCGTCGAAACGGACGCCCGGGGCCTCGCGGCCACCGCACTTCGTACGGCCCCCCGTCGCGCCCTCATCGTCCTGCTCACCACTCTCGACGCGGCCCCCGTGGAACAGGGCCTTCTGCCCGTCCTGTCCCGCCTCACCCAGCGCCATTCGGTCCTCGTCGCCTCGGTCGCCGACCCGCACATCGCCCGGATGGCGGGCGCACGAGGCACCACGGACGCCGTCTACGAGGCCGCGGCGGCTGCTCAGTCCCAGGCCGAGCGCCACCGCATCGCCGACCAGCTTCGCCGCCACGGCGTCACGGTGGTCGACGCGACTCCGGACAACCTGGCGCCGGCCCTCGCGGACGCCTATCTGGCACTGAAGGCGGCTGGGCGCCTCTGATCGGAGGTTGAGGTCCCCCGGAAACGCAGAAAGGCCCACACCATAAGGTGTGGGCCTTTCCCAATATTTGTTCGGCGGCGTCCTACTCTCCCACAGGGTCCCCCCTGCAGTACCATCGGCGCTGTAAGGCTTAGCTTCCGGGTTCGGAATGTAACC
>NZ_JBVIYK010000001.1:1363855-1399089 GCF_055592645.1 Streptomyces sp. NPDC041108 | reverse complement strand
AGGCCGTGCAGGTGGGCGTGGGCGAAGCGCAGCCAGCGGGCCTCGCAGTGGAAGCCCAGCAGGGCCTGGGCCACGGCCAGGGTGACCAGTTCCGCGTCGGTCAGCCGGGGCGGTCGGCCACGTCGGCGCGAGGTCTTCAAGCGGTCGTCGATGTGCACGTACAGTGCGGTCAAGAGGGTGTCTAACTCGGTCGTCACAACCCGATGTTGGACACCCTCCCTGCGTCCGTGAACCCCGCAATAGGAACTACTCGTCTAGTGCTGTGACCGCATAGGTTCGCCGGGTCGCTGAACTGCGAGCAGTAGTCTCATCGGATGATTGACCGCGGATTTTTCGACCGGACCGGACGGCGCGTCACCTTACGGGAGGTGGGCGACGAGAACTGGCGCGAGGTCGCCGACATCGTGCCTCTCGACGAGCAGCGAAGTCATGTCCCCGCGATGGCAGCCCGCTACCTCTTGTTGTCGATGCGTGAGGACAGCTGGAACTCGCTGGCGGTCTACGCCGACGACGCGGTCGTCGGACACGTCATGTGGGGTCTGGACGAGGACGGCTCGCACTGGATCGGGGGAATGCTGATCGATGGCGCCGAGCAGGGCAAGGGCCTCGGCCGCGCCCTTCTGCTGACCATGACGGGCTGGTTGGCGGCGCAGGAGGGCTGCTGGACGATCCGGCTGGCATATCAGCCGGACAACGCTGTTGCCGGACGGCTCTACACATCGCTGGGTTTCGTGCCGACGGGAGCAGTTGATGGTGATGAGGTCATCGCCGAGTTGGCACCAAGCCGGGTCGGTAATCGCTGAGTAGTGACGGGGGCGGATCACCGGGCCCGGTCATGCTGCGGCTGAGTGGGGGGTCTGCCCCACCGGATGCCTTTCTCGCCGCGGATACGAGCACGCTCGCGGCGTTGGGCGGCCAGGACTTCGGGGTGGCGGGCGTTGGCGTTGCGCCGGCGCAGGTGGGCGTGCAGGGCACGGGTCTGGACGCTGTGGTTCGGATGGTGGGAGTTGGCCAGGGTGAACTGCCGCAGCGGTCCGAAGTGAGCCTCGATCGGGTTGGCCCAGGAGGCGTTGGTCGGGGTGAAGCACAGCTCCACCTTCCCGTCCAGGAATGCGATGTGTCCGAACTCCGCGCCTCGGCCCCAGGTCAGCTCGAAGTCGGTACGCAGATCGACCGCGTGCTCGGTGATCGCGCGCAGCACCGTCGAGCCGCTGTGGACCGGGCCGCGGTGGTCTGGGAAGAGTTGGCTGCGGACTTTGCTGCCGATACCGTCGGCCGCCACTACCAGATCGGCCTCCAGGGCAGTGGTGCTGTAGCTGACGTGAACTGTCCCCGGGCCGACCTGCTCGACCGTTGTCGCCTCGGAGCCGATCGCCAGTGACCCGGCGGGCAAGCCCTCGCGTAGCAGTCGGGGCAAGGTGGAACGGGGAATGCCCATGATCGGCGTGCCCACCGCCTTCTCCAGTGCCGAGCCGTCCATCCGGGCCAGCCAGCCGCCCCGGGGCGTCCGGGTGCCGCCGCTGTACTGGCCTCGCGAGGCGTCCCGAACCGCCCCGCCGACGCCGAGTTCGTCCAGTGCCCGCAGGCCGTTGGCAGCCAATGAGATGCCTGCCCCCGCGTCCTCAAGCATGGACGAACGCTCGAGGACCGTCACGTCCCATCCAATGCGGTGCAGGCCGATTGCGGCGGCTAGCCCGCCTATCCCTCCTCCGACCACCACAGCGGTGTTCCCCATACCGGAGCCCCCTCTTCTACATTTGTAGAAGAAACTCTATCCCGATTCTCTACGGGTGTAGAAAGGGGACTATGGCTTCGGTTCGGCGCACCCTCCTTGCAGACGCAGCTCTCGACGTCCTCGCCGACGAAGGGATGCGCGGCCTGACCCACCGTGCGGTGGACCGCAGAGCAGCCATGCCGCCCGGCACGACCTCGGCCTACTTCCGCACCCGCGCCGCACTGTTGACCGGACTCGTCGGACACCTGGTCCAACTCGACCAAGCGGAACTTCAAACGACGGCCGACGAGCTTCCACCCCTGCGTACCGTCGAGGACCTGGTGGACGGCATGGTGACGCTCACCCGACAGCGACTCACCGGCGAGGGCCGCCGGCGCTCGCTCGCCCGCCATGCTTGCGCCGTCGAGAGCGTGCGCGACAAAGAACTGCGCGAGATTCTCGTGCCCCGCGAGAACGCCGGCCGCGAGGCCGTCCGGCTGTTTCTCGCCAAGCACGGCGTGACCGACGTCGAGAACCGCACTCACACTCTGCTGACCTGCATCGACGGACTGGTCTTCGACCGACTGGTGAACGGCGGCGAAGTACAGCGCGAAGCCCTCGAAGGACTGGTCGCCGCCGCGCTGCGTTAGGCCTCAGGCGTCCGTGGTCCCGCTCGAACCAGCCGGCAGCCTCGGCCGTCTCCGCCGCCTACGCACCTCATTTCCGAAGCGATCGGTAACTGAAGGGCTACTGCCCGGCGGCTACGACGTCCCAGTGTTCGATGATCTTCCCGTCGACGACGCGGAAGAGGTCCACGACGACGTAGTCGGAGCTGAAGACCCACACCAGGTCCCCGTCGGCGAGGGTGTTGCCGAACCGGGTCCCGCCGCCTCCGGTGCTGCTGGGAGAGGGGGCGTCCTGGGTGTTCTGCTGGAAGAACCGCTTCAGCGGGGCCGTTCCGTTCGGGGCGATCGGGTTGTGCTGGTAGTACCGAGGATCCCAGCTCTTGTCGATCACGGTCGCGTCACCGTCGGAGAGCTTGCGGTATGCGTCGACCGCGAACTTCCGGTTCTTCTCCTCCTGTTGCTCGGACACCGTCGGTTCCCCGTTCGGGTACCGGTACACGTCGCTGAACAGCGAGTTCCCGCTGGCCGTCTTCTTCGGCACGGTCTGCGTGATGCCCCAGTGCTCGACCAGCTTGCCGTTGTCGACCCGGAACAGGTCGGCCTTGGCCTGGCCGGTCGCCTCGTTCTTCGGGGTGGCCGACGCGTGCCAGTGCACGGCCACCAGGTCACCGTCGGCGGCCACGTGCTTGATGGTCGCCACCACACCGGGAATCTTCGCCTTGACGTCCTTGAACTGCTTGATCTGCCCCTCGGCCCCGCCGGGCACCGACTTGTCGTGCTGCACGTAGTCGGTTGCCACGAGCTCCTTCACGACGTCGGTCTCATCCTTGTTGAACGCCTCCGAGTACAGGCGCAGGACGAGCGCCTTGTTCCGCTTCTCGGAGTCCGACGCCGAGCGGGCCGCGGCGGACGTCGTCGACGGGGCGGCCGGGTCGGTGCCGGACGTGCTGCTGCAGGCCGTCGCGAAGCAGGCCACGGCAACAAGCCCGATCCATGGCAGCGTCTTCCGGTATCTCACTTGAATCTCCTATGTACGGTCAGTTCGGTTCTAGTGGGGGAGTTCCACCAGCAGGTGCCGGCGGAGCGGACCGTGTTGGTGCCGCAGTGCACCTCGCAGCCCGAAGAAGTGGTCGGTACGCCAGTCGTCCAGGTAGCGCACCCGCACGCGGGCCTTGGCGTACGCCCAGGTCACCGCCTCGGCGAGGATGTCCTTGCCGCCGATGACCCTGCGTGCAGTTCGGCGGTCGCGGTCAGTGCGCACAGGATCTCCAACGCTGCGTCGGGGCGGATGCCCGAGGTTCCGGACACCCGCTGCCACCCGCGTCGTGCGACTTACTGCGTGACCTTCTCGATGGTCACGTCGCCCACACCCAAGGTGATGCCGCATCCGTTACGCGCGTACTGCGATCCCGGACGAGATCACGGCTGCGCGGCGGCCGGTCCGGCCCCGCGGTCATTCGCAGCGGTCGGCCCCGACGGTGGGTAACAGGAGCCTGCCCGCCCCGCTGTGGCGACCCGTGTTCCTGCGACACGCGGTGTGCGAATGGCTGAGCACACGGGTCGGCGGGGCGCTCTCGCCCGGTCGGAATGGCCGACGCTCAGCCCTTGCCTGCCGGTTCGATCAGCTCGGCGGCGAGGGCGATGGCTCCGTCGACGCTGTGGACGGCGTACATGGAGTCGATCACGAAGTTCGATGCCGGTGCGCTCATGGACCGCCTTGAGAGCATCCGCGACCTGTTGTGAGGTGGTGTCCTGCGGGTCGATGTTGACCCGCAGGACCGCGTCGATCGTGGACGGATCCCGGCCGGCCTCTTGGGCCGGCCGGTCGATGACCGACCGCTGGGCCACCAGACCGTCGATGTCCAGGTAACTCGGCACGGACCCACAACGGCAGCCGGCCGTCGAGGAAGGACGTGATGCCCGCGGCCAGGAGCGCGCCGGCCGTCTTCTTCCTGCAGGTCCTGCGCCGCCGTGGCGTCCAGCATCTCCTGGATCCTCGCGCGGAACTGCTCCACCGCCGACCGCGACAACCTTTCCGTCGGTGCCGACGGCCACCGCCTGCGCTCGCGTGCTGCCGGTGGTTCCGGTGAACACCCGCCCGTTCAGCACCACGGTGGCCACACGCGCCGGGGTCGGGCCGGTCGTGGCCCGGGCGACCGGAGCGGCACCGGCCACCGCGAGGGCGCCCGCCCCGGCCGCGGCGGGGAACGTCCGCCGGTGCAGCGGGCCGTCCGCGGGTGCCGCGGAAGTGCCGTCGAGAACATCTGACATCTGATAACTCCTCACCCGGGAGCCGTCGTTCCGGCCACTGTTGCCGGGTACGCTGCGTGATTAAGGTGTTAACCACAAGCCTGATGAGGCTGCTGGGGTGCATGGGTACACAGATGACGAGTTCGCGTGTCCGGCGGCGTCCCACTCGGCGCCGTGGCGGCACGGGCGGGGGTGTCCACGGCCACGGTGTCGAACGCGCTCAACGGCACCGGACGGCGGTCCGGGACATCAGGCCGGCGCGTGCTCGCCGCCGCACGCGAACTCGGTCACGCCCCGGCCGGCACGGCCCGCGCCTTGGCCCGCCGCGGCACCGGAGTGCTCGGCCTGACCATGACACATACGGCGGCCTTCCCTTCCCGTACATGTCCTAGGGCCCTTCGCCCCCCGCCTCCAGCAGGTCCAGCGCCCGTTCCCAGTGGAACTCCCCGCGCCCGCCGTCGTCGACGCCCTCACCGGCGTACGGGTCACCGAACCGGACTCCCATGCCGCGCAGCCGCTCCAGGCTCGCGCGGTACGCCGGATGGGCGGCGAGCGCGTCGGCCACGCAGGGCAGGACGGCGATGGGGACACCGAGGCCGGACGCCTCGCACAGGGTGCCGACCGCGAGGGTGTCGGCCAGGCCCGCGGCCCACTTGTTGACGGTGTTGAAGGTGGCGGGCGCGACCACGACGGCGTCCGGCGGCGGGAAGGGGCGCGGGTCGCCCGGCCGGCGCCAGGCGGAACGGATCGGACGGCCGGTCTGCGCCTCGACCGCGGCCGTGTCGAAGAACCCGCCCAGGGCGACGGGCGTCGCGATGACCCCGACCTCCCAGTCCCGCTCCTGCGCGGCGGTGATCAGTTTGCTGACCTCCACGGCGATGCCGGCGGCACAGACGACGACGTAGAGGAAGGGTCTCCCGTTCTGCCCGGAGCGGGCGCCGGCCGTGTTCGCGGTGGCAGTCACCCGTCGACCCTAGTCGACCCGGATCACCCTCCGGGCGATCCCTCGACAAAGCGTTCGACGTCCTCGGCGGTCGGCCGGAGCAGTCCGTCGCGTACGGCGAGGGCCGTGGCCTCGGCGCGGGAGGCGGCGCCGGTCTTGCGCAGCAGATGCTCGACGTGGGTGTGCACCGTGCGCGGGGACAGGAACAGCGCCTGGGCGATGGCCTGGTTGGTCATGCCGGTGGCCGCCCGGGTGAGCACCTCAAGCTCGCGCGGACTGAGCCCGTACGGCAGCGGGGCGGGCGTCTCGTGCACGAGGACCGCCCGGCGGACGACGGCCGCGCCGAGCGTGTGGCGACGGACGGTGACCCGGTGCCACTGGGAGCCGACGGGCCACAGCAGGCGCAGCCGGGTGCCGCGAGAGTCGGCGAAGGCCCGCACCAGGCGGCGGAATTCGGTGTCCCGGAGGACCAGGGCGGGCTCCCGGCCGGGGAGTTCGAGGATGTCGTCGGCGACGGCCAGGCTCGCCCCGCCCTCCGGCGGGAGGTCGGTGAGGGCGCCCGCGTGGGCGGTGGGGTCGGTGAGGACGCCCAGCGCGGGCAGCAGGGACGCGAGCAGCCGGCGGGTGTCGGTGTCGTAGGCGTCGGGGGTCGAGGTGGAGAGGGTGATCAGGCCGACGAGGCGGCCGTGGTGGTGCAGGGCGCCCGTCACCGCGTCGCGGACGCCCGCCGGACGCATGCGTTCGGCGTAGAACCAGCCGTCGCGGTAGCGCTCCCCCGGGTCCTCGACGTCCTCGCTGATGGAGGGCGGGATCGCGCTGCGCAGGACGTTGGCGTACCAGGGGGTCGAGACGAACTCGGCGGCGAGGGCCGCGGACACCTCGGCGTCGTAGCCGACGCCGGCCACCTGGACGTGGGTGCCGGTGATCGGGTCGATCTCCAGGAGGGTGGCGGCGTCGAGGGGCAGGGCGCGGCCGAGTTCATGGAGGGCCTCGGCGCAGGCGGAGGCGGTGTCGCGTTCACGGGTGAGCATGCCGATGCGGGCGGCGGCGGCGAGCTGGTGGTGGGTGAGCATGCGAGCCTCCCGGGGCCGCCCCGAGACCGGTCAGGTCGTTTGGCTCCTAACGATAGAAGGGTCCCGATAGGTGGACAAGGCACACACCGGTCCCCGACCCGCGCGACCGACCGCCCTCGTCCGCCGCGCGCACTCGGTATTTGTACGGATGGTGGGGCGGGGCGCCGGGGTCTTTCCTGTTCGGCACAGCACGTCGCCCGCCGCCGGCGGGCCCCGCCACCCTTGGAGATCCCCGCCATGAGCAGACGCCCCCTTTCCGTCACCCCGGCCTCGCGCAGGCAGTTCCTCGCCTGGTCCGCAGGAGCGCTCACCGCGACCGGACTGGCCGCCACGGGCTGCAGCGCCCCGGAGAGCGGCTCCGGCTCGGCGAAGGCGGCGGACGCGTCCCCCTCCACGAGGAAGCTCACCCAGATCGGCCTCGACTATCCCTTCACCCAGATCCCGCTCTACAGCACCCTCGTGAAGCTCTCGACGGCCGCCGCGAAGAAGCACGACGTCAAGCTGCTGACGACGAGCGACGCGAGCAACCCCGACACCCAGGCCAGCAACCTCAACGCCTGGGTCACACAGAAGACGCAGGCCATCGTGTCGTTCCCGATGGTCTTCGAGGCCACCGAGGCGATCGCCCGGGCCGCGCTCGACGCCGGCCTGATCTGGGTGACGTACGGCGGGACGCTGGAGAGCCAGAGCGCCGACATCCGGTTCAGCTTCCGCGAGAGCGGCACGCTGCTCGGTGAGTCGGCCGCCAAGTGGGCCGCGGAGGCACTGAACGGGAAGGGGAAGATCGCGTTCCTGGTCGACAACACGATCGACCTGGGCAGGGAGCGCACCAAGGGCATGATCGACGCGTTCACCAAGCTCGCGCCCGGTGTCGACGTGGTGGCGCAGGAACAGGCCATCGACCCCGACACGGGCCTGTCGAAGTCCACCGCGCTGCTCGCCAAGCACCCCGATCTGAACATCATCCTCGGTGTCACGGACGCGGCGGCGTACGGCGGGTTCAAGGCACTGCAGCAGGCGGGGCGCAAGAACGGCGACCGGAAGACGTTCGTCGGCGGCCAGGACGGTGCGGCCCCCTCCCTCCTCGCCATCAAGCGGGGCACGTTCTACCGGGCTTCCGCCGCCCTCGCCCCGCAGGACATCTCCGACGCCATCGTCGACGTGCCGCTCGCGGTCGCCGCCGGAAAGGCGGACCCGAGCGTCGACGTGCCGGTCAAGCTGGTCCGGCGCGGCGACACGGCGGAGATCGACGCGCTGCTCGCCCAGAACGGGTAGGGCCGCGCGATGGCCGACACGAACGGCACACACGGGACGGCGGGAGCGGCGAACCCGCCGAATCTGCGGATCACCTCCCTGAGCAAGTCCTTCGGCGGGGTGCGGGCGCTGGACGCGGTGGACCTGACCGTGCCCGCCGGGCAGGTGCACGCCCTGCTCGGGCACAACGGCGCCGGCAAGTCCACGCTGATCAAGTGTCTCGGCGGGGCGTTCCCGCCGGACGCCGGGACGATCGAGGTGGGTGGGGTCCCCTACGCCCGGCTCAGTCCACGCGAGTCGATCGCGGCCGGGGTGGCGATCATCTTCCAGACGCTGAGCGTCGTGGACTCGCTGACCGTCGCCGAGAACATCTTCCTCGGCCAGGAGTGGACCCGGTACGGCCGGATCGACCGCCGGGCCCAGGAGAAGGTGGCCGCCGAACTCCTCGACCGGGTCGCCGCGAGCTGCTCGCCGCGCGACCGGGTGGGTGAACTGCCCATGGGGCAGAAGCAGTTGGTCGAGATCGCCAAGGCCCTCAGCCGCAGCGCCTCGGTGCTGGTCCTGGACGAGCCGACGGCCGCCCTCTCCGGCACCGAGAGCGACGCCCTCGCCACCCGGGTGGAGGACCTGCGCACCCAGGGCCTCGCCATCGTCTACGTCACCCACCTCCTGGCGGAGGTCGAACGTCTGGCCGACGCGGTGACCGTGCTCCGCGACGGCCGGGTCGCCCACCACGCGGCGACGGGGAGTCACCACCGCCGCGACCTGGTGACGGCGATCACGGGAGGGCGGGCGGCAGCGCCCCCGCCCGGTACGGACACGGGCGCGGCCACGGGCGGGAGCGGGGTCGCCGACGTCGCCCCACCCGGGCGGCCGGGTCGCGCCGCACCCGCCCGCCTCACCGTCCGCGGTCTGCGCGGCCCCGGCTTCGGACCCGTCGACCTGACCGTCGCCGAGGGGGAGATCGTGGGGCTGTACGGGCTCATCGGGTCCGGGCGGACGCGGGTGCTGGAGACCCTGTTCGGCAGGCGCCGGGCGTCCGGCGGGGCGGTCCGGGTCGGTGAGCGGGCCGTCTCCGCGTCCCGTCCCGCCGACGCGCTCGCCGCCGGCATCGCGCTCGTACCGGCCGACCGGCGGGCACAGGGGCTGTTCGCGGGCCTGAGCGCGCAGGACAACGTGCTGCTGCCGAGCGTGCGGACGCTGGCCCGGCGCGGGGTGCGCGCGCTCGGAACCGAGCGACGGGTGTTCGGCTCGCTCGCCGAGTCGGTCGGGCTGCGGCCCGCGCGGCCGGGGCTGCCCGCCTCGGCGTTCTCCGGCGGCAACCAGCAGAAACTGCTGCTCGGCCGCTGGATCAACGAGGCGCGTGCCGTCGACGTCCTGCTCCTCGACGAGCCGACCCAGGGCGTCGACGTCGGCGCCCGCCAGGAGATCTACGACGTCGTGTCCTCGCTCGCCGGACAGCGCGGCACCGCCGTGCTGTTCGCCTCCAGCGACCCGGAGGAGGCGGCCGTTCTCGCCCACCGCTGTCTGGTGGTGGACCAGGGCCGGATCGTCACCGAACTCTCCGGCGCCGAACTCACCGAGGAGTCCCTGCTGGCCGCCGTCCACGACGCGGGACCGTCGGAACGGCCGCCGGACCGCGTCCCGGACGGCGATCCCCCCGCGTCCCCCGCCCCGTCCCACGAAGGAGCAGCATGACCACCGTGACCGCCGCCGAGCGCGTCGTCCCCGGCCCGCGCGCGCTGGCCGCGCACGGCCTCGCGACGCTGCGGCGCAATCCCCTGATCGTCGTCCTCGCCCTGCTGGTGCTGGTGTTCCAGCTGTCCACCGGCAGCTTCCTCGACCCCGGCAACCTGCGCGGCATCGCCACCGACGCGGCCGCCCTCGCGATCGTCGCCGTCCCCCTGGCCCTGCTGGTGATCAGCGGCTATCTGGACCTGTCCGTCGGCTCGACGCTGGCGCTCGGCGCCCTCACGGCGGGCCGGCTCGCGGGTGAGCAGGCCCAGTCGCCCGTGGTCGCCGTCCTCGGGGCGCTGGCCGTCGGCGCGGCGGTCGGCGCCGTGAACGGGGTGCTCTGCTGCTATCTGGGGCTGTCGCCGTTCATCGTGACGCTGGGCATGCTGGCGGCCGTGCGGGGCCTGGCCCAGCAGCTCTTCCCGCTGCCGCTGAGCGGCTTCGGCGACGGTTTCGCGTGGCTGGGCGGGGCGCGGATCGCCGGGGTCGCGGCGCCCGTGGTCGTCGCCGCCGCCGTCCTGGTCGCCGGGGCACTGTTCCTGGCGTACACGCCGACCGGACGGCACGTGTTCGCCATCGGGGTCAACCGGGAGGCCGCGTACCTCTCCGGTATCGACGTCCGCCGTACGCCGTTCGCGCTGTTCGTCGTCACGGGTACGGCCGCCGCGCTGGCCGGGGCGATCAAGGCGTCCGTGCTGGACAGCGTGGTCGCGGGCACCTCGGGCACGGGCTTCGAACTGACCGTGCTCACGGCGGTGCTGCTGGGCGGGGTCGCGCTGAGCGGCGGCTCCGGTTCGGTTCTCGGGGTACTGCTCGGCGTGCTGTTCCTGGGATGCCTGCAGAACGGGCTGACACTGCTGAGCGTGCCGACGTTCTGGCAGCAGATGGCTCAGGGCGTGGCCCTGGTGGCGGGCGCCGCGCTCGCCTTCTTCGGCCCACGGACGACCCGGTGACCACCGTCCCCCGGTCTCCCGGTCTCGGCCCCCGCCCGTCCCCTCACCCCCACTCTTCCTCGCATCCGCATCCGCATCCGCATCCGCATCCGCACCCAGACATCTCGGAGAGGCCCTCGTGAGCGACACTTCCCCCACCCTCGTCCTGACCGGCGGTCAGGTCATCACCGTCGACGCCGGATTCACGGTCCCCGAGGGGGTGGCCGTGCGCGGCCGGGAGATCGTCGCGGTCGGCACGGACGCCGAGATGCGCGCGCTGGCCGGACCGGCGACGAGGATCGTCGACCTGGCCGGGCGGACCGTGCTGCCGGGCATCAACGACTCGCATCTGCACGGTGCCGCGTACGGCCTGTCCAAGCCGCCCTTCGCCCTCGACGTGGGCCACCCGGCGGTCGGTTCGATCGCCGACATCGCCGGGGTGGTGGGCGCGGCGGTGCGCGACGCCGCGCCCGGCGAGTGGATCGTCGGCCTGGGCTGGGACCCCGGCTATCTCGCCGAGTGCCTCGCCGAGCCGGGCCGCCTCCCGCACCGCGCCGACCTGGACGCGGTGGCGCCCGACCACCCCGTCTGTCTGACCGACTTCTCGCAGCACATGGTGTGGGCCAACGGCGAGGCCCTGCGCCGCTGCGGGATCGACGCCGGCACCGAGGCACCCGACGGCGGAGTCGTCGACCGCGACGCCGACGGCTCGCCCACCGGCATCCTGCGCGAGGCCGCCGGCGTCCTGCTGCAGGCAGCCCTGCCCTCCCCCACGGTCGCCCAGCGCCGCCGGGCCATCCGCGGCGTCGTCGCCGAACTCCACTCGCGCGGCATCACCAGTTACACCGAGCCGGGCCTCGGCCCCGGTGGCTCCGAGACCTTGTTCGGCGGGCTGAGCACGGACAACTGGACCGCGTACGCCGAACTGGCCGCGGCCGGCGCGCTGCACGCACGGGTCAGCGTCCTGCTGCTGCCCGCGCCGATCGGCGGCTCCGCCGACGACGTCCGCAAGGGCCTCACCGAGCTCCACCGCCCCGAGTCCGCGGACCCCCGGCTGCTGAACGCCATCGGCGTGAAGATCTTCGCCGACGGGGTGCCCCCGAACCGTACGGCCTGGATGAACGAGCCCTACCTCGATGGCGGCCACGGCTCCCTGTGTGTGCACGGGCGCACGCCCGATCTGCAGGTCGACGAGCTGTTCGACATGATCCGGGTCGCCCATGAGGCCGGCTACCAGCTGGGCGTCCACGTCACCGGCGACCGGGCCATCGATCTGGTGGTGGACGCGTTCGTGGCGGCGCAGGAGGCCGTGCCGCGCGACGACGCCCGGCACTACGTCATCCACGGCGACTTCATCGGCGCCGACAGCCTCGCCCGGCTGGCCGCGCACGGCTACGGCGTCAACATGAACCCGGCGATCAAGTGGACGATCTCCGACCTGATGGCGGAGGTCGTGGGCACGGAGCGGTCGGCGTACCAGTGGCCCGCGCGCTCGGCCTTCGACGCGGGGCTGGCGGTGTGCGCCAGTTCGGACGCGCCGATCACCGAGCCCGACTGGCGGCAGGGCGTCGCCGGGATGCTGCTGCGCGAGTCGAAGGCCAGCGGCCGGGTCAGCGGGCCCGAACAGCGCGTGGAACTCGCCGAGGCTCTGCGGGCGTACACGGTCAACCCGGCCCGGCAGGACTTCGCCGAGGTGTGGAAGGGGTCCGTGGAGGTGGGCAAGGTGGCCGACCTGTGCGTCCTGGACCGGCCGCTGCTGGACCTCGACCCGCACGAGATCACGGAGGTCCGGGTGGACATGACGGTGTTCGACGGCGGGGTCGTCTTCGAGCGCTGAGCGGTGTGTGTTCGGGGGCCGGTGCCGCGAGTCGCGGGACCGGCCCCCCGCCGTGCCCTCAGCCCGTCAACGCCTCCACCCGGCGCATGACCTCCTTGCAGAAGGCGCCGACGCCGTCGGGGTCGTCGATGAACTGGTTGGGCTTGACGCAGAAGGTCGTGAAGCCCTGCTCCAGCTGTTCCGGTATCGAGGCGAGGGCCGCGCCGAGGTCCGCGGGGGCGTGGTCGTCGGGGAAGACCGCCTGGGTGCCGCCGATCATCTCCAGGGCGGCGGCGTCGCGTCCGGCGGCGGCCATCGCCTCGTCGAGCGCCTTCAGGTCGTCCGGGGTGGGCCGTCCGAGGGGGTGGAAGCCGTGGCCGTACCGGACGAGCCGGCGCAGTACGGGGCCCTGCAGGCGCTGCCCGCCGAACCACAGCCTCGGGCCCTCGGGGCGGTACGCCTTGGGCTCGAAGTAGACGTCGCGGAAGGGGTAGTGCTCGCTGTCGTGGGAGATCGGGGACGGTCCCCAGGCCTTCGCCCAGACCTCCAGGTGCTCGTCGAGCAGCCGGCCGCGCCTGCCGAAGGGCACGCCGAGCGCGTCGTACTCGTCCTTGCTCCAGCTGACCGTGGGCTGCACCAGCAGCCGACCCTCGCTGAGCAGGTCGAGGGTGCCCAGCTCCCGGGCCATCAGCAGGGGGTGGCGCAGCGGGGCGAGGACGGCCGCGGCGGCCAGGCGCAGGCGCTCGGTGACGGAGGCGATGGAGGCGAGCAGCAGCAGGGAGTTGGGCCAGGGGGTGTAGGGGTCCTGGTTGCCGGGGAGGGCGTAGTCGCGGGGGTTGCCCATGATGCCGTCGGCGGCGGCGTCGGGGCCGAGCACGATGTGTTCGCTGACCATGACGGAGTCGAACCCGGCGTCCTCGGCCTCACGGGCCCACCGTACGGCGGCGGGCAGGTCGGCCCGGCCGCCGGTCAGGGTCCAGTTCTCGCTGAGGACCAGCAGCATGCGGGGGGTGGTGCTCATGGCGGTTTCCCTCTCCTCCGTACAATTTGATGCCGAATGACCGAACCATCGACATGTCCGCACCGACGATTCGAGGAGCCCCCGTGCCCGGCCAGCGATCCATCACCGAAGCCGAGAAGCTCGCCGCGGCGAAACTGGGGGACTTCCCCATCCGCCGGGACCAGATGGCGGCGGTGGCGAACATCTACCGGGCCGCGTCGGCGGTGCGGCAGCACCTGGAGAACTCGGTGCTGCGCGGCTCCGATCTGACGTGGACGGCGTTCGTGGTGCTGTGGGTGGTGTGGGTGTGGGGCGAGTCCGAGACCCGGCACGTGGCCGAGGAGGCGGGTATCTCCAAGGGCACGCTGACGGGGGTGGCCCGCACGCTGGAGTCTCGTGGACTGGTGCGGCGGGCGGCCCATCCGACGGACGGGCGGCTCGTGCTGCTGGCCCTCACCGACAAGGGCGAGGAGCTGATGCGCCGGGTGTTCCCGGCCTTCAACGAGGAGGAGGCCTTCGTCACCGGGCAGCTCAGCGACACCGAGTGCAGGAGTCTCGCGGAGGGGCTGCGCAGTGTCGTGCTGCAGGTCGAGGAGCACGGTGAGGAGCGCCGTCGCACGCTGCTGAACGGCGCCGAACCCGCGCCCCGCCGCAGCGGCCGGCGTCCGAAGGCGTGAGGCCCGCGCGGAGGGCGCGCTCGTGCGTCCACGCGTCCACCTCTCATATCGTTTGGATGCAAACAAAGTAGGCAGGCGGGGAACCCGGGTCAAGAGCCGCCGGTAATTCGATTGCGGGGACACCGCCCGCCGCCCGACGATCTGCGCATGCTCATCATCGACGCCTTCCTGCCGCTGACCCTCGCCACCGCCTCGCCGGTGCGGGAGCAGCAGCAGTCCGGCCGACCGTGGGGACCGACGCCGCCCCGGTCATGACGGCCGCGCTCGTCGCGGGGCTCCTGGCCGGCTATGGCATCGCCATCCCGGTCGGAGCGGTCGCGACCTACCTCGTCTCCCTCACCGCCCGTACGTCCCTGCGGACCGGAGCCTGCGCCGCGCTCGGCGTGGCGACGGCCGACGGACTGTACGCCCTGCTCGCCTCCCTCGGCGGTACGGCCCTCGCGGCCGCCCTCCAACCGGTGCTGGCGCCGCTGCGCTGGGTCTCCGCGCTGGTGCTCCTGGCGCTGGCGGTACGCGGCGCGGTCACGGCATTGCGCCGGTACCGCGCCGGACGGCTCACCACCCGCGCACAGCGGGACCCGGTGAGCCCGGCCCGCGCCTACGCCGCCCTCCTGGGCATCACCCTCCTCAACCCCACCACCGTCGTCTACTTCGCCGCGCTCGTGCTCGGCAGCCGCGCCACCGACGCCGTCAGCCCCCTGGAACAGGGGGTGTTCGTCCTCGCCGCGTTCCTCGCCTCCGCGAGCTGGCAGCTGCTGCTCGCGGGCGGCGGCGCCCTGCTCGGCCGGGCCCTGACCGGACACCGGGGGCGCCTGGTGACGGGGCTGCTGTCGAGTGCCGTGATCGCGGTACTGGCCGTGCTCATGCTGGTGCCGTCGTCCGGTGGGTGAACGATCCGGAGGACGGCAGGTCCCGTGCCCGTACGGCGGGACGAGGATGAAACCGGCAGTGGCCCGTGTTGAACACGGGGAACGGCCCCGACACGACGACAAGGGACGGATGCCATGCCACTTGAGGGCGAGTACGAGCCCAGCCCGACGCAGTGGGTGCGCGAGCAGGTCGAGTTGTACGAGAGCTCGGGCGGGACCCGGGGGACGACGTTGCGGGACACGGGCCTGCCGGTCATCGTGCTCACCACGCGAGGCGCGCGGAGCGGCAAGCTCCGCAAGACGCCGCTGATGCGGGTGGAGCACGAGGGACGGTACGCGGTCGTGGCCTCGCAGGGCGGCGCGCCCAAGCACCCGGTCTGGTACCACAACCTCAAGTCCGACCCGCTGGTGGAACTGCAGGACGGACCCGCGCGGCAGGAGCTGACCGCGCGGGAGGTCACCGGGGACGAGAAGGCAGAGTGGTGGGAGCGCGCGGTCGCCGCGTATCCGCCGTACGCGGACTACCAGCAGCGGACCGACCGGGAGATCCCCGTCTTCGTGCTGGAGCCGGCGGCGGGGTGACGGCCCGCAGGGCGCCCGGCCCGAGGTGAGAGGTGCCACGGGCGCCGGGAGCGTGGAGAAAATACTTTCGACACGCCCGCATGACCGCTCGCTCACCGGGCACCCGAGTCTCAGGCCCCGCCGCGTTCCCCCGTCGCGGCGGGGCTTTCCCCTGCCCGCTCCCCCGGCCCCGTCCTCTCCGTCACGTCGAGGAAGATCTGGTCGGCCTCGGGGACGACGTGGGCGATGGAGTCCTTGATGCGCACGGCGACCAGTTCGACCTCCTCGCTGTCCAGGCCCGGGACGAGGTCGACGCGGGCGGCCACCAGCGTGGAGTCCAGGCCGAGTTGCATGGTGAGCAGGGCCTCGACACTGTCGATCTCCGGCTGCGCCGCCAGCAGGGAGCGAATTCTCCGGCTGGCCTCGCCGTCGGCGGCGACCCCGATGAGCTGTTCTCGGGCGTCCCGGCCGAGCCAGTAGGCGACGTACACGAGCAGCGCCCCGATCGCGAACGAGGCGGAGGCCTCCCAGACGACCTCGCCGGTCACCATGTGCAGGATCATCCCGGCGATCGCGAGGCTCACGCCGAGCACCGCCGTGCCGTCCTCGGCGACGACCGTGCGCAGCGCCGGGTCCCGGAGCCCGCCGACACCGCCCTGGCCGCGCACCTGGTGCAGGGCGCGAAGCAGCGAGGCACCCTCGGAGAGCAGGGCCACACCGAGGACGGCGATGCCGACGACATAGCCGTCGTAGGACTCCGCGCTCTCGGCCGTCAGAGCGTGGAACGCCTGGTAGAAGGAGAAGCAGCCGCCCATCACGAAGATGCCGACGGCGGCCAGCAGCGACCAGAAGAAGCGCTCCTTGCCGTAGCCGAAGGGGTGCCGGCTGTCGGCGGGGCGGCGGCTGCGGCGCAGCGCGGCGAGGAGGAAGACCTCGTTCAGGCTGTCGGCGACCGAGTGGGCGGCCTCCGACAGCAGGGCCGGCGATCCGGCGAGCAGTCCGCCGACGGTCTTGGCCACGGCGATCACCAGGTTGGCCCCGAGGGCGACGAGGACGGTGATCCGCGTCCTGCGGTCCTCCCGCGCCTTGCTCTCGTCTTGGGTCCCCGGCCCTTGGAGCGCCGCCCCACCCCGGTCGTCCGTCGTCTCCGTGTCTGCTGCTGTCCGCGTCACGTTCGCCGCTTGCCCCGGCCGGTCGCACTCACACCGTGGGTGTCGCGGAATTCGGGGAACTCTCATCAGGGCATACGTATCCGGACGGACCGGGAGGTCGGACGGCATGAGTGGCGGCGAGGGAAACGAGGCGTACGGGAGGGAACCGTTCAAGCGGTCCAAGAGCCATTTCGCGGACCGTGTCACCGCCGACGGCCGGGACGGCCGGCCCGTGGAGGCGGGCCGCTACCGGCTGGTGGTCAGCCGGGCCTGCCCCTGGGCGAGCCGGGCGGTGATCTCCCGGCGGCTGCTCGGCCTGGAGGACGCGCTGTCGATGGCCGTGGCCGACCCGATCCAGGACGACCGCAGCTGGCGGTTCACGCTGGACCCGGACGGCCGCGACCCGGTCCTCGGCATCCGGTTCCTGAAGGAGGCGTACGACGCGCGGGAGAGCGACTACCCGGGCGGGGTCAGCGTCCCCGCGCTCGTGGACGTGCCGAGCGGGGAGCTGGTCACCAACGACTACCAGCAGCTCACCCTCGACCTCGCCACCGAGTGGACGGCCCTGCACCGCGGGGGCGCGCCCGACCTGTACCCGCGGGCGCTGCGCGACGAGATCGACACCGTCATGGCCGAGGTGTACGAGGACGTCAACAACGGGGTGTACCGCGCGGGCTTCGCCACCGGGCAGAAGGAGTACGAGGAGGCCTGTGCCGGGGTGTTCCGGCGGCTGGAGGCACTGTCGGACCGGCTGTCCCGGCAGCGCTACCTCGTCGGGGAGACGATCACGGAGGCGGACATCCGGCTCTTCACGACGCTGGTGCGTTTCGACCCCGTCTACCACGGTCACTTCAAGTGCAACCGCCGGAAGCTGACGGAGGACCGGGTGCTGTGGGCGTACGCCCGTGATCTCTTCCAGACCCCGGGGTTCGGCGACACCGTCGACTTCGACCACATCAAGCGGCACTACTACCAGGTGCACACGGGCATCAACCCGACCGCCCTGGTGCCGCTCGGCCCCGACCTGGCGGGCTGGCTCACGCCCCACGGCCGCGAGGACCTCGGCGGCCGCCCGTTCGGCGACGGGACGGCCCCCGGGCCGGTGCCCGCCGCCGAGGTCGTGGCCCCGCAGGGTCGTCCCTGAACGGCGACATCACCGCACGCAAGAAGGAGGACCAGATGTCCAAGAAGAAGAAGCTCCCGCTCGCCTACCAGCCCCTGGGCTTCGCCCTCGGCTGGGCGGGCGGCGCGCTGGCCTCGCTGGCGTTCCGCAAGACCTGGAAGCTGATCCGGCACGAGGACGACGCGCCCGACGCGCTGGACCGGGACCGTGGCTGGGGCGAGGTGCTGCTCGCCGCGGCCGTGCAGGGCGCGATCTTCGCCGTCGTGCGCAGCGCGGTGGACCGCACGGGCGCGAAGGCCATCGAGCGGTCCACCGGGGTGTGGCCGACGACCGACAAGGGCGGCCGGGACTGACGTCCGGGGCCGGTCCGGCGGCCCGGGCCGCGGGTCGCCGGACCGGCCCCGGGCACGTCAGCCCTGTTTCGGGGCCGTGGAGTGTTCGCGGCGCAGGGTGAAGGAGTGACCGGCCGGGTCGGAGTAGCCGCGCTCCTCGAACGGCCCGGCCACGTCCTTGGTGTCCACCGGACGCCCGCCGAGCGAGACGATCCGCCGCTCGGCCTCGTCGAGGTCGTCGACGTAGAAGTCCAGGTGGGCCTGGAGGGAGTTCTCGGGACGGGGCCAGCTGGGCGGGGTGGCGTTGACGTCCCGGCGGAACGCCATACGGGCGCCGCAGGCCGCCTCGATCTCCACGCGGTTGGCGGTGGCGTCCGTCTCCTCGGCGTCGAGCAGTTCCTTGTAGAACACCGCGAGTTTCTCCGGCTCGGCGCAGTCCAGCACCACGAGGCCCGCCTGTACCAGTGCCATGTCTCCTCCGTACGGGATCCCGGGCGCGGGGGACGGTCCGCCGCCGCCCATACGCTCCCCGGGTACCCGCCGGCTACGGATTCAGCCGCAGCGTGAGCGCCTGGGGCCGGAACAACTCCCGCTCGTAGAACCGGATGCCGTCCGCGTTGCCCGCCGAGACGGTCACCTCCACATGGGCCGCGCCCCGCTCCCGCGCCCACGCGAGAAAGTCACCGACCATCCGCGCCCCGACCCGTCCACGCCGGTGCTCGGGCCGCACGTACAGCGCCATCAGGGTGGCCGACGTGACGGGCCGCAGGGCG
The DNA here is from genome assembly GCF_055592645.1 of Streptomyces sp. NPDC041108. NCBI lineage: Bacteria > Bacillati > Actinomycetota > Actinomycetes > Kitasatosporales > Streptomycetaceae > Streptomyces > Streptomyces sp. NPDC041108. The sequence continues at coordinate 1,380,261 of NZ_JBVIYK010000001.1, read as the reverse complement.
GAGGGGCCGGACATCGAGCCCGAGAGATGACCGACCACCTCGTCGCCGTGCAGTGCGGCCAGCAGCAGTCGGCCGGGATCCCGCAGAGCGGCCGTGAACGCCTCGGCGCCGTACTGGCGCGGCCAGTCCGCGTTCAGGCCGGGGTCCCGCTCCCCGCCGTCCTCGGCGAACAGCCGGGAGCTGGAGTCGACGATCCCTGGAATGTCCTCGGTGCGGGCACGCCGCACGGTCACCTCTTGGTCACTCATGCACGCAACGCTAGTGGCAGGGTCGGACATCGCGGTGGCGGCGATCACAGGCGCTCCGGATGGACTTCCTGGACAGCCGTCCAGCTATAGTGGACACCTGTCCAAGATATTCGGAAGTTCGAGTGAGCTACGGAGACTGTTGACCATGGAGATCCTGGCGAACGTGCTGGTCGCGCTGGTGGCCCTGCTGCACGCGTACATCCTGGTGATGGAGATGTTCCTGTGGCAGAAGAAGCAGGGGATGTCCTTCCACGGCATGGACGCGGAGATGGCCCAGCGGACCGCCGCGATGGCCGCCAACCAGGGGCTCTACAACGGCTTCCTCGCCGCCGGTCTGGTGTGGGGCCTGATCGCCGGTGACCCGACCGGGTACCGGGTCCAGATCTTCTTCCTGGCCTGCGTGATCGTCGCCGGGGTGTACGGCGCCGCCACCGCCAACCGCCGCATCCTCGTCGCCCAGGCGCTCCCCGGCGCACTCGCCCTGGCCGCCGTCCTCGTCGCGGGATGACCCCGGAGGAACCTCGGCCCACCGAGGACCCCCGGGCCGCCCGCACCCGGGCCCGGCTGCGCGGGGCCCTCCTCGACGAGTGCGCCACGCACCCTCTGCACGAGGTCAGCGTGGCCGCGCTGGTCCGCCGGGCGGGGGTGGGGCGGGCCACGTTCTACGTGCACTACCCGGACCTGGAGGCGCTGGCGGTCGACGCCTGCGCCGATGTCGTACGCGAGGCGGTGGAGGCGCTGCACGCCTGGCGGGGCCGCCCCGACCCGGTGCGGGCGCCTGCGGCGCTGCCGGAGTTCTTCGCCGGCCTGGCCCCGCACGCGGCCCTGTACCGCGCCCTGCTGGCTCCGGGCGGCGGCGGGCCGCTCGGCCTGGTCCTGCACCGGGACCTGCGCGCCTACAGCCTCCGCGAACGTGAGCTGGCGGGGGCCGCGGACGCCCCGCTGGTGGCCTCCGCCGTGGCGGCCACCTTCGCCGGAGTGCTCGCGGACTGGCTGCACGGCCTCCTCGACGGCACCCCCCAGGAGATCGCCGACCAGGCGTGGCAGCTGCTGGTCGCCCTGCACCGCAGCCGGTGAGGACACGAGCGTGCGACGGCCCTGTGGGGTGACCCGGTGTGCGGGTCACCCCCAGGGCCGGGGTCACGCGGGGAGGACGTGCCCCGGCGGGAGATGGCTCCTCGGGACGTCGAACCCGTCAGAAGGTCAGTACGGGCTTGATGCTCAGGCCACCGCTCATGTCGGCGACCGCCTGGCCGATGTCCTCGAACTTGTAGCGGCTGATCAGCCGGTCGAGCGGGAGCTTGCCCTCCTTCACCAGCTGCACCAGGACCGGGATGGCGGTCTGGATCTCGTTGTCGCCGAGGGTGAGTCCGACGACCCGCTTGCCGCCGAGCATGCCGTTGACGTCGAGGGAGACCTCGGTGCCGAACGGCGGGGCGCCCACGATGACGAGGGTGCCGCGCGCGGCGAGGGCGTCGACGCCCTTGCGGAGCACGAAGACGCTTCCGGTGGTCTCGACGACGCCGTCGGCGCCCCGGCCGCCGGTGATCTCCATGACCGCCTCGGTGATGTCGGCGACTTCGCCCGCGTTCACCGTGTGGGTGGCGCCCAGCTCCTTGGCCAGGTCCAGCCGCTCACCGACCTTGTCGACGGCGATGACCGTCGTCGCGGGGGTGAGGGCCGCCGCCATCACGGCGGAGAGGCCGACCGCTCCGGCTCCGAGGACGACGAGGGTGCTGCCCGCGCGGGGCTCCAGCACGTTCCAGACGGCGCCGACACCGGTCTGGACGCCGCAGCCGAGCGGGGCGATGGAGTCCAGCGGCACGTCCGGGTCGACCTTGACGAGCCCGCGCTCGTCGACCAGGGCGCGCTCGGCGAAGGAGGACTGGCCGAAGAAGTGCCCGCCGAGGTCCTGGCCGTCGCGGCTGATGGTGCTGGTGCCGTCGGCCCGGCGTCCGCCGAGCAGGTTCAGCGGCAGCCAGGTGGCGCAGTACGCCGGGTGCCCGTCCCGGCAGTTCGGGCAGGTGCCGCAGGAGGTGAAGGACAGCACGACGTGGTCGCCGGGCACGACGGTGGTGACGCCCGGGCCGACGGCCTCGACGACACCGGCGCCCTCGTGGCCCAGCACGCCGGGCAGCGGGAAGGGCAGCCCGCCGCTCGCGACCCCCAGGTCGGTGTGACAGAGCCCGGCGGCGACCATGCGGACCAGGACCTCGCCCTGCGCCGGCTGGTCGAGGACGACCTCCGAGAGGGTGAAGGGCGCGCCCCCGGACTCGACCACGGCAGCGCGTGTGGTGATGGACATGCTGGTGAACTCCTTTGATCCCGGGGAGACGCTCAGTCGAGGGAGACGACGACGGACTTGACCTTGGTGTAGGACTCCAGGGCCTCGGGGCCGTACTCACGGCCGAAGCCGGAGGCCTTCACCCCGCCGAAGGGCACGGCGGGGTCGAGCATCGGCCAGTCGTTGACCCAGACGATGCCGGCCTGGAGGCGGTCGGCGACGCGGTGGGCACGGGTGAGGTCCGTGGTCTGGATGCCGGAGGCGAGGCCGTACGGTGTGGAGTTGGCCAGCTCGACGGCCTCGTCCTCGGAGTCGAAGGGCTGCACGGTGAGGACCGGCCCGAAGACCTCCTCCTGGACGACCCGCGAGTCGTTGGGGAGGCCGGCGATGACGGTGGGCTTGTAGTAGTAGCCGCCGTCCAGGTCCAGACGCTCGCCGCCGCAGACGATCCGGCCGCCCTCCTTGCGGGCCAGCTCGACGTACTCCTCGACCTTCTTCAGGTGCCGCTCGCCCGCCATCGGGCCGATGACCGTCTCGGGCCGGCGGGGGTCGCCGACGGGCACGCCGGGCACGGCCTCGGCGAGGATGCCGAGGACGGTGTCGTGGACCGACCGGGCGACCAGCAGACGGGGGCCGCCCATGCAGAACTGGCCGGTGTTGAAGACGAAGCCCTTGATGATGGCGCCGATGGCCTTCTCGATGTCGGCGTCCTCGAAGACGAGGTGGGCCGCGTTGCCGCCCAGCTCCATGGTGACCTGCTTCAGGCCCTCGCCGGCGACGCTCGCGGCGTGCCGGCCGGTCGCGGTGGAACCGGTGAAGGCGATCTTGTCGACGCCGGGGTTGCGCAGCAGTGCCTCGCCCGCGACCGGGCCCGTGCCGGTGACCACGTTGTAGACGCCGTCCGGGACGCCGGCCTTCTGCAGGAGGCCCGCCATGTAGAGGGCGCTGAGCGGAGTCTCCTCGGCGGGCTTGTGCACGACCGTGTTGCCCGCCGCCAGGGCGGGAGCGATCTTGGACCCGGCGAGGATCAGCGGGAAGTTGAACGGGGTGATCGCGCCGACGACACCGATCGGCCCGCGCCTGGTGTAGGCGAGGCGGTTGTTCGGGACGTCGCGGGCGGAGCCGTCCAGGGACCAGGCGAGGGAGGCGTAGTACTCGTAGTCGTTGGCCGCGTTCGTCACGTCGACCGCGTGCGCCAGGGTGATCGGCTTGCCGACGTCACGGCTCTCCAGGGCCGCGATCTCGTCGGCGTTCTCCCGGATCAGCTCGGCCACGCGGTGCAGGATCCGGCCACGTTCACGGCCGCTCAGCCCGGACCACGTACCACTGTCGAACGTCTCCCGCGCGGCGCGCACGGCGGCGTCGACGTCGGCGGCGCCCGCCTCCGCGACCGTCGTGACCACCTGACCCGTGGACGGGTCGATCACGTCGGTACGTGCCCCGTCGGTCGCGTCGAGCCACTGTCCACCGATGAACAGCCGTCCGGGCCCGCTCTCGAAGGTGGTCGTCATTGCCCACTCCTCAGCCTTGATCCAGCCTGGGTCAGCGCTTGCCCAGCACTGATCACCAAATCTTCAACCAACAGGAATCCTGTTGGTTCGCAGTTTCATTACACGCAGGTTTCCTGTCAATGCCCTACGCTGATCCCATGGTCGGCACCAAGGCACCTCCCTCCCTCCTCTACATGGTCAAGCAGGTAGAGCTGATTGTCCGCTCGCGGCTGGACGAGCTGGTCCGGCCGGCCGGGATCACGGCCCTGCAGTACACGTCCCTGACCGTGCTGGAGCGGCACGACGGACTCTCGGCCGCCCAGCTCGCCCGCGACTCGTTCGTCACGGCCCAGTCCATCGCGGATCTCGTGCGCAGTCTCGAGAACCGGGGACTGGTGCGCCGGGAGCGCAATCCGCGCAACCGGCGCGAACTGCTGATCCTGCTGACCGACGAGGGGCGCGAGCTGCTCGCCCGCCACGCCGAGCCCGTCCGCGACCTGGAGGAACGCATGATCAGCGACCTCACCGCGCACCAGGCCGACCAGTTCCGACAGGCGCTGTCCAGGGCCTGGCACGCCCTGTCGTAGAGCACTCCGCGCGAAACTCGGGACAGATTGCCTGAGAAATCAAAGACATATGTCAATCGAACATGCTGCAATTCACCCTGACGGGGGTAACTTGCAGAGCAGGGGCGGGTGTTGCCCCCGGCCTGCCCTCATGTCCGTCCTCATTCAGTCCGGTTGGAGGCGATGCCGTCGTGTCGAGCGACCCCACACCGCCCGCGACCGGGCACCTGCGCGTCCGCACGGACCGCGGCCGTACCGTGCTCGAACTGCACGGCGAGATCGACATCGCGGCGGCCGTGGAGATCATCCCGCACCTCGACGCGGCGACGAGCGGCACCGGCGCCCGGATCGTGATCGACCTGCGGCACGTCGAGTTCTTCGACTGCTCGGGCCTGCGGCTGCTCTACCGGGCCCGGCAGCGGGTGCTCGACCGCGACGGCGAACTGCGGCTGGTCTGCACCCACCCGCTCACCCTGCGCGTCCTCAAGGTCACCGGCCTGGCCCGGCTGCTGCCGCCCGCCCCCACCCTGGAGGCGGCCCTGGATCAGCCCGAGGCCACGACCGGCACGTTATGACCCAACCGCCCCCCACCCCTCCCCCGGGGTGACCCTCCCCCTCACTCCGCCGGTGCGTCGAACAGGGCGCTGACGGACTCGCCGTTGTGGATGCGGCGCACGGCCTCCGCGAGCGCGGGGGCGATGGAGAGGATCCTGAGCTTGTCGGTGCGCTCCTCCACGGGCACCGGCACGGTGTTGGTGCAGACGATCTCCAGGATGTCGGGCTGCGCGCTCAGGCGCTTGAGGGCACCCGCCGCGAACAGCCCGTGCGTGCACGCCACCCGGATCGAGCGCGGCCCCAGCTCACGCAACCGCTCCAGCAGTTCGATGACGGTGCTGCCCTTGGCGATCTCGTCGTCGAGGACGATCACATCCCGCCCGGCGACCTCGCCGATCACCGAGTTGATGCTCACCCGGTCGTCCGCGAACCGCTGCTTGGCGCCCGCCGCGACCTGCGCCCCGATCATCCGCGCGAACGCCGCCGCCTCCTTGGCGTTGCCCAGGTCCGGCGAGACGACCGTCGTACGCGACAGGTCGTACTGCCGGAAGTGGGCCGCCAGCTCGCGCAGCGCGTGCAGATGGTCGACCGGCACCGAGAAGAAGCCGTGCACCTGCGGTGAGTGCAGCGTCATGGCGAGGACGCGGCCGGCGCCCGCCGACACCATCAGATCGGCGACCAGACGGCCGCCGATGGAGATCCGCGGCGCGTCCTTCTTGTCGGAGCGGGCGTACGAGTAGTGCGGCATGACCACGGTGATCCGGCCGGCCGAGGCGCCGCGCGCCGCGTCGCACATCAGCAGCAGCTCGACGAGATGCTCCTGGACGGGCGCGACCAGCGGCTGCACCAGGAACACGTCCTTCTCCCGGCAATTGGCCTGGAGCTGCACCTCCAGACAGTCGTTGGCGAAGCGGCTGACCCGGGACGGGCTCAGCGGCACCCCCAGGTGGGCGCACACCTCGTGCGCGAGCTCGGGGTGGGCGCTGCCGGTGAAGACGGCGATGTCACGCACGGTCGGCTCCTCGTATGAACATGATCATTACGGGTTGCGCGGCTCATGCTACTGGCCGGCCCGCGTACGCCGATTCGATACGGCCGCCCGGACGACGCGCCCACGAGCTGTGGACGATTGCGGACAATCAACAACTCGGCGTTCCCCCCGGGTCTTTGAGGGCATTCGTTGAAAGAGGAAGGAGGACCGTCGACATGACGACGTCCATCAAGCGCACGCGTCTGCCCGGCTGGGCCAAGCTGCTCGCCGCCGTGGTCATCCTCATCGTGGTGCTGCTGGCCGCGTTGCGGATGCTGGTCTTCGGGGGACTGAAGGACGTGTTCGGCACCGAGGAGCACGACCGCTCGGGGCCCACACTCCTGAAGTCCATCCAGGACATGAGCCGGTACGACGCCGCCTCGGGCAACTTCCAGGTGGTCGTGGATCTGGAGAAGGACGCCAAGTACCTGCCCGACGCGATCCGCGGCACCCGCACGCTCTACGTCGGCGCGGGCACCGTCGACGCCTACGTCGACCTCGGCAAGGTCGGCGACGGCGACGTGAAGGTCGACGAGGACCGTACGTCGGCCACCATCAACCTCCCGCCCGCGCGGTTGGGCAAGCCCGCCCTCGACACCGAGCACTCCTACGCCGTCTCCAAGCAGCGCGGGCTGCTCGACCGGCTCGGCGACGTGTTCTCCGACAACCCCAACGGCGAACAGGCCGTGCAGCGCCTGGCCGTCAAGCACATCGGCGACGCCGCGAAGGACAGCAAGCTCACGGACCGCGCCGAGGCCAACACCACCGACATGCTCGAAGGGCTCCTGAAGTCCCTCGGCTTCAAGGAGGTGAAGGTGACCTACGGGTCCTGAGGTGATCCACGGCTCCTGAGGCGTCCCGAGGGGGTCCGTACGTCCGCGCCCTTCCCGGTTCCGGGGAGGGCGCGTCGTACGTCGGCTCGACCACCGCCTCCGTACGTCCGCGCCCTCCCACGCCCTCCCGCTCCCGGGCGCCTCCCCGGCACCCCTCGAACGGGAGCGGGTCCCTGCCACTCCCCGCCCGGAGTGCCCAGGGCGGGCGAGGGCAAACCCACGACGTTCGGCGGACGGCTTCCCGCACCGGCCGACGTGGGGGGAATCGGGGGGCACTTCAGGGGTAACAGCTTGGAGACAGAAGGCAGTTGAAATGGGGAGGGTCGCATGGCCGGCACCAAGGCACGTTCCGGTTCCACGACGCCCGGCCGCCGTTCCCCGGCGTCCGCGCACGACAGGCGACCGCTCCCGCTGCCCCTGCGGCTGCTGGCGATGGCCCTGGCCTTCCTGGCCATGGTGGCGTTCGGCACGGTACTGGCCGGGCTCACCCTCCGGCCGTCCCCGGCGTCGGAGGCGCTCACCCACAGCAACCTCACTCCGGGCAGCTCGCTGCAGCTCTACTGGCACCACCCCGACCCGCGCGACGCGCTGAAGCAGGTCGGCGGGAACATCCTGCTGGGTGTGCCGTTCGGCTTCCTGCTGCCGGTGCTGGCGCCCGGGGCACGCGGCCTGCTGCGCGTGCCCGCGCTGACCGCGGTGGTGATGCTGCTGGTCGAGCTGGTGCAGGGTGCGCTCGTCACCGGGCGCGCGTTCGACATCGACGACGTCATCCTCAACACGGCGGGCGCGCTGCTGGGCTATCTGCTGCTGGGCCGGCGGCTCGGCCGGGCCGTGCATGCCCGGGCCCCGCGCGAGCCCAAGGCCGCGCCGACCCCGCGCCGGGCGCCCGCACAGCGGAGGACGGCGCCCGGCGGCGCCTGGGCACAGCGTCTGCGGGTGGGCCGCCGTCGCGGGAGTGCTAGCGCGGCCTCCAAGTGAGTTTGTCGCCGCCGACCCAGCGAACCTGATCGGGGTCGTCCAGGTCGTGGACCACGACCCCGTAGGCCGCCGCGGCCTGGAGGACGTCCGTCAACGTCTTCGCCTCGCCGACCACCTGGCCGTCGATCTCCACGATCCGGAACGGCGGCGTACCGGGCTGCACCCCGAGCACCATGACCCGGGGATGGGAAATGTAGGGGCTCGCGCTTTCGGTCATGTCCACAGCGTAGAGCGGTTCCGGCCGCCGTGCGGGTACCCGGGGACTGGGCGACGCTGGAAGCGGAAGGCTGGAGGTGCCATGGATCCCGTCGAGGCCCTGGACCGGATCGCTTTCCTGCTGGAGCGGGACCGGGCCCCCACCTATCGCGTACGCGCGTTCCGGACGGCCTCGGCCGTGCTCGGGGCGCTGCCTGCGGAGGAGCTGGCCGAGCGGGCGGCGGCGGGCTCGCTGGAGTCGCTGAAGGGGGTCGGGCCCAGGACCGCGCAGGTGGCGCGAGAGGCGCTGGCCGGTGAGGTGCCGGGCTATCTGCGGAAGCTGGAGCAGGGGGCCGAGGCCCCGCTCACGGAGGGTGGTGCGGGCACGGAGCTGAGGGCGCTGATCAGGGGCGACTGCCATGTGCACTCGGACTGGTCGGACGGCGGCAGCCCGATCGAGGAGATGGGCCGCACCGCCGCGCGCCTCGGTCACGAGTGGGCGGTGCTCACGGATCACTCCCCCCGGCTGACCGTCGCCCGGGGCCTGTCCCCGCAGCGGTTGCGGGAGCAGCTCGACGTGGTGGCCGCGCTGAACGAGACGTGGGCGCCGTTCCGGCTGCTCACCGGCATCGAGTGCGACATCCTCGACGACGGTTCGCTGGACCAGGAGCCCGAGCTGCTGGAGCGGCTCGATGTGGTGGTGGTGTCCGTGCACTCCAAGCTGCGGATGGACGCGCGGGCGATGACCCGGCGCATGGTCGCCGCCGTCCGCGACCCGCACTCGGACGTGCTGGGGCACTGTACGGGGCGGCTCGTCACCGGGCGGGGACGGCCCGAGTCGGAGTTCGACGCGGAGGCGGTGTTCTCGGCGTGTGCGGAGACGGGGACGGCGGTGGAGATCAACTCCCGGCCGGAGCGGCTGGATCCGCCGCGGCGGCTGGTGCGGGCCGCCGTGGAGGCGGGGGTGCTGTTCTCCATCGACACGGACGCGCACGCACCGGGGCAGTTGACCTGGCAGGTGCACGGATGTGCCCGCGCCGAGGAGTGCGGGGTGCCGGCGGAGCGGGTGGTGACCACCTGGGGGGTGGAGGAGGTGCTGGGGTGGGCGCGGGAACGGGAGGTTCCCGGTCGGGTGGGGGCGGTGGGTGCCTAGACCGCGCCGGTCCGGGGCACGCGGACGCGGGTGTTTCGGGAATGTTCCAGGAATCAGGAAGGTGAGCCGATGAGCAGGGCTGCTGTCTTCGATGTCGACGGGACCCTCGTCGACACCAATCATCTGCATGTCGTCGCCTGGTGGGAGGCGTTCCGACAGGGCGGCCATCAGGTGTCCATGCACGACGTGCACCGGGCGGTGGGGCTGCCGTCCGGGGACCTGATCACGCATCTGCTGGGTGAGGAGCGGGATCCGCAGGAGAAGGACGCGCTGAGCGCGGCGCACAAGGCGTTGTACGGGACGTACTTCGACCGCCTGCCCGCGCTGCCGGACGCCGGGCGGCTGCTGCGGCGGCTCGCCGACCGGGGCTGGAGCGTGGTGCTGGCGACCTCGGCGGGCGGATCGGAGCTGGCCGCGCTGCGGCGGGCGATCGGGGCCGACGACGCCATCACGGCGACGACGAGTGCGGACGACGTGGCCGCGGGCAAGCCCGCGCCGGATCCGGTCGAGCAGGCCCTGGAGCTGGCGGGCGCGCGGGCGGAGGAGTCGGTGTTCGTCGGGGACACGGTCTGGGACATGCGGGCGGGCGTCCGGGCGGGGGTGCGCTGCGTGGCGGTGCTCTGCGGCGGCGTCCCGAGGATCGAGCTGGAGGCGGCCGGCGCGGAGGCGGTGTTCCGCAATCCCGCCCATCTGCTGGCCGCGCTGGAGGAGAGTCCGCTCGGCCGGGAGGAATGACCTGGTGACAGGCGCTCCGGCCCGACTTGCGGCACGTGACGCAGATCACCGGCAATGTCCGGATACGCAGGGAACACCCCCTGGTACTTTCCCGTTGAACCAACCGTGGGTGTGGATGGGACAGTGTCCCCGGGCCTCACCTTTTGCCCACAGGGACGATCGTTCGGCTGAAGCCCTGTGGAGCCTTTCGCCGAGAGGCGACCGCCATCCGCACCCACACAAAGACCGCCCCGACCGCGATTCCCCCGTCCCGGTCGGGGCTTCCTTCTTGTCCGGCCCGTTTCGGGTGCCGGACTCCTCCGGTGGGGCCGGGCGGTGTGTCCGGTTGTGACCGCGTGCATGCGTGGGGCCCGGGTACTCGTGGGCGGCCCGACAGCGACGAAGCGCGCGAGAGGAGTCAGCGGTGAACGGAGAATCCGGCGGCAGGGTCGTGGTCACGGGAGCCACCGGCAATGTGGGGACGAGTCTGGTGCGGCTGCTCGCGGAGGACGAGCGGGTCGGTGAGGTGCGGGGGCTGGCTCGTCGGGTCCCCGAACGGGCACCCGCGAAGACGGAGTGGTCGGCCGTGGACCTGGGATCCGAGCAGACCGATCTGGTCAAGGAGTTCGAGGGGGCGGACGCGGTCGTCCATCTCGCCTGGGCGTTCCAGCCGACGCACGACCCGGCCACGACCTGGCGGACCAATGTGCTGGGCAGCATGCGGGTGTTCGAGGCGGTGGCGGCGGCCGAGGTGCCCACCCTGGTGCACGCCTCGTCGGTCGGTGCCTACTCACCGGGGCCGAAGGGTCGCGCGGTGGACGAGTCGTGGCCCACCCACGGCTGGCCGGACGCCGCGTACTGCCGGGAGAAGGCGTATCTGGAGCGGGCCCTCGACTCCTTCGAGCACGAGCATCCCGGGGTGCGGGTGGTACGGATGCGGCCCGCGTTCCTCTTCAAACGGGAGTCGGCGAGCGAGCAGCGGCGCATCTTCGGCGGACGCTTCCTGCCGGGACCGCTGGCCCGGCCGGAGCTGCTGCCGTTCCTGCCCGACATCCCCGGGCTGAGGGTGCAGACCCTGCACACCGACGACGCCGCCCGGGCCTGTCTGCTGGCGCTGCACAGCGACGCCCGCGGTGCCTTCAACCTCGCGGCGGAGTCGCCCGTGGACGCGGCGCTGCTCAGCGAGGTGCTGGGCTCCCGTCCGGTCAAGCTGCCCCGGGCCGCGGCCCGCTCCGCGGTCGCCGCCGCCTGGAACCTGCGGCTGCTGCCTGCCTCACCGCACCTCTTCGACGCGGTGCTGCGGCTGCCGCTGATGGACTGCTCCAAGGCCCGTGACGAGCTGCGCTGGCAGCCGGAGCGCACGGCGGTCGAGGTGCTGGAGGAGTTCCTGGAGGGGCTGCGGCAGGGCGCCGGAGCCGACACCGAACCGCTCCGGGGGCGGAAGGTCGGCTGACGGCTTCGGCTCCCCTCCGGAAGGTCCGGTCGGGAGGGTCCGGTCCGGACGGTCCTGCGACATGACGGCGCCTCCCCGGGTCCCACCGGGGAGGCGCCGAGTTCCACGGGACCCCCTGCTAGGGAGCGGACCGAGGCGTCGGCCCGCGGGCCCGCGGGCCCGCGAGGGGAGCCTGTCAGCCGGACGGCTCGTCGGGCACGGGCTGTTCGGGATGGACGGCACCCGATTGCGTCTCGCCCTGGCGGCCGGTACCGGCCTCGTCCGTGTCGGGCACGTCGGCGCCCTCCCGTGTCCGGCCCTCGTCCCGCTCCTCGTCGCCGGCGTGGGCCGGGGCCACCTCCCAGGGGTCCTCACCCTCGTGCGCCTGCTGATCGGGCATGTCCCTCGGTACGGGGTCCGGATGCTCGCCGGGACCCTCCAGCCGGTGATCGGTCACGGCGTGCTCCTTCCCGCTCCGCTGGTGTGCCGCGCGCGTTCCTGTTCCGTCGGTGCGCCGCACGCGGGTACCACGGAGTGATCGGCACAAACCCGGGACCGCCGTGGTCCGTGCGGTCAGGAAAGGGCGCGCAGCTCCTCCAGGGCCGCCGTGAGCCGCGGCGCCACCGCCTCCCGTCGCCAGGCGAGGTGCCCCTCGTCCAGGGCGCGCGGCACCACCTCGACCAGCATGATCAGGTAGAGGTAGCTGCGGTACAGGGCGTAGCGACGGCGGACCGACGGCGTGAGATCGATCTCTCCACCGGCCTCCTGATAGCCCGTCAGGAAGTGGTCGTCCTGCCGGATGTCGTCGAGCAGCGCGAGCGAGACGAAGTCCGCGACCGGGTCGCCCCAGAACATGCGCTCACCGTCGATCAGGCCACCGACGCGCGGGGTCGGCCCGTGCTCGACGAGGATGTTGCCCTGCCACAGGTCGAAGTGGACCAGGCGAGGCACGGTCACGTCGTCGAGGGCGTCGTACGCGGTCCGCGCCGTGCGGGCCACCTCGTCGACGGGCAGGGGAAGCCAGGCCCGGAAGCGGCGGGCGTCGGCGAGCACACCGTCGTAGATCGCGGCGAAGGCGGTGCGCCAGTCGGCGGCGAGGGGCCCGAACGTGCCGGACGGGTAGCCGAAGCCAGGGCCGGTAACCCGGTGGAGACGAGCCACCAGCCCGCCCAGCTCCCGCCGTACCGGGCCCTCCTGGGCGGGCTCCAGGTCGCCCCAGTCGCCCCCCGGGCAGTGGGTGAGCAGGAGGTGCCGGCCGGCCGGGGCGCACTCGTCGAGGGCGGCCGCGACCACCCGGGGGGCGGGGACGCCGACGGTCGCGGCGGCCCGGCAGAACTCGGCCTCGGCGCCGAGGAGTTCACTCTCGTAGGCCAGGCGGGGCGTGGTGGACGGCGGGGGGACCTTGAGGATCAGCCGCGTGCCGTCGGTCAGGCGCAGCTCCTCCACCGTGTTGTACGTGCCGCCGCCCAGCGGCAGCCGCTCGGCGAGGCTCCCGGGCGCCAGCCCCGCCGCCGCCAGAACGAGCCGCGCCCGCTCCCCCTCGTCCACCCCGGTCCCCCTCGTCACGTCCGGCCGCACAGCGGTGCGGGCCCACTCTGCCAAATCCATTGGCCTCCCGCCAGAGGTGCACGTAGTTTAGGTGAAAACCTAGTATCCCTAGGTTGCATCGATTCGACCCTTCCGGAGGAAACCCATGAAGCCCCTCACCGAGCAGGACATCCGCGGCTCGTTCGTCAACTGTTCCAAGGGCGAGGCGAAGCGGATCTCACTGCCTCGTGATCTGGAGCGACGGCCGTGGGACGACCTGGACTTCCTCGGCTGGCGGGACCCGGGCGCGCCCGACCGGAGCTACCTCGTGACCGAGCGGGCGGGACGGCCGGCCGGTGTCACCCTGCGCCTCCCGACCGAGCGGCGCGGCTTTCTGCACCGGAGCATGTGCTCGCTGTGCCTGACGACCCATCGGGGCGGCGGTGTCTCGTTGATGACGGCGCGCAAGGCCGGCGCGGCCGGGCGCGAGGGCAACTCCGTGGGCCTCTACATGTGCGCCGACCTGGCGTGTTCGCTGTATGTGCGCGGCAGGAAGGCGCTCGACACGGGGAGCCGCTTCGAGGAGAGCCTCACCACGGAGCAGCAGATAGCCCGGACGGTGGGCAATCTCTCCGCGTTCCTGGACAAGCTGTACGGCTGAGACGGCCCGCGGGACCCGCCCCCGCCGCCTCCCGGCCCTCCTGCCCGGTCGCCCGAGGGGCTGCCGTCCCCGGTCAGGAGTTCGGTGGGGCCGTGGAAGGGGAACAGCGCAAGGATGCGAGACGTGAGTGGTGTGTGGGACCTGATCGGCACGAGCGTCGCCAAATGGCGGCAGGACCCGGTGATCGTGCAGGCGGTGCGGTCGGCGGCGGCCGCCACGGTGGCCTACGTGGTGGCTCTGCAGCTCAGTTCGGAGGCGGCGCCCCTGACGGCACCCCTGACCGCCCTCCTCGTCGTGCAGGTGACCCTCTACTCCACCCTGATCATGGGCATCCGACGGGTGAACTCGGTGATCGCCGGTGTCATCATCGCCATCGGTTTCAGTGTCCTCGTGGGCCTCACCTGGTGGAGTCTCGCCCTGATCATCCTGGCCTCGCTCGCGGTGGGGCACGCGGTACGGGTCAGCGAGTTCGTGCCCGAGGTGGCGATCAGCGCGATGCTGGTGCTCGGGGTCACCAGGGTCGGCGACACGGCGTGGGACCGGGTCCTGGAGACGCTGATCGGCGCGGTCGTCGGACTCGCCTTCAACCTCCTGCTCGCTCCCCCGGTGTGGGTGGAGGCCGCCGGTGAGTCCGTCGAGGACCTGGCCCGGCGGATGCGGCGGCTGATGATCCGTATCGGCGAGGAGGCCGCGGGACACACCCCGGCGGAGGCCGCGGCGGCCCGGCTCCACGAGGCACGGGAACTCGACTTCGACATCGTCGAGGTCGACGCGGCCCTCAAACGGGCCGAGGACAGCCTGAAGCTCAATCCGCGCGTACGGGAGGGGCTGCTGCACCGGGTCGTGCTGCGCACGGGCCTGGACACCCTGGAGATCTGCACGGTGGTCCTGCGGGTGCTGGCCCGCACCCTGACCGACCTCGCCAAGGAACGGGAGCCGGAACCGCTGTTCGTCGCCCCGGTGGGGGCCGCCGTCGAGCAACTGCTCGCCGAGATCGGGGACGCCGTGGTCAGCTTCGCGGTGCTGGTGACGACCGACGTCAGCCGCAGTGCCGAGTCCGCGGAGGACCGGCTCACCGCCGAGCTGTCGGCGGCCGCCGCGACCCGCGACAAGCTCGCCCAGCTCCTCCTCGAAGAGGTCCAGCGGGACGCCGGCCAGTGGCAGCTGCACGGCGCCGTACTGACGGAGGTCAATCGCATACTGGACGAGCTGGACACCGAGCACCGTTCCAAGAGGCTCCTGGAGGAGCTCGACCGCTGCACCCGCGAACAGCGCGAGCGCTCCCCCCGGCTCACCCGCCTGCGCGACCGCGCGCGGCGCGTCCCGCATCCCCTGCGGCGGAACCGCTCCGACCCCGCCGGACGTGCTACCGGACGTACCGGGTGACGTCGTACCGGACGACGAGGCACCACGCGAGATCGAGGGGAGCGTACGGAATGGCCGAAGGCACCGTGCGGATCGACGGGACCACGCTGTGTCTGCCGGGAGGTGTACGGGTGCGTTTCCAGCGCACCCTGCGGCTGCCGGAGACGGGCACCCACCCACTCCCGCCCGGTCTGGGCGACTTCCCGATCCGGCGGGTCGAGGACTACCCGCAGACCGTGTCCGAGGAGATGCGGGCGCGGGGCGGGGTGATGCTCCCCGTGTATCTGCGCGAGGCGATGTGGCTGCACTTCGGCGGCTCCACCGAACCGGCCGCGCTCCAGGTCGGCGTGGGCAAGGTGTGCGCGGTGTCGGGCAAGCCGTGGAGCGGCACCCTCGCGCGCGACCCGCAGAACTACGTGGTCCTGCCCCGGCAGCCGTGGCTCGACGGCATCAACTCCGGCAGGGGCACGGTCAAACAGTTCGTGGCCGTCCCGCTCGGGCTCGGGGCCACGGTCGAGGGCCAGGTCACCGGCGAGGAGGTGTTCGGCGGGGTCCAGCTGCAGTCGTTCCCGCTGAACGACGAGCAGCTCGCCGTGTGGCGGCGGGAGGAGCGGCGGCGCGCCGAGCGGGAGACGGCGATCGGCCTGGTCGGCGGAGGGGGCCTCTTCGCGGGCACGGGCCCGGTCCCGATGCCTCCCCCGGGCGCGGTCCCGATGCCTCCCCCCGGCGCCGCTCCTCCGCCGCCCCCGTCCAGTGGGTTCATGGCGCCCGCGCCCGGGGGCGCGCCGCTGCCTCCCGCCGCGCCCTACGGCGCGCCGGCTCCCGCCGCGGCCCCGATGGCGGCCGCGCCCGCCGCCGCGCCCCGGGCGCAGGCCGCGATGGGACTCGGTGTCGGCGGCTCGATGCGCCAGGAGGTCTACCGGGACACCTGGCCGCGCGGCAGCTGGGCTAAGACGCCCGCCGGGCGGATCTTCGTGCATCTGGTCACGCCGCCGGAGTGGCGCCGGATCACCGGGGAGGCTCCGCCGCCGTCGCCGGTGGACCGGGCCGCGTACACACGAGCCGGGCTGCCCTGGTTCGACTACTACGACGAGGAGGGGGCCGCCCACGATCTGGACCCGGCCGACGCCCTCGGCACGGTGAAGCCCGTCGGCGACTGGCTCGGCGACGACCTCGACCCGTGGCAGGCACCCGCCCCCGGCCAGGTCAAGCCGCTCGGTGACGCGCCGGGCAAGCCGGTCCGGGACGGCGACTGGTAGCCGGACGGGGGGCCGGTCCGAGGGACGTCGCGAGGGCGGCGGGGGGGGAGCGGTGCTTGGCGGGTGTTCGCGGCTCGCCCTTTCCCCCTGATGCTTTCTTCTCTCCTAGACCGCTC
>NZ_JBVIYK010000001.1:1343362-1363845 GCF_055592645.1 Streptomyces sp. NPDC041108 | reverse complement strand
AACCCGCACTGGGTCAGCGCGTCTACGGCAGCGGCAGACACTATCAGAGCGACACCACGGGGCAGGCACCGCACAACCCCGGGGCCCCCCCCCCCGCCGCCGCCTTTGCGCGCGGGCGCTCGTACCCGTCAAGGTGGTGACGGACCGGACGAGCGACACCCGAGGTGCACGAATGACGAGTGAGGCGGCAGGCGAGAGGGACGGCTGGAGCAGGCGCCGTGTCCTGGGGCTGCTGGCGGGAGCTGCCGTACCGGCCGCCCTGGCCGGGTGCGCGGGCTCCGACGAACCGGCCGGTGCGGCCTCCTCCCCCGCGCCGAAGGCCCCGACGGCTCCCTCGCCGCAGACGGAGGCCGGGGCGGCGACGGAGTCCGCGACCGCCTCGCCCTCCCCGGCACGCACCGGGCCCCGACCGCTCTACATCGGCACGTACACCTCGGCCGAGGGCGGCGGCACCGGCATCGGCGTGGCGGCGTACGACGTCCCGAGCGGCCGCGTCACGGCCGGGGGGACGATCACCGGTGTCGCCGACCCGTCGTATCTCGCCGTGCACCCGGACGGCCGGACGCTGTACGCCGTGAACGAGCGCTCGCGGGGCGGGGTCACCGCCGTGCGGCCGGCCGACCGCAAGGTCCTCGGCACCCGGAGCAGCGGCGGCGAGGCGCCCTGCCACCTGTCGGTGCACCCGGGCGGACGGTGGCTGCTGAGCGCCAACTACGGCTCGGGCAGCGTCGCCGTGCACCCCGTGGAGGACTCGGGAGCGCTGGGCGAGCGCACGGACCTGGTGGTGCACCGCAGTCCGGCGCCGGGTCCGGGGCAGGACGGGCCGCACGCGCACCAGATCCTCACGAGCCCGGACGGCGGTCATGTCCTCGCCGTCGACCTGGGCACCGACACGGTCTACACCTACCGCCTGGACGAGTCCCGGGGCACGCTCACCGAGGTCTCCCGGGCCCGCACCCGACCGGGTGCCGGGCCCCGGCATCTCACCTTCCATCCCGGGGGCCGGTACGCCTATCTGGCCAACGAGGCCGACAACACGGTCGTGGTCTGCGCCTACGACCCCGGCAGCGGGCGGCTCACCCCGGGCGACCCGCAGTCCACGGGCACGGGAGCGGGCACGAACTACCCGGCGCAGCTGGTCGTGACGCCGGACGGCTCGTACGCCTATCTCGCCAACCGGGGTCACGACAGTCTGACCCGCTACGCCGTGGAGGCGGACGGCGCACGGCTGAGGCTCCTGGACACCGTGCCGGCCGGCGGGGACTTCCCGCGCCAGATCGCGCTGTCGCCGGAGGGGGACCTGCTGTTCGCCGCGCTGCAGCGGTCGAGCGCGGTCAGCGTCTTCCGGGTCGAGGCAGGCAGCGGTGAACTGCGGCGCGCGGGTGGGCCGTTCGCGTCACCCGTCGCCGTCTGTGCGCTGCCGCTGTAGGGATCGGGGGCAGGACGCGGCGCTCGCCCGGGAGAGCAGGATGTGCATGCGTTCGGTGAGCTGCGCCATGTCGTCGGCGGGCTTGTGGAACGTCAGACGGACGTCGCCGTTGCCGCGGGCCCGCTCGACGCGCAGGGTCAGGCCGTGCCGGTCGACGGCGAGCGGCTGGACGCGGACGGCGC
Source organism: Streptomyces sp. NPDC041108 (assembly GCF_055592645.1). Taxonomy (NCBI): domain Bacteria; kingdom Bacillati; phylum Actinomycetota; class Actinomycetes; order Kitasatosporales; family Streptomycetaceae; genus Streptomyces; species Streptomyces sp. NPDC041108. Next base: position 1,362,234 of record NZ_JBVIYK010000001.1, on the reverse strand, counting down.
CGTGCAGGCTGTCGTGCGGAACGAGCCGGGTGAGGCGTTCGACGGCGTCGGGGTGCGCGTCGGCGAGGTGGGTCAGCAGCCGGGACTCGGCGGTGACCAGCGGATCGGGCTCGGCCGCGGCGAACTCGTCGAGGTCGACCACGACCGCGCCGGAGGGCTCGCGCAGCACGATGCGGGTGGGCCGGAACTCCAGGTCGCCGTCCACGGGGGTGAACCAGCCGGCGATCCACAGCCGGGCCCGGATGCGGTTGCGCACCGGGACGGGCGCAACGTCGGCGAACTCCAGCACGGCGGACGGCTCGCCGCGTGGCGCGCAGATCGCGGCGGCGACGAGCGTGCTGTCCTCGGGGACGCGCAGGATCACCCGGCCGTCCTCCGTGACGGTGTGCGCGCCGACGAACTCCTCGCGGCCGCCGTCGGCGGTCACCGCGCAGGACCACGCCGCGGCGAGCACCGAGCGGGCACGCTCCGCCGCGGCGGGCGCGGCCGTCCAGGTGTGACGGTCACCCATCCCAAACCTCCATTAGGTAAGCCTTGCCTAACTTATCGAAGATCGGGGCGTACGCCAACCACCGACGGCCGTTCCCCACGACTTTCCCTCCGCAGCGCGAACCGCGGGCGGCCGGCCGGACAGCCCGGTTCAGGGCGTGAGCACTCCGAACAAGGCCCGCGCGCACAGGTCCCGCACCTGCTCGCGGGAGAGCTCCGCACCCCGCAGCCACTCCAGGCAGACGGCCGTGGTGAACGACAGCCACCCGCGCACGGCGAGCCGCATCTCCGGCCGCCCGTCGAGCGCCGCCCCGAACTCGGCGTCCGACGCCAGCGCCGCCAGGATCTGCGCCTCCTGCACGGCCAGCGCCCGCTGGTAGACCTTGCGCACGGCCTGGTCGCCGGTGGCGTCGGCCCGGTGGAAGGCACGGAAGCCGTGGGCGTGCTCCTCGACATGGACGAGGAAGGCGTCGAGCCCGTTGGCGAGCCGCTCCCGCGCGGACCGGCCGGGGGCGGGCGTCATGATCCGCAGCATCCGCTCGCTCTCGCGCTCCACGACGGCCGCGAAGAAGTCCCGCTTGTTCGGGAAGTAGTGGTAGAGCAGACCGCGGGAGACGCCGGCGATCTCGGCCACCTGCTCGATCCACACGTCGTCGTACGGGCTCTCCGAGAAGAGCCGGGCACCGACCGCGAGGAGTTGCTCCCGCCGTTCCTCGGTACTGAGCCGGCGACGCGGGCGCTCTCCCTGCCTGGTTGCCATGACGGTCACCTTACTTGACGTGGGTTCAACAACGGGACGAGACTGGGCCCGCTATTGAACCCGAGTACAACAGTCGCGACGGCCCCCGGGCACGCCGTGCGCGCGAGGGAGATGTGGTCATGACGGCGACGACAGGGGCCACGGCTGTCGGGGGCTTCCGCAGCGCTGAGCTGGGCTGGCCCGAGCTGCACCGGATACCCCACCCGCCGTACCGCGTCCCCGTCGTCGGCGACGTGCTCGGCACCAACGTGCGGACGCCGGTCCAGGAATCGGTGCGGCTCGGGCAGCGGCTCGGGCCGATCTTCCGGCGGAAGGCGTTCGGCAAGGAGATCGTGTTCGTGGGGGGCGCGAGGCTCGCGGCCGACATGGCGGACGAGTCCCGGTTCGCCAAGCATGTGGGCGTGGGGGTCGCCAATCTGCGGCCGGTGGCCGGGGACGGGCTCTTCACGGCGTACAACCACGAGCCGAACTGGCAGCTGGCGCACGACGTCCTCGCCCCGGGCTTCGGCCGGGAGGCCATGGCCGGCTACCACCCGATGATGCTCGACGTCGCCGAACGGCTGATCGAGCACTGGGACCGGGCGGACACGGCGGGCTCCACCGTGGACGTGCCCGGCGACATGACCAAGCTGACCCTGGAGACGATCGCCCGCACCGGCTTCGGCCACGACTTCGGCTCCTTCGAGCGCACCCGCCCGCACCCCTTCGTCGCCGCCATGGTCGGGACGCTGACCTACGCGCAGCGCCGCAACGTGGTCCCCGACCGGCTGGTCCCGCTGCTGCTGCGCGGTGCCGCCCGGCAGAACCGGGCTGACATGGCGTACCTCGACGAGACGGTCGACGCGGTGGTGCGGGCACGGCGCTCCCCCGGCGGCGGTGGCCGGGGTGCCGGTGACGGCGACCTGCTCGACCGGATGCTGGAGACGTCGCACCCGGAGACCGGCGAGCGGCTGTCCGCCGAGAACGTCCGGCGCCAGGTCATCACCTTCCTGGTCGCCGGGCACGAGACCACCTCCGGCGCCCTGTCCTTCGCCCTGCACTACCTCGCCCGGTACCCGGACCTGGCCGCCCGCGCCCGCGCCGAGGTGGACCGGGTGTGGGGCAGCGCCGCGCGGCCCGGCTACGAGCAGGTCGCCAGGCTGCGGTACGTCCGCCGGGTGCTGGACGAGGCGCTGCGGCTGTGGCCGACGGCGCCCGCCTTCTCGCGCGAGGCCCGCGAGGACACCGTGCTGGGCGGGGTTCACCCGATGCGGCGGGGCGCCTGGGCGCTGGTGCTGACGTCGATGCTGCACCGGGACCCGGAGGTCTGGGGCGCGGACGCCGAGCGGTTCGACCCGGACCGTTTCGACGCGGCGGCCGTACGTGGCCGGGCCCCGCACACCTTCAAGCCGTTCGGCACGGGGGCGCGGGCCTGCATCGGCCGCCAGTTCGCGCTCCACGAGGCGACGCTGGTGCTGGGGCTGCTGCTGCGCCGGTACGAGCTGACGCCGGATCCGGGGTACCGGCTGCGGGTGGTGGAGCGGCTGACGCTGATGCCGGACGGGCTGCGCCTGCGGGTGCGGCGGCGGGCGGGTGCGGGGGCGGGCGCCCCGCGGACGGCGTCGTCGGCGCCCTCGACGCCCTCGCCTCCGTCAGGCTGTCCAGTGGCCCGGGCGGGTGAGTGACGCAGGAAGCCGGGTCCCGGCGCTGCCGCGTGCCGCCTGGAGCTGGGGCTGGGTCAGGAAGAAGGCGCCGGTCAGGTCCGCGTCGGTGAGGTCGGCGTCGCGGAGGTCGGCACCGATCAGATCCGCGCCGCGCAGGTCGGCGCCGGTGAGGTCGGCGGCGATCAGGTAGGCGCCGCGCAGGTCGGCCCTGCGCAGGTCGGCGCCCCTGAGGCGGGCGCCCATGAGGTCGGCGCCGCGCCGGTTCCGCTTGCGTCCGGCGCCCGCGCGCATGAGGTCGCTGACCCGCAGCAGCAGCACGTTGACGCGCTGCCGGTGCGCGGCGACGTCCAGCTCGCCCAGTTCCTCGGGCGTTCCCCCGGCCAGCCGCTCGGTCTCCGCACGCATCCGGCGGAGGTCGGCGTGCACCGGGCGGGCGGCGGGGAGCGTCAGCGCCTCGGTCAGGTACCGGAGCAGCTCGTGGAGTTGGCGTACGACGGGGAAGACGTCGAACATCCGCCGGGCGTGCTCGGGGCCGCCCGTTCGCCAGCTCACTCCTCCGAAGGTGACCTGTGAGACCCGCTGTCCGGCGCCGAAGCAGTCGTAGACCGTGCAGCCGCCGAAGCCCTCGGCCCGCAGCCGGGTGTGGATCCCGCACCGGAAGTCGTCCCCGAGGTTGCCGCACGCCTTGCCCGCGGCCTTGTCGACGGCGAAGTCCGCCGAGGCGGCGAAGGGCAGGGCGACGCAGCACAGGCCGAAGCAGCTGCCGCAGTCCGCGCGCAGATCGCGCAGTTCGTCGCGGGCGGCGGCCTCACCGGATCCTTGTTCCATACGGTTCACCCTAACGAGAACTCGCCGGGCGGCCCGCCGGCCCCGCTCCTCAGCGGGGGAACACCTCGAAGGCCACGGCCGGCCTGCCGCCGAACCTCTCCCCCGCGGTCCGGGCATGGCCCGTGAGGAACTCGCGGACGTATGTCTCGGGGTCCTCCTTCGTGAGCACTTCGAGGTAGGTGCGGTGTTCCAGGAGGGACGCCACGGCCCGGTCCAGCCCGGGGGTGGCGTCCACCGCGTGGGTGGGGGTGGCGGAACCGGCGACGGCGACCCAGCGCACGCCGTCCCAGGGCTCCAGGCCCCGTTCGACCAGCTCGGGGAAGATCCAGCGGTTCCCGGCGTCCCCGGCGGCGTCCAGGGTGGCGCGGCCCACCGCCACGTGGTCGGGGGTGTTCCAGGCGACCCCGCCCCAGGTGTCGCGATGGTTGAGGGTGATGACCAGTTCGGGGCGGTGCCGGCGGATGGCCGCCGCGATGTCCCGGCGCAGGGCGGGCCCGTACACGACGACGCCGTCCTCGTGGTCGAGGAACTCCACCCGCGTCACGCCCACGACGGCCGCGCTCGCGCGCTGCTCCCGCTCCCGCAACGGGCCGCACCGGGCGGGCTCCAGGGTGTCGATGCCGGCCTCGCCGCGCGTCGCCAGGACGTAACCGACCTCGCGGCCCTCGTCGGTCCACCCGGCGATCGCCGCCGAGCAGCCGTACTCCAGATCGTCCGGGTGGGCCACGACGGCGAGGGCGCGCCGCCAGTCGTCGGGCATGGGCGCGAGCTGCTCGGACTGGTCCTTCTGCGGGTCCGTCATGAACGCACAGTAGCGGCGGCGGTCACACCTCGTCACGGGCCAGGGCCAGCAACCGGTCCAGCACCCGCGGTCCGCCGGCGCGTACGCCGTCGTGCTCGAACTCGTCCGTGACCCAGGTGCGCAGCCCCCGGACGGCACGGGCGGTCCGCAGGGAGTGGTCCGTGTCGACGTACATGTCGTCGTGGTAGACCGCGGCGGCGACCGGGACCTCGTTGCGGGCCAGGCGCTCCGGGTCGTAGAGGGGCGACCAGCCCCGGTCCTCGGCGAGGCTCCGCGCCGTCTCGCGCAGCGGGCGCAGGGTGGGGTCGTTCTCGAACATCCAGGGGTGCACGGACTCGCCCGTGAAGAGCACCGGGCCGTCGCCCGTCAGCGTCTTGGCGGCGTCGAACTGCGGGAACCGCCGGCGCACCCGCTCGGCCGCCCAGCTCGTGGGGCCCGGGTCCTGGCCGTAGCACGCCTCGTGCAGGAGCGCGTAGAGCGGATGGCCCGCGAACGACAGCAGTCCCTGGACCTCCTCCTGGAAGGCGTCGGAGAGGGCGGGGCCCCCGGGGGTGGGGACGAAGGCGTCCTCCAGCAGGAAGTGCAGCCGGTGGCTGCCGTCGCCGCGGCCGAGGAGGATGCCGAGGGACTGGAACGCCTCGACGGTGAACCGGTAGCCGTTCGCGAGGACGATGTCGTGCTGGAGCAGGTGCTCGGCGATCCGCCGGGCCCGCTCGACGTCCTGCGGGTAGCGGGCGTAGTGCGCGGCGACCTTGCGCTCGATGCGCGGGTAGGCGGCTTCGTAGACGTCGTCGGCGGTGCCGTCGAGGGAGGGCAGTCCGCCGGTGACGAGGACGGTGCTCAGTCCCTCGGGCGCCTCGGACAGATAGGTGACCGCGCAGAAGCCCCCGAAGCTCTGGCCGAGGACGGTCCAAGGGGCTCCGCCGGTGACCTCGGGGCGGATGGCCTCGCAGTCGCGGACGATGGAGTCGGCGCGGAAGTGGGCGAGGTAGTCGGCCTGTTCGGCGGGGCCGCCGCGCAGCGGGAGGGTCTGGCGGTTGGCGGGGGTGGACGCACCCGTGCCGCGCTGGTCGAGCAGCAGGACCCGGTACTCCTCCAGGGCCCGGCCCAGCCATGCCTCGCGGCCGACGAAGCGGTTCGCGCCGAAGCCGGGGCCGCCCTGCAGATAGACCAGCCAGGGCAGTTCGGCGGCCGCCCGGTCGCTCGCGACGACCTCGCGCGCGAAAAGCTCGATCCGCTCCCCCGCCGGACGGTCGTGGTCGAGGGGGACGGTGAAGCGGCGGTCGGTGAGGACGACACCGGGCTGCCGGTAGCTGACGGACAACGAAGCTCCTTGAGCGGACGAATTCCAGGCCGTGATCCAGTCCAGCACAGATTCTCCGCCCGGCCGACTGGCGTGGATCAAGAATTCCCGCTGAACCGCGGATCAGTACACCAGTCGCCGCCCATCTGACACCGTCGGGGAGGGCGTTCAGCGCGCCGAGAGGCTGGAGCGCCGCACCACCAGTTCCGGCTGGAGGACGACCCTTCGGTGCTCGTGCCGGACGAGCGCCGTCTCGGCCTCGGTCTCCTCCAGCAGGAGTTCGGCCGCGAGGGCGCCCATGGTGACGGCGGGCTGGCGTACGGAGGTGAGGGGGACGGCGGCCGCGGCGGCGAACTCGATGTCGTCGTAGCCGACGATGGCGAGGTCGTCGGGGACGCTCACCCCGGCCGCGTACATGGCCTGGAGCACGCCGAGGGCGAGCAGGTCGTTGGCGCAGAAGACGGCGGTGGGGCGGTCGACGAGGCCCAGGAGGCGGGCACCCGCGTCCCGGCCGGCGGCCACGTCCAGGCGCTCGGTGGGCAGCTCGCGCAGGGCGTCGGCGCCGAGCCCCGCCTCGCGCAGGGCGTTGAGGGCTCCGGTACGGCGGTCACGGACCTGGTTGAAGCCCGCCGGTCCGCTGACGTACGCGAGGGAACGGTGGCCGGCGTCGATCAGGTGCCGCACGGCCAGGGTGCCGCCCGCGACGTCGTCGACGGAGACCGAGCACTCGGTGGTGCCCTCGGCGACCCGGTCGACGAGGACGAAGGGGATGCCGTGGCGGCGGAACGCCGCGATGTTGCGTCCTGTCGCGTCGGCGGGGGTGAGCAGCACGCCGCGCACCCGTTGTTCGGCGAACAGCGAGAGGTACTCGGACTCCTCGCCCGCGCTCTGCGCGCTGTTGCAGACCATCACGCCGAGTCCGGCGTCGCGCGCGGCCCGCTCGGCACCGCGCGCGACGTCGACGAAGAAGGGGTTGCCCATGTCGAGCACGAGCAGTCCCATGATCCGGCTCCGCCCGGCCCGCAGCTGGCGCGCCGACTCGCTGCGGACGTAGCCGAGGCGGTCGATCGCGGCCAGCACCCGGGCCCGGGTCCCGGAGGCCACCGAGTCCGGCCGGTTGATGACGTTGGAGACCGTGCCGACGGACACTCCGGCGGCTGCGGCGACGTCCTTGATACCCACCGGCTGCGACATCGGACGGGGACCTCCAGGAAGGTACGGAGCGGCGGGCATACGTTCACATTACCGTCGCAGTCACACCGGGAACGGCCCGGTCGGACACGGGAATGTCGCCCTTGTACGGGGTCAGGCGGGCAGGGCGAGGTCCACGACGCGGAGCGCCGACGGGGTCGTCCCGCTGGACTTCACCTGGTACATCACGGACAGCACATTGTCCTGGGCGATCCGGCTCTCGTCGAACACGACCTCGCCGAAGGCGTTGAGGCCGGAGCCGTCGTACAGGATCCTCCAGTCGGTGTGACCGGAGGCCGCCGAGGCTCCGGCGATCCGGCCGAACGGGAAGAGCGCGTAGGCGTTGTCGTACTTGTCCATGACCAGCTTGGTGCGCTGGCTGGAGTTCAGCGGTACCGGTATCTCGGTCTTCGCCCAGGCGCCGGAGGCGCTCTTGCGGACGAGGAAGGCGCGGCCGTTGGCCGTGCGGTTGGCCACGTAGTTCGTGGTGCACTGGCCGAAGCGGCCGGGGACGTAGCTGATGATGGCGTGCGGGCGGCCGGCGGAGTCGGTCCACTGGCTCTCCTGGTTCATCAGGGAGTGGTCCGGGTTGAGCGCGTCCACGACGAGTCCCGCGTCGGTGACGGCGACCTTGTCGGATCCGCCGGTGGTGCCGACGACGGTGCCCGCGTTGTTGCGCCAGGTGCGGCCGCGGTCGTCGGAGTAGACGTAGCCGGTGTCGTGGTTGGTGATACCGCCGCTGTTGCACATCACGGCGCCGTTCTGCTCGCGCCAGGTGAACAGGGCGTGCAGGCGCCCGTTGCGGTCGTAGTCGATGCCGTGCAGGTACATGTTGCGGGCCGTCGAGGAGCCGTGCTCGCTGGTGTACGTGCCGGTGGAGGACGTCCACTCGCCGAGGTTGGTCCAGGAGGTGCCGTTGTACTCGGCGAGGGCGTTGCGGCCGTTGCCGGAGATGCCGGCGCGGTAGCTCAGCTGGAGCTTGCCGTCGGGCATGGAGACGAACTGCGGGTAGGTGAACTGCGAGGTGAGTGCCAGCCCGTCGAGGGTGGACTGCGGGGCGCCGAAGCGGCTCGTGGTCCAGCTCAGTCCGGTGGGGTCGTCCATGAGTCCGGCGACAGACTTGACGTAGGTGAAGCCGTCGCTGTGCGAGTCCATGTTGAGATGGAGACGGCCGTCGACCTTGGAGACGCCCATGGAGATGACGTTGTGGGAGTCGTTGTAGCGCAGGGTGTGGCCGACCTTGACGGTGGCCCAGGTGCCGGAGCCGAGGACGCGGCGGCCGACGACGGCGTTGCGGTCGGCGGTGTACCAGACGGCGTACTGGTGGCCCTTGTAGGTCAGCAGGGCGTTCTTCTGGAACGCGTTGTTGTTGACCAGGCCGTCGTAGGAGACGAAGTAGATGGCCTGACTGTCGAGGAGGGTGTTGCCGGTCTGGGTGACCGAGGGCCCGGGGTCGGCGGCGCGGGCGGTGGCGGCGCCGAGGGCGGGGGTCACGACGGCGCCGGCGAGGGCGGCACCGAGCAGCGTACGTCTCTTCATCTCGGGGACTCCGTTGTCGAGCGAGGTGGGGAGGGGGAAGGGGGCTGCTTCGTGGGGGGTCAGGCGAGGTGGAACACCTCGGTGAGGGGCTTCATGGCCTCGTCGGGCCGGGCGCCGTCGAGGGACTCGAAGAACGGCGCCATCTCCTTCTGCCAGCGGGCGTTGACCTCGGCGGCCTCCATACCGGCGAGTGCTGCCTGGAAGTCCTCGGTCTCCAGGTAGCCGACGAGAAGGCCGTCGTCGCGCAGGAAGAGGGAGTAGTTGTGCCAGCCGGTGGCCGAGAGCGCCTGAAGCATCTCCGGCCACACGGCGGCGTGCCGCTCGCGGTACTCGTCGATCCGGTCCTGACGGACCTTGAGGAGGAAGCAGACGCGCTGCATGAGAACCGCTCCTGGGGTGAGGGGGGTGGCTGTGACCGCGGTCCGGGGATCAGAAGTTGAACTTGTCGATGTTGTCCTTGGTGAAGACGGTCGGCTTGCCGAGGCTGATCACGCCGTCCTTGCCGATGGTGTACTCGCCCATGTCACCGGCGGTGAAGGTCTCGCCCTCCTTGCCGGTGATCTGGCCGGAGACCAGCGCCACCGCGGTACGGGCGGCCAGCTCGCCGAGCTTCGCCGGGTCCCACAGCTCGAAGCCCTCGACCGTGCCGTCCTTGACGTACTTGCGCATGTCGTTGGGGGTGCCGAGGCCGGTCAGCTTGACCTTGCCCTTGTACTTGGAGCCCGACAGGTACTGGGCGGCGGCCTTGATGCCGACCGTGGTCGGGGAGATGATCCCCTTCAGGTTCGGGTACTCCTGGAGCAGGCCCTGGGTCTGCTGGAAGGACTTCTGGGCGTCGTCGTCGCCGTAGGCGACCTTGACGAGCTTCACGTCCTTGTACTTGGGGTCCTTGAGCTCGTCCTTCATGAAGTCGATCCAGGTGTTCTGGTTCGTCGCCGTCTGCGCGGCGGACAGGACCGCGATCTCTCCCTCGTAGCCGATCTGCTCGGCGAGCAGCTGGACCTCGGTACGGCCCAGGTCCTCGGCGCTGGCCTGGGAGACGAAGGCGTTGCGGCACTCCGGCTTGGTGTCGGAGTCGTAGGTGACGACCTTGATGTCGTTGCTCATGGCCTGCTTGAGCGCGGTGCACAGCGCGCCCGGGTCCTGCGCGGAGACGGCCATGGCGTCGACCTGCTGCTGGGTGAGCGTGTTGACGTAGTTCACCTGGCCGGAGGTGTCCGTGGCGCTGGACGGGCCGACCTCCTTGTAGCTGGAGCCCAGCTCCTTCAGGGCCGCCTCGCCGCCCTTGTCGGCGGAGGTGAAGTACGGGTTGTTGACCTGCTTCGGCAGGAAGCCGACGGTCAGGCCCTTCTTCAGCGCGGCGTTCGGGTCGGCCTTGCCGGTGGCTGCCGCGGAGGCGGAGTCGTCCTTGACGTCGCTCTTCGTGGTGCCACCACAGGCGGTGACGGCGAGCGCGAAGGAGGTGACGGCGGCGAGGGCCGCACAGGAGCGACGAAGGGTTGCTCTGCGCATGACGAGGGTTCCTTTTCGAGGAGGAGTGGTGCCGTGTCCCGGAGAGGGGCACGGGGTGGTACGGGTGTGCGGCGTCCGCCGCGGGGGCGCGGCCGGCCCGGAACGGCCGAGCTTGCGGACGACCGGTCCTCAACCGGTCTTCGCGACGGGATCGGGCCCGGTTTTTCGCCCGGCCCGGGCGAGGGCGATCTGCTTCGCCACCCGGGGGCCGAGCACGGACAGCACGAGCAGGACGCCCGTGACGACGATCTGCGACTGCGCCGAGACGTCCTGGAGGCTCATCACGTTCTGCAGGGTGCCGAGCAGGAACACACCGGCGATCGCACCGCCGAGCGTTCCCTTGCCTCCGTCGAAGTCGATGCCGCCGAGCAGCACGGCCGCGATGACGGAGAGTTCGAGTCCGGTGGCGTTGTCGTAGCGGGCGCTGGCGTAGTGCAGCGCCCAGAAGATGCCGGTGAGGGAGGCCATGAGGCCGGTCACCGTGAAGAGGATCAGCTTCTGGCGCTTGACGCGGATGCCGGTGAAGCGCGCGGCCTCCTCGCCGGCGCCGATCGCGAACAGGGAGCGCCCGAACGGGGTGGCGTGCAGGGCGATCACGGCGATGACGAGCAGCACCAGGAAGGGGATGAATGCCTGGGGGACGAAGCTGTCGCCGATCCGGCCGGCCGCGAAGTCCAGGTACTGCGTGGGGAAGTCGGTGACCGCGTCGGAGCCGAGCACGATCTGCGCGATGCCCCGGTAGGCGGCGAGCGTACCGATGGTGACGGCGAGGGAGGACAGGCCGAGCCGGGTGACCAGCAGGCCGTTGACGAGTCCGCAGACGACGCCGAGGAGCAGGCAGATCGGGATGATCGCCTCGATGGTCAGGCCCTGGTTCCACAGGGCGCCCATCACCGCGCCGGACAGTCCGGCGGTGGAGGCGACCGAGAGGTCGATCTCGCCGGAGACCACCAGGAGGGTCATCGGGAGGGCGACCAGCGCGATCGGCAGGGTGTTGCCGATGAGGAAGGACAGGTTGAGCGCGTTGCCGAAGCCGTCGACGGTGGAGAAGGACAGCAGGAGCACGACGACGAACGTGGCGCCGACCACCGTGTCCCAGCGAATCGCGCGCGAGAGGGATGACTCAGCCATGGCGGGCGTTCCTCTTCTTCAGGGCGGCCGCCACCCGCAGCGCGACCACACGGTCCACCGCGATGGCGAGGATGAGCAGGACGCCGTTGATGGCCAGGACCCACACCGAGCTGACGCCGAGGGCGGGGAGCACGCTGTTGATGGAGGTCAGCAGCAGGGCGCCGAGCGCCGCACCGTAGACGCTGCCGGAGCCGCCGGTGAAGACCACGCCGCCGACCACGACCGCGCTGACGACGGTGAGTTCGTAGCCGTTGCCGGTGCTGGAGTCGACGTTGCCGAAGCGGGCCAGGTACAGCGCTCCGGCGAGGCCTGCGAGGGCGCCGCAGAAGGTGTACGCGACGAGGATCCGCTTGCGGACCGGGATGCCGGCGAGGCGGGCGGCCTCCGGATTGGAGCCGAGGGCGTACAGCTCGCGGCCGCTGCCGAAGTGCTTCATGTAGTACGCCGTCGCGACCAGGACCGCCACCGCGATCAGTGCCAGGTAGGGCACCGCGGAGATGCCGCCGGAGCCGAAGTCGACGAACCCGTCGGGCAGGGCGGACGCGGTGATCTGGCGGGAGCCGACCCAGATGGAGTCGATGCCCCGGATGATGTAGAGCGTGCCGAGGGTGACGACGAGGGCGGGCACCTGGCCGAGGCTGACGAGCAGGCCGTTCAGCAGGCCGAAGCCGATGCCCATCAGGACCGCCAGCGCGACGGCCACGACCGCGTTCCCGCCGCTCTGGAGATAGGTGCCAGCGGCGAAGGCGCTGATGCCGAGGGTGGAGCCGACCGACAGGTCGACGTTGCGGGTGATGACGACCAGCGACTGACCGACGGCGACCAGCACCAGGATGGTCGCGTTGAGCAGGAGGTCCTTGATGCCCTGCTCGGTGAGGAACTCGCTGTTGCCCAGCTGGGTGACGACGATCATCACCAGGAAGACGGCCAGGATGGCGAGTTCACGCATCTTGAAGACGCGGTCCACCAGCCGGGTGCCGCTGGACTTCGGCACCTCGGCGACGGGGGTTTTCTCAGGAGTGGTCACCGTCATGCGGCGGCCCTCCCGGTGGCTGCGGCCATCACGGTTTCCTCGGTGGCTTCGGAGCGAGGGATCTCGGCGGTGAGCCGGCCCTCGTGCATCACGAGCACGCGGTCGGCCATACCGAGGATCTCGGGCAGGTCGGAGGAGATCATCAGCACGGCCACGCCGTCGGCGGCGAGCTGACTGAGGAGGCGGTGCACCTCGGCCTTCGTACCGACGTCGATGCCGCGGGTGGGCTCGTCGACGATCAGCACCTTCGGCCCGGTGGCGAGCCACTTGGCGAGGACGACCTTCTGCTGGTTGCCGCCGGACAGCGTGTTGACGGTGTCGGCGATCCGGGCGTACTTCACCTGGAGCTTGACGGCCCAGTCGAGGGCGCGGCTGCGTTCGGCGCCGCGGTCGACGAGCCCGGCCCTCACGGCCGTACGGAGTCCGGTGAGGCCGATGTTGCGCTCGATGGACATGTCCATCACCAGGCCCTGGGCGCGGCGGTCCTCGGGGACGAGGGCGAGCCCGGCGGCCATCGCGGTGGAGGGGGCGCCGTTGGTGAGCGCCCTGCCGTCGAGGTCGACCTCGCCCGCGTCCCAGCGGTCGATGCCGAAGACGGCCCGCGCCACCTCGGTGCGGCCGGCGCCGACGAGGCCGGCCAGGCCGACGATCTCGCCGCGGCGGACGTCGAAGGAGACATCGGTGAAGACGCCCTCGCGGGTCAGCCGGCGCACGCTCAGCGCGACCTCTCCCGCCTCGACGTCCTGCTTGGGGTACAGCTCCTCCAGGTCGCGGCCGACCATGCGGCGGACCAGGTCGTCCTCGGTCATGCCGTCGATGGGTTCGCTGGAGATCCAGGCGCCGTCGCGCAGGGTGGTGACCCGCTGGCAGATCTGGAAGATCTCCTCCAGTCGGTGGGAGATGAACAGGACGGCCGATCCCTGCTCGCGCAGGGTGCGCACGACTCCGAAGAGACGGGCCACCTCGCTGCCGGTGAGGGCCGCCGTCGGCTCGTCCATGATCAGGACGCGGGCGTCGAAGGACAGCGCCTTGGCGATCTCCACGATCTGCTGGTCGGCGATGGACAGGCCGCGTGCCGGGCGGTCGGGGTCGAGTTCGACACCGAGCCGTTGCATCAGGGCGAGGGTCGCCGCGTGGGTGGCCCTGTGGTCGATGCGGCCGAGGGCTCGCCGCGGCCGGCGGCCCATGAAGATGTTCTCGGCGATCGAAAGGTCGGGGAAGAGCGTGGGCTCCTGGTAGATCACGGCGATGCCCGCGTCCCGGGCGTCGGCCGGACCGTGGAAGACCGTGGGCTCGCCGTCGAGGAGCACCTGACCGGAGTCCGGTCGGTGCACCCCGGCGAGGCTCTTGATCAGGGTCGACTTGCCCGCGCCGTTCTCCCCGGCGAGTGCGTGCACCTCGCCCGGGAACAGTTCGAGGGACACGTCCCGCAGGGCGCGTACGGCGCCGAAGGACTTGGAGACGCCCTTCAACGCGAGAACGGGGGCCGGACCCGTGTCGGACCGGTGGGTCATGGGGGCTCCTCGACGACGGCCGGTGGCTAGCGGAGAAGCTGCCTCACTGCGTCGTGAAAGGTTTCAACTGGATTGCCGGGACGTTAGGCACCACACGCATGTCACGTCAATGGGTTCCGGTCGAAATTCTTTCGATAGAAGCGGTCACAACAGGGTCACGGAGACCGGTATGGAGCACAGGGGTTGACAGTCCGGCGAGCCACTCATAGTTTCCGGTGCTGAATCGTTTCAGACATCAAAGCCGGTAGGAGCCCTGACGTGACCGAGCTCGCCGCGGTGAAGGCCGCCCTCAAGACCCAGGCCGTCGAGACGCCGTCGTGGGCGTACGGAAACTCCGGAACGCGCTTCAAGGTGTTCGCCCAACAAGGGGTTCCGCGCGATCCCTGGGAGAAGCTGGACGACGCCGGCAAGGTCCACGAGTTCACCGGCGTGGCCCCGACGGTCGCGCTGCACATCCCTTGGGACAAGGTCGAGGACTACGCGGCGCTGGCCAAGCACGCCGAAGAGCGCGGCGTGAAGCTGGGCGCGATCAACTCCAACACCTTCCAGGACGACGACTACAAGCTGGGCAGCGTCTGCCACCCGGACGCGTCGGTGCGGCGCAAGGCCGTCGGCCACCTGCTGGAGTGCGTCGACATCATGGACGCGACCGGGTCCCGGGATCTGAAGCTGTGGTTCGCGGACGGTACGAACTATCCCGGCCAGGACGACATCCGTGAGCGTCAGGACCGGCTGGCCGAGGCCCTCGCCGAGGTGTACGGGCGGCTCGGGGACGGCCAGCGGATGCTGCTGGAGTACAAGTTCTTCGAGCCGGCCTTCTACACGACCGACGTGCCGGACTGGGGCACCGCCTACGCCCACTGTCTGAAGCTCGGGCCCAGGGCACAGGTCGTGGTCGACACCGGACACCACGCGCCCGGGACCAACATCGAGTTCATCGTGGCGACGCTGCTGCGCGAGGGGAAGCTCGGCGCGTTCGACTTCAACTCCCGGTTCTACGCGGACGACGACCTGATGGTCGGCTCCGCGGACCCGTTCCAGCTGTTCCGGATCATGTACGAGGTCGTGCGCGGCGGCGGCTTCACCCCCGAGGTCGCGTTCATGCTCGACCAGTGCCACAACATCGAGGCGAAGATCCCGGCGATCATCCGGTCGGTGATGAACGTGCAGGAGGCCACGGCCAAGGCGCTGCTGGTCGACGGGGACGCGCTGCGCGCCGCCCAGCGGGCCGGGGACGTGCTGGAGGCCAACGCGGTGGTGATGGACGCGTACAACACGGATGTGCGGCCGCTGCTGCGCGAGGTGCGCGAGGAGATGGGGCTGGACCCCGAGCCGCTGCAGGCGTACCGCCGGTCCGGGTGGGCGTCGAAGATCGTCGAGGAGCGGGTCGGCGGGGAGCAGGCGGGCTGGGGAGCCTGATCTCCGGGTTCCGTATGCCCCTTGGTGTTCGTCGCTGCCGGCCGGCTCGTGGCTGGTCGCGCAGTTTCCCGCGCCCCTTCAGGGCGCTCCAGTCCCCTTCGTACATTCGTCACCGTAAGGATTGATCCCGTATGGCAACCCATCCCGAAGCCGCAGCCCTGCTCGCCCGGTCCCGTCGGCTCGGTGCCGATCCCCGGAACACCAACTACGCCGGCGGCAACACCTCCGCCAAGGGGACCGGCACCGATCCCGTCACCGGGGGCGAGGTGGAGCTGATGTGGGTGAAGGGGTCCGGCGGTGACCTCGGCACGCTCACCGAGGCGGGGCTGGCCGTGCTGCGGCTGGACCGGATGCGGGCGCTCGTCGAGGTGTACCCGGGGGTGGAGCGCGAGGACGAGATGGTCGCCGCGTTCGACTACTGCCTGCACGGCAAGGGCGGGGCGGCGCCCTCCATCGACACCGCCATGCACGGACTCGTCGACGCCGCCCACGTCGATCATCTGCACCCCGACTCCGGGATCGCGCTCGCCTGCGCCGCCGACGGGGAGAAACTGACCGCCGAGTGTTTCGGTGACAGCGTGGTGTGGGTGCCGTGGCGCCGGCCCGGGTTCCAGCTGGGGCTCGACATCGCGGCCATCAAGGAGGGCAACCCGCAGGCCGTCGGGTGCGTCCTCGGCGGGCATGGCATCACCGCCTGGGGCGACTCCGCCGAGGAGTGCGAGAAGAACTCGCTGCACATCATCCGGACCGCCGAGCGGTTCCTGGAGGAGAAGGGGAAGGCCGAGCCGTTCGGGCCCGTCCTGGAGGGCTGCACCGCGCTCGCCCCCGCGGAGCGCCGGGAGCGCGCCGCCGCCCTGGCGCCGCACATCCGGGCCATCGCCTCGAAGGACAGGCCGCAGGTCGGCCACTTCACCGACGCGAAGGTCGTCCTGGACTTCCTGGCGAGCGCCGAGCACCCGCGCCTCGCCGCCCTCGGCACCTCGTGCCCGGACCACTTCCTCCGCACCAAGGTCCGCCCGCTGGTGCTGGACCTCCCGCCGACCGCCGACCTCGAGGCGGCGATCGCCCGGCTGAAGGAACTGCACGCCGAGTACCGGGACGAGTACGCCGCCTACTACCAGCGGCACGCCGAGCCCCACTCCCCCGCGATGCGCGGCGCCGACCCGGCGATCGTGCTGATCCCCGGCGTGGGCATGTTCAGCTTCGGCAAGGACAAGCAGACCGCGCGCGTGGCCGGCGAGTTCTACGTCAACGCGATCAACGTGATGCGGGGCGCCGAGGCCGTGTCGACGTACGCGCCGATCGAGGAGTCGGAGAAGTTCCGCATCGAGTACTGGGCGCTGGAGGAGGCCAAGCTCCAGCGGATGCCGAGGCCGAAGCCGCTGGCGACGCGGGTGGCGCTCGTGACGGGTGCGGGCAGCGGGATCGGCAAGGCGATCGCGCACCGGCTGGTCGCCGAGGGTGCCTGTGTCGTCGTCGCCGACCTGAACGGCGAGAACGCCGCCGTCGTCGCCGAGGAGCTGGGCGGGGCGGACAAGGCCGTCGCCGTCACCGTCGACGTGACGGACGAGGAGCAGATCGGTGCGGCCTTCGAGGCCGCCGCCCTGGCCTT
Source organism: Streptomyces sp. NPDC041108 (assembly GCF_055592645.1). Lineage (NCBI taxonomy): Bacteria > Bacillati > Actinomycetota > Actinomycetes > Kitasatosporales > Streptomycetaceae > Streptomyces > Streptomyces sp. NPDC041108. The sequence goes on along the minus strand of NZ_JBVIYK010000001.1, from coordinate 1,345,458 downwards.
CGGCGGTGTCGATCTCATCGTCAACAACGCGGGCATCTCGATCTCCAAGCCGCTCCTGGAGACCTCCGCGAAGGACTGGGATCTCCAGCACGACATCATGGCGCGCGGGTCGTTCCTGGTGTCGCGGGAGGCGGCCCGTGTGATGATCGCGCAGGGGCTGGGCGGTGACATCGTCTACATCGCCTCCAAGAACGCCGTCTTCGCCGGGCCCAACAACATCGCCTACTCCGCCACCAAGGCCGACCAGGCCCACCAGGTACGGCTGCTCGCCGCCGAGCTGGGCGAGCACGGCATCCGCGTCAACGGGGTCAACCCCGACGGCGTGGTGCGCGGCTCCGGGATCTTCGCGGCCGGCTGGGGCGCCCAGCGCGCGGCCACCTACGGGATCGAGGAGGAGAAGCTGGGCGAGTTCTACGCGCAGCGCACCATCCTCAAGCGCGAGGTGCTGCCGGAGCACGTGGCGAACGCGGTGTTCGCGCTGACGGGCGGCGAACTGACGCACACCACCGGTCTGCACGTCCCGGTCGACGCCGGCGTGGCCGCCGCCTTCCTCCGATGAGCGCGCCGGCGACGAGCGGGGCCGTGAAGGCGTACGCGGCGGTCGACCTCGGCGCGTCCAGCGGGCGGGTCATGGTCGGCCGCGCGGGGCGGGACTCGCTGGAACTGGTCGAGGCCCATCGCTTCCCGAACCGGCCGGTGCGCACGCCCGAGGGCCTGCGCTGGGACGTTCTCTCGCTGTACGCGGGGGTCCTGGACGGGCTGCGGGCGGCGGGGCAGGTCGACTCCGTCGGCATCGACAGCTGGGCCGTCGACTACGGACTGCTGGACGCCGACGGCGCGCTGCTGGGCAACCCGGTGCACTACCGGGACGCCCGGACCGAGGGTGTCGCGGAGAAGGTGTGGGCCACCGTGCCCGCCGCCGAGCTGTACGCGGCGACCGGCCTGCAGTACGCCCCCTTCAACACGCTCTACCAGCTGGTGGCCGCCCGGTCGTCCGCCCAGTTCGCGCACGCCGAGCGGTTGTTGCTCATCCCTGATCTGCTGACGTACTGGCTGACGGGCGAGCCGGGCACCGAGCTGACCAATGCCTCGACGACGCAGTTGATCGACCCCCGGACCCGTGACTGGTCACGCGAGGTCGCGGACCGGCTGGGCATCGACCTCGGCCTGTTCGCACCGCTGCGGCAGCCCGGCGACCCGGCGGGGCTGCTGCGCCCCGAGGTGCTGGAGGCGACGGGGCTCTCCGGCCCCGTCCCGGTGACGACCGTCGGGTCGCACGACACCGCCTCGGCGGTCGCGGCCGTGCCCGCGACCGGGGAACGGTTCGCGTACATCTGCACCGGCACCTGGTCGCTGGCCGGTCTGGAGCTTGGGGCCCCGGTGCTGACGGAGGCGAGCCGGGCGGCCAACTTCACCAATGAGCTGGGGCTCGACGGCACGGTCCGTTACCTCCGGAACATCATGGGGCTGTGGCTGCTCCAGGAGTGCGTACGGGAGTGGGGCGACCCCGATCTCGGCGAACTGCTGCGGGGCGCCGCGGCCGTGCCGGTACTGCGGTCGGTGGTGGACGCCGGCGACTCGGCGTTCCTCGCGCCCGGCCGGATGTCCGGGCGGATCGCCGAGGCGTGCCGGAAGTCGGGGCAGGCCGTTCCGGAGACACCCGCCGAGATCACCCGCTGCATCCTCGACTCCCTCGCCCTGGCCCACCGGCGGGCCGTGGCCGAGGCCCAGGCGCTGGCCGACCACCCCGTGGACGTCGTCCACATCGTCGGCGGCGGCACCCGCAACGCGCTGCTCTGCCAGCTCACCGCCGACGCCTGCGGGCTGCCGGTGGTGGCGGGACCGGCGGAGGCGGCGGCCTTGGGCAACGTCCTGGTGCAGGCCCGCACCCACGGCCTGGTGGGCGACCGGGCCTCGATGCGGCAACTCCTCGCCCGCACCCAGCCGTTGGTGCGGTACGCACCGCAGGGCGACCCGGCGGCCTGGCGTGGGGGGGGGGGGGAAGGGCCCCGCGTCGGGGGAGAGGCGGTTCCAACGGGCGGGAGGTGGGGGGGTGGGTGCTGGGGGGGTGTGGTGCCCGTGCGGTCAGGCAGAAC
>NZ_JBVIYK010000001.1:1109078-1343352 GCF_055592645.1 Streptomyces sp. NPDC041108 | reverse complement strand
CACACCAAAAACGCAGTGGTGGTTGCGCGAAAAAAACAGGGGAGCCAGTGGGTCGTGGGGGGGGGGGAGAACACCCTCCCCCTTTTGGAAACTCCCCCCCCCCCCCCCCACGGCGATGGACCGCGCGGCCGTTCCGGCGCCGGCCGGCCCGCGGATCCACCAGCGCCCGCCGATCGGTACGGGGGGCCTCTCGCCCTCCGCGCAGCCGCGTCGTACCCTGCACTCATCCGATGACCGACCCCTGAGGAGCCGCGATGCGTGTCGCCCTGTTCCTGACCTGTGTCAACGACACGCTCTATCCGGACACCGGTCGCGCCGTGGTGAAACTGCTGACCAGGCTGGGGGTCGATGTCGACTTCCCGGAGGGGCAGACCTGCTGCGGGCAGGCGCACTACAACACCGGATACCGTCACGAGGCAGAGCCGCTTGCCCGGAAGTTCTCCGATGTATTCCGTGATTACGAGGCGATCGTGACGCCGTCCGGCTCCTGCGGCGCGATGGTGCGGGAGCTGTATCCGCGGATGGGTGAGCGGGCGCGGGCGGAGGGGCGGGGGGACACCCTGGCGCGGACGCTGGCGCCGGTCGTGCCGAAGACGTACGAGCTGACCGAGTTCCTGGTGGACGTGCTGGGTGTGACCGACGTCGGCGCGTACTACCCGCACAAGGTGACGTACCACCCGACCTGTCACGGGCTGCGGAGCCTCGGGCTGGGCGAACGGCCGCGGAAGCTGCTCGGCGCCGTGAAGGGGCTGGAGCTGGTGGAGCTGCCCGGCGCCGACGAGTGCTGCGGCTTCGGCGGCACCTTCGCCATGAAGAACTCCGATGTCTCGGCGGCCATGGGCGCGGACAAGGTGCGCAACGCCGAGTCGACGGGCGCCGAGGTGCTGTGCGCGGCCGACAACTCGTGCCTGATGCACCTCGGCGGCACGATGACCCGGCTGCGCACGGCCGTCCGGCCCGTGCACATCGCGGAGATCCTGGCGAGCACGGAAGAGGAGCCCCTCGCATGAGCGGGACATATCTCGGTATGCCGGCCTTCCCCGAGGCGGCGCACGAAGCCGTCCACGACGCGACCCTGCGCGGCAATCTGCGCCACGCCACGCACACCATCCGCGCCAAGCGCGCCGCCGCGGTGGCGGAGGTGTCCGACTGGGCCGCGCTGCGCGAGGCGGGCAAACAGATCAAGGACCACACGCTCCGCCATCTCGACCGGTATCTGGTGCAGTTGGAGGAGTCGGTCACGGCGGCGGGGGGCACGGTCCACTGGGCCGCCGACGCGGACGAGGCCAACCGGATCGTCACGTATCTCGTGAAGGCGACCGGGGAGAGCGAGGTCGTCAAGGTCAAGTCGATGGCCACCCAGGAGATCGGGCTGAACGAGGCGCTCGAAGCCGAGGGGATCCGCGCCTACGAGACCGACCTCGCCGAACTCATCGTCCAGCTGGGCAAGGACCGGCCCTCGCACATCCTCGTCCCCGCGATCCACCGCAACCGGGGCGAGATCCGGGACATCTTCGCGCGCGAGATGAGCGAGTGGGGCCGCCCGGCCCCCGAGGGTCTCACCGACACCCCCGCCGAGCTCGCGGAGGCCGCGCGGCTGCATCTGCGGGAGAAGTTCCTGCGGGCCAAGGTCGGCGTCTCCGGCGCCAACTTCATGGTCGCCGAGACCGGCACGATGGTGGTCGTGGAGTCGGAGGGCAACGGCCGGATGTGCCTCACCCTCCCCGAGACCCTGATCTCGGTCGTCGGCATCGAGAAGATCGTCCCGACCTGGCAGGACCTGGAGGTGTTCCTGCAGACCCTCCCCCGCTCCTCGACGGCCGAGCGGATGAACCCGTACACCTCCACCTGGACGGGCACGACGGACTCCGAGACGGCCGACGGGCCGCAGACCTTCCATCTGGTCCTCGTCGACAACGGCCGCACCGACACCCTCGCCGACGAGGTCGGCCGGCAGGCCCTGCGCTGCATCCGCTGCTCGGCCTGTCTCAACGTCTGCCCGGTGTACGAGCGGGCGGGCGGCCACGCGTACGGCTCGGTCTACCCGGGCCCGATCGGCGCCATCCTCAGCCCTCAGCTGCGGGGCACGCGGAGCGAGATCGACGCCTCCCTGCCGTACGCCTCCTCGCTGTGCGGCGCCTGCTACGAGGTGTGTCCGGTCGCCATCGACATCCCGGAGGTGCTGGTGCATCTGCGGGAGCGGGTCGCGCAGGGCGGCACCGTGACGGAACGGGGCACCAAGGTCGTGCTCAAGCCCGCCAAGGGGCACGCCGCCGAGCGGGCGGCGATGCGCGCGGCCCGCTGGGCGTTCAGCCACCCCGGCGCGCTGCGCGCCGGGCAGCGGATCGCCTCGCGCACCCGCCGGTTCCATCCCCGTACGCTGCCGGGCCCCGGCAGGGCGTGGAGTGCCAGTCGCGACCTCCCGAAGCTGCCCGCCGAGCCGTTCCGGGACTGGTGGCAGCGGACGAACGGCGGAAAGGACACGGGCAAGTGAGCAGCAGGGAACTGATCCTGGGCCGGGTGCGGCGTGCCCTCGCCGACGTGCCCCGGGACGACACCCCGTACGAGCGGGCCGTCCAGCGGGACTACCTCCGGGAGCACGGGGGGCTGGGCGCCGCGGAGACGGTGGAGTTGCTGGCGGAGAACCTGGCGGACTACCGGGCGATCGTGCACCGCTGCGAGGACGCGCGGCTGCCGCAGCTGCTCGCTCGGCTCCTGGCCGAGCGGGGCTCCGGGACCGTGCTGGTGCCGCCGGGGCTGCCGCCGCACTGGCTGGGGGCGGCCGACGCGACAGCGGTGCACGACCGCGCGTCGAGCACCGCGGACGAGCTGGACCGGGTCGACAGTGTGGTCACGGCCTGCGCCCTGGCCGTCGCCGAGACCGGCACCCTCGTCCTCGACGGCTCCGCCGACCAGGGCCGCCGTCGGATCACCCTGGTGCCCGACCATCACATCTGCGTCGTCCGGGTACCGGAACAGGTCGTGTCGTCGGTGCCGCGGGCCCTCGCACGTCTCGACCCGGCCCGCCCGCTGACCTGGATCTCCGGCCCGTCCGCGACCAGCGACATCGAGCTGGACCGGGTGGAGGGCGTGCACGGTCCGCGCACCCTGGAGGTGGTGCTGGTGACCGGGAGCGGCGACTAGGGCGGACCCGGGGTGCGGTCGGCCGGATCTCGACGGTGGGCGGTCGTTCCGACGGCTGTCCACCGGTCACGTACGTGGCGATCTTGCTAGGTTGGCGGCGGCCGAAGGTGCCAACACGGGGAGCATCCATGCCACTTGACCGTCCGTCGATCAACAGCGGTGTGCCGCACTCGGCCCGGATCTGGAACTACTGGCTCGGCGGCAAGGACTGCTACGAGATCGACCGGCAGGTCGGCGACGAGATCCGCGGGATGAACCCGCAGATCGTCGACATCGCCCGCGCCCAGCGGGCCTTCCTGCGCAGAGCGGTCACACATCTGACCGAGGAGGCCGGTTTACGCCAGTTCCTCGACATCGGCACCGGGCTGCCCACCGCGGACAACACCCACGAGGTCGCCCAGCACGCGGCCCGGGACGCGCGGATCGTCTACGTCGACAACGACCCGACGGTCCTCGCCCACGCCCACGCCCTGCTCACCAGCACCCCCGAGGGCACGACCGCCTTCGTCGCCGCCGACCTGCGCGACCCGGACACCATCCTGGACCGCGCGGCCGACACCCTGGACCTCACCCGGCCGGTGGGTCTGGTGCTGCTCGGGATCACGGCGCACGTACCCGACGAGAGCGTGTACGGCATCGTCGCCCGACTGCTGGACGCCCTGCCCTCGGGCAGCCATCTCGTGCTCGGCGACAGCACGGAGGTGTACCGGCCGGAGGCGATGCGCGCGATGGTCGCGCACTGGAACAAGGCGAGCGACAACCCGCGCGTCAACCGCTCCCCCGCACAGCTCACCCGCTTCTTCGACGGCCTGGAACCGCTGGCGCCCGGGCTCGTGTCCGTGGCGCGCTGGCGGGGCGGGCCGGGCGGCTTTGACGAGCCGTCGGAGGTGGACTGCTTCGGCGGCGTGGCCCGCAAGCCCTGAGGGCCGGGGCACGACGATGACGACACGCGCATCACGGCTCAGTCTTGGCCAAAGCTTCGGCGGCCACCTTCAGGTCGGACACCAGCCCCGCGAACGCGCCCTCGCGGTCGTCGGCGCGCAGGACGGCGGAGGGGTGGAGCGTGGCCACGACGTACGGCCCCGGCTCTCCGTCCGGGTGCAGGGGCAGCAGCGCCCCGCGGTCCCTGGTGACCCGGAAGGAGGCGCCGAGCAGCGCACGGCCCGCCGTCGCGCCGAGGACGACCACGACCTCGGGCCGGACCAGGCGCAGTTCGGCGAGCAGCCAGGGACGGCAGGCGGCGACCTCGCGCAGGTCGGGGGCCTTGTGGATACGGCGCTTGCCGCCGCCCGGGGGCCGGGTGAACTTGAAGTGCTTGACCGCGTTGGTCACATAGGCCGTGTCCCTGTCGATCCCGGCCTCCTCCAGCGCCCGGCGCAGCAGCCGCCCGGCGGGGCCGACGAACGGCTCGCCCTGCCGGTCCTCCTGGTCTCCCGGCTGCTCGCCGACGAGAAGGAGTCGTGCGGACTCGTCGCCCTTGCCGAAGACCGTGCCGGTGGCGTCCTCCCACAGGGGGCAGCCCCGGCAGTCGGCCGCGGCCCGACGGTGGGCGGGGAGACCGCCGCGGCTCGGGAGGTACGGGCCGGCGTCGTAGGTCCGCTCGTCACGCGCGTGTGTGGTGGGGCTCATCCGCAGCCGCCTCCTTCACCGGAACCGGGCTCTCCGCTCGCGCCCGGGTACCCCGGTCACCCGGGATCCACCACCTTGTCCCCCTGCCCCGGCCGGGAGGAGCCGTCGCAGGTGGGAGGCCGTGCGGGCGAGCCCCGGAACCGTTCGGGCGGTCACGCACGGTGGCTGGGGAAGCACAGCAAACTTGGGTTGTTCGTTTTCTTGAACTGTTCGTGTTTTTGAGGGTAGGTTGGCCCCATGACCGCATCCCAGCCTCCGAACACCGCCGAGGAGCTGCGCGGTGCCGGCCTGCGGGTGACGGCCGCGCGCGTGGCGCTGCTGGAGACCGTCCGGGACGGCGACCACCTCGGCGTCGAAGCGATCGCCTCGGGGGTGCGCGATCGCGTGGGCCACATATCGCTCCAGGCCGTGTACGAAGCCCTCGGCGCACTGGCGGGCGCGGGGCTCGTGCGCCGCCTCGAACCACCCGGCAGCCCCGCCCTGTACGAGGGCCGTGTCGGGGACAACCACCACCACCTCGTGTGCCGCAGTTGCGGTGTCGTGGTCGACGTCGACTGCGCGGTCGGGCACGCCCCGTGTCTGACCGCCGCCGACGACCGCGGCTTCGCGATCGACGAGGCCGAGGTCATCTACTGGGGCCTGTGTCCCCCCTGTTCCGCAGCCAGTAGTTCAGCACCGTGATCCACCAGTTCCGGAAGGACTCCCATGACTGAGAACCACGACGCGATCGTGACGGACGCGAAGCCCGAGGAGACGGGCGGCTGCCCGGTCGCCCACGGGCGTGCCGCGCACCCGACCCAGGGCGGCGGGAACCGTCAGTGGTGGCCGGAGCGCCTCAACCTGAAGATCCTCGCCAAGGACCCGGTCGTGGCGAACCCCCTCGGCGGAGAGTTCGACTACGCCGAGGCGTTCAACAACCTCGACCTGGCTGCCGTGAAGCAGGACATCGCCGAGGTGCTGACCACCTCGCAGGACTGGTGGCCGGCCGACTTCGGCAACTACGGCCCGCTGATGATCCGTATGGCCTGGCACAGCGCCGGCACGTACCGCATCAGCGACGGCCGCGGCGGTGGCGGCCGCGGTCAGCAGCGCTTCGCGCCGCTGAACAGCTGGCCGGACAACGGCAACCTGGACAAGGCCCGCCGTCTGCTGTGGCCGGTCAAGAAGAAGTACGGCCAGTCCATCTCCTGGGCCGACCTCATGATCCTCACCGGTAACGTCGCCCTGGAGCAGATGGGCTTCGAGACCTTCGGCTTCGCCGGCGGCCGCGCCGACGTCTGGGAGGCCGACGAGGACGTGTACTGGGGTCCCGAGACCACCTGGCTGGACGACCAGCGCTACACCGGCGACCGCGAGCTGGAGAACCCGCTCGGCGCCGTCCAGATGGGTCTGATCTACGTCAACCCGGAGGGCCCCAACGGCAACCCGGACCCGCTCGCCGCGGCCCGCGACATCCGTGAGACGTTCCGCCGCATGGCGATGGACGACGAGGAGACCGTCGCCCTCATCGCCGGTGGTCACACCTTCGGCAAGACGCACGGCGCCGGCCCCGCGGACAACGTGGGCGACGACCCCGAGGCCGCCTCCATGGAGGAGCAGGGCCTGGGCTGGAAGTCCACCTACGGCACCGGCAAGGGCGGCGACGCCATCACCTCCGGCCTGGAGGTCACCTGGACCGCCACGCCGACCCGGTGGAGCAACGGGTTCTTCAAGAACCTCTTCGAGTACGAGTACGAGCTGTCGGAGTCCCCGGCCGGCGCCAAGCAGTGGGTGGCCAAGGACGCCGAGGCGATCATCCCCGACGCCCACGACGCGTCGAAGAAGCACCTCCCGACGATGCTCACCACCGACCTGTCGCTCCGCTTCGACCCGATCTACGCGGAGATCTCGCGTCGCTTCTACGAGCACCCCGACCAGTTCGCGGACGCCTTCGCCCGCGCCTGGTTCAAGCTGACCCACCGTGACATGGGCCCGAAGTCGCTGTACCTCGGCCCGGAGGTCCCGGCGGAGACCCTGCTGTGGCAGGACCCGCTGCCGCAGGCCGAGGGCCCGGTCATCGACGCCGCCGACATCGCGGCGCTCAAGACCAAGCTGCTCGCCTCGGGTCTGACCGTCTCGCAGCTGGTGTCCACCGCGTGGGCGTCGGCCTCCACCTTCCGGTCCAGCGACAAGCGCGGCGGTGCCAACGGCGCCCGTATCCGCCTGGAGCCCCAGCGCGGCTGGGAGGTCAACAACCCGGACGACCTGCGTCACGTCCTGAGCGTCCTGGAGGGCGTCCAGGCGGACTTCAACGCCGGTGCCAAGAAGGTCTCCCTGGCCGACCTGATCGTCCTCGGCGGAGCCGCCGCGGTCGAGAAGGCCGCCAAGGACGCCGGTGTCGACGTCGAGGTGCCCTTCACCCCGGGCCGCGTGGACGCGACGGAGGAGCACACGGACGCCGAGTCGTTCGCGGCGCTGGAGCCGGCGGCCGACGGCTTCCGCAACTACCAGGGCAAGGGCAACCGCCTCCCCGCCGAGTACCTGCTGATCGACCGGGCGAACCTGCTCTCGCTGAGCGCCCCCGAGCTGACGGTCCTCGTCGGCGGTCTGCGGGTCCTGGGCGCCAACCACGCCCAGTCCTCGCACGGTGTCTTCACCGCCACCCCGGGTGTCCTCACCAACGACTTCTTCGTCAACCTGCTCGACCTGGGCACGACCTGGAAGTCCACCTCCGCCGACCAGACCCTCTTCGAGGGCCGTGACGCGGACACCGGCGAGGTCAAGTGGACCGGCACCCGTGCCGACCTCGTGTTCGGCTCGAACTCCGAGCTGCGCGCCCTCGCCGAGGTCTACGCGAGCGACGACGCCAAGGAGAAGTTCGTGAAGGACTTCGTCGCGGCGTGGGCCAAGGTCTCCGACCTGGACCGCTTCGACCTGGTCTGATCCTCCGGCTCACGGCGTCCGGGCCGGCCCCTCAGGGGCCGGCCCGGACGTCTTTGCGTCCGCGCCGGCCGTCCTGGTCCGGGCCGGAACCGGCAGTCGGCCCCGCGGCTCGCCGCGGCGGCCCCCGAGCTGTGGGGGGAGATGTCGGCGGGCGACACCGAGCGGCTCGGCTGCGGCGAGGGCGAGACGGTCGAGGTCCGCGCGCGCCGGAGCACCCCGCAGAGGCGGCTGCGGCTCACGGACGTACGGCCCCGGGTTGCTGTTCGTGCTCGCCGCCTGGAACCCCGCCTGCGGACAGTCCCTGTTCAGGACGGCCGCCGGGGCGGGGCGCTCACGGTGGGCGCGATGACCAGTTCCTCGATCACCGTGCGCGCGGGGAGCGTGACGCACAGCAGGACGGCCCGTGCCACGTCCTCCGGGCGCACCATGGCGGCCCGCCGCTCCTGGCTCGGCGGCACGGCGCGGCCGTCGTGGGCGGGGGTGTCGACCTCGCCGGGCAGGATGCAGGTCGCCCGGACGTGTGCGTCCCGGAACGCGGTGCGCAGATAGGCCATGAAGTTGCGCACGCCCGCCTTGGCCGCGCCGTACGGGGCGCCGCCGAGCGGGGTGGGACGCAGCGCGGCGAGCGAGGAGATCGTGATGATCGTGCCGCCGCCGCGCTCCAGCATGTCGGGGAGGACGGCCCGGGTGAGCAGGTACACCCCGGTGAGGTTGACGCCCATGACGGCGTTCCACTCATCCTCGCCGAGCCCGCGGACGTCGCCGGTCGGACCGGCACCGCCCGCGTTGTTGACGAGGATGTCCACGGGGCCCGCGGCCTCCCGGGCCCACGCGATCAGCTCCCGCACCTCGTCGGCGTTCTCCACATGCCCGCAGCGGGCGAAGGCCGTACCCCCGGCGTGCGTGACGGCGGCGGCGACCTCGTCGAGGACGTGCCTGCGCCGCCCGACGAGGACCACCCTCGCGCCCTCCCCGGCGAGCATCAGGGCCGTCTCCCGGCCGATTCCGGTGCCCGCCCCGGTGACCAGTGCGGTCCTCCCGTCGAGCGGTCTCGCGCGGGTCCCGTCCGGGTCGCCCATGTCGTCAGCCTCTCCGCTGTGAACTCGCCGCCGATGCAGGGCAGTTCACCGCGAACGGGGAGGGCGGGTCAACGGGCCGGCAGCCGGACCCCCAGCTCGTCCGCCGCCGACCGCAGCAGCGGGACCAGGGCGACGAGATCGTCCGTCGGACGGACGATCAGGCTGCTCGTTCTGGTCGGCGAGCACCCGCACGGCATCACCCATGGCACGCGCTGCTGGACACCAACCTCACCAGCGCCTTCCTCGTGGGCCGCGAGGTCGCCCGCCGTATGGCCCCCCGGGGCCACGGCAAGATCGTCAACATCTGCTCGCTGCAGAGCGAGGCGGTGCGCCCCGGTATCGCGCCCTGCTCCGCGGCCAAGGGCGGCCTGAAGACGCTCACCAAGGGCATGTGCGCCGACCTCGGGCCGCACGGCATCCAGGTCAACGGCATCGGCCCCGGCTACTTCGACACCGAACTCAGCTCCGCGCTGGTCACGGACGAGGAGTTCAGCGCCTGGGTGCGGGGGCGGACCCCCGCCGGCCGCTGGGGCCGGGTGGAGGACCTGGTCGGCGCCCTGCTCTTCCTCGCCTCCCCCGCCTCCGACTTCGTCAACGGGCAGCTGCTGTACGTCGACGGCGGCATGCTGTCTGTCCTGTGACCCGGCCGACCCCTCAAGGAGCCCCCATGCACGCGTGTGTTGTCCACGGAGCCGGCGACCTCCGCATCGAGGAGCGGCCGTCGGACGGTCCCGCGCCCGGTGAGATCGCGGTCGCCGTCACCCTCGGCGGGATCTGCGGTTCCGATCTGCACTACTACCACCGGGGCAGGGTCGGCGACTTCGCCCTGAGCGAGCCCATGGTGCTCGGCCACGAGGTGGTGGGCCGGGTCGCCGCGCTCGGGGCCGGCGTCGAGGGTCCGGACGCCCCCGCGGTGGGCACCGCCGTCGCGATCCACCCCGCCACGCCCTGCGGGGTCTGCCCCGAGTGCGCCCGCGGCACCCGCAACGTCTGCGCGCACACCCGCTACCTGGGCAGCGCGGCCCACACCCCGCATGTGCAGGGCGGGTTCGCGCAGCACATCACCGTGCCGGCGGGGCAGGTGCGGGAGCTGCCGCCGGGGCTCGGTATGCGACGTGCCGTGCTCGCCGAGCCGCTGGCGGTGGCCCTGCACGCCGTACGCCGGGCCGGTGCGGTGAGCGGCAGGCGGGTGCTGGTCACCGGGGCCGGTCCGATCGGCCTGCTGGTCGTGGCCGCGCTGCGGCACGCGGGCGCCGCCGAGGTCGTCGTCAGCGACCTCCACGAGGAGCCGCTCCGGATCGCCGGCGAGGTCGGCGCCACCGCCACCGTGCGGGCGGACCGGCCCGCCGATCCCGCCTGGGCCGGTGTCTTCGACCTCGCCGTGGAGGCGTCCGGGGCACCGGCCGGGCTGCGCAGCTGTGTGGAGCGGGTACGGCGGGGCGGCGTCGTGGTGATGCTCGGCCTGCTGCCACCGGGCGAGATCGGACTGCTCGGCAATGTCGCGGTCACCCGTGAGCTGGAACTGCGCGGGTCCTTCCGCTTCGACACCGAGTTCGACGAGGCCCTGTCCCTGCTGGCCCAGGGCCTCCCGGTCGACGCGGTCGTCACGCACACCTTCCCGTTGGCGCGGTCCGTCGACGCGTTCGACACGGCTCAGGACCGCACGATCGCCTCCAAGGTGCTGCTGGATCTGTCAGGGGAGGAGTGAGGGGACGTCAGACCTGGGCCAGCGTCCACAGCAGGTTGGTGCTGGAGTCCCACGTCCGCTGCTTGGCGGCCGATCCGGCGGAGACGTTGCCGCCGCCGTCGAGGACGAGCCCCGTGGTGCGGTTGGCGAGGGTGTAGCGGCCGTCGCCCCGGTGGGTGATCAGCCACTGCTGGTCGGTGGAGTTCTTCCACGCCGCCTGCCGGACGGGGGAACCGTCGGCGGTGGCGCCCCAGCCGTCTGCGACCATGCCGTTGGCCCGGTTCTCCAGCTTGTAGTGGCCGTCGCCGAGGGGGACGGCGTACCACTGCAGGTTCGCGGAGTCGTCCCACGCCCACTGCTTGAGCGGCGAACCGCTCGGCACAGCTCCCCCGCTGTCCAGGGAGAGGCCGTTGACGACATTGGTGATCCGGAAGCGGGCGGCGGGATCGAGCACGACCCGCAGCGAGGTGATCTTCTCCCGGACCCTTGGGCTGTCGGCGGTGAACGTCCAGGCGGTGCCGGTGAAGTCGTCGGCGGAGTAGCCGACCAGCCGGTGGGCCGGGGCGAGCTTCAGCGAGGAGAGCTTGCGCGGCTCGATGCCGGCGAGGGTGAGCTGATCCGCCGTGTGGTCGCCCAGGGAGAGCACGACGCCGTCGCCGCGGAAGCGCGAGTCCTCGAAGACCAGCGCGCCCAGATGGGGCTGGAGCACGGGGATCCCGCCCGAGAAACGGAACCTGAGGACGTACGCGGGAGCGTCGAAGGGCTTCGCCGGGAGGGTCACCTTCAGCCCGGCCGCCTTCTGGTCCGGGGCGTCGAGGCCGAGGTAGGTGCCGGGCTCGGATCCGAGGAGTTCCACCGAGGTGAGCGAGTCCAGGTCGATCCGGTCGGAGCCGAGCGTCTTCAGGGTCAGTGAGTCGCCGGGCCAGCCCATGACGGTCGCGTAGAGGACGGTGCCCTCCTTGTCGCGGGTGAACCGGATGTCCCGGGCGGTACCGGCGGTGGGCCGGGTGAAGGCGCCGCCGCCCATCTTCGTCGGCCCCTCGCCGTACACGGTCCAGGCCCGGGTGCCGTAGACCGACTCGCCGAACCGCTTCAGGTAGTCGCCCATCCCGAGCAGGATGTCCTTCTGGCCCTGCGGGATGGTGCCGTCGGCCTTCGGTGCGATGTTGAGCAGCACGGTGCCGTTCTTGCTGATGCGGTCGACGAACGAGTGCAGCATCTGCGCGAGGGAGTAGTAGCCGATGCCCTCGGTGTAGCACCAGCTGGTGTTGGAGATGCTGTCGTCGGTGAGCCAGTACGGCGCGGTGATGTCGGCGGGGCCGCCGCGCTCGTAGTCGAAGACCGAGCTGTGGGCGTCGAAGCCGTCCTTGTAGGTGGCGACGACCTCCTTGCCCCACTTGTTCGCCTCGTCGAAGTAGTACGAGAGGAAGTTCAGCCGCTGCTTCTCGTCGACGTGGTCGAGCCGCCAGTCCTGCCACAGGATGTCGGGCCGGGACCGGTCGACGACCTCCTTGAGCTTGTCGTACCAGAGCTGGTTCTCGGCCTCCGGGCTCAGCTGCCCGTACAGCTTCTGCAGACTCGGGTCCGACTGCTCGGGAGCGAACTCGAAGAATCCGGTGTAGTTGTACGCGTGGTGCATCGCGACCAGCAGCTTCAGGTCCTTCGCCCGGACGGCGTCGGTGAAGAGCTCCAGCAGGTCCAGTTTCGGGCCCTTGTCCACGGAGTTCCACTCGTTGACGCGGCTGTCCCACATCGAGTAGCCGTCGTGGTGCTCGGCGACCGGCCCGGCGAACCGTGCGCCCGCGTCGACGAACAGCTGCACCCATTCGTCCGGGTCGAAGTTCCCGCCCGCCGACTTGAGCTTCGGCGCGAACTCCGTGTGGTGGCCCGCGAGGTCGTCGGCCCCGTCGATGAAGTGGTGGTACGGCCAGTCGGCCGGGTCGCCGTAGGTCTCGATATGGTGCTTGTTCGCCTTGTGGCCCGACATGTACATGTTGCGCGGATACCACTCGCTGTCGTACGCCGGGACGCTGAACGCGCCCCAGTGGAAGTAGATGCCGAACTTGGCGTCCCGGAACCACTCGGGGGCGGCGGTGTGTCTGTTCACGGATTCCCAGGTGGGTTTGTAGTTCTTCGAGCCGGCCACGGCACTCCCGGCCGCCCACACGTCGGTGGCGGCGGTGGCCACGACGACGGCCGTGGCACCCGTCAGAAGCCTGCGCCTGCTGATCGATTGCGACATACGCACGAACGTCAGGCATGCGGACCGCAGCTGTCAACGACTGTACAGGGATGAATGTTGCGGAAGGGGAAGAGGGTTGGCTGCTTTTTCCGGACGTAACCCTACTTCAACCGATGGAAACATCACATGTATCGGCGGGCAGGTCATCGTCAGGGGTCAGTCCTGGCGAGCGGGGCGTTCGACGAGGTCCACCTCGACACGCACGCCCTCCCGCTGGGCGCGGACGCCCGCCTCGGAGATGGCGGCGACGGCGTATCCGTCCCAGATGCCGGGTCCGGTGACCTCGCCCCGGCGCGTGGCGTCGACCCATGCCTGGACCTGTCGGTCGTAGGCGTCCTCGAAGCGTTCGAGATAGCCCGGCGTGACCGTGCCGCCCCAGCGTCCGGCCGTGTTGACGACCATGTCGTGCCCGTCGCCGATGCGTGCGGTGCCGTTCTCGCAGACCGCCTCGGCCTGGACCTGGTAGCCGTAACGGGCGGTGAGGAAGATCTCGACGTCGACCACGGCACCGCCGTCGGTCTCGAACACGACGAACTGGGGGTCGCTCAGACCCTCCGGGGCATGCGCGGACGGGCGGGGCCGCAGCACGGTGACGGCCGTGATCTCCTGGCCGAGCAGCCAGCGGGTGACGTCCATCTCGTGGGCGACGGAGTCGTTGATCGCCATCGCGTCGGTGAACCCGGGCGGCGCCTCGGCGTTGCGGTGCCGGTGGTGCAGCAGCAGCGGGCGGCCCAGCTCCCCGCCGTCCAGCAGGGACTTGAGCTTGAGGTACTCCCGGTCGTAGCGGCGCATGAACCCGACCTGCACCCGGCGGTGCCCGAGCCGCCGCTCGGCCTCCAGCAGGCGCAGCGCGGAGGCGGGATCCGGGGTGAGGGGCTTCTCGCACAGGACGGGCAGGTCGTGCTCGAAGGCGGTGTGCAGGGCCGCCTCGTGGGCGGGCCCCGGGGAGGCGACGAGGACGGCGTCGACCCCCGGTGCGGCCAGCGCCTGCGCGATGTCGGCGTGGGCCACGCACCCCTCGACGCCGGCGGCGACCGCCTCGGCGCGGTCGGTGTCGAGGTCGACCACGGCGGCCACATGGGCGCCGCTGATCACCTCGGTGAGCCGGCGCACGTGGTCGGCGCCCATCCGGCCGGTGCCGACGACGGCGACGCCGAGCGAAGCCGAGCGCGCGCCGGACGAGCCCTGCCGAGAACCGGGTGAGCCCTGCGAGGACATGGCGTTCCCTTCGTTCGTGTCCGGACGGATCCCGTAAGCGGAATTCCGTTTTCCCTCGGTCCGGTCACAGGTTAGGCTCCCCCGGCACACGGGGGGCGTGTGCACATCAAGGTGGGGGCACGGGGGACATGATCGACGACGTCACCGATTCCGGTACGGCTTCCGGAACGGCTTGGGGAGCGGGTGCCGCCGGGCCCGGAGCGGGTCCGCAGCCCGGGCCCGGTGCGGGTTCCCGCAAGGAGATGAGCACCGGGGCCCAGGTGTTCTCGGCGGTGGCGGCCGTCGGGGTGGTCCTGGGCGGGCTGTGGCTGCTCGGCGACTTCCTCGGCCGGACGCCGGGGACCGTGGGACCGGCCGTCTGCTCGTCCTCGGACGACGCCTCGCGGGCCCCACGGGGCGAGGTCTCCGGTGCGCGGCTCTGCACCGCACTGAACCGTGCCGACCTGCCCGAGCTCCTCGGCACACCGGCCGAGCAGGCGGTGAGCGCGTCGGGCGGGGAGAGCGAGTCGAAGTGGGCCGACGGCACCAGGACCGTCACCCCCGAGGCGACCGTCGAACTGGACACCTACACCGTGAAGCTCTCGGCGTCCTTCGACGATCTCCCGGTGGCCGAGTCGGAGGACCACCTGGGCGCCGACGCCGAGAGCAGAACCGTCCTGGGACACCGGGCGGTCCTCTACTCGGGCCGGACGATCTCCATCTCCTTCGGACTCGGCGGCGGTGACGCCGAGTCCGGCCCCGGCGGAGTCGCCCGCCGGCTGCTGGTCGCGACGGACCCGAAGGACAGCGGCAGCACCTTCGAACTCGTCATCTGGCGCCAGGACTCCCAGCGCCCCGACGACAACGCGCTGTTCCGGGTCGCGGAGAAGGTCCTGCCGAAACTCCAGGGCTGGAAACCGACCGGCTGACCGGACCTCTCCCACGGAGGCCGAGGAGACGTACGCCGTGGCCCTCCCCCGCGCACGTCCCGGCGGACCGCCGCCGATCGCTCTCGACGGGGGCCGGCCCCGTGGGCGGGGTCACGTTCCTCAGGTCGTCCGGGCCGGACGGTCCTTGCCCGACTGGTCCCGCGCTTCGACGGGCTCGCGGGGCCCGACGACCGCCTCCCGCGGAGCCACGACCCCGGCGACGGCCTCGGCCTGGGTGCCGGTCCCGGTCGACACCCGGTCGCCGTCCTCCGCTCCCGTGTCCGCCTCCTCCACGAAGGGAAGCTCTCCCCCAGCACCCTCTTCGCACGTGCGGTGTCGAGCGCGCCCTCCCAGCGGGAGACGCCGAAGGCCGCAACGCAGTTGCCGCGGAGGTTGGTGGCGACGCGCATCGAGTCCAGATGCGGTCGACACCGAGCCGCGCCGGCGCTCACAGCGGGATCCGCTCCACCGGGATCCACAGCTCCGCGTCCGCCTGGGCCGCGTCGGGCGACAGCCGGGTCCGCAGGATCTCCGGGCCGGGACGGCTGCGGTACGGGTTGGACGGGAACCACTGCGTGAACACGTCCCGCCACAGATGCTGGAGCGCCTGCGGGAAGGGCCCCGAGTTCTCGAAGACGGCCCAGGTCCCGGCCCGGACGGTGAGTTCCTGCATGTCGTCGGGGACCGCGGCCCGGGTCACCGCCCCGTGGAAGTAGTCGAGTTCGGTCCCCTCGGCCCGGCTGCCGTCGAGATTGTCGCTGACGGAGACGACGCCCCGCGGTTCCTGGTCCGACAGGCTCTCGATCCGTCGCAGTGTCTCCTGGCCGATGCCCCGGATGAAATCGGCGATCGCCGGATTCATCCCCTCGTGCACGAGCGGGACCCGGGTCCCCCTTCCGACCACCCGGAACTCCTCCTTCTCCACCACTCGGTACCGCATGCTTGCGCTCCCTTCGACGACGAGGCGGAAGGACATCCGGGGCTGGGACCGCAGACTCGCTCCGGTCCGCCGGGCCTCCCCGGGGCCGACGCCGTGCAGGGCGCGGAACGCCCGCGCGAACGCCTCCCCGGAGCCGTAGCCGTAGCGCACCGCGATCTCCAGCAGGGTCCGCTCGCCGGCCAGCACCTCGGCGCCGGCGACGGTGAGCCGTCGGCGCCGGACGTACTCCGACAGCGGCATGCCCGCGAGCGCGGAGAACAGCCGCCGCAGGTGGTACTCCGACGTCACCGCGATCCGTGCCAGGTCGGCCACCTCGATCGGCTGATCGAGACGGTCCTCGATGTGCTCCATGGCCTGGTTGAGCCGTTCCAGCACCCCGGCCTCCTTCCTTTCACCCGCCACGTTAGGAAGGAGCAACCCTGCCGCACCCGACATCCTGTGCCCGCTCCGGTCGGGCGCGGGCCATGGCTCAGCGCCTGGCCAGGGCCAGCAGGCTCAGGCCGAACATCAGCACGCCCAGGGGGAGATGGACCGACGGGACGTGCGCGATGCCCAGCACGACCTGGACCGAGGCGAGGGCGAGGAAGCCGCAGGCGTGCAGGACCGGCCGGAGCGGGCCGCCGCCCGGCTTCCACGCCAGTACCGCCGCGAGCACGTACAGCATGGACGCCCCGTACATCACTCGGGCGCCGACGCCGTGCAGGGTCTCCCCGAAGGACGAGGTCAGCAGCAGTCCGGCGGAGACCGCCTGGAGGAAGATGGTCGAGGTCTGCAGGGCGATCGCGATCCGCAGGAACGAGGAGCCCCGCTGCCCGTTCCCCGTCGCCGTCGCCTTCGCCGTCATCCCGGTGGCCATGTCGTCGTCCCCGTTTCCGCCCGTGGGCAGTGGATCGATAAGGTCTCACCGGTTCGACGACGTGGGCCCGTGAAAGGTAAGGCGAGGAGGCGGCCGGAGGCATGGCGACTGTCGGGACCGGCACGGACGTGGTGGACGGCGAGCGACGCCGACTGGTCAATGTCGCCTACCGCTTGCTCGGTTCGGTGACCGAGGCCGAGGACGCCGTGCAGGACGCCTACGCACGCTGGTACGGCCTGGCGCGGAGCCGCCGGAAGGAGATCCGCTCCCCCGGCGCGTGGCTGACCACGGTGACCGGCCGTATCTGCCTGGACCTCCTCGGCTCGGCACGGGCCCGCCGTGAGCGCTACGTCGGCGCGTGGCTGCCCGAGCCGCTGCCCGACCGCGCCGGCCCGGACCGTGCGGGCGGCACCGGCCCCAGCGGTTCGGCGGACCCCGCCGACCCCGCCGACCTGATCGTCCTGGACGAATCGGTGGACATGGCCCTCCTCGTCGTCCTGGAGTCGATGACGCCCGCCGAGCGCGTGGCGTTCGTGCTGCACGACGTCTTCCGGTACCCCTTCGCCGAGATCGCCGACGTGCTCGGCCGGACCCCCGCGGCCTGCAAGCAACTGGCCGCCTCCGCCCGACGGCGGGTGGGGGCCGTGTCCGCTCCGGCCGTCCCCGTGACGGCGTCCGGCCGGGCCGAGGTGGTGCGCCGGGTCAAGGAGGCTTGGGAGGCCAAGGACATCGCCACCCTCGTCGCCCTCCTCGACCCGTCGGCCGTGCTGACCGCCGACGGCGGCGGCCTGGTCGGCGCCGTCCTGCGCCCGGTCGAGGGCGGCGCGCGCATCGCCCGGTACCTGGTCGCCATCGCCGACAGGGCCCCCGGGCTCGAACTCCTGGAGCGGTCCGTCAACGGTGTGCCGGGCCTGGTGGCCCGGCGGGCCGGGGTCGTGATGACGGTGGCGGCGTTCGACGTCCGCGACGGACACGTCACCCGGATCTGGGCGGTCCGCAACCCGGAGAAGCTCCGTCCGTGGACCGGAGAGGACTAGGGCCCTTCTGTCGTCGCCCGGCTGCGCCGAGCACCACCGGGAACCCCGGGCTCAGGGGCTTGCGTCCGCTACAGCGACGGTAGGTCCCCGGGCGCCGTCTCCCCGGCACCGTCCCGAACGGGTCCGCCGACGGCGAGACGGCTCGGGCACCGGCGGGCATCTCCCCCACCGGTGCCCGAGGGTGTGTCAGGCGAGGGTCACCTCGACCGGCAGCTTCTTGATGCCGTTCACGAAGTTGGAGCGGACGCGCGGCACGTCACCGACGAGACGGATGTCGGCGAGGCGCGGGATCAGCTCCTCGAACATGATGCGGATCTCGGTGCGGGCCAGCAGATTGCCCAGGCACAGGTGCGGGCTGCCCTTGCCGAAGGTGACGTGGTCGTTGTCGGCGCGGGCGACGTCGAAGTCGTACGGGTTGCCGAAGACCGCCTCGTCACGGTTGCCGGAGGCGTACCACATGACGACCTTGTCGCCCTCCTTGACCTGCTTGCCGCCGAGTTCGACGTCGCGGGTCGCGGTGCGGCGGAAGTGGTAGACGGGGGACGCCCAGCGCAGGAACTCCTCGGTCGCCGCCGGGATCAGGGAGGGGTCCTCCTGGAGGCGGGCGAGCTGCTCCGGGTGCTGCAGCAGGGCCAGCATGGAGTGCGTGATGGTGTGGCGGGTGGTCTCGTTGCCGGCCACGACCAGGAGCAGGAAGTAGTTGTCGAAGTCCTGCGCGGAGAGCGGGACGCCGTCGCGCGGGGTGGTGTTGACCAGCTTGGACACCAGGTCGGTGCCGTCGCCGCCGCGCCGCTGCCGGGCCAGTTCACGGCCGTACTCGAAGACTTCGAGGGAGGCGGGCGAGCGGAACGGCAGGTCGCGGTAGCGCTCGCTCTCCGCGCTGTGCAGGAGGACGTCGGCGTAGTCGGGGTCGGTGTTGCCGATGATGCGGTTGCCCCAGTCGATGAGGCGCTGGTTGTCCTCCGGGGGCACGTCCAGGAGCCGGGCGAGGACGTTGATGGGGAAGTCGGCGGAGACGTCGGCGACGAAGTCGAAGGTGCCCTTGGCGAGGGCCGCGTCGAGGGTGCGGGCGGTGAGGCCGCGCAGGAAGTCGGTGTAGCTGTTGATGACGTTCGCGCCGAACTGCCGCTGGATCACGCTTCGCAGGGCGCGGTGGCGGACGCCGTCCAGTTCCAGGATGGAGGCCCGGATCTTGATCTGGTCGTCGTCGACCTCCTCCAGGTTGACGAAGCGGGTGGAGGTGAAGGTCTCGGCGTCGCGGTCGACGCGGGCGATGTCGGCGTGCCGGGTCACCGACCAGAAACCGGAGTTGGGGGCCTCCTCCGGCTGCCAGTGCACCGGGTCCTGGTGGCGCAGGGTGTGGAACATGCGCCACGGGGTGACGCCGTCGGTGAAGTTGTCGAGGTCGGCGAGGTCCACGTCGGCCAGGGGCATGGGCTCCTGGACGGCCTCGCGTACGAGGGCGGGGGGAAGGTGGGCTGAAGTGGTCATGGCGGTGGTTCTCCTGGGCTTCACAGGTGGTAGGCGTACTCGGTGAACTCCCAGTCGGTGACATGCCGTTGGAAGCGTTCGACCTCATCGCGCTTGTAGGAGAGGTACGAGGTGGTGAAGGCCTTGCCGAGGATCTCGGTCAGGGCGGTGTCCGCCTCCAGCGCGTCCAGGGCGGCGGGCAGGCTGGTCGGCAGCACGGCCGAGCGGGCGGTGTCGTAGCCGTAGCCCTCCAGCGGGGCGGGGGGCTCCTCGCCGGCGCGGACGCCGAGCAGCGCGGCGGCGATCGCGCCGGCGATCAGCAGGTAGGGGTTGGCTCCGGCGTCGCCGAGCCGCAGTTCCAGACGGGCGCCGGCACCCCGCTCGGGCGGGATGCGAACCATGGCGCTGCGGTTGTCCAGCCCCCAGTCGATCAGCCAGGGCGCGAGGGTGTCCGGGCCGAACCGCTTGTAGGAGTTGATCGTGGGGTTGGCGAGGGCGGCGAGCGCCGGGGCGTGGGCGAGGACACCGGCCACGGCGTGACGGGCGGTGTCGGAGAGTCCGTACCGGCCCGCGGGGTCGTCGAAGGCGTTCCGTCCCCGGTCGTCGTCGCAGGACAGGTGGAGGTGGAAGCCGGAGCCTCCCGCGTCGTTGAAGGGCTTGGCCATGAAGGTGGCGAGGCGGCCCTCCCGCCGCGCGAGTTCCTTGACGGCGGCCTTGAAGCGGAAGGAGCGGTCGGCGGCCGAGAGGGCCTCCGAGTGCGTCAGGTTGATCTCGAACTGGCCGCCGTCGAACTCGTGGTTGCCGTTGGTGACGCCGATGCGCAGGTCGCGCAGGTGCCGCAGGGTGCGCAGCAGGTGGTTGTCGGGGTCGGCGCGCAGGCCGGCGGTGTAGACGGCGCCGGTGGTGCCCGCGTAGCGCTTGAAGCCGCTGGGCGACGCGGGGTCCTCGTCGCAGAGGAAGTATTCGAGTTCGGGACCGACCACGGGGCGCAGGCCCTGTTCGGCACAGCGGGCGAGCACCGAGCGCAGCAGGTCGCGCGGGGACTCGGGGGCGGGTGCCCCGGTGGCCGGGTCGATGGTCTCGCCGAGGCAGACGGCGACCCCGGGCTCCCAGGGCAGGGCGACCAGGGTGTCGAGGTCGGGGCGCACGTGGATGTCGGGCAGGCCCGCGTCCAGCCCTCCGGCGACGGGGACGACATCGCCCTGGGGCGAGGTGTGGTAGACAGCCCGGCAGAAGGCGAGCCCGTGCTCGCACGCCGTGGGCAGTTGCTCGAGCAGCACGTCGCGGGCCCGGTCGGTGCCGATGAGGTCGGGGTAGGTCACCCGGACCACATCGATGCCCTCTGCGGCCAGCCGCTCCTGGTAATGCCCGACGGCCGGCGTTTCAGATGCGCTCACCGTTGTCTCCTAGACGACTGGGGCCGATTGTTTGATGCCAAACGATAAGAACGTCTCGATCGGCCCGCAAGGGGTCGGACACAAAAAATTATCCACCTGGACAGGTATTGACCAGGGGGTGACGGCTTCCTATGTTGTTTGAAGCCAAACGAGATGCCTCACCGTCGGCTCCCCACCCCGCCCGACGCCCTGATCCCCAGGAGGACCGGCCATGAAGGTCGTCGTCGACATGAACAAGTGCCAGGACCACGGACAGTGCGTCTTCGCCGCCCCCGACGTCTTCCAGCTCGACGAGAACGGGCACCTGGCCTACGTCAGCGACCCCGACGACGCGCTCCTCGACGAGGTCGAGGAAGCCGCCGACGTCTGTCCCCTCCAGGCCATCCGGATCGAGGGCTGAGCACCATGACAGGACACGTGGTCGTCGCGGGTGCCTCGATGGCCGGTCTGCGCGCCGCCGAGCAGCTGCGGGCGGCGGGCTGGACCGGGCACGTCACCGTCGTCGGCGACGAGCCGCACATGCCCTACAACCGGCCCCCGCTCTCCAAGGAGGTGCTGGCCGGGAAGGCGCCCTTCGAGTCGCTGGCGTTCCGTCCCCGCGCGAGCGTGGCCGACGTGGAGTGGCGGCTCGGCACGAAGGTCGTCGCCGCACGCCTCGACGAGCGGAGCGTGGAACTCGACGACGGCTCGGCACTGTCGTACGACGCCCTGGTCGTCGCCACCGGTATGCGGCCCCGCCGCCTCGACTGCCCCGGCCCGCTCGCCGGCCGCCACACGGTCCGTACGCTGGCCGACGCGCAGGGCCTGCGCGAGGAACTGACCCGGCCCGGCGCCCGGGTGGTCGTGATCGGCGCCGGGTTCATCGGCTGCGAGGTCGCCGCCACGGCGGTGGGTCTCGGTGTCGCCGAGGTGACCGTGGTCGATCCGCTGCCGCTGCCCATGGTCGGTCCGCTCGGTGAGCTGCTCGGGCGCGCGCTGCTGCGGCGGCACGAGGAGCGCGGGGTGCGGTTCGCGCTCGGCACGGGCGTCGCCGGGTTCGAGGGCGAGGACCGGGTCACGGGTGTGGTGCTCGGCGACGGGACCGTGCTGCCCGCCGACGTGGTGGTGGAGTCGGTCGGCTCGGTCGCCAACGTCGAGTGGCTGGAGGGCAACGGCCTGGACCTGTCCGACGGCGTGCTCACCTGTGACCAGCTCCGGGTCGGCGGGCGGAGCGAGGTGGTCGCCGTCGGCGATGTCGCCCGCTTCCCCAACGCCCGCTACGACGGCGTGCCCCGCCGCGTCGAGCACTGGTCGATCCCCACGGACACCGCCAAGCACGCCGCGAAAGTCCTCACCGGCGCCGAGCTGCCCCCCTTCGCGCCGCTGCCGACGTTCTGGAGCGACCAGCACGACTTCCGGCTCCAGTCCTTCGGCGCGCCGGTCCTCGGCCGGGACGACGTACGGGTCCTGGAGGGCGACCCCGCCGGGGACGTCCTGGCCGGCTACCACCACCGCGGCCGGCTGGTCGGGGTCGTCGCGCTCGGCGGCCCCGCCACCGTGTCCGCCGCCGCCCGCCACCGCGCCGAACTGCTCAAGCAGCCCGCCCTCACCGCGTAAGGATCCCCCTGACCATGACCAGTGTCCGTGGATACTTCCACCCCAAGACGGCGAGCGGTGCCTCGTCGCTGATCCCCTCGCCGCCGTGGCGCTACTCGGGCGACCTGCTCACCGTCGAGTACCGCACGGATCCCGCGCGGGTGCGTGAACTGCTGCCGGAGCCCCTGGAACTGGCCGACGAGGACCCCGGCGCGGTCGCGCTGATCTGGGCCGACTGGCAGTCCTGCTCGGCCTCGGGCGCGGAACTGCTCGACCCGGTGCTCTCCCAGTACAAGGAGGCCTTCGCGGTCGTCCGCTGCCGCTACAAGGGCCGGACCTACTCGCGGTGCGTCTACATCTGGGTCGACAAGGACTTCGCCATCGCGCGCGGACTGCACCAGGGGTACCCGAAGAAGCTGGGGTCCATCCACCAGACGCGGCCGCATCCGCTGGGGCCCGCGCCGCGGATCGAGGCGGGCGCCCGGTTCGGGGCGACACTGGCCGCGGCCGATCGACGGCTGGCCCAGACGGTCGTCACCCTGCGGGAGCCGTCGCAGACCAACGGCTTCGTGAACGCCCACCCGATGGCCCACCACCGGTGGCTGCCGTCGATCGAGAAGGGCAAGGGGCTGGCGCTGGACGAGCTGATCGAGACCGGGGCGGCGTCCTTCGAGGGCGGACAGCCGTGGGTCGGCGAGGCCGAGCTGGAGCTGTTCGAGGCGCCGACCGAGGAACTGGCCCGGCTGTCGGTCGAGGAACCGATCGCCGCGTACTACCGGCAGGTCGGGGTCGTCTGGGACGGCGGACGGTTGCTGGAGTCCGGGTTGTCGGGCGCGCTCGCCGAGTAGGGCCGTCGCCGGCGTACGGGTCGTCCGTGACCGGTCGCGCCCGTCCGGCGGACCGCCCGCCACGACAGCCCCGCGCCCCCAGGTAAGCGGGTCCGCCACCATCCCGAGAAGGAATCCCTTTGATGTCTGACAAGATCACCGTCGCCGGAGTCTCCGTCGACACCCGGCACTGGATCGGCGGGCGGCGAGTCGCCTCCGCCGAGACCTTCACGGACGTCTCCCCCATCGACGGCCGCGTCCTCGGCGAGATCGCGCGCGGTGGAGCGGCCGAGGTCGAGGCCGCCGTCGCCGCCGCCCGCGAGGCGTTCCCCGCCTGGGCCGCCACCTCCCGCGCCGAACGCGCCCGCGTCCTGCACGCCGTCGCCGACGGGGTCGAGAAGCGGCTCGAAGAGCTGGCGATCGTCGAGACCAACGACAACGGGGCGCTGCTGCGCTCGCACCGGCGGGGCGTGATGCCGCGGGTGGCGCACAACTTCCGGTTCTTCGCCGACTGGCTGCTCACGCTGGCGCACGAGGACTTCGAGACGCGCGGGCACACCAACGAGGTGAGCTGGGACCCGGCGGGCCCTTCCGTGCTGATCACACCGTGGAACGCGCCGCTGATGCTGGCCACCTGGAAGGTCGCCCCGGCCCTCGCCGCCGGCAACACGGTGATCCTCAAGCCCGCCGAGTGGACCCCGCTGACCGCCTCGCTGCTGGCGGACATCGCCGCCGAAGCGGGTCTGCCCGCCGGGGTGCTCAACGTAGTCCAGGGGTACGGCTCGGAGATCGGTGACGCCCTCACCTCGCACCCGGACGTGCGGCGGATCAGCTTCACCGGATCGGTGCCCACGGCCAAGCGGATCGCCGCCTCGGCGGCGCCGAACCTCACCCCGCTCAGCCTCGAACTGGGCGGCAAGTCACCGCTGCTGGTGTTCGCGGACGCCGACCTGGACCTGGCCGTGGACCTCGCGGTGGAGCAGTACGACAACGCCGGGCAGGTCTGCCTCGCGGCCACCCGGTTCCTGGTCGAGGAGTCGGTCGCCGAGGAGTTCACCCGGCGGTTCGTGGAGCGGGCCTCGGCGCTGACGCAGGGCGACCCGCGCGACGAGACCACCGACATCGGGCCCAACATCCATCCCCGGCAGCTGGAGAAGATCGACGGCTTCGTGCGCCGGGCCGTGGCCGACGGGGCCCGGGTGGTCATCGGCGGGCACCCCGGGGAGGGGCAGTACTACGCGCCCACCCTGCTCACCGATGTCGCCCAGGACTCGGAGATCGTGCAGGAGGAGGTCTTCGGACCGGTCCTGACCCTGCAGACCTTCACCGACGAGGACGAGGCGGTCCGGCTCGCCAACGACACCCGCTTCGGACTGGCCGCCACCCTGGCCACCGGTGACACCGAGCGTGCCGCCCGGGTGACCGAACGGCTGGTGGCGGGCACGGTGTGGGTGAACTGCTTCTTCGTCCGCGACCTCCAGGCTCCCTTCGGCGGCTCCCGGCACTCCGGGGTCGGCCGGGAGGGCGGCACCTGGAGCTTCGACTTCTACTGCGACGTGAAGAACACCGTCACCGCGCCGAACGGATGGAACAACCATGGGTGAGATCGTCGGGGCGGGGCTCCTCGCCCACGTCCCCACCATCGTCCTGCCGGAGGCCGACCGGCTGGAGCTGAACGAGGGCAGGGAGATCACCCTCGTCACCGGTCTGCGGCAGCTGCGCGAGGACGTCTTCTCCCGCGACGACTACGACACCGTCGTGGTCCTCGACTCGCACTGGGCGACGACGGTGGAGTTCGTGGTCACCGCGCAGCAGCGCCGGGCCGGTCTCTTCACCTCCGAGGAGCTGCCGCGCGGGATGTGCCGGATGCCGTACGACTTCCCCGGCGACCCCGAACTGGCCCGGAACATCGAGCGGTTCGCGGACCAGCACGGCACCTGGATCACCGCGATCGAGGACGAGTACCTGCCGATCTACTACGCCACGATCAACCTCTGGAAGTTCCTCGGCGAGGGGCTGCCCGACAAACGCTGGGTGACGATCGGCGTCTGCCAGACCGGCGACATGGAGGACCATCTGCGGCTGGGCCGGGCGCTCGCCGACGGCATCGCCGCCACCCCCGGCCGGCGGGTCCTGCTCATCGCCTCCGGCGCCCTCTCCCACACCTTCTGGCCGCTGCGCGAGCTGCGCGACCACGAGTCCAGCGATCCGGTGCACATCCGTACGCCCGAGGCCCGTGCGGCGGACCTCGAACGGATCGCCTGGTTCAAGGAGGGCCGGCACGACAAGGTCCTCGACACCATGGACGAGTTCTGGAAGTACAAGCCCGAGGCCAGGTTCTTCCACTACCTGATGATGGCGGGCGCGCTCGGCGAACAGGACTGTGTCGCCACGGCCCGGCAGTACGGGGAGTACGAGAACTCCATCGGCACCGGACAGGTGCATCTGTGGTTCGACCGCCCCGCCGCCGGCTGGACCGGCACCCCTCACCGACTCCCCTAGGAAGGCCAGCCATGCCCGAGTACCGCCGCATCCTCCTCGACGGGGCCGCCGTCGAGGTCACCGTCGACGGCGACGAACTGATCGCCGGGGACGGCCGCCGCGTCAAGATCGAGGAGGCGCACCACCTCCCGCCGGTCGTGCCGTCGAAGGTGATCGCCGTCCACCTCAACCACCGCAGCCGGGTCGACGAGTTCCGGATCGATCTGCCGGAGACGCCCACCTACTTCCACAAGCCGACCTCCTCCCTCAACAGCCACCGGGGCGCCGTCGTCCGCCCCGAGGGCTGCAAGTGGCTCAACTACGAGGGCGAGGTCGCCATCGTCATCGGCAGGACCGCGCGGAACATCGCGCCCGAGGACGCGGGCGCGTACATCGCCGGGTACACGATCGCCAACGACTACGGTCTGCACGACTTCCGTGACACCGACGCCGGTTCGATGCTGCGGGTGAAGGGGGCCGACACCCTGTGCCCGCTCGGCCCCGGGCTCGTCACCGACTGGGACTTCCACGGCAAGCGGCTGCGGACGTACGTCAACGGCGAGGTCGTCCAGGACGGTACGACGGACGAGATGAAGTGGGACATGCACTACCTCGTCGCCGACATCGCCCGCACCATCACGCTGTACCCGGGGGACGTCCTGCTCTCCGGCACCCCGGCCAACTCCCGGCCCGTGCAGCCCGGCGACGTCGTCGAGGTGGAGGTGGAGGGCCTCGGCCGGCTCACCAACCACATCGTCACCGGCCCCACCCCCGTCCGCTCCGACGTCGGCGCACAGCCCACGGAGTCCGAGGAAGTGCTGTCCACGGCGCTCGGCGGCGACTGGGAGTTCCGTGGCATCCGCCCGCCCCGGCGGTGATCCCGGCGCACCGACGGGCCGGCGACGGGCGGAAGGCAGGCGGGTAGGGTCACGCGCATGACCGACTCCGCCGACGTCCCCGCGAGCCGACGGCCACGCAAGCGCCTCCACTACGGCGAGGGGCGGGAAGCCCTGCTGAACGCCGCCGTGCACGTGGTGGCGCGGGGCGGGCTGCGCCGGCTCACCTACCGGGCCGTCGCGGAGGAGGCGGGGGTCACCCACGGGCTGGTCGTGCACCACTTCGGCTCGCGCGACGCCCTGATCGAGGAGGCCCTCGCCCACACCATCCGCTCCTCGCTCGACACCAGCTCCCTGGAACCGGGCACCGGCGCGGTCGCCGACTTCTCCATCGGGCTGTCGGAGATGGTCACGGCCGACCCGGACACCCAGGCGTTCCAGTACGAGCTGCTGCTGGAGTCCCGGCGCCGGCCGGAGCTGCTGCCCCAGATCCGCGAGCTGTACGACGAGTACTTCGACGCGGCCCGGCGCGAGCTGGGCCGGATACTGCCGGCCGGCGCGGACAAGGCGCTGGCCCGGCTGGTCTTCGCCGCGCTGGACGGTCTCGTCCTGCACCAGCTCGTCTTCGACGAGCCGGACGTCACGGAGGCGGCCGTGGAGGAGCTGCGCGCCCTGCTGCGGCTGCTCCACGCCGACGGCGGCGGGTCCGGCGGGCGCGACACGGACGAGGCCGGCGAAGCCGGCGCATAGCCGCCGACCTGAGCGGTCATGGCCCCGGACGTGCCGCATCCGGGGCCTTCCGGCATGCCCGCGCGGGCATGCCGGAAGGCCCCGGGAAGCCCGCCGAAAATCTTCACGAGACCCCTTGCCAATCGGATAGTTCGGGCTCACGATGAGGCAACTCGTTTGGGTCTAAACGAATCCCATCCCTCCCCGTCCCCGACAGGTGATCCGAGTGGACAGTCAGACGGCGGTCGCCCCGCACAGCTCGCAAGATCCATCCACGGCAGGCAGGCTCAAGCCCGATTCCCTCGGCGTCCTGGGCATCCTCTTCTTCGTCCTTTCCGCCCAGGCCCCGCTGACCGGTATCGCCGGAGCCGTGCCCATCGCCGTCGTCATCGGCAACGGGGCCGGTGTCCCCGCCGCGTACATCGCGGCCGGCGTGGTGATCCTGCTGTTCTCCATCGGCTTCGTCACGATGGGCCGCCACGTCGTGGACGCGGGCGCCTTCTACACGTACATCGGCAAGGGCCTGGGCCGCTCGACCGGCTCCGGCAGCGCCGGCGTCGCGCTCTTCGCGTACTGCGCCATCCAGGCCGCGATGTACGGCCTCTACGGCGCGACCGTGAGCGGCCTCGTCGAGCACTACGCCGACGTGACGGTCGCCTGGTGGGTGTGGGCGCTGGTCACCATGGTGGTGGTCCAGGTCCTCGGCGCCGCCGGGATCGAGATGGGCGCCAAGCTGCTGGCGGTGTTCGTCCTCGCGGAGTTCAGCATCCTGATCGCCTTCGCCTTCGTGACCTTCTTCAAGGGCGGCGGCCCCGAGGGGCTCGGCCTCGCCGACAGCTTCTCGCCGGACGCGGCGCTCCAGGGCGCTCCCGGAGTGGCGCTGATGTTCGCCGTGGCGTCGATGTTCGGCTTCGAGGCGACCGCCATCTACGGCGAGGAGGCCAAGGAGCCGAGGAAGACGGTGCCGCGCGCCACCTATCTGTCGGTCGCGGTGGTCACCGGCTTCTTCGCCTTCACCTCCTGGATGCTGGTCTCCGCGCACGGCGCCTCCCGGGCGACGGCCGAGGCCGGCAAGGCCCTGGAGAGCGGCGACGCGGCGGGCTGGGTCTTCGCCCCCATCGCGGCGGAGTTCGGCGCCTGGACCGGCGACGTGCTGCCCGTCCTGCTGGCCACCTCGCTGTTCGCCGGCATCCTGGCGTTCCACAACAGCGCCAACCGCTATCTGTTCTCCCTGGGCCGCGAAGGACTGCTGCCGCGCGGTCTCACCTCGCTCAACGGGCGTCACTCCCCCTGGGCGGCCGGCATCGTCCAGACCGTGATCGCCGTGGCCCTGGTCATACCGTTCGCACTGCTGGGCAAGGATCCCGTGCTGACGCTGTTCTCCTGGTTCAGCGGGGTGGCCGTGCTCGCGATGATGCTCCTGTACTTCCTCACGTCCGTGTCCGTGGTCGTCTTCTTCCGCCGCTCCCGTGCCGACACCCGGCCCTGGAACACGCTGATCGCCCCGGTGCTGGGCGCGCTCGGCATCGCCTGGGCGATCTGGCTGATCATCGAGAACTTCACCACGCTCATCGGCGGCGACCGGACCACCGCCGTGTGGCTGCAGCTGACCGTGCCCGCTGTCCTGGTGCTCGGTCTCGTCGCGGCGACGGTGACCCGGAACCGGCAGCCGGCCACGGACTGATCCCCGCCCGCCACGGGCCGGTCCCGCCCGCCGCCACCGGCCCGGGGCCCGCCGTCACCGGTTCCGGCCCCGCACACCGAACACCCCGCACACCGAACAAGGAATGAGGAGAGCCCGATGGCCGCCGCCCTCGCCCACGACGACCTGCTCCGTCGCGCCAAGGAGCTGGACCTCCCCAGCCGGCACCACATCGACGGGGCGGACGAACCGGGCGGGGGCGCCTCCTTCTCCGTCGTGTCGCCCCGGGACGGCAGGACCCTCGTCGAGGTGGCCGACGCGCACGGCGCCGAGGTCGACCTGGCCGTGGCCGCCGCCCGCCGCGCCTTCGACTCCGGCCCCTGGCCCCGCATGGCCCCCGCCGACCGCGGCAGGATCCTGCTGCGCGTCGCCGACCTCCTGGAGGAACGGCGGGAGGAGCTGGCCCTGACCATCACCCTGGAGATGGGCAAGCCGTTCAAGGAAGCGCACGACATCGAACTGCGCGCCGCGATCACCACCTTCCGCTGGTACGGGCAGCTGGCCGACAAACTCACCGACGAGTCGCCCCACACCTCCCCCGACGCCCTGGCCCTGGTCACCCGCGAACCCGCGGGTGTCGTGGGCGCGGTGGTGCCGTGGAACTTCCCCCTGACCCTGGCCGGCTGGAAGGTCGCCCCGGCACTGGCGGCCGGCTGCACGGTCGTCCTGAAGCCCTCGGAGAACTCCCCGCTGTCCGCCCTGCTGCTGGGCCGGATCGCCACCGAGGCCGGACTGCCGCCGGGCGTCCTCAACGTCGTCACCGGCGACGGGCCGACCGCCGGGCGGGCCATCGGGCTCCACCCCGACGTGGACGTCCTGGCCTTCACCGGCTCGACCGCGGTCGGCCGGCACTTCCTGCACTACGCCGCCGACTCCAACCTCAAGCGGGTCTGGCTGGAACTGGGCGGCAAGTCGCCGAACATCATCCTTCCCGACGCCCCCGACCTGGAGAAGGCGGCCGCCACCGCCGCCTGGGGCATCTTCTTCAACCAGGGCGAGATGTGCACCGCCCCCTCCCGGCTGCTGGTGCACTCCTCGGTCGCCGAACGCGTCACCGAGGCCGTCGTCGCCCGCGCCCGGGAGCTGCGCGTCGGCGACCCGCTCGACCCGGACACCGAGATGGGCGCCCTGGTCCGCGAGGCCCACCTCGAACGGGTCCTCGGCCATGTCGCCACGGGCGTCGACGACGGCGCGCGGCTGCGGGCCGGCGGCGAACGCGCACTGACCGAAACCGGCGGCAGCTATCTGCGGCCCACCGTCTTCGACCGGGTCGACCCCGGTATGCGGCTGGCCCGTGAGGAGATCTTCGGCCCCGTCCTGTCCGTCCTCACCTTCGACGACCTCGACGAGGCCGTGACGCTCGCCAACGACACCGAGTACGGCCTCGCCGCCGGCCTGTGGACCTCCGACCTGTCCACCGCCCACCGGGTCTCCCGCGCGCTCCGGGCCGGCACGGTCTGGGTGAACTGCTACGAGGAGGGCGACCTGACCGTCCCCTTCGGCGGCATGAAGCAGTCGGGCAACGGCCGCGACAAGTCCGCCCACGCCATCGAGAAGTACACCGAACTGAAGACCACCTGGATCCAGCTGTGACCCGGCCCCTGATAGCGGTCCCCGCCCGTTTCGCCGCCACGACCTCCGCGCTGCGGTACGCCGCCGAGGTCAACGCCCGCGCCCTGATCGAGGCCGTCTGGCGGGCGGGCGGCGAACCCGCGAGCATCCACCCGGCCGACAGCGACGCGGCCGCCCGCCTGGCCCGCTTCGACGGCGTCCTCCTCCCGGGCGGCGGCGACCTCGCCCCGCACCGCTACGGCGCGAGGGACACCCACGCCAGCGTGTACGACGTCGACGACGTCCAGGACACCTTCGACCTCGACGTCGCCCGCGCCGCCCTGGAGTCGGGCATCCCGCTGCTGGCGGTCTGCCGGGGCCTCCAGGTCGTCAACGTCGCCCTCGGCGGCACCCTGGAACAGGACATGGGCGGCCCGGAGCGCGAACACCGCCACCTCGTGCACCCGGTGGCGCTCCGGCGCGGCACGCTGCTGGAGCGGGTCACGGGCGCGCAGAAGGTGGAGGCGTCCTGCTACCACCACCAGCGGGTGGACCGGCTGGGCGAGGGGCTGGAGGTCACCGCCCGCGCCGCCGACGGCACCGCGGAAGGACTCGAACTCCCGGGTGCCACCGGTTGGTTCACCGCCGTCCAGTGGCACCCCGAGGACACCGCCGAGGAGGATCCCGCACAGCAGGCCCTCTTCGACGCCCTCGTCCGGGCCGCCGGCGAAGGACGCTGAATCGGGCCGTCCACGACGGCCCGAGCCGCGCCGCCGTCAGTCCTCGCCGCCCTCCAGATCGCCCTCGGTCTCCAGGTACACCTGCCGCAGGCCCTCCAGCACCGCCGGGTCGGGCTTCTCCCACATGCCGCGCGACTCCGCCTCCAGCAGCCGCTCGGCGATGCCGTGCAGGGCCCAGGGGTTGGCCTGCTGGAGGAACTCGCGGTTGGTCTCGTCCAGGACGTAGGTCTCGGTGAGCTTGTCGTACATCCAGTCGGCGATCACGCCGGTGGTGGCGTCGTAGCCGAACAGGTAGTCGACGGTGGCGGCGAGTTCGAAGGCGCCCTTGTAGCCGTGGCGGCGCATCGCCTCGATCCACTTGGGGTTGACCACGCGGGCGCGGAAGACCCGGGAGGTCTCCTCGACCAGCGTGCGGGTGCGGACCGTCTCGGGGCGGGTGGAGTCGCCGATGTACGCCTCCGGGGCGGTGCCGCGCAGGGCGCGGACGGTGGCCACCATGCCGCCGTGGTACTGGAAGTAGTCGTCGGAGTCGGCGATGTCGTGCTCGCGGGTGTCGGTGTTCTTCGCGGCCACCTCGATCCGCTTGTACGCGCTCTCCATCTCCTCGCGGGCCGGGCGGCCGTCCAGTTCCCGGCCGTAGGCGTAGCCGCCCCACACCGTGTAGACCTCGGCGAGGTCGGCGTCGGTGCGCCAGTCGCGGGAGTCGATGAGCTGGAGCAGTCCGGCGCCGTACGTGCCGGGGCGGGAGCCGAAGATCCGGGTGGTGGCCCGGCGTTCGTCGCCGTGCTCGGCCAGGTCGGCCTGGACGTGGGCGCGGACGTGGTTGGCCTCGGCCGGTTCCTCCAGGGAGGCGGCGAGGCGTACGGCGTCGTCGAGCAGGCCGATGGTGTGGGGGAACGCGTCGCGGAAGAAGCCCGAGATGCGCAGGGTGACGTCGACGCGGGGACGGCCCAGCTCCTCGGCCGGGACGGCCTCCAGCCCGGTCACGCGGCGGGAGGCGTCGTCCCAGACCGGGCGGACGCCGAGCAGGGCGAGCGCCTCGGCCACGTCGTCGCCGGCCGTGCGCATGGCGCTGGTGCCCCACAGCGAGAGGCCGACGGAGGTGGGCCATTCGCCGTTGTCGGCGCGGTAGCGCTCCAGCAGGGAGTCGGCGAGGGCCTGGCCGGTCTCCCAGGCGAGGCGGGAGGGGACGGCCTTGGGGTCGACGGAGTAGAAGTTGCGGCCGGTCGGCAGGACGTTGACCAGGCCCCGCAGCGGGGAGCCCGAGGGGCCCGCCGGGACGAAGCCGCCGTTGAGGGCGTGCACGCTGTGGTCGATCTCGGCCGTGGTCGCGGCGAGCCGGGGCACGACCTCGCGGGCGGCGAACTCCAGGATCGCGGCGACCTGTTCGCCGTGCCCGGTGGGGACGGCGGCCGGGTCCCAGCCCGCGTCCTCCATCGTCTGGACCAGCGCGCGCGCCTTCGCCTCCGCCTCGTCGGCGGTGGTGCGGGTGGCGGCGGACTCGTCGAGGCCGAGGGCCTCGCGCAGACCGGGCAGGGCGGTGGTGCCGCCCCAGATCTGGCGGGCGCGCAGGATGGCGAGGACCAGGTTGACGCGGTCGGCGTCGGCCGGCGGGGCGCCGAGGACGTGCAGGCCGTCGCGGATCTGGGCGTCCTTGACCTCGCAGAGCCAGCCGTCGACGTGCAGCAGGAAGTCGTCGAAGCCGTCGTCCTCCGGGCGGTCGTCCAGGCCCAGGTCGTGGTCGAGCTTGGCGGCCTGGATGAGGGTCCAGATCTGGGCGCGGATCGCGGGGAGCTTCGCCGGGTCCATGGAGGAGATCTGGGCGTACTCGTCGAGGAGCTGCTCCAGGCGCGCGATGTCGCCGTAGGAGTCGGCGCGGGCCATCGGCGGCACGAGGTGGTCGACGAGGGTGGCGTGGACGCGGCGCTTGGCCTGGGTGCCCTCGCCGGGGTCGTTGACCAGGAAGGGATAGATCAGCGGAAGGTCGCCGAGGGCGGCGTCGGGGCCGCAGGCGGCGGACAGGCCCGCGTTCTTGCCGGGCAGCCACTCCAGGTTGCCGTGCTTGCCCAGGTGGATCATCGCGTCGGCGCCGAAACCGCCGTCGTCGGCGCGGGCGGCGATCCAGCGGTAGGCGGCCAGGTAGTGGTGCGAGGGCGGGAGATCGGGGTCGTGGTAGATCGCGATCGGGTTCTCGCCGAAGCCGCGCGGCGGCTGGATGAGGATCAGCAGGTTGCCGAAGCGCAGGGCCGCGAGGACGATGTCGCCCTCCGGGTTGCGGCTGCGGTCGACGAACATCTCGCCGGGCGCCGGGCCCCAGTGCTCCTCGACGGAGGTGCGCAGTTCCTCGGGGAGTTCGGCGTACCAGCGGCGGTAGTCGGCCGCCGGGATACGGACCGGGTTGCGGGCCAGCTGCTCCTCGGTCAGCCAGTC
Organism: Streptomyces sp. NPDC041108; assembly: GCF_055592645.1. NCBI lineage: Bacteria > Bacillati > Actinomycetota > Actinomycetes > Kitasatosporales > Streptomycetaceae > Streptomyces > Streptomyces sp. NPDC041108. The sequence continues at coordinate 1,309,952 of NZ_JBVIYK010000001.1, read as the reverse complement.
CTGGTCGTGGCCGCCGGCCTCGATGAGGGCGCGGATCAGCTCGTCGCCGTCGCCGGAGGCCAGTCCGGGGACGTCGGCGCCCCCGAAGTCGTAGCCCTCCTCGCGCAGGCGGCGCAGCAGGGCGACCGCGCTGGCCGGGGTGTCCAGGCCGACCGCGTTGCCGATGCGGGAGTGCTTGGTCGGGTAGGCGGACAGGACGAGTGCGAGGCGCTTGTCCGCGTTGGCGATGTGGCGAAGTCGCGCGTGCCGTACGGCGATCCCGGCGACCCGGGCGGCGCGCTCGGGATCGGCGACGTAGGCGGGGAGGCCGTCCTCGTCGATCTCCTTGAAGGAGAACGGGACGGTGATCAGCCGGCCGTCGAACTCGGGGACGGCGATCTGGCTGGCCGCGTCGAGCGGGGAGACGCCCTCGTCGTTCTCCTCCCAGGCGGCGCGCGAACCGGTCAGGCACAGGGCCTGGAGGATCGGCACGTCGAGGCCGGTCAGGGCGCCCGCGTCCCAGGACTCGTCGTCGCCGCCGGCCGACGCCTCGGCGGGCTTGGTGCCGCCCGCGGCGAGGACGGTGGTCACGATGGCGTCGGCGGCGCGGAGTTCCTCGATCAGTTCGGGCTCGGGGGCGCGCAGGGAGGCCACGTACAGCGGGAGCGCACGGGCGCCCTTGTCCTCGATCGCCTCGCACAGGGCGCCCACGAAGGCGGTGTTGCCGCTCATGTGGTGGGCCCGGTAGTAGAGCACGGCGACGGTCGGGCCGTCGGTGTCCGCGGCCTCCCGGGGCAGCGGCCCCCAGGAGGGCGCGGGGGCGGGGGCGTCGAAGCCGTGCCCGGTGAGCAGGACGGTGTCGGAGAGGAAGCGGGCCAGCTGCTCCAGGTTGGCGGGGCCGCCGTGGGCGAGATAGGCGTGGGCCTCGGCGGCGATGCCGACCGGGACCGTGGAGGCGGCCATCAGCTGGGCGTCGGGGGCCTGTTCACCGGTGAGGACGACGACCGGGCGGCCGTCGGCGAGCAGCAGGTCCAGGCCGTCCTGCCAGGCGCGGATGCCACCGAGGAGGCGTACGACGACCAGGCCGGTGCCGTCGAGGAGGTCGGGGAGGTCCTCCAGCGCGATCCGGGAGGGGTTGGCGAAGCGGTACGGGACCGGGCCGGCCGCCGCTCGGGCGCTGAGCAGGTCGGTGTCGGAGGTCGACAGGAGCAGGATGCGGGGCTGCGTCGAGCGCTCCCCGGGCGATGGCTGCATGCGGCTGCTGGCCTTCCTCGGGGTCCGCGCCCCGGGCGGTGTCGGATCGGAAGTCTCCCCTGCTCGGACGGACCGAGGGGTACGGGGAAGGGAGTTCCTGACTCGCCCGCCCCTCCTGGGACGGACTCACAGTGGCGGGACCGCGCCGGACTCACACCGGGCTTCCTCCCCTGGCGCCGTGGTGGCGTCGGCGGACCGGATGATCCGCCTAGCAGCATAGTAAGGGTCGCCTCAAAAGGGCGGAGCATACGTCCCGGATGCCGGTGGGTATGCTCGCGGCCATGCCCACGCCTCCCGTCCGATCATCGTCCCAGGCCACAGCGGTCACACGGGACCGTGGTGACGCCTGCCCGGGGACGCTGCGGCTGCACACGGCGGACGACGGGGCGCTGGCGCGGGTCCGGGTGCCCGGTGGGGTGCTGACCGTCCGCCAGGCCGAGGCGCTCGCGGAGGCGGCGCGACGGCTCGGCGACGGTGATCTTCACCTCACCTCTCGCGGCAACGTGCAACTGCGGGGGCTCGCCGACGGCTGCGGGGGCGCGCTGGCCGAGTCGCTGGACGCGGCCGGGCTGCTCCCCTCCCCCGCGCACGAACGCGTGCGCAACATCGTCGCCTCCCCCCTGTCCGGTCTCGACGGGCGGGGCCTGCGGGACGTACGGCCCTGGCTGTCGGGCCTCGACGCGGCGCTGTGCGCGAGCGCGGCGGCGCGGGAGTTGTCCGGCCGTTTCCTGTTCGCGCTCGACGACGGGCGGGGGGACGTGGCCGGGCTCGACCCCGACGTGACGGTCCGCGCGGAGGCGGGCGGCGGCGCGCTGCTGAGCCTCGGCACGGCCGAGGGGGCCCTGTCGGTCTCCGGCGAGGACGCGCCCCGGGCCGCGCTGACGGCCGCCGCGGCCTTCCTGGCGGCGGCGCGGGACAGCGGGGCGCGGGTCTGGCGCGTGACCGAACTCCCGTCCCAGGACGGGCTGCTCCCCCTGGTCCACGACCGGCTGACCGCCGCCGGGATCGAGGCGGTGAGCCGGGCGGGTACGACGACGGAAGCGGCCGGGGCCGAGGGGCCGCCCCCCGGAGCCGTCGGCGACGCCCTGTCCGTACACGCCCCGCTCGGCCGCCTCACCACCCTCCAGTGGCGGGAGTTGACCGGTCTCGCGGCCACGACCGCCCGCCGGGAACTGCGGCTCACTCCCTGGCGTGGAGTCGTGGTCCCGGTGCCGGGCCTGAGCGAGGAGCGGGCGGCCGAGGCGCTCGCCCGGCTCTCCGTGACCGGCCTCGTCACCGACCCCGCCTCCCCCTGGCTCCGCGTCGGCGCCTGTATCGGGCGGCCCGGCTGCGCCAAGTCCCTGGCGGACGTACGGGCGGACGCGACCGCGAGTCTCGACGCGGCCCGGCACGGCGGTGGCCTTCCCCTGTACTGGTCCGGCTGCGAGCGCCGCTGCGGCCACCCCCGGGGCGAGCGCGTCGACGTGGTGGCCGTGCCGGACGGCGGCTACCGGCTCGCCCGCACCACTCCCGGCCGGGATGCGCGGACCACGCCCCTGGCCGATCCCACCGGACTCGCCGCCGCCCTGGGGGAGATCACCTCGTAGGCCGGACATGAACGTGACCCGCCCGAACCACACCCGTGTGAACGACACCCGCACGAGCAACGCCCGCACGACCTTGCCCCGTACGCCGACCGAGAGCAGCGAGAAGACCACCGTGACCACCTACGACTACGAGAAGGACGGCCCGGCGATCTACCGGCAGTCCTTCGCCACCATCCGCGCGGAGGCGGACCTCGCGGCGCTGCCCGCCGACGTCAGCCAGGTCGCGGTACGGATGATCCACGCCTGCGGAATGGTCGACCTCGTGCGGGACCTGGCGTACACGCCCGACGTGGTGGCCCGCGCCCGCGAGGCCCTGCGGGCCGGGGCACCCATCTTCACGGACGTGCAGATGGTGGCCAGCGGGGTGACCCGCAAGCGGCTGCCCGCCGACAACGACGTGCTGTGCACGCTCTCCGCGCCGGGCGTCCCCGAGCTGGCGGCGAAGCTGGGCACCACGCGCAGCGCCGCCGCGATGGAGCTGTGGCGGGACCGGCTCGAGGGGGCGGTCGTGGCCGTCGGCAACGCGCCCACCGCGCTGTTCCGGCTGCTGGAGATGATCGAGGAGGGCGCTCCCCGGCCCGCCGCCGTCATCGGTGTGCCGGTCGGGTTCGTCGGCGCCGCCGAGTCCAAGGACGCGCTCGCCGCGCACCCGTCGGGCCTGGAGCACATCGTCGTACGCGGCCGGCGGGGCGGAAGCGCCATCGCCGCCGCCGCGCTCAACGCGATCGCGAGTGAGGAAGAGTGAGCGGCAAGCTGTACGGCGTCGGGCTCGGCCCCGGCGACCCGTCCCTGATGACCGTCCGGGCCGTCGAGGTGATCTCCGAGGCGGATGTGATCGCGTATCACAGCGCCCGGCACGGCCGTTCCATCGCGCGTTCGATCGCGGCGAAGCATCTGCGCGCCGACCACATCGAGGAGCGGCTGGTCTACCCGCTGACGACGGAGACCACCGACCATCCGGGCGGCTACAAGGGCGCGATGGAGGAGTTCTACACGGAGGCGTCCGCTCGGCTGGCCGCGCATCTCGACGCGGGGCGCACGGTCGCGGTCCTCGCTGAGGGCGACCCGCTCTTCTACGGCTCCTACATGCACATGCACAAGCGGCTGGTCGACCGCTACGACACCGAGGTGATCCCCGGTGTCACGTCCGTGTCGGCGGCCGCGGCCCGCCTGGGCACACCGCTCGTCGAGGGCGAGGAGGTGCTGACGATCCTGCCGGGCACCCTGCCCGAGGAGGAGCTGACCGCACGGCTCGCCGCGACCGACGTGGCCGTGGTGATGAAGCTGGGGCGGACCTTCACCAAGGTCCGCGGCGCGCTGGAGAGTTCGGGGCGGCTGAGCGAGGCCCGCTATGTCGAGCGGGCCACCATGCCCGGCGAGCGCATCGGCGAACTGGCGGACGTGGACCCGGAGTCGGTGCCGTACTTCTCGGTGGCCGTGCTGCCCAGCCAGGTCGACGCCGAACGGCCCGCGGCGCGGGAGCGGGGCGAGGTCGTCGTGGTGGGCACCGGACCCGCCGGTCCGCTGTGGCTGACGCCCGAGACGCGGGGGGCGCTCGCCGCCGCCGACGACCTCGTCGGCTACACCACCTATCTGGACCGGGTGCCCCGGCGGGCGGGGCAGGTGCGGCACGGCTCGGACAACCGGGTCGAGTCGGAGCGCGCCGAGTTCGCGCTCGATCTGGCCCGGCGCGGGCGCCGGGTCGCGGTCGTCTCCGGCGGCGACCCGGGGGTCTTCGCCATGGCGACGGCCGTGCTGGAGGTCGCCGCGCAGGAGGAGTACGCGGACGTGCCGGTGCGGGTGCTGCCGGGGGTGACGGCGGCCAACGCGGCCGCCGCCCGCGCGGGCGCCCCGCTCGGCCACGACTACGCCACGCTCTCCCTCTCCGACCGGCTCAAGCCGTGGGAGGTCATCGCCGAGCGGCTGCGCGCGGCGGCCTCGGCGGACCTGGTGCTGGCGCTGTACAACCCCGGTTCGCGCAGCCGTACCTGGCAGGTGGGCAAGGCGCGTGAACTGCTCCTGGAGCACCGGGCGCCGGACACCCCGGTCGTGGTCGCGCGGGACGTGGGCGGCTCCGGCGAGCGCGTACGGATCGTACGGCTGGCCGACCTGGACCCGGCCGAGGTCGACATGCGGACGATCCTGCTGGTCGGCTCCTCGCAGACCCAGGTGGTCAGGCGCGGGGACGGGGAGCAGATCGTGTGGACGCCCCGCCGGTATCCGGAGGGGTGAGCGGGGTGCGGCCGGGCACGGCGGCCGGGAGTCAGCGAGGAAGCCGCTCGCGCACCCAGCGGGCCGCCGCGTCCGGATCCCCCACCACGCTGACACCTTCCGGCACGGGGGGCCGGCGCACCACGACGACCGGCACCCCGGCCTCCCGCGCGGCGGTCAGCTTCGGCGCGGTGGCCGCTCCCCCGCTGTCCTTCGTCACGACGACGTCGACGCGATGTCGGCGCAGCAGTTCCCGCTCCCCTTCGAGGGTGAACGGGCCGCGGTCGAGCAGCAGCTCCGTCCGGGCCGGGTACGGGGCCTCGGGCGGGTCGACGGACCGGACGAGGAACCACAGGTCGTCCAGGTCGGCGAACGCGGCCAGACCCATGCGCCCGGTGGTGAGGAACACGCGGTGGCCGAGCGTGGGCAGCAGCCGCGCCGCCTCCGCCAGTGAGCCGACGTCGTGCCAGTCGTCGCCGGGGCCCGGCACCCAGCCGGGCCGGCGGAGCGCGAGCAGGGGAACATGGGTGGTGGCGGCCGCCCGTGCCGCGTGGAAACTCATGGTCCCGGCGAAAGGATGGGTGGCGTCGATGAGCGCGTCCACCCCGTGCTCGCGCAGCCAGGCGGCCAGCCCCTCGGCCCCGCCGAAGCCGCCGACGCGGACCTCGCCCGGGGGCAGCCGGGGGCTGGTGACCCGCCCGGCGAGCGAGCTGGTCAGCCGTAGGCCGGGGGCGTCGTGCAGCAGCTCGGCCAGGCGGCGGGCCTCTGTGGTTCCGCCGAGTATCAGTACGTGCATGGAAGTCCGGGTCCGATCATGAGCAGTGACGAGAAGCAGGGTGCCGGCGGGGGCGCCGGTACGGCGGCGGGCGGTCGCGCGGCCCAACTCAAGCACACCGGTCTGCGTCCCGGATGGACCACCGGTGCCTGTGCGACCGCCGCCACCACGGCCGCGTACACCGCGCTGCTGACCGGCGAGTTCCCCGACCCGGTGACGATCACCCTGCCGAAGGGGCAGACCCCGGCGTTCGCACTGGCGGCCGAGGAGCTGACCGGCGACAGCGCGACGGCCGGGATCGTCAAGGACGCGGGCGACGACCCGGACGTCACGCACGGCGCGCTGGTCCGGGCCACGGTACGGCCGCTGCCCGCCGGGTCCGGGGTGGTCTTCCGCGCCGGTCCCGGGGTCGGGACGGTCACCCGTCCGGGCCTGCCCCTCGCCGTCGGCGAACCGGCGGTCAACCCGGTCCCCCGGCAGATGATGCGGGACCACGTCGCCGAGGTCGCCGCCCGCCACGGCGGCGGCGGTGACGTCGAGATCACCGTCTCCGTGGACCACGGCGAGGAGATCGCCCGCTCCACCTGGAACCCCCGCCTGGGCATCCTCGGCGGTCTCTCCATCCTGGGCACGACCGGGATCGTCGTCCCGTACTCCTGCTCGGCGTGGATCGACTCCATCCGACGGGGCATCGACGTGGCCCGGGCGGCCGGGCACACCCATGTCGCCGGGTGCACGGGTTCCACGTCGGAGAAGACGGTGGTCGCCGAGTACGCGCTGCCCGATGACGCGCTGCTCGACATGGGCGACTTCGCGGGCGCGGTCCTGAAGTACGTGCGCCGGCATCCGGTGGACCGGCTGACCGTCTGCGGCGGTTTCGCCAAGCTCTCCAAGCTCGCCGCCGGCCATCTCGACCTGCACTCCGCCCGCTCCCAGGTCGACAAGGGCTTCCTCGCCGAGCTGGCCCGGCGCGGCGGCGCGGACGAGACGCTGGCCGCCGAGGTGGCCGGCGCCAACACCGGGCTCGCCGCACTCCAGCTGTGCATGGCGGCCGGGGTGCCGCTCGGCGACCTGGTCGCGGTGGCGGCACGCGACGAGGCCCTCGCCGTCCTGCGGGGCGCGCCCGTCGCGGTCGACGTCATCTGCATCGACCGGGCGGGCACGATCGTGGGCCGGAGCGGGGTGCGTTAGCCCCTCGCGACGGTCCGCAGGTAGGCGCCGAGGCGGGCGACGGCCGACGGGTTGCGGGGGCTCTCGACGAGGTCGGCGTAGTCGAGGACGAAGATCCGCCTGTGCCTGATCGCGGAGACGTCGCGCAGCGGGGCGTAGGAGAGCAGGAACTTCTTCTTCTGCTCGGCGCCGACGTCGCCGTAGTCGCAGATCACGATGGCGTCCGGGTTCCGCTGGACGACGCTCTCCCAGCCGACGGTGGTCCAGGAGTCCTCGACGTCGTGCATGACGTTGACGCCGCCGGCCTCGGTGATGATCTGCTCGGGTGCGGCGAAACGGCCGGAGGTGAAGGGCTGGTCCTGGCCGCTGTCGTAGAGGAAGACCTTGGGCTTCTTCGCGGGCGCCTTCGCGTGTACGGCGGCGATCTCCTTCTTGAACCCGGCGATCAGCGTGGCCGCCCGCTTCTCGACGCCGAACAGCTTCCCGAGGTTGGTGAGGTCGGTGTAGAGGGCGTCGAGGGGCGGCATGATGCCGCGCGAGGTCTCGGTCCGGCCGTTGCGGCAGGACTCGGTGAGGACGTACGAGGGGACGCCGAGCTTCTTCAGGGCGTCGGGGGTGAAGCCGGCGTCCTCGCGGAAGCCGTAGTTCCAGCCGGCGAAGACGAGGTCCGCCTCGGCGTCGAGCACGTTCTCCTTGGTGAGCTGGTCCTTCGACAGCCACTTCACCTTGCCGTAGCCGTCCTTCCAGGGCACCCCGCTCAGATCGCCCTTGTCGTCGGGCATCGCGTACCCGGCCATGCGGTCCTCCAGACCGAGGGCGAACATCAGCTCGGTGATCCCGACGTCGTTGGTGACCACGCGCTCGGGGACCTTGTCGAAGGTGATCTGCCGGCCGCAGTTGGTGAGGGTGACGGTCTTCTCGGCGGACGCGGACCTGCCGTCGGCGGCCGGTTCCACGGTCGCACCGCATCCGGTGACCGCGGCGGTCGCGGCGAGGCAGAGGGCGGCGGCGAGCAGCTTGCGCATGAGGGTCCTCAGGGGTGGAGGGGCCGGGGCTTCGGGTGAGGAGGAGCGCCGGGGGCTTCAGGTGGCGGAGGGGAGCAGGTCGAACAGGAGTTGGACGGCGCCGGTGACCGGATGCCGTACGGGATGGGCGCGGACCCCGAACACCTCGGCGAGCAGGTCGGGTCGGAGGACGTCGTGGGGCGGGCCGGAGGCGATGATGCGGCCGCCCGCGATCACGTACAGGACGTCGCAGTGCGCGGCGGCGAGGTTGAGATCGTGCAGGGCGGCGAGCACGGTGACGCCGCTGTCGCGGACCAGGGACAGCACGTCCAGCTGGTGGGCGATGTCGAGGTGGTTGGTGGGTTCGTCGAGGACGAGCACCCGCGGCTGCTGGGCGAGGGCGCGGGCGAGCAGGACGCGCTGCTTCTCGCCGCCGGACAGGGCCGTGAACCCCCGGTCGGCGAGGTGGTCCACGCCGGTGCGGACCATGGCCCGCGCGCAGATCTCCGTGTCGGAGGCGGCCGTCCGGTCCCGGTGCGGCAGCCGCCCCATGGCGACCACCTCGGTGACCGTGAAGTCGAACTCGGCGGACGACTCCTGCGGCAGCGCCGCCAGCATCCGGGCGGCGGCCCGGGGCGGCAGGGCGTGCACGTCCTCGCCGTCAAGCCGCACCGCCCCGGCGGCCGGGCGCAGCGCCCGGTAGACACAGCGCAGCAGCGTCGACTTGCCGCTGCCGTTGGGGCCGACGAGCCCGACGAACGCCCCGCTGCCGGCGGTGAGTCGGATGTCGTCGACCAGCCGGGCACCCGCGGCCTCGACCGTCACACCGTCGATGTCGAGTCGCATGTCAGCGGCCCCCGAACGCGTAGCCGCCGCGCCGCATCAGCAGCAGGAAGGCGGGCACACCGACCACGGCCGTGATCACGCCGACGGGCAGTTCGGCGGGGGCGAGCAGCAGCCTGGACAGCACGTCCGCCCACACCAGGAGCACGGCGCCGACGAGCGGGGCGACCGCCAGCACCCGCCGGTGGTCGGCGCCGACCAGCATCCGCACGACGTGCGGCACCATCAGCCCGACGAAGCCGATGGCCCCGCTGACCGCCACGACGGTCCCGGTCACGGCGGCGGTGACGAGGAACAGCTCCCGGCGCAGCCGCTCCGGGCGGACGCCGAGCGCGGCCGAGGTCTCGTCGCCCATGGCGAGGGCGTTGAGGGACTCGGCCCGCCGGCGCAGCCACGCCCAGCCCGCGGCCACGGTCACGGCGACGAGCGGGACCTGTGCCCAGGTCGCCCCGCCCAGGCTGCCGAGGAGCCACATCAGCGCCGACCGTGCCGCCTCGCCGCGGGCGGCACCGAACACCATGAGGGTGGTGACCGCCTCGAAGCCGTACGCCAGCGCCGTCCCCGTCAGGACCAGCCGCAGCGGGGACAGCCCGTGGGGTGAGCGGGCCAGCGCGTACACCAGGGCCATGGCGGCCAGGGCGGAGAGGAACGCCGACACCGAGAGCGCCCAGATCCCGAGCGCGGCGAACGCGCCGAGCAGGATGACCGCGTTGGCGCCGACCGCCGCGCCGGAGGAGATGCCGAGCACGAACGGGTCGCCGAGGGCGTTGCGCACGATCGCCTGGACGCCCACCCCGACGGAGGCGAGCCCGGCGCCCACGACCGCTCCGAGCACCACGCGCGGCAGCCGGATCTCCCAGACGATGGTGTACGCGGCGGCGTCCCCGGCGTGCACGGTGCCGCCGGTGAGCCCGGCCCACAGGAACCGCAGGACGTCCGGCCATCCGATGCCGGCGGCGCCCAGCCCGGTGCCGCCCACGAGCGACAGCAGCAGGAGCAGGGCGAGGCCGAGTATCAGTGGGGGCAGGGGTGTTCGGCTGGGGGCGGGGCTGCGGCGCACGGTCGGGGCGGTCCTTCGCCTGGGGCCGCCTGACGGACGTCGGTCGAGGAACGGCCCGTACGGCACGGGGGCCGTGCGGTCCCCTCTCGCAGTCCACGGCGAGCGTTCAACGGGTCGCACCACCCTCGGGCGATCGGGCTCGCGCGACGGCTGTCCGGCCGTCACGCACACCGTTGCGGGTCAGCGCCGGACTCTCACCGGACTTCCCCCGCGGGAGGCAAGGGGAGCGTAGCACCGGGTGCCGGGGCGCCTTCGGGCTCGGGGGTGCGGGTGCGTGGGCGACTGCGGCGGCTCCGGTGGGGCTTCGCGCGGGGGCCCGGTCTTTCAGGGGCGCGGGGAACTGCGCGAGAAGCCCTCACCGAACCCGCACCCGACAACGCACCCGCTCCTCAACACTCGTGCCGGTCCCGCTCGGGCGAGTACAGGTGGCTGTCCCGGAACTGGCGCGCACCGAGCGTCCGCCCGACCATGATCACAGCCGTGCGCAGCACACCCGCCTCCTTCACCTGTCCGGCGATCTCCTCCAGCGTCCCCCGGAGTACCAGCTCCTCGGGCCGCGAGGCGTACGCGACGACCGCGGCCGGACAGTCCGCCCCGTAGTGCGGCAGGAGTTCCTCCACGACACGGTCCACGTAACGGACGGCCAGGTGCAGCACGATGAGCGCCCCGCTGCGCCCGAGGGTGGCGAGGTCCTCACCGTCCGGCATGGGCGTGGCCTGCTGGGCGACGCGCGTGAGGATCACGGTCTGGCCGACCGTCGGCACGGTCAGCTCCCGCTTCAGCGCGGCCGCCGCCGCGGCGAACGCGGGCACCCCCGGCACCACTTCGTACGGCACCCCGGCCGCGTCCAGCCGCCGCATCTGCTCGGCGACCGCGCTGAACACGGACGGGTCCCCGGAGTGCAGCCGGGCCACGTCGTGACCCTCCTCGTGCGCGCGCACCAACTCGGCGGTGATCCGGTCCAGATCCAGCTGGGCGGTGTCCACCAGCCTTGCGCCCGGCGGGCATTCGGCCAGCAGCTCGCGCGGGACGAGGCTGCCCGCGTACAGGCAGACCCCGCAGGCGGCCAGCGTACGGGCGCCACGGACCGTGATCAGGTCGGCGGCACCGGGGCCGGCGCCGATGAAGTACACGGTCATCTGTCTTCTCCCGAAGAGGTGTCGGCGGTGTCGAGGCTGGTCCTGCGTACGGCCCACTGGGTCACCGGCATCGCCTGCCGCCACCCGGTGAAACCGCCCACGGGCACGGCGTGCGCCACCGCGAGACGTACCAGTTCCCCGCCGTGGCGGCGGTGGGCGGCGGCGAGGACGGCCTCGGACTCCAGCGTCACGGTGTTGGCGACCAGCCGTCCGCCCACCGGCAGGGCCTGCCGGCAGGCGTCGAGCAGGCCGGGCGCGGTGAGCCCGCCGCCGATGAACACGGCGTCCGGCGGCGGCAGTTCGGCCAGCGCGGCGGGCGCGGCCCCGGTGACGACCCGCAGACCGGGCACACCGAGCCGCTCGGCGTTGCGGGCGATGCGCGCGGCGCGCACGGGGTCGCGTTCGACGGTGACCGCCCGGCAGGAGGGGTGCGTGCGCATCCACTCGATCGCGATCGAACCGGACCCGCCGCCGACGTCCCAGAGGAGTTCGCCGGGTGCCGGGGCCAGCGCGGCCAGCGTGGCGGCGCGCACATAGCGCTTGGTGAGCTGGCCGTCGTGCTCGTACGCCTCGTCGGGGAGGCCGGGCCCGGCGCCGAGGCGGAGGGCGTCCGGGGCCCGCCGGCACTCGACGGCGACGATGTTGAGGGGGTCGCCGGGCGGGTGCGCGGGCTCCCAGCCGTCGGCGGTGCCGGCGTCGCCCGTCCGTTCCTTCTCGCCGCCGAGCTGTTCCAGGACCCGCATCCGGCTCGGTCCGAAGCCCCGGTCCCGCAGCAGGGCGGCGACCTCCGCGGGCGTGCCGGCGTCCGCGCTGAGGACGAGGAGCCGTCGGCCGTCGTGCAGGGCGGCGGCCAGCCGGGCGGTGGGGCGGCCGACGAGCGTGACGACCTCGACGTCCTCCAGCGGCCAGCCGAGGCGGGCGGCGGCGTAGGAGACGGAGGAGGGGTGCGGCAGGACGCGCAGCCGGTCACCGGCCTCCTCGGCGAGAGCGCGGCCGATTCCGTAGAACATGGGGTCGCCGCTGGCCAGTACGGCGGTCCGGCGGCCGGCGTGCGCGGCCAGCAGGGCGGGGACCGCGGGCCGCAGGGGTGAGGGCCAGGTGATCCGTTCGCCCGCGCACTCCGGGGGGAGCAGGTCGAGCTGCCGGGGGCCGCCGATGAGGACCTCGGCCTCGCGCAGGGCCGCCCGGGAGGCGTCGGGCAGGCCCGGCCAGCCGTCGGCGCCGAGCCCGACGACGGTGACGGCGTGGGGCGGTCCTGGTCGTGCGGGGGTCACTGCGCGGTACCTCGGCGGATCGGGGGCGGCTCTCGGGGACGACGAAGGCGCACTCTACTGGGCGGTGACCTGCGCGCCCGTGCCCGGGTGCGCGGGAACCGGCCGCCCGACGGCTCCCCTCGTCGCACACGACCGTGCCGGCCCCCGACCGTACCCACTCAGGCGGGGGTCAGCGTCCGGACCGGCGTGCCGGCGAGGAAGGCGGTGATGTCCTCGACCGCCTCCGTGTAGAAGGTGCGGTAGTTGCGCTCGGTGACGTAGCCGAGGTGCGGGGTGGCGAGCACGTTCGGCAGCGAGCGCAGGGGGTCTTCGGCGGGGAGCGGTTCGGTCTCGAAGACGTCGAGGCCGGCGCCGGCGATCCAGCCCTCGCGCAGGGCGCGGACGAGGGCGGCCCGGTCGACGACGGCGGCGCGGGAGGTGTTGACGAGGTGGGCGTGCGGGCGCATGGCACGCAGTTCCGGCTCGCCGAGCAGGCCGCGGGTGCGGTCGGACAGCACGAGGTGGACGGACACGAAGTCGCTGCGGGCGAGCAGGTCCTCCTTGCCGTCGGCGAGTCGCGCTCCCGCCTCGGCCGCCCGTTCGGCGGTGAGGTTCTGACTCCAGGCGAGGACCTCCATGCCGAAGGCGGTGGCCACCCGGGCCACCCGGGTGCCGATCTTGCCGAGTCCGAGGAGGCCCAGGGTGCGACCGTGCAGATCCTGGCCGACGGTCGACTGCCACGGGCCGCCCTCCCGCAGACCCCGGTTCTCGGTGGTGATGTGGCGGGCCAGGCCGAGGAGGAGCGCCCAGGTCAGTTCGACGGGCGGGGTGGGGCTGCTCGCCGTACCGCACACGGTGACGCCCTGGGCGCGCGCCGCGGCGAGATCGATGGAGGCGTTGCGCATGCCGGTGGTCACCAGCAGGCGCAGCCGGGGCAGCCTGCGCAGCAAGGCGGCGTCGAAGGGGGTGCGTTCCCGCATGGCCACGACGATCTCGCAGTCGTCCAGTTCGGCCACGAGCGCGTCGCGGTCGGCGATGTTCTCGCGGAGCGTGCGCACCTCGACCCGGTCGGCGAGGGGGCTCCAGTCGGCCATGGCCGGGGCGGCGCCCTGATAGTCGTCCAGCACTGCGCAGTGGAGGGTCATACGGGCAGTGTGCCGTTGCCCGGCGCGCGGGGTGGATGCGGGGCGGGCAGCGGGTGTGAGCCACGCGACACCACGCTTGCTTCAAATTTGAATCAGACCGGACTAGGGTCGGCACCACTGTTTGGATTGAAATTTGAAGCAAGGGCAGCCGATCGGCGAGGCGGAGCCGTGTCCACCGCACCGGCAGGCGGCCTCCTTCGCTCGCACCCAGGAGTTCCCCCATGCCCACCTCCCTCGGTCGCGCCTCCACCGACGCCGCCCCCCGCTACGCCAAGCAACTCGCCTCGCACTTCGGCCGGAAGATTCCCAGCGAGGAGACCCCCGACGGCGGCCGGCGCCTCACGTTCCAGCAGACCGACGTCCTGCTCCAGCCCGCCGCGGACCACCTCCTGATCCGTGTGACCGCGCCGGACGCGTCCGCGCTCACCACCATCAGGGAGGTCGTGGGCAGCCACCTCGAACGCTTCGGCCGGAGCAACGAGCTGTCGGTCACCTGGGACGAGCCCTCCGACGACTGACACGCCGACCGGCGCGTCCCGCCCCGAAGGGGGCACCGGCGCCGAGCCACGGGTGGGCCCGACCGAATGTCCGTCGGGCCCACCCGCGCGTGGCGCCTGCGGCCTACTGGTTCCGGAGGACAAGTGAAGCGCTTCGGCAGTTTCGACTGCTTCGACGGCTTCGACGGCTTCGGCAGCTGATCGTCGACGCGGCAGGACGGGGTGCGGCAGGACGGGCGGACGAAACTGTCCGAGCACTCCTTCCCTGACACAACTCTTGTTCAGGGACACCCATGCAACCGGCTCACTCTCACGGCCACCGCGCTGACCCGGCTGGCCGGCAATCGCGCCTACGGGACCAACGCGACCGTCGAGGCCAGGTTCGGAGAGAGAATGACTTGCGAGGGGGATGTAAAGAAGAGGGGGCAACTGTGGGAGCCGACGCGGCAGTTGGGGCGGGCGGGAACGGAACTCCTTTGCTGGGCCGTTCCTCCGAACTCGCCCGGTTCGACGCGCTGCTCGACCGTGCGGCAGCCGACGCGCGCGGTACGGCGGCGGGCGAGGAGTCCCGTGACGGCGGAGGTTCCCGGCTCGTCGACATCACCGGCGAGGCAGGTATCGGCAAGAGCCGCCTGCTCGGCGAGGTCTGCGCACGGGCGCGCCGACGCGGGATGACGGTCCTGCGCGGCAGGGCCACGGAGTACGAACGGCGGGTGCCCTTCCAGGTGTTCGCCGACGCGCTCGCCCACCTCGACCCGCACGCCCAGGACACCCCGGACGGCATCCGGGACACCGACGCGGTGGCTCCCCTGCTCCGGCGGAGCGGCGCGGTCGACCGTTTCGGACTGCACCGGTCCACGGCCGCCCTGCTCGCCCGGCTCGCCGCCCCGTCCGGGCTGCTGCTGGCTCTCGACGACCTGCACTGGGCGGACCCCGCGTCACTGGAGCTGCTGGACCACCTCGTACGCCATCCCCCGCACGCCCCCGTCGTCCTGGCCGTGACACGTCGTGACCGGCAGGGGCCCGAGGCCCTCGCCGCCGGGCTCACCCGGGGAGTCGACACCGGCACGGTCGTCAGGCTCGGCCTGCGACCGCTGAGCGCGGGCGACTGCGCCGAACTGGCCGGCCCCGGCCTGCCGCCCGCCGAGAGCGCCGCGCTGCACGCCGCGAGCGAGGGCAATCCGTTCTACTTCCTGACCCTCCTCCAGGCCCGCCGGCACGGTACGACGCCCGATTCCTCGGCACCGCCCGGGCTCGGCACCCTGCTGCTGGACGAGCTGACCGTGCTCGCCCCTTCCCGGCGCGGCATCGTCGAGGCCGTGGCGGTCCTGGGCGAGCACGCCATCCCCGCGATGGTGAGCCAGGTGACGGACCGGGCCGGCACCGCGTTCGCCGACGACGTCCACGCGCTCACCCGCCGCGACCTGCTGCGCACCACTCCGCAGGGCCTGCTGACCCTGCGGCATCCGGTCGTGCGCACCCTCGTCCACGAGAGCACGCCCTTCCTGAGACGCGCCGAGATCCACCGGCTCGCCGCGCGGGAACTGGCCCGCGTCGGCGCCTCGGCCGCCGAGCGGGCCCATCACGTGGAACGGTCGCTGACCGCCTGGGACCCGGCGGCGGTGGCCGTACTCGACGAGGCCGCCGCCCAGACGGCCCGAACAGCCCCGGCGAGCTGCGCCCACTGGCTCGACGTGGCACTGCGCCATCTCCCGCACACCTCCGAACACGCCGCTCGGCGCAGGGAGCTGACCCTGAGACGGGCTCGTGCGCTCGCGGCGTGCGGTGGCCTGCGCGAGAGCCGCGACCTGCTCCAGGAGCTGATCGCCACCCCGCGGCGGTCGGCCGACGGGCCGACGGCCGAGGAGGACCAGGGCCTCAGAATGCGCGCGGTCGTCCTGTGCGCGGTGGTGGAACGCCATCTGGGGCGCTCCACCGAGGCCGTCGCGGTGTTGCGCCGCGAACTGGCCCGCGACCCCGCACCGGCCCACGTCGTACGGCTCGGCCTGGAGCTCGGCTCGGCCGCGCCCCTGGACAGCGACACCTCCTACGCCCGGGTGCGCACCGAGGTCGAGGCGGCCCTCGCGGCGGCCCGGTCCACGGGGGACGAGGTCGGGGAGGCGGGTGTCCTCGCCGTCGCGGCCCTCGGAGAGGCGTACGAGGGCAACATGAGCGCGGCACACCGGCTCGCCCGGCAGGCCGCCGCCCTGGTCGACTCCCTGCCCGACAACGACCTCACCGCGCTGTGCGAACCACTGGCCCGGCTCGGCTGGGCGGAGGCGTTCCTGGAGCACTACCCGGACGCGGAGCGGCACGCCGAACGCGGCCTCGACATCGCCCGCCGCAGCGGTCAGCTCTATGTCGTGCCCCACCTGCTGCTGTGCCTCTCCCATGTCCGGGTCCAGACCTGCCGGATCCCCTCCGCGCTGGAACTCGCCGACCGGGCCGAGGACATCGCGCGCGGGATCGGCAGCGACCAGTTGCTCGCGTTCGTCCTGGCGAGCAGGGCCGCGGCGCTCGTCGCCGGCTGCCCGCCGGGCGATCCGCGCCCCCTGGCCGTCGCCGAGGAGGCGGTGGCCGCGGCCGGCAGCGGGGTCGACTGGTGGGCCTCCACGGCCTGGTGCATCTTCGGCTGGGCCGCGCTCATGGCCGGCGATCCGGTCCGGGCCCGGGACGCGATGCTCCAGGCGGGTGGCCCCGAACTGCAGCGGATCCAGCCCTCGATGCGGCCGCTCTACCTGGAGATCCTGGTCACGGCCGCTCTGTTGACGGGGATGCCGGAGGAGGCCCGCGGCTGGGCCGAGCGGGCCCGGAAGGAGGCGGAACAGCTGGGGCTGCCGATGCAGCGGGCGTCCGCGCTGCGCAGCGCCGCCCATCTGCCGCTGGCGCAGGGGGACATCGCGGCGGCGGCGGACCTGTTCGCGGAGGCCGCGGCGGAGAGCGCCCGCTGCGGCGCGGTCTTCTGGGAGGCCCAGTCCCTGTTGCTGGGCGCCCCTCTGGAAGCGGCCGCGGGCCGCGGCCGGGCCGGCACGCACGCCTGGCTCAGGGGGCGCCGGCTCGCCGAGACGGGCGGCAGCGGCATGCTGGTCGGCCTCGCCGACGCCACCCGTCCGCCCGGCGGCGGCCCGGTGGCGCCGTACGGCTCCCCGGACCGCGCCGAACTCACCGAACGGCTGGCCACCCTGACCGCCCGGGAGCTGGAGATAGCCGAACTGGTGGCGCGGGGGCTCACCAGCCAGGCCATCGCGGACCTGCTGTTCGTCAGCCGGCGTACCGTCGAGACCCATGTTTCCCGCACCTTCCGCAAGACCGGGGTCTCCTCGCGCACGGCCCTGGCCGCGCTGATGGCCCGCCGCCGTGCCGGGGGCCGATTCGGGGACGCCGGGCCGGCTACCTGACGTCGACGTAGTCGCCGGGGGCGGTCGCGGAGCCGGTCGTGGTGGTGCCGCCGAAGACGAAGCGGAAGTAGCCGTCGGAGCGGGCCCGGGTGGTGGTGCTCAGGGTGCCGCTGCTGCTGGTCCTGACCGTCTTGAGGGTGGTGTAGGTGCTGGTGCCCCGCTTGCGGAACTGCAGCTGCACCGGCTGGTCCGCGTATCCCGCGTTCTTGCCCGTGGCCCAGTTGGCGCGGCTCAGCTTGCCGGTGACCTTGATGTTCCTGCCTGCCGTCACCGGCTCCGGGGAGGCGTCGGTGGTCAGCTTGGCCGCACGCTTGATCTTGGCCCGGGCGACGTCGTCGTCGACACTGACGTTCGCGTAGAGGTCGTAGGCACCCAGGAAGAGTTTCCAGGTCCCGGCGGTGCCGTTGCCGTCCTTGAAGTCGACGGCGGGGTCGATGGTGAAGACCGTCCGGCAGCTGTAGCTGTAGCCGTTCTGGACCGGTGTCTCCGTGCAGGCGGGGTAGTCGTCCGTCCCCAGGGCGCCGGTGATGGTGTCCGTGTCCGAACTGTCGGTGCCCTGCCAGAGGAAGGCCTGGGTGAGGGCTACGCCCTCCTCGTCGAAGGCGGTGAAGGTGACGGGGACGGCCTTCTTGCCCGTCACGCCGAGCACGATGTCCCTGCCCTTGTTGACGACCCCGTTCTTGAAGGTGGTGCCGCCGATCGCGTCCTGCGGCCGGACGCGCTCCGACGTGAAGGCTCTGAGATCCCTCGCCGCCCCGGAGTGCTCCGCCGCCTGGGCGGTGCCCGGAAGAACGAGGGTCGAGAGGACGGCCGCGCCGGAGACGACGGTGGCCGCGATGCTGTGTACGCGCATGTGATTCCCCCAGGATGAGGTCGGACGGCCCCTGCGGGACTGCCGTGGTGGCGGGGCCTGTTGATGTGACGCGCGGGCCGGTTCGCCTGCGGAGCGGTGGCCGGGTGCCGGGTGGAGGCCGTCGGCCGCGGCCCGGTACGGCGTGTTCACCACCTCACTGTTCGAACCGCCCGCCGGCTGCGGCGGGAACGAGCCCCCGCGGCCGGGCGTGGGCGAGTCCGAAGCCCGGCGGTACACCGACCGTCGAGGCCGGCACGGCCCACCCCTCCGCCCCCACCACCGCCCGCCCGGCGTTCCCCGGCGTCCGCGCTTCCCCGCCCGCTGTCGTCATGAACGCAAGGAAACGGCACGGTTGTCGAGGGCGCGTCGGTAGGAGTACGTATTCCAGGTACGTACATGTCGTCGACGTTCCCTGCGCGCAGGTGTCAGCGGCGCGTCGTGAGGAGTCCTAAGGCGTTGTCGTAAATGCCTCCCGATGGTCGCGTGCCCATTGCTCGAACGTCCCCGCGGGTCGGCCGAGCACGTGCCGCACGTGATCGGTGACGTAGGCCGCACCGCCGGCGCGTGCCCAGCCGATGCCCGTGCTCATCCCGGCCGGCAGGTGGTCGAGCGCATTCGTGTCGGTGATCTCAACGGGCCGTTCCAGCACGCCCTCCAGGATCGCCGCTCCTGGACACTGTCGGACGCCGCCACGGAATCGGGCTCTCCTACACCTCCTACGCCTGGTCCTGCGAGCGCTACGTGCGCGAGGGCTCGATGATGCGCTCCGCGGGATGAGGGTGCGATGGGCGCCACCGAAGGCCAAGGTCACGCCCTGATGCGCGAGCACGGTGTCAGATTCCGCACGGCGAAGCGGAGTTGGAGTGAGTGTGGCCGGAAGGCTGCGCACTTCTAGACGGAAGTCATGCGCTCGTGGACGAAAGACGGATGTCCGGCTGTCGGCGGTCTCTCTAGTGTCGACCGGACCGGTGACGACCCGGCCTTCCTGGACCACCACGCGGAGGATTCTCATGCCCGCACCGTCCGCCCCTGCCGCACTGCCGCGGTTTCGGCTCCGCTGGGGCGCCGTGGCCGGCTTGCTGGTGCTTTCCCCGATCAGCGCGGAGTACCTCATCGGCTACGGCGACAGCACTGGTCGGCCGCTGGAGCTCGTGGCGGGCCTGCTCATCCTCGCGCCGCTCTACGGAACCGTTGCGGTGCTCATCCGCGAGATCACTCGGCGCACGGGGCGCGGCTGGCCGACGATCCTGCTGTTGAGCGCGGCCTTCGGGGTGATCCAGGCCGGCTTGATCGACCAGACCCTGTTCGACATCGAGGTCGACGCCGATGGCCCCGACTGGGCGACCCAGGCGCTGGTCACCATCATCCCGGGCCTGGGGGTCGACGCGGCGAACCTGCTCAACTATGTCGGGGGGCATGTGATCTGGAGTTTCGCCGCTCCGATCGCGGTGGTCGAATCCTGTGCCCCGCGCATAGCGGACCGGCGGTGGCTGGGCTCGGTCGGCGTCGGCGTCATGGTGCTGCTGTGGGCGCTGAGCGCCGCGCTGGTCCACAACGACACGGCAGCGCCGGACTCCACCGCCAGCCCGGCGCAGCTGATCGGCGCCGCAGTGGTCGCCGTTGCCTTGATCGCCGCCGCGTTCACTGTCCGGCCCGCGAGGACCCGGTTGTCTGCGAAGGCGCCGTCGTGGTGGCTGGTCGGCGCTGTCACGGGAGTCGCATGGTGTGCCAATCAGCTGCTGCCGGCGACCTGGGCGGGGGTGGCGGTGAACGTCGTCGCCATGGTCGCACTGGCCTGGCTGCTGCTGCGCTGGTCGCGCCGCCGGGGCTGGAGCCGTCGGCACGTACTGGCCGCCGCGGGCAGTGCCCTCGTCGTCCGTGCCGGGCTGTCCTTCCTGGTCGAACCGCTCGGCGACAACGTGGATTTCACGGTGAAGTACGCGGTCAACGCCGCGATGCTCAGTGGTGTCGCCGCCCTTCTTCTCATGGCCTCCCATCGTCTACGTCGACAGGAACCGAGCGCATGCTGACCGTCCGCGGAATCTCCTACCTGGTCGGCGAGGCAGGCACCGATGACGTGCGGCGGGACCTGGAGGTCATCGCCCGGGATCTGCACTGCACCACGGTGATGCTCATCGGGGACGGCAAGCGGTTGATCGATGCCGCCCGCACGGCCCTCGAGATCGGTCTCGGCGTCTACATCCGGCCCAGCGTTTCCGAGTTGCCTCAGCCGAAGCTGCTGGAGCACCTGGACGCCGTCGCCGAGGCGGCCGAAGAACTTCGCCGGGAACACCCGGACCGGGTGACGCTTCTGGTCGGCAGCGAGTTCTCCCACACCGTGCCCGGCATCGTCCCCGGACCTCGGTCGTTCCTGCGCTTGAAGCTCATCGTGCGTTTCCACCGCGTGCTGCGGCGAAGAATCGACCGGCGGCTCCACAGGCTGCTCACCATCGCCGTGACCACGGCGCGGCGTCGCTTCGGCGGGCCGGTCACCTACTCCGCGGCCGGGTGGGAACACGTCGACTGGTCGCTGTTCGACCTGGTCGGCGTCAGCTTCTACCGCTCCCGCCGCAACCGCACCACCTACGCGGACCGCCTGCGCAGACTGGTTCGCGATCACGACAAGCCCGTCGTCATCACCGAGTTCGGGTGTGGTGCCTTCACCGGAGCCGACCAGCGGGGAGCCGGTTCCTTCTGGATCGTCAACTGGTTCGCCGTACCCCCGCGCATCCGCGGCGACCACCCCCGCGACGAGGCCGTTCAGGCCCGCTACCTCGGTGAACTCATCGACCAGTACGACACGGAGGGCGTGCACGGCTGCTTCGTGTTCACCTTCGCCATGCCCGGCTTCCCGCACCACGACGATCCTCGTCTCGACCTCGACAAGGCCGGCTTCGGGGTCGTGGCGGTGACCGGCGACGGTGCGTGCACACCCAAGGAGGCGTTCCACGAGGTCGCGCGGCGCTACGGCGACATAGCCGTGGAGGAATGACCGAGCGAGATGAGCAGCCAGGCATCCCACACCGGACCCCCGAACCAGCCACGCAAACATCGCACCATGAACCGACGACGCGGATCCGAGACCACCCCGCAAGAGACGCTCGGCAAGAGCTGACCAGCGACAGAAGTGGTGCGGCCGGGCGGTGCGGACTGCGGCCCGGCCGCACCGTTCCCCGTTCTTCGCAGCGGTCGTGCAGAGCCCACCAAAGGCGTTTGCGAACGTTGAAGTCCTCGGCCGTTCGGGATAGTTGGCGCCACCTGGCGCCTCTGATCTGTCATGTGGCTGGGTTCACGCGATGTTCTCCTGAGGTGGCGCGCCGGGGCTCGGCGATCGGGTTAGGATCACGACATGATGACGACCTGGTCTCCTTCCTACACGCCGAGGAGCCGCTCATCAGCGGCTCTGGTGCGTGTGCTGGGGCTGGGTCTGCTCCTCTTCGGCCTGCTGTATACGCATGCCGTCAGCCCTGACACGACGGTGAGTCACCTCGCCTCCGACAAGGGCGTCGTGGCGGCGGGCGAGCATTTCGAGCCAACTGCCGAACACGAAAACGTTGCGGGTGCCACGTCGCGGCAGTCGGCAGGGGGGCCGGAAGGCCATAACGACAGCCACGGACAGCCGCACGCAGGTGAAACCTGTGCGGTCGGGCAGCCCTCCCAGGGCCCCGCTGTGGCTGTGCCCTGCCTGTCTCCGCTGAGTTCTGAGAGCGGCGACGAGGCGCCCGGCGCCGCGCCCGCCCGGCTCGCCACCGCGGCACGCGATTCCGCGGCTCCAAGAACGCAGGCGGCGGACTCCGCGATTCTTCGCATCTAGGTCAGCGCGTTCCCGAACCGGTCGCCCCTTCCCGGGACTTCTGACTCGGCCCAAGGCCGTGTCACGCCTCCTCCCGGCGACCGGTCCATGGCGTCTGACCTCCTGCGCGCACCGCCCCACAGCGTGGCGCGGAGACGGTCGACGGCTCTCTTCCCCACCCCCCAACCGATCGCTGCCCGGACCGGGAGAATTCCCGCACGGGCAGTGACCGCCGCGCGGAGGAACTGTGCCGCCCACCCCTGCCCTTTCACATGCCGATGTCCCATGTGTACGCGCACTCCGGAGGAGTCTGTTCGCCCGGAGCACGCTGTACGCTCTGCTGTTCGTACTGCTGACGTGCCTTGGTGATCACCGCGATGCACTGGAGTCGTCCGCTCGTTCAGCCGCTGCGTCGACTGATGCCCCGCTGCCTGCGGAGAGCTCCGACTGCGGGAATCTTGACCCGTCCGAGCCCCCCGATCGCTGCCTCGACCCTTGCCACGGGAAGGCCGTCTTCCCGCAGTCGTGTCCTCGGCTCCCACCGCGCGCCCTCGCCGTGCTGTCGCTGACGGACGACACGGCGGCATCCGTGCGCCCACTCCTTGGCGCCGTCCGAAGACCGCTGCCGAGCGGCGGTCGGACCGCTCTCACGGCCAACTGCAGGTGGCGCATATAGGAGCCACCCACGGGCTGCCTTTGGTCGCCCCGCCGCGCGGCTCAACCCGTCGCGCGAGATGAGCATCCGCACACATCCATACCGATTCGAGAGCGAAGACAACATGCACTCCATGACCAAGAGTGACCTCACTCCCGCCGGCTCCGGCTCGGGCTCCGCCTTACGGGGGCTTGTCGGCAACACCCCGCTCCTCCGCGTCTCCCAGCCCTTCACCGAGCCGGACCGCGGGTTCTGGGCGAAGCTGGAAGGCTTCAACCCCGGCGGCATCAAGGACCGTCCGGGCCTGCACATGGTCGAGCGCGCTCGCGCCCGCGGCGAACTCCAGCCGGGTGCCAGGATCATCGAGTCGACCAGCGGCACCCTCGGCCTGGGGCTCGCCCTGGCCGGGATGGTCCACGGGCACCCCGTCACGCTGGTCACCGACCCGGGTCTGGAGATGTCCATGACCCGTCTGCTGACCGCGTACGGGGCTCAGGTCAATCTCGTCTCCGAACCGCACCCCACCGGGGGCTGGCAGCAGGCCCGCCGCGACCGGGTCACCCAGCTGATGCATCAGCACCCCGGCTCGTGGTGCCCGGACCAGTACAACAACCCCGACAACACCACCGCCTACACCCCGCTCGCCCTCGAACTGGCCACCGAACTCGGCCACATCGACGTACTGGTGTGCAGCGTGGGAACAGGCGGACACTCCGCCGGAGTCTCCCGCGTACTGCAGCAGCTCTACCCGGACCTCAAACTCGTCGGCGTCGACACCATCGGGTCGACGATCTTCGGCCAGCCCGCCCGTCCCCGCCTGATGCGGGGCCTGGGCTCCAGCATCTACCCGCGCAATGTCGCCTACGACAACTTCAGCGAGGTGCACTGGGTCGCCCCGGTGGAGGCAGTGTGGAACTGCCGCCGGCTGGCTGCCTCGCACTACGCCACAGGCGGCTGGAGCGTCGGCGCGGTGGCGATGGTCGCCGGCTGGCTGGCCCGCACGCTGCCCGCCGACACCCGGATCGCGGCGATCTTCCCCGACGGCCCGCAGCGCTACCTCGGCACGGTCTACGACGACGACTACTGCGCGGCTCACGGACTGCTCGACGCCCCTCCCGCACTCGAACCGGAGGTGATCGGCCGCCTGGACGAGAAGGAGGTCACCCGCTGGACGCGGTGCGAGAACGTCGTCGACCCGCTCGCGCCGACAGGCTCGGAACCGCGGTCCGGCACGGCCGGTCCACTCGACGCATACGACGCGCAAGCCGACGTGTCCGTGGACAGCGACGCCGCCGAACGGCTTGACGGCAGCGATGTGCTCGCGGAGGGGAACCAGTGAGGACGACCATCGCCCAGGTGCGTTCCTACGAACGCAGCGTCCAGCTGCTGATGGTGAATCAGTTCACCATCAACCTCGGGTTCTACATGCTGATGCCGTACCTGGCCGCGCATCTGGCAGGTCCCGTGGGGCTGGCCGGCTGGCTGGTCGGGCTGATCCTCGGCGTACGCAACTTCAGCCAGCAGGGCATGTTCCTGCTCGGCGGAACGCTGGCCGACCGGCTCGGATACAAGCCCATGATCATAGCCGGGCTGATGCTGCGCATCATCGGCTTCGCGACCCTCGGGCTGGCGGAGTCCGTGCCCGCCCTGCTGGCCGCTTCGGCGGCTACGGGCCTGGCCGGAGCGCTGTTCAATCCCGCCGTACGCGCCTATGTCGCGGCGGACGCGGGTGAACGCCGGGTCGAGGCCTTCGCGCTGTTCAACGTCTTCTACCAGGCCGGGATCCTGCTCGGCCCGCTGGTGGGCATGCTGCTGACCGGCGTGAGCTTCCGCGTCACATGC
Source organism: Streptomyces sp. NPDC041108 (assembly GCF_055592645.1). Lineage (NCBI taxonomy): Bacteria > Bacillati > Actinomycetota > Actinomycetes > Kitasatosporales > Streptomycetaceae > Streptomyces > Streptomyces sp. NPDC041108. The sequence continues at coordinate 1,285,495 of NZ_JBVIYK010000001.1, read as the reverse complement.
CTTGTCGCGGCGGGAATCTTCGCTCTGCTGAGCATCGTCCAGATCAGGGCCCTGCCCGCCCGTCGGGGCGACGACGCCGAGCGCGGCCAGGGCCAGGAGGGCGTGCTGTCCCAGTGGCGGGGCATCGTGGCCAACCGGCCGTTCCTGCTGTTCTCGGTCGCCATGATCGGCTTCTACGTCATGCAGTTCCAGGTCTATCTCGCACTGCCGCTGGAGGTGCGCCGCCTGGGCGGCGACGGGACCTTCGGCACGGGGGCGGTGGCCGTGCTGTTCGCCGTCTCGGGCCTGAGCACCATCCTCTTCCAGACCAAGGTGACCGCCTGGTGCAAGGCCCGCATGGAACCGGGCCGCGCACTGACCTGGGGGCTGCTGACCATGGGGCTGGGGTTTGTTCCGCTGCTGGTGGCCACCGCGGTCCCGGTACCGGACGGCGGGGTGGGGCTGTGGCTGCTTGCGGCAGTGCCACCGGCACTCTCCGCGCTGCTCCTCGCGATCGGCACGATGATCGCGTACCCCTTCGAGATGGACACCATCGTCCGCCTCTCCGGCAACCGCCTCGTCGCCACCCACTACGGCCTGTACAACACCGTCTGTGGCATCGGCATCACCCTCGGAAACCTGCTGACAGGTGCGGCGCTCGACGCCGCCCGGGCCGCCGGGATGTCCGCGCTGCCGTGGGTGGCGCTGTCGGCACTCGGCCTGGCGTGCGCGGCCGCCCTCTACGGGCTCCACCGCACGGGCCGGCTGGCACCACCAGTGCGCGAGGCGCAGCCGGAGCCCGCGAACGCGTAACACGACGCCCTGTGCCGGAGGGGGCGGACGAGTCGACTTCCGTCCCCTCCGGTCGGTCACGCCCACGTCGACGGCTGGGCGTGTGCGCCCACGGACATCGGCATCGGCATCGGCATCGGCCGGACACTCGCCCGTGCCACGACCGTCCGGCCCGCACTTCACCTGCCGTCAGGACGCACCCGCGTCATCACGCGAAAGCCGGCCAGTGCGTGAGGCGCGCACGCATCGCATCTCCTTGTCGGCCGCACTCCTCCAGAACCCGCAGAACCACATCGCACGTCACCGCCGCCTTCGGCCACAGAGACGGCCGTCCGCGAAGCAATAGGTAAGGACTGAAGACCAAGTGAGCCCGAAACCCACCGTACTGATCGCTGAAGAGCTGTCGCCCGCCACCGTCGACGCACTCGGTCCGGACTTCGAGATCCGGCACTGCAACGGCGCTGACCGAGCCGAACTCATCCCGGCGATCGCCGACGCCGACGCCATCCTCGTGCGCAGCGCGACCAAGGTGGACGCCGAGGCCCTCGCCGCGGCCAGGAAACTGAAGGTCGTCGCCCGCGCCGGTGTCGGCCTGGACAACGTGGACGTCTCCGCCGCGACCAAGGCCGGCGTGATGGTGGTCAACGCCCCCACGTCCAACATCGTCACGGCCGCCGAGCTCGCCTGCGGGCTTCTGATCGCCACGGCCCGCAACATCCCGCAGGCGAACACGGCCCTGAAGAACGGCGAGTGGAAGCGCGGCACGTACACGGGCGTGGAGCTGAGCGAGAAGACTCTCGGCGTCGTCGGCCTCGGCCGCATCGGTGCCCTGGTGGCCCAGCGCATGTCCGCCTTCGGCATGAAGATCGTCGCCTACGACCCGTACGTACGGCCCGCGGCGGCGGCACAGATGGGCGTCAAGCTGCTCTCACTGGACGAGCTGCTCGGGGTCTCGGACTTCATCACCGTGCACCTGCCCAAGACCCCCGAGACGCTGGGCCTGATCGGCGAGGAGGCGCTGCACAAGGTCCGGCCGCACGTCCGGATCGTCAACGCCGCGCGCGGTGACATTGTGGACGAGCAGGCGTTGTTCAACGCGCTGAAGGAGGGCCGGGTCGCGGGCGCGGGCCTGGACGTGTACGCGCACGAGCCCTGCACGGACTCGCCGCTCTTCCAGTTCGACCAGGTCGTGTGCACCCCGCACCTCGGCGCCTCCACGGACGAGGCACAGGAGAAGGCGGGCGTCGCCGTCGCCAGTTCTGTCCGGCTCGCGCTCGCGGGCGAGCCGGTCCCCGACGCGGTCAACGTACAGAGCGGCGTCATCGCGGAAGACGTACGGGCCTGGCTGCCACTCGCTGAGAAACTCGGCCGGATCTTCACCGCCTTGGCGGGGGAGGTTGCCATCCGACTCGACGTCGAAGTGTACGGCGAGATCATCCGGCACGACGTCAAGGTCCTCCAACTCTCCGCGCTCAAGGGTGTCTTCCGGGACGTCGTCGACGAGACGGTCTCCTACGTGAACGCCCCACTCTTCGCGCAGGAGCGCGGCGTCGGACTCCGCGTGACCACCAGCTCCAAGTCCACTGACCACCGCGACATGATGACCGTCCGCGGAACACTCGCAGATGGTGAGGAGGTCTCGGTCTCCGGCACCCTCGTCGGCCCCAAGCACGTGCAGAAAATCGTGTCGGTGGGTCATCACGACACCGACCTGACGATGTCCGACCACCTGGTTCTCGTGCGCTACACCGACCGCCCCGGTGTCATCGGCACCATCGGTCACGTACTCGGCGAGGCGGACCTGAACATCGCCGGAATGCAGGTCTCCAGGGCGGCTCCTGGCGGCGAGGCTCTGGTGGTCCTGAACGTCGACAGCAACGTCCCGGCTGACGTCCTTGCCGAGATCGCCCAAGAGACCGGTGCCACCTCGGCGCATTCGGTCAGCCTGGAGAACTGACTGACAGCACAACCGAACGGACTCGGGCCCGGGCGCACCGCCGCAGCGGTGAGCTCGGCCTGAGTGCCGTCCCGCGGGAGTACCCGAAGACGGACAGCCCGGGCACGAGGCCGGAGGCCCACGAAGTCATCCGCGACTGAGTGACGGTCGGGTTCCGCGGAAAGCGTGCGGATGAAACGTTCCCGCGAAGCATGTGCCGCCTCGGTCTCCCCAGCGACGTAGCTGTCTCCGGCATGCTGGCCGAACACCCGCAGCTGCCACTGAGCGCTCACGTCCCTGAGCTGAGCGCCTACCTGGTCAGATCACCATGCCGGGCGTACGACCGTCAGACCGAGAACCTGCCAGCCCCTCTCCGGCGCAGCGCTTTTCGGACGGACACGAGCGGCACTGCCGACAGAAAGCGATGACATCGGAACCTTGTGGAATCTCAACAAGGCGGCAGTGTGAGCGACGCCGTCCCTCCGCAACGCCCGACTCGGCCGCCGGCCGGGTCAGCATCGGTCTGGACACCACCGAACCTGCAAACGCCTACACATGCGCTGAAGCTGGGAAAAGGAGGACCTCGCATCCCAGCCTGACAAGGCGTCAGCAAAGTCAGCATCAGGTCAGCAAGAGTCCTGCCACAGCCACCCACAGACGGCCACACCGTGGAATCGCCAACCGCACCGGCCTGAGCCAGCCGGCTGTTTGGACGCCTTCCGGCAACAGGTGGAAGACAGCGAGAACGGCCCGACCGTCTTCCGACCCGCGGCCACCAATGCCCACGCGTTTCCGCAGGTCAGCGCACCCTTCCCCGTGGCTTCAACGCCACCGGCGGCAGTTCCGGAGCGGGCAGCGGAGCACCGTCGTACCCCTTCACCTCGCCGAACCGCGTCCCTTCCATCCAGTCCCGACGGGCCTGTTCGATCTCCTCCTGGGACCGCCCGATCCAGTTCCAGAACATGATCAGCTCCTCCTCGAAAGGCTCGCCGCCGAGGAGCATGAGGGAGGCGTCCGCGTCGGTGCGCAGGGGGAGTTCGGTGCGGCCGCAGCCGAGGTAGAGCATGGAACCGGGGAGGACGGGGACTCCGTCGACATGGGCCTCGCCGGCCATGGCGAGGACGGCGTACTCGAAGTCGGGTTCGAGCGGGAGGCGCACGTCGGCGCCGGAGGCCAGCGTGAGGTCGGCGCCGACGATCGGTGTGAAGGTCGTGCCGGGCGAGGTGGCCCCGTCCAGGGTGCCGAGGATGAGGGTGGCGCTCAGGCCGGGGGCCGTGACGACCGGCAGTTCGGCGTGGTGCTCGAAGCGCGGGTCGGTGTGCCGGTGGCTGTCCGGCAGGGCGACCCAGAGCTGGGCGCCGTGCAGGTAGCGGGCGTGCGACCGCGGGCTCTCCTCCGAGTGGCTGATGGCCCGCCCGGAGGTCATCAGGCCCAGTTCGCGCGGGCGGATCGTCTGCAGGCTGCCCGTGGAGTCGCGGTGCAGCACCTCGCCCTGGTGCAGCCAGCTGACCGTCTGCAGGCCCATGTGCGGGTGCGGCGGCACCTGCATTCCGGGCTCGTCGGCGATGTCGTCGGGACCGTAGTGATCGACGAAGGCCCAGGCGCCGACCATGCGGCGGCCCAGGTTGGGCAGCAGCCGCCGCACCTCGGTGGACTCACCGAGCTTCACCCGTCGAGGGCTGAGGAGTTCACGCACCGGTTCGGCCACCACGAAGCCCCGGCCGCCGCACACCGCCGGCACCGGCTCGCGATCAAGATTGCTCATGCTGCACAACCTAGACCCGTCCGGCTCCCCTCGTCAGCCATCCCCGTCAGCCATGCACCCACCCGGAAGTAGTGGAATATTCAACAGCAAGCGGGGGTTGTGCGCCTCGAAGGAGGCACCGGTGGACACGACGTACTACGACCACGGAACACCCGCCGAGCGCTGGGAGCGCGCCCGGATGTTCTTCGACGCCAAGGACTACGCCGCCGCGGCGCGCGTCCTCGGCCCGCTGGTCGAGGAGGTTCCGGAGCAGACCGGTCCGCGGCTGCTGCTGGCCCGCGCCTACTACCACTCGGCCCAACTGCGCAGGGCCGAGGCCGAGTTGCGCGTGCTCGTGGAGCGGGACCCGGTGGAGCAGTACGCCCGGCTGATGCTGGGCCGCACGCTGGAGCGGCAGTCCCGGTACCAGGAGGCGGAGTCCCACCTGCGGATCGCCTCGGCGCTCGCGGGCGACTTCGAGCAGCCGTAGGGAACGCGGGGATTCGGGCGACGTACACGTACACATGGAGTGAGGGGGCGCGTCCGGACCGGACGCGCCCCCTCACTCCATCGCTTCGCCACCCCCGGGCGCCGCGTCATGTCTGCGCCGGCCGCGATGGCCGCGCCTACGGCGCCCGACCGCGCCGAGCGCCCTACTTCGCCTCCGCCCGGCCGCCGTACGACCGCTTGCCGCGCCGGTGCGCGATCTCGCCCAGGACGACGTCCACCGCGATGAACACGGCGAGCGGGATGCCGAGGAGGGGGACGAAGTAGCCGAGGACGGCGACGAGGGCGAGGGCCGGGACCAGGATCTGCGGCGGCACCTGTTGCCAGGCCCCGCGCGGGATCGGGCGGCCGAACGACGAGGCACGGCCGCGCTGCCACCACATCCGGTAGCCCCAGATGATCAGGACGACCAGGGAGGCCGCCAGGGCCATCAGCAGGAGCTGGTTGGCCAGCCCGAACAGCACGCCCGTGTGACCGTCGATGCCCCAGCGGGAGAGCTTGGCGAGGACCGGGAAGTCGGCGAACCGGAGGGTGTCGGTGACCTCGGCGGTCGCCGGGTCCACGGCCACCGCGTCCTGCTTGGTGGGCCAGCTGCGCTGGACCTGCCTGACCACGTAGGCGGAGGACGCGTCGGCGGGCGGCACGATCTCCACCGGGTCGCCGAGGCCCTTGGCCCGCGCGGCGGCGAGGATCTTGTCCAGGTCACCCTCCGCGGCGGTCCCGTCCTCCGCCGAGTCGTCGCCGTGATCCCCGTGGTCGCCGGCGGCGGCCGAGATCGCCGGGGTGGCCTGGTGGAGTTCGGTGCGCAGGACCTCGATGTTGGCGCCCGCGTAGGTCGACCAGGTCAGGCCGGTCGCCGAGAGGAAGAAGAACCCGGCGGCGGCCCAGACCCCGACCGTGCCGTGCAGGCCCAGCGTGCGACGGCGGCCGCTGGTGCCGCGCACCTTGCGCTGGGCGCGGCGGCGGGCGAACCAGAGCACGAGGCCGCCGCCCGAGATGACCCACAGCCAGCTGGCCGCGAGTTCGCTGTAGAGGCGGCCGGGCTCACCGAGCTGGAGGTTGGCGTGGAACTTGTCGATCCAGGTCCGCACCGGCAGTGCGCCGGTCGAGCCGTACTGCTCCAGGGCGCCGCGCACCTCGGCGGTGTACGGGTCGACGAACACCGCGAGCGTGTTGGTCTCGTCGATGCCCTCCACGCCCGTCAGCATCACCCGGGTCGTCGCGTCGTCCTGCGGCGAGGGGCGTACGGCGGAGACGGTGCCCTCGGGGTGTTTCTTGCGGGCGGCGGCGACCTGCTCGGAGATCGGCAGCTTCTCGTCGCCGACCTTCGCGACGGTCGTCCGGTCCGCGTAGACGATCTTCTCGATCGAGAACGAGGCGGCGTACAGTCCGCCGGTCAGGGCGGCGACCAGCAGGAACGGGGCGACGAGGACGCCCGCGTAGAAGTGCAGCCGCAGCACGAGCGGCCTGAGCGAGGCCCAGCCCCTCGTGGCGCCGTCGGGCTTGGCGACGGGTTTCTGGGACTCGTCCGTCTCGGTCGAGGGGGCGATGGTCATCGGCGGATGCTCCGGGATGCGGGGACGTCGTGGCGGTTCAGTAGTCGGATCGTGCGGGCCCCGAGTTCCCGGCCCTGCGTGTGATGCGGGTCACACGCACTTCCGCCGCCGCCCGCTCTCGCGCTGCCGGGCCCTCGCGTGAGCCGCCTCGCGCCGTACGACGGCGGTTGGCATCCTGGCCCGATGCCTTCCGAACGTGACCGCGCCGACTCCCGCCCCCTGAAGCACCGGGTCGAGGAACTCCTCGCCCACGAAGGACCGCTGCCGATCGTCGCCGCGGGCGACCCGGTGCTGCGCCGCACCGCCGAGCCCTTCGACGGCCAGCTCGACCCGGCTCTCCTGGCCCGCTTCGTCGCCGCCCTGCGCGCCACCATGCACGCGGCGCCAGGTGTCGGTCTCGCCGCACCGCAGGTGGGGGTGCCCCTGCGCATCGCGGTGATCGAGGACCCCGCGCCGGTCCCGGAGGAGGTACGGCTCATCCGGGGCCGGGTCCCGCAGCCGTTCCGTGTCCTGGTCAATCCGGTGTACGAGGCCGTGGGGCCGTTCCGGGACGCGTTCTTCGAGGGCTGTCTGAGCGTGCCGGGCTGGCAGGCCGTGGTGGCCCGGCACGCCCGTGTGCGGCTCCGGGCGCTCGACGAGCGGGGGCGGGCGGTGGACGAGGAGTTCTCGGGGTGGCCCGCCCGTATCGTCCAGCACGAGACGGACCATCTGAACGGCACGCTCTACCTCGACCACGCCGAGCTGCGGTCCCTCTCCTCCAACCAGGCGATGGCCGACCGCTGGAACGACCCGACTCCGGCCCGGGCCGCCCGGGCGCTGGGCTTCCTGCTGCCCGACTGAGCGCCCGGACCGGCCGGCGGCCGCGTTCAGCCCCGGTACGCCTCCAGCAGCCGCAGCCACACCTCGCTGAGCGTCGGGTACGAGGGCACCGCGTGCCAGAGCCGGTCGACCGGGACCTCGCCCGCGACGGCGACCGTGGCGGAGTGGATCAGCTCGCCGACGGCGGGGCCGACGAAGGTGACACCGCGAAGGATCTCGCGGTCCAGGTCGACGACCATGCGGGCGCGGCCCCGGTAGCCGTCGGCGTACAGGCCCGCCCCCGCGACGGAGGAGAACTCGACGTCGACCGCGCGGACGCGGTGGCCGGCCTGTTCGGCTTCCGCGAGGGAGAGGCCGACGGCGGCGGCCTCGGGGTCGGTGAAGACGACCTGGGGGACGGCGGCGTGGTCGGCGGTGGCCGCGTGGGCGCCCCAGGGGTCGCTCTCCAGCAGCGGGACCCCGGCCGCGCGGGCGGCGATGGCGGCCCCGGCGATCCGCGCCTGGTACTTGCCCTGGTGGGTGAGGAGTGCGCGGTGGTTGACGTCCCCGACCGCGTACAGCCAGTCGCTGCCCGTCACCCTCAGGCTGTCGTCGACCGGCAGCCACGAGCCGGACTCCAGGCCGACGGTGTCGAGGCCGAGGTCGTCGGTGCGCGGGGCGCGGCCGGTGGCGAAGAGGATCTCGTCGGCCTCCAGCCGGTCGCCGGTGTCGGTGAGGGCCACCACGGTCCCGTTCTCGCGAGACACCGCCGTCACCGACGTCCCCGTCCGCACGTCGACGCCCGACTCGGCGAGCGCCTCGGCGATCAGTTCACCGGCGAAGGGTTCCATGCGGGGCAGCAGGCCCTTGCCGCGGACGAGGACGGTGACCTCGGAGCCGAGGGACCGCCAGGCGGTGGCCATCTCGACGGCCACGACACCGCCGCCGACGACGATCAGCCGGCCGGGGGCCGTCCGCGCGCTGGTGGCCTCGCGACTGGTCCAGGGCCTGACCTGCGCGAGTCCGGGCAGGTCGGGCAGGAGGGCACGGCTGCCGGTGGAGACCACCACCGCGTGCCGGGCGGTGAGCAGCCGGCGCCCGCCGTCGGGGGTGTCCACGACGACCCGGCGGGGTCCGGCCAGACGCGCGTGGCCGCGGTACAGGACCGCCCCGACGCTCTCCAGCCAGCCCACCTGGCCGTCGTCCTTCCAGTGCCCGGTCTCGTGGTCGCGGTGGGCGAGCACCTCGGCGGTGTCCAGCGGGCCCTCCACCAGGTGGCGCAGCCCGGGCACGCGGCGGGCGTCGGCACGGGCGATCGCGGGACGCAGCAGGGCCTTGCTCGGCATGCACGCCCAGTACGAGCACTCGCCGCCGACCAGTTCGCTCTCCACGATCGCCGTGGACAGGCCGGCCGCGCGGGTGCGGTCGGCGACGTTCTCCCCCACGGGTCCGGCACCGAGCACCACGACGTCGTACTCGGCCGGTGTCGCGTCGCCCGCTGTGCCTTCGGTGTTCTCCGTATCCGTCATGGGGTCAGTCTGGTTGCTGGTGTGTGCGGGGGCCAAACGGGTAGGCGCGCGGAATACGCCACCACGGGGTGGCGTTGTCGTGTGCGGCTCGCCCCCGAGCACCGAGACCAGGAAGAGGGATGCACGCCATGAGCAGCACCGTGGAGCTGACCAAGGAGAACTTCGACCGGACGGTCACCGAGAACGAGTTCGTTCTGATCGACTTCTGGGCGGCCTGGTGCGGGCCCTGCCGGCAGTTCGCCCCGGTCTACGAGAAGGCCGCCGGTGACAACCCGGACCTGGTGTTCGGCAAGGTCGACACGGAGGCGCAGCCGGAGCTGGCGCAGGCCTTCGGAATCCAGTCGATCCCGACGCTGATGATCGTCCGTGACCAGGTCGCCGTGTTCGCGCAGCCGGGCGCGCTGCCCGAGGCCGCGCTGACCGACGTCATCGGGCAGGCCCGGAAGCTGGACATGGACGAGGTCCGCAAGGCGGTCGCCGAGCAGCAGGCGCAGGCCGAGCAGAACGACTGACGAGCCGGCCGGTTCACCAGGTCAGCGGCAGCCCCGTGTAGTGGGCGGCCAGTTCGGCGGCCGCCTCCCGGGACTCCGTGATCCGGCGCAGCCGGGCGAGTTGGAGCCGGTGGTCGAAGGCGCCGCCATCGGGCCGTGTGTGCAGCATCCGCATCATGTCGTCGCTGAAACAGGCCGCCTGCCAGACCCGGTCGAGGCACAACTGCGAGTACCGGTCGAGGAGTTGTGCCGTGCCGTCGGTGTACAGCTCGACGAGGGCGCGTGCGAGGAGCCGTACGTCGGACACCGCGAGGTCGAGGCTCGTGGCGCCGATCGGCGGCAGGCTGTGGGCGGAGTCCCCGGCGAGCAGCAGCCGGCCGTGCCGCATCGGCTCGTGGACGTAGGCGCGCAGCGGCGTCACGGACGCGGCGGTGATCGGTCCGCGTTCCAGGATCCGGTCGGTGTCGTCGACGGCGAGACGCGCGGCGAGTTCGTCCCGGACGCGCGCGTCGGGCCAGTCGGCGGGGTCGGTGCCTGCCGGGACCTGGAGGTGGAGCCGGGACGACGAGGGTGACCGCGCGGCGTGCAGGGCGAAGCCGTGGTCGCCGCGCGCGTGGACCGGTTCCCGGGGCGGCGGCACTTCGGCCAGGACGTCGAGCCACGCGTACGGGTACTCGTGCTGGTGGACCCGGCGGACCGGGGCGGGGAACACATGGCGGGAGATGCCGTGGAAACCGTCGCAGCCGGCCACCCAGTCGCAGGACAGCTCCTCCTGGTAGCCGTCGTGGACGAAGTGCACCACCGGGCGCTCGCCGAGAGGGCCCTCGACGCCGATCGCCTCCGCCTGGAACAACAGCGGCGGCCCGTCGGCGAGTTGCAGGGCGGCGAGGTCCCGCACGATCTCCGTCCGGGCGTAGCTCGTGACCGCGCGGCCCCCAGTGAGGGCCGGGAGGTCGAGGCGGTGCCGTTCCCCGTCGAAGCGCAGTTCGATGCCGCGGTGGACCAGGCCATCGGTCTCCAGGCGCCCGGCGGCGCCGCACTCGCGCAGCGCGTCGACCGTGCCCTGCTCCAGGAGGGCGTCGTACCCCCGGCCTCCGCCCGGGCGCCGCTCCGCGTCCGCCCGGGTCCGGCTCTCCAGGACCACGCAGTCGATGTCCGCCCGGTGCAGCAGCCGGGCGAGGAGGAGTCCGGCGGGGCCCCCGCCGATGATGCCGACCTTCGTGCGCATGACGCGCCTCCCGAGGCGGGCGGTCCGCCGCCCTGTGCGTTCAGCCGTGCCCGTTCGGCCCTGCCCGCTCGGCCGCGTCCGGTCCGCCCGGGACCGATCGGACCGGCCCGGTCAGCTCGATTCGCGGTGGACGATCCTGGCGCCCAGGACGTCGTGGGTGGTGGGGACCGACGCGGGGTCGCGCACCACGCGGTCGACCAGTTCCGCGAGGTGACGTCCGGACGGCAGCTCCAGGTGGACGGTGCTGAGGCGCGGCCGCAACAGCCGGCCGAGCATCAGGTCGTCGGCCCCGACCACGGCCGTCTCCCCGGGGATGCCGATGCCCTCGTCCTGGAGGGCCCGCATCACCAGCATCGCGTATTCGTCGTTGTACGCGAACACCGCGTCCAGACCGAGGGAGCGCCAGTCGCGTGCGAGCCGGGCGGCGGCCGCCTCGTCGTAGGCGAGCGGCAGCTCCGTGACCGTGGCCTCGGTGCCCTGGACCGCGCGTCGTACGCCGGCCAGACGGGGCTGGGAGAAGACCCCGAAGCCGGGCTCCTCGGGCACGACGACACCGATGCGGCGGCGGCCGCTCTCGACCAGGTGCCGGCCCGCGCTGTGGCCGACGCCCGCGTGGTCCAGGATCAACGCGTGGGCGCCCTCGACGGGTTCGGGAGTCAGGGTGACGACGGCCTTGGCTCCGGAGCGCTTGAGGACCGCCACACCCTGCGGGCCGAGACCGACGCCGGGCACGATGACCGCGACCGGACGCAACTCCGCCCAGGCGCGGGCGGCGTCGTCGCCGCGCAGTCCGATGCCGCCGTGCTGCACGACGGTGTAGTCGAGCCGGCTGAGGGCCCATTGGATCTCGTTGATGAACTGGCTGTAGAGCGGGCCGATGGGAACGTTCGGGGTGGGCATGAGTACCAGGCGGCTGTGGCCGGCGCGCAGGCTGCGGGCCGCCGCGTGGGGTACGTAGCCGAGTTCCTTGGCCGCCTCGTGGACCCGGCGGCGGGTCGGCTCGCTGATACGGACGGCGCTGGTGTTGTTGAGGACGTAGCTGACCGTCGCGCGTGAGACACCCGCGAGTCGTGCCACATCGGCGCTCGTGGGCACGGATCGCTGCAGGGGCGAGGGCGGGGCGGGCTCTTTCGGTATCTGCACCATGAGGAGGGCATCCTTGCAGAAGCGGTGAAGGTCGTTCCGGCCGGGGGACCGTCGGCCGTGCGAGGCCCGGGTTCGGACCACCGATCTTTGTGGCTGGGCAGTTTGGCGAATGTGTTCGAAATCTGTTCAACCGGGCGGCCATTTCACGCCACCTCCACACGCGCGCGCCGGCCGTGCCCCCGAACAGACGTGTGGCCTGCTTTCCGCCCCCGGCCGGTGCGCGGGCGACCGGCCCTCGTCCGGTGCCGCGGCGCGCCGGTGACGCGGCGGCACATCGGTGTTCCGCCGCAGGCGGTGGCCGATCCGCTGGTCAGGGTCGGCGGTCGGTGAGCGGTCGCGTGCCTGGCCACGGCCGTGCGACCGGTTCTCGCGGGGCGGGCGCGGGGGCTCGTCCCGCCGGTGCCGCGACCGTCCGCCCGATGTGCGGCACGGGGTGTCGCGACGCGAAAGCTATGGCGTGAACTATGTGTTCGACACGGGTGCGGACACCGACGGCACACCCACCGGCCGCGCCGCTCCGCACGCCCCGCGGACCACCCGCCGGACGGCCCGCTCCGGACGACGGCTCCGGCTCCGTCCGGCCCTCACCGTGCGGCACCTGGCCCGCGGCGGCCGAGCCCACCGGCCGCACGAATCGCCGCCCTCGTCAGGCAAGTCGTCCACGCCGTACCGTCGCGCCCGCGCGCACATTACCGTTCGGTAGAAAACCTGCTTCCGGAGGTGTTCCGTATGGGTGTCGACCGTGCGCCGGGTCTCGTGGAGTGTGCTCGGGCGCTGGCGGCCGGGGAGGTGACGTCGCGGGCGCTCGTGGAGGGGACGCTCGCCCGGATCGAGGCGAGCCAGGGGACGGTGAACGCGTTCCGGCGCGTGCGGGCCGAGGCGGCGCTGACGGAGGCCGACGCGGCGGACAGGGAGCTGGCGGAGGGCGGGCGGCGGCCGCTGCTCGGCGTGCCGGTGGCGGTGAAGGACGACATGGACGTGGCGGGCGAACCGACCGCGTTCGGCTGCCGGGGGGAGTTCCCCTCGCTGCCGGAGGACGGCGAGGCCGTACGGCGGCTGCGCGCGGCCGGGGCGATCGTCGTCGGCAAGACCAACACGTGCGAGCTGGGACAGTGGCCGTTCACGGAGGGGCCGGCCTTCGGGGCCACCCGCAATCCCTGGCACCCGGACCACACCCCGGGCGGCTCCTCCGGCGGTTCCGCGGCGGCCGTGGCCGCGGGGATCGTCCCGGCCGCGCTGGGCTCGGACGGCGCCGGATCGGTGCGCATCCCCGCCTCCTGGACGCACCTCGTCGGCATCAAGCCCCAGCGGGGCCGTATCTCGACCTGGCCGCACGCGGAGTCCTTCCAGGGCATCACCGTCAACGGCACCCTCGCCCGCACGGTGGCCGACGCCGCGCTCCTGCTGGACGCGGCGAGCGGCAACCACGCGGGCGACCTGCACCGGCCGGCCGCCATCGACGCGTCCGCGGCCGTCGGCAGGGACCCGGGGCGGCTCCGGATCGCCCTGTCCCTGAAACCGCCCTTCACCGCGCTGCCCGCGCGGCTCGACCCCCGGGTGCGGGAGCGGGTGCGGGCGGTGGCGGAACGGCTCGCCGCGCTCGGGCACTCGGTGGAGGAGGCCGAACCCCGGTACGGACAGATCGGGCTGACCTTCGTCCCGCGCGCCACCGCCGGCATCGCCGAACGGGTGGGCGCCGTCGCCGAGCAGGACCTCCTCGACCCGCGCACCCTCGACGCCGCCCGCCTCGGCCGGCTGCTCGGCGGGGCGCCCCTGCGGCTGGCCCGGCGCGCCGAGTTCGCCCTGCACCGGCGGATCGGCGCGCTCTTCCGGTCGTACGACGTGGTGCTGGCGCCGACGACCGCCGCTCCCCCGCCGCGCATCGGCTCCATGCTGAACCTCGGCGGGCTCGGTACCGACCGCGCGATGATCGCGGCCTGCCCGTACGCGTGGCCGTGGAACGTGCTGGGCTGGCCCGGCGTCAACGTGCCGGCGGGGTTCGTGGACGACGTGCTGCCGGTGGGCGCGCAGTTGCTCGGCCCGGCGGACAGCGAGCCCCTTCTGCTGTCGCTGGCCGCGCAGTTGGAGGCGGACCAGCGCTGGCACGAGCGGTGGCCGCCGCGCCGGAGCACCGCGGACTCCCCCGCGGTCTGAGTGCGCCGGGCGCGGGCGGGCGGGTTCGGCGCCCGCCCTGCGACCCGTACGCTGTGACCATGGACGAAGCGTCGATGGTCGGGCTGATGGGACGGGTGACCGGTGCGGTCGGTCCCGGGCTCGTCGGCGAGGTGATCGTCCGGGTACGGGGCGGCGCCGAGCACTTTCTCGCCTACCCCGCCTCCGCGAGGGACCGGATCGAGCCGGGCACGCTCGTGATGGTGATGGAGTACCTGCCGCCGCGTACGGTCTACGTGTCCGCCGCGTACGACAGTTGACGTCCCGTCGGGTCGTCCGGGCGCGCTCTGTCGGCCTTCGGGAACCGGTTCGCATCAGGACTGCAACAACGGGCCCTCGCTCCCTGTACCGCCGCCGTACCACGCGGGACACTCCCGACGTTCGGTGCCGTGAGGGCACCTGGCCAGAGGGGGTGGGCCGATGTTCGTCGGCATCATCGCGGGGGCGGCCGTAGCGGTCGCAGTGGTACTGATCAGTCTCTTCAAGCTCATGTGGCGTGTCGCCGAACCGAACGAGGCGCTGATCATCTCCGGTTCCAAGCACAAGATGGAGGGCCTGACGGAGGGCATGAACTTCCGTATCGTCACCGGGCGCGGCACCCTCGTACTGCCCGGTATGCAGGCGGTGCGCAAGCTCTCCCTCGATCTGAACCAGACGGAACTGGCCGTGGAATGCGTGACGTTCCAGGGCATTCCGCTGAAGATCCGGGGTGTCGTCATCTTCAAGGTGGGCGACGACTTCGTGTCCATCGCCAACGCGGCCCGCCGCTTCCTCGGCCAGCAGAAGCGGGTCTCGGAGCGGGTGCACAACGTGTTCGCCGGTCATCTGCGGTCCATCGTGGGCGGGTTGACGGTCGAGGACATGATCCGGGACCGCGAGAAGCTGACCGGCCAGACCCGGGCCGCGTGCGGGACGGAGATGGAGAAGCTGGGTCTGATCGTCGACTCGCTGCAGATCCACGAGATCGAGGACCCGACCGGCTACATCAAGAACCTGGCCATGCCGCACGCGGCGGCGGTCCAGCGGGACGCCCGTATCGCTCAGGCCGAGGCCAACCGGCTCGCCACCGAGGCCGAGCAGCAGGCCGCGGCGCGCATGGCGGAGGCCACCCGGGACAGCGAGATCCTCCAGGCCGGCTACCAGGCCGAGCGGGACAACGCCTCGGCGCGGTCCAAGCAGGCGGGCCCGCTCGCCGAGGCGGCCGCGCTGCAGGAGGTCGTCGTCCAGGAGACCCGGGTCGCGGAGCTGGCGGCGGCCCGGCGCGAGCAGCAGCTCCAGGCCGACGTCCGCAAGCCTGCCGACGCCAAGGCCTACGAGAAGCGGACTCTCGCCGAGGCCGACCGCGACGCCCGTATCTCCGCCGCGCAGGCCAAGGCCAAGGAGACCGAGCTGGCGGCCGCCGCCGAGGCGAGGGCGACCCAGGTGACCGGTGAGGCCGAGGCCGCGGCCCGGCAGGCCAAGGGCATCGCCGCCGCCGAGGCCACGCGGGCGAAGGGACTCGCCGAGGCCGAGGGCATCAAGGCGCGGGCCGCCGCGCTGGCCGAGAACCAGGAGGCGGTGATCGCGCAGCAACTGGCCGAGCAGTGGCCGGAGATCGTGCAGGCCGGCGCGTCCGCGTTCGGCAACGTCGACAACATGGTGCTGCTCAACGGCGCCGACGGGATGGCGGACATGTTCGCCAAGGCCCTCACGATGGGCGGGACGGGGCTCGGCCTCGCCCGGCAGTTGCTGTCCTCGATGAACAACAACGGGGCCCCCGCCGGCGGCTCCGCGGGGGTCAACGGGGTGCCCGTGGAGAAGGTGGCCGTGGAGAAGGTGCAGGTCGACAGGGAGTCGTAGCCCGGCGACTCCGACGGCGGCCGGTCGGCTGACCCGCGCCCCCGACAGGGCGCGGGTTAGCGTGTGCGCTGTGACTTCCTTCGCCGAGCAGGACGTGCCGGGGCGCTACGGGCCCACCGCCACCACCGAGGCCGATCCCCGCGGTGTCGGGCGGGTGCGCACCGAGTACGCGCCCGCGCACGACGGGGATCCGGATCCCGGGGAGATCGTGTGGACCTGGGTGCCGTTCGAGGAGAACGACGGACGGGGCAAGGACCGGCCCGTGCTCGTCGTGGCCCGGGAGGCCGGGGGGACCCTGCTCGCCGTGCAGCTGTCGAGCAAGCGGCATGACGGCGACCGGGAGTGGGTGCCGATCGGGAGCGGGCCGTGGGACCGGTCGGGGCGGGATTCCTGGGTGGACGTGGACCGGGTGCTGCGGCTGCACGAGGCGGGGATGCGGCGGGAGGCCTGCGCGCTGGACCGGATGCGGTTCAACTCCGTCGTGCTGCGGTTGCGGGAACGGTACGGCTGGCGGTAGGACACCGCTCAGGAGCCGGGGTTGAACTCTCGTTCGAACGCACCGCGGACGACCGCTCCCCTGGTGCGGTCCAGCACCCCGAACACCACGTGCGCGAACGTGCCCTCGAACCTGCCGCCGTCCATGAGCAGGGCCCGGAACGCCGCCGCCACCTGGGCCGGGTCGTTGCCGAACACCCCGCAGCCCCAGGCGCCCAGGACCAGCCGGCGGTAGCCGTGCGCCGCCGCCGTCTCCAGGACGCGTTCCGCGCGGGTGGCCAGGGCCCGGGGCAGCTCGGCGGCGCGCTCCGGGACCGTACGCCGGACGACGGAGGCGTTGGGGGCCGCGGAGGTCAGGAAGCCGGCCACGAAGGGGGTGTCGAGGAGGGCGCCGCGGTCGTCCCGGAAGACGGGTACGGCGGGTGAGTGGATGACGCGGTCCGTGTAGAACGGGTCGCGGTGGGCGCGGTGGTGGGCGTAGAAGGCGGGGGCCTCCCGGACGCAGGTGTAGAGCGCGGAGGCCCGGCAGAGGGCCTCCTCCTGCGCCTGGGCGCCGTTCAGATAGCCGCCGCCGGGATTGCGGGCCGAGGAGAAGTTGAGGACGGCCACCGGGGCGGTGTCGGCCGCCCACAGGCGGCGGGCGGCTTCCAGGCTGCTCTCGCCGGTGACCTCGACGGCCGTTCGCACCGGGCCGGCCTGTGGTGTCCCCACCGGGCCGGGGCCGTGCAGGCGGGTGCCGGCCCGTGCGGCGGCCACCTCGTCCGCGATGGACACCTGGTGGCCGGAGGGCGCGCGATAGTGCCCGGCCGCGACGATCTCCTCGGTCTCCCGTGCGATTCCTCGCAGACGCGCGCTCATACCGGCGCCCCCGCGTGCGGCGCGGGCGCCGCCTTCTCCCCCGTCGTGCTCATGGACGCATCCTGGGACATGCTGGTGAAGGACCGCAACGGAATTTCCTCGTGTGAACGGCTCGGAACGGGAAAGGGAAGGGGTGCCCGAAGATCCCGGAACGGGGATCGCCGATCCGTATTGCCATGATGTGTCCCCTTGTGCGAAAGCGGCGCGAGGGTTTGGGATGGGACGAGCGCCACCGGCCCCACCCCATCGGGTGCGGACCGGCGGCTCGGCCGACGAGATTGACATATCAGGAGGATCCCGACATGTCAGATTCGCTGAGTGACTGTACGGAGCGGCGCTCCCCGGTCACCGAGGCGGAGGTGGAAGCCCTGGTACGGGGCATCTGCTTCAAGACCGGTCCACCCCGGACCCTGGGTGTCGAACTGGAATGGCACGTCCACGAGCTGCGCGACCCGCGGCTCCCGGCAACACCCGCACGGCTCGAAGCGGCCTACGCCGCGCTGCGGACCCTGACCCTGAACTCACCGCTGACCGTCGAGCCCGGTGGCCAGCTGGAGCTCAGCTCGGCACCGGCCGCCTCCCTGACGGAGTGCGTCGGGTCCGTCTCGGCCGACCTCGCCGCCGTACGCGCCACCCTGCGCGAGGCGGACCTCGGCATCAGCGGCTACGGCCACGAACCCTGGAACCCCCCGACCCGCTACCTCCACGAGCCCCGGTACGACGCGATGGAGATCTATCTCCACCGCTTCGGGCCCGAGGGGCTGGACATGATGTGCTCGACCGCGTCGGTGCAGGTGTGTCTCGACGCCGGGTACGAGGAGCCCGGCCCCCTCGGCCACCGGCGGCGCTGGTGGCTGGCGCACCAGCTCGGTGCCGTACTGGTGGCCGCGTTCGCGCACTCCCCGCTGGCGCGCGGCCGGGTGACCGGCCGGCGTTCGACCCGGCAGGCGCTGTGGGCGGCGATGGACCCGGGCCGGACGAACGCGCCGCCCCTCGACGGCGACCCTCGCGAGGAGTGGGCGCGGCTGGTGCTGGACGCGCCGGTGATGTGCGTCCGGGCCGACGAGGGCCCCTGGGGTGTGCCCGGAGCGATGACGTTCCGGGAGTGGACGAGATCCGACACCCCGCCGAGCCGCGCCGACCTCGACTACCACCTGACGACCCTGTTCCCGCCGGTGCGCCCGCGCGGCCATCTGGAGCTGCGCATGATCGACGCCCAGCCCGGCGAGGACGGGTGGATCGTGCCGCTCGCCGTGACGACGGCCCTGTTCGAGGACCCGGAGGCAGCGGAGACCGCGTACCGGACCGTCAAGCCGCTCGCGGAGCGGGCGGGTTCGCAACCGCCACCGCGCAATCCGCTCTGGGACGCGGCCGTCCGTGACGGTCTGACCGATCCCGACCTGCGGGAGGCGGCGGCCGTCTGCTTCGCCGCGGCGGCCGAGGCGCTGCCCCGGCTCGGCGCGACTCCCGAGGTGCTGGACGCGGTCGCGGCGTACACCGACCGCTATGTGGCCCGGGGCCGCTGCCCCGCCGACGATCTGCTGGACCTGTTCCACGGGAAGGACATCTCCGCATGACCGCACCCCGGACGCCGGCCCCGACGGCCGACGCCGATCCCGAGATACTCCGGGAGCGCGCGCTGGCGGCACTGACCACGGCCCGGGCCCGCACCGCGCTCCTGACGACCGCCGTCGACGAACCCGATCTCACCGCGCAGCACTCGCCGCTGATGTCCCCGCTGGTCTGGGACCTCGCCCACATCGGCAACCAGGAGGAGCTGTGGCTGCTGCGCAACGTCGCCGGGCGTGAGGCGATGCGGCCCGAGATCGACGGCCTGTACGACGCCTTCGAGCATCCGCGTGCGGCGCGGCCCTCGCTGCCGCTGCTCGCTCCGCAGGAGGCCCGGCAGTATCTGCGCGAGGTGCGCGGCCGGGCGCTGGACGTACTGGAGAGCGCCGACTTCCACGGCACCCGGCTCACCGACGCGGGCTTCGCCTTCGGCATGATCGCCCAGCACGAGCAGCAGCACGACGAGACGATGCTGATCACCCATCAGCTGCGGCAGGGCCCGGCCGTGCTGTCGGCGCCGGATCCCGAGCCCGTCCCGCTGTTCACGGGCCCGTCCGAAGTGCTGGTGCCCGGCGGGGAGTTCACCATGGGCACCTCGACCGAGCCGTGGGCGCTGGACAACGAGCGGCCCGCGCACCGCCGGATCGTCCCGCCGTTCCACATCGACACCACGCCGGTGACGAACGGCGCCTACCAGGCGTTCATCGCGGACGGCGGCTACGACGACGAACGCTGGTGGACCGCCGAGGGCTGGGACCACATCCGCGCCCACGGCATCCACGCGCCGCTGTTCTGGCGGCGCGACGGCGGGCAGTGGCTGCGGCGGCGCTTCGGTGTCACCGAGGTCGTGCCCGCCGAGGAGCCGGTGCTGCACGTGTGCTGGTACGAGGCGGACGCGTACGCCCGCTGGGCGGGTCGCCGGCTGCCCACCGAGGCCGAGTGGGAGAAGGCCGCCCGGCACGACCCGGTCACCGGCCGCTCGACCCGCTACCCGTGGGGCGACGCCGATCCGGCGCCCGAACACGCCAACCTCGGACAGCGGCATCTGCGCCCGGCACCGGCGGGCAGCCACCCGGCGGGGGAATCACCGCTGGGCGTACGGCAGTTGATCGGCGACGTGTGGGAGTGGACGTCGAGCGACTTCCTGCCCTACCCGGGGTTCTCGGCGTTCCCGTACAAGGAGTACTCGCAGGTGTTCTTCGGCCCCGAGTACAAGGTGCTGCGCGGCGGTTCGTTCGCCGTGGACCAGGTGGCGTGCCGGGGTACGTTCCGCAACTGGGACTATCCGATCAGGCGGCAGATCTTCAGCGGGTTCCGCACGGCCCGTGACGCCTCCCCGGAGGTTCTCTGATGTGCCGTCACCTCGCCCGGCTCGGCACCGCCGATCTACCGCTGGGAAGGATCCTGGTGGATCCGCCGCACAGTCTGTTCCGGCAGTCGTGGGCACCCCGGCGGCAGCGGTACGGGACGGTCAACGCCGACGGGTTCGGGGTCGGCTGGTACGCGCAGGGCGACCCGGTGCCGGGGCGCTACCGGCGGGCCGGGCCGGTCTGGGGCGACCAGTCCTTCGCGGACCTCGCCCGGGTGGTCCGCACCGGGGCGCTGCTGGCCGCCGTACGGGACGCGACGGTGGCCGGCGCGGACGACGAGGCCGCGGCGGCGCCGTTCTCGGCCGGGCCCTGGCTGTTCAGCCACAACGGGGCGGTCACGGGATGGCCCGGCTCCCTGGCGCCGCTGGCCGCCGAACTGCCCGCCGTCGAGGTGCTGTCGATGGAGGCCCGCAACGACTCGGCGCTCGTGTGGGCCCTGGTCCTGAACCGGCTGCGGGCCGGCGACCCGGAGGGCCAGGCGCTGGCCGACACGGTCCTGGAGGTCGCCCGGGCGGCGCCCGGGTCGCGGCTCAACCTGCTGCTCACCGACGGCGAGACGATCGCCGCGACGGCCTGGGGCGACACGCTCTGGTATCTCACCGAGCCCGGCCTCGGCACGGTCGTGGCCTCCGAGCCGTACGACGACGATCCGCACTGGGTGGAGGTCCCGGACCGCACGCTGCTGGCGGCGAGCCGCACGGACGTCCTGCTCACCCCGCTCAAGGAGCCGGAGGAAGCCACCCGGCCGCACGACCACGACCCGTCACCCGCACTTCCGAAGGAGCCCCCTGCGTGAGCCCGTTCCTTCTCACCCGCACCCTGCCGGAGGACGCCACGGACGCGGCACTGCGCGCCGACGTCCTGGACGGTCTGACCCGCACCCCGAAGACCCTGCCGCCCAAGTGGTTCTACGACGCCCGCGGCAGCGAGCTGTTCGAGCGCATCACCGAGTTGCCCGAGTACTACCCGACCCGTGCCGAGCGCGAGATCCTGGTCGGCCGGGCGGGTGAGATCGCCGCGGCGAGCGGCGCGCGCACCCTGGTCGAGCTGGGGTCCGGCTCGTCCGACAAGACCCGGCACCTGCTGGAGGCGATGCCCGGCCTGCACACGTACGTGCCGGTCGACGTCAGCGAGAGCGCGCTGCGGCAGGCCGGCGAGGCGCTGGTCGCCGAGCGGCCGGGGCTGAACGTGCACGCCCTGATCGCCGACTTCACCGCCGGGCTCGACCTGCCCGAGACCCCGGGGCCGCGGCTGCTGGTGTTCCTGGGCGGCACGATCGGCAATCTGGTGCCCGGGGAGCGCGCCGCGTTCCTGGCCGCCGTGCGGGCCCTGCTGGCGCCGGGCGACGCGCTGCTGCTGGGCACGGACCTGGTCAAGGACGAGGCGGTACTGGTCGCCGCTTACGACGACGCGGCCGGAGTGACCGCCGAGTTCAACAAGAACGTGCTGAACGTGGTGGACCGGGAGCTGGGTGCGGACTTCGACCCCGACGCCTTCGACCATGTCGCCCTCTGGAACGCCGAGTGCGAGTGGATCGAGATGCGGCTGCGGTCCCGCGTGGCCCAGACCGTGAAGGTTCCCGCGCTCGATCTGGCGGTGGACTTCGCGGCCGGGGAGGAGCTGCGGACCGAGGTGTCCGCGAAGTTCAGGAGGGAGGGGGTACGGGCCGAACTGGGTTCTGCGGGGCTGGAGTTGACGCACTGGTGGACGGATGAGCAGGGCCGGTTCGCCTTGTCGTTGAGCGGGGTGGGGTAGAGGACGAGGGTGCGTCGCGGGGCGCGGGCCCGTGGGGCTTCTCGCGCGGTTCCCCGCAGCCCTGCTGCTCAGGGGCGCGGGGTACTGCGCGACCGGCCCCGGCTCACCCCCACCCGACAGCGCACCCCTGCCCACCCCGGCCCCCTCGCGAACCTGCGGAGCCTGAGGCACCGTGGAAGGACGTGTGGCGCATCGGCCACGATGGAGCTCGCGACAAGGAGAACCCGCATGACCGACCATGTGTACCGGGTCACCGAGATCGTCGGCAGTTCGGAGGAGAGCGTCGACCACGCCATCCGCAACGGCGTCGCCCGCGCCGCCCAGACGCTGCGCAACCTGGACTGGTTCGAGGTGACACAGGTCCGGGGGCACATCGAGGACGGACAGATCGCGCACTACCAGGTCGGCCTGAAGGTCGGCTTCCGGTTGGACGACGAGACCGGCTGACCGGATGACCGACGGCCCGGCTGACCGGCTGACCGGCTGACCGACGGCCCGGCTGACCGGCTGACCGGCTGACCGGTCGACGGAAGGAGCGGGGAAGGGCGCTCAGGTCCGCCCTTCCCCTTCCTGCGCCTCCTTCAGCGCGGCGGAGGCCGCGGCCCAGCGCGCCCGTACGACCGGGAAGCCCGCCCGCTCCGCGTCCGCGCAGACGAGTTCGTCGTCGTCCACGAGGACACGGATCTCGCGGGTCCGGGCGAGATCACGGAGGATCTCCAGCTTGGTGCGGCGGGCGGGCCTGCGGTCGTTGTCGCGGCGCATCCTGATCCGGCCCTCGGGCAGCCCGTGCGCGGCGAGCCAGTCGACGGTGTCGCGGCGGCAGCGCTCGGGCCGCCCGGTCAGATACAGCACCTCGCACTCCCGGGCGCTCTCCCGCGCCAGCGCGACCCCTTCGGCCAGCGGCGGATCCTGCGGCGCGGCGGCGAAGAACGCGTTCCAGTCGCGCGGCTTCCGCTCCAGGAACCGCTGGCGGTGCGCGGTGTCGGCGAGGGTGTTGTCCAGGTCGAAGACGGCGAGGGGCCGGTCGTTGTCGGTCACCGCACCAGCCTAGGCAGCCCCGGGCGGCGGGTGACTCGTGTCGACCGTTGTCGCTTCACACAACAAACACGAACCCCGCCCGTAGCTTTAGGTTTCAAGCGTTACGCTCTTCGCCTCTCCCCCCACACAGCACAGGAGAACAGGCGTGCCTGACGGCGAAATCATCGTGATCGGCGGCGGATACGGGGGCATTCGCCTCGCCAGACAGCTGGACGAGGTCGCACGGGTCACCCTCGTGGACCGCAAAGAGGTCTTCTTCCACCGCATCGCCGCACTGCGCGCGGGCGTGCGCGAGGCGTGGACGACGACGCCCTTCATCCCGTACGACCGCCTGTTGCGCAACGGCCGGGTCGTGACGGGCAAGGCGGTCGGTATCGACACCGCCGAGCGGCAGGTGACACTCGCCACCGGTGAGCGACTGCCGTACGACCTGGTCGTGATCGCGACCGGCGCGGACTATCCGGAGCCGGCCCGGTTCCTCGGCACCACCACCGAGGAGGCGGGCAAGACGTTCGCCGCGCACCAGGAGAGCGTGGCCGCCGCCGAGCACGTCCTCGTCGTCGGCGGCGGGCCGGGCGGCGTGGAACTCGCCGCCGAGATCCGGCTGGCCCGGCCGGACGCGCGGGTCACGCTCGCACACGCGGGGTCGGAGCTGCTCAGCTCCACCGGCAGCAAGTGGGCCGGACGGCGGGCCCTGGCCTGGATGGAGGCGCACGACGTGGAGGTGCGGCTCGACTCGTTCGTCTCCCCGGGGCCCGACTTCGGCACCTACCGGGACGGGCGGGGCGATCTCATCGAGGCCGACCTGTCGTTCTGGGCCAACGGCACCACGCCGAACACGCTCTGGCTGCGGCTGGCCGGGCACGGGGACTGGCTCAACCCGGCGGGACACGTCAAGGTCGACCGGACACTCCGGGTCGGCGGGCACCTCGACGTGTTCGCGGTCGGTGACGTGAACGACGTCAGCGAGCTGAAACTGTCCCCCGTCGCATTCGCCCAGGCGGACATCGCCGCGCACAACATCCGTGCTCATCTGGCGAGTTCGGGCAGACACCGCAAGGAGCCGCGGTCGTACCGGCCGATCCGGCGGACTCCGCTGATCGTGCCGCTCGGGCCGGCCGACGGGATCACGCTCGTACCGGTGCCGGGGGGCGAGACGGCGGTGCTCGGTGGCCGTACCTCCACGCTGGCGAAGGCGAAGACGCTGATGACGCCGTACATCAGGAGGCAGCTCGGGTACTCGGCCTGAGGTGTGGGGGCGGCCGGGGTGGGAGGAGCCGGGGCCCGGCTCGCACGGGGGCGGCAACGGCCGGACCGCGGCCGCCCCTCACTCGCCCCGGGCCGCGCCCGCCTGTTCCTGCTCCCCCAGCTCGTTGGCGTGGGCGAGGAAGTCGTCCACCATCCGGTGGAAGAGTCCCGCCAACTGCCGCAGTTCCTCGGGCGACCACTCGGACAGCGCCATCTGCATACCGCGCACCCCGGCTTCGCGGATACGGCCGATCGCCTGTCTGCCGGCCGCCGTCAGCTCGATGCGCTGGGCGCGCCGGTCGTCCGGGTCGGGGACACGGGTGACGTGACCGGTCTTCTCCAGCTGCTGGACCTGGCGGGTGACATGGGACGCCTCGACTCCGAGGCGGTTGGCCAGCTCCCCCGGCCGCAGCGGCTCGGAGTCGGCGATCTGCCGCAGCAGGGCCACGGCGGCACGGTCGAGCGGCACCCCGGCCAGGCTCATCAGGCGCTCGTGGGCCCGGGCCCGGGTGCTGAGGTAGGTGATACGCGTGAGGGCTCGCTCGATCTCGATCACTTCCGGGGAAGCGGAGTCCGGGGGCGGTGAGGGGGACATGGGATCCACTTTACCATCTCGTTGCCTAACTCAAGTAAATTCATCGCTCCGGTCGGTCCTCCGCCCTCCGTGTCAGCCGCAGCACCGTTCCCTCGCCGTCGGCGGACAGCAGGAGGGTTCCGTCCGGCGCCGCCGTGAGGCCCGCGAAGCGGCGGGCCGGACCGGGCATGACGTCCGCGAACCGCGGGTTCCGTGCGGGGGACGACACCCGGGGGCGGCCCGACGGGCAGTTCCTCCGCCTCGATCCGCGACTGCCCCGAGGCGAGGGAGACCGACCGCAGTCGGCGGTGTCCGGTCTCCACCACGAAGAGTTCCGCGCCCAGGACCGCCAGTCCCTGCGGTGCGCCGAGCCCGTCCGCGACGACGGCCGCGGCACCGTCCGTCCCGATCCGGAGCACCGTGCCGAACCGCCCCTCGCTGACGTAGAGCCGGCCCTCCGCGTCGAACACCACAGCACCGCCCGCATGCGCGCGCCGCTCGGGCCCTCGGCCTGCGCCTTCGCCATGGCGGTGGCGACGACCCCGTCGAGCCGGCCGGGCGAGGCGTCCGCGAGGAGCAGAGTCCGTCCACTGCCGTTCCGGAGAGCGATCGCCACGCCCATGCCGCCGGCACCGGTGACGACGACCACGTCACGCGATCGGTCGGACGGCTGTTCCGCCATGGTCCACCTCCCGGGGTATCGCCGGCCCTTCCGGCGGGAACGTCTCACGCCGTCCGGCGCCGGACGACGACCACCCGTTGCCCGACTCAAACAATCCCGCATTAGGTTGCTTGACTCAAGTAATCCACATACGCTTGCCCGACTCAAGCAACACGGCGTCCGGCAACGGCGTCGTCCGTACGAAGTCGCCCGGTGCCTCCCCGCCGTGGGCGACCCGGGACCCGGTGCCGTTCGAGCGGGACGGCACCGGGGCGCCGCACCCGTGGGGACGGGGCCCGGCGCCGTCTCCGGGCCCGGCCGCCGGTCACTCCCCCCGAACGGCGCCGGGCCCCGGGGGCACCCCTCGCGGCTCCATGTCCCGCACGCGCTCGGGGCGCACGCATGAACCACCGGAGCACTCATCGTGAGCCGGTCGCCGGGGCGGACCTCCCTGCCCGGCGACCGGCCCACCCCGACGGAAGAGGATCAGTTCATGAGCAGTCACGGTCTCGACGGCCGCGGTGTCGTCGTCACGGGCGCCGGTTCCGGCATCGGCCGGGCCGCGGCCCTGAAGTTCGCCGCGGCGGGCGCGAAGGTGCTGGTCGCCGACCTCAACAAGGAGGCCGCCGAGGAGACCGTCGAGTCGATCGGAACGGCCGGCGGCACCGCCCTCGCGGTGGTCGGTGACCTCAGCGACCAGGCGGTCGTCGACACGGTCGTCGAGCGGGCCGTGGACGCCTTCGGCGGGCTGGACGTCCTGGTGAACAACGCCGGGATCATGGACCGGATGTCGGCCCTCGCGGACGTGACCGACGACGAGTGGGAGCGGGTCGTCCGGGTCAACCTGACCGCGCCGTTCCTGCTCACCCGGGCCGCCCTGCCGCACATGCTGGAGGCGGGGCGCGGCGCGATCGTCTTCACCGCCTCCGAGGCCGGACTGCGCGGCAGCGCGGCCGGAGCCGCCTACACCGCGTCGAAGCACGGTGTCGTCGGGCTGGTGAAGAGTCTGTCGGTGATGTACCGCAAGCAGGGCATCCGGGCCAACGCGATAGCCCCCGGTCCCACGCTGACCAACATCAAGGTGGACGCCGACCAGCAGGCCCACGGCCCCGCCGTCGTCGGCGGGCTGATCGGCGCCACCATCGGCCGTCTCGGCACCGCCGAGGAACAGGCCGACGCGATCCTCTTCCTCGCCTCCGACGCGGCCGCCTTCGTCAACGGCGTGATCCTGCCGGTGGACGACGCCTGGGCCGCCGTCTGACGCATCACGGTCGGCCGAACGACCCGTCGGGCCCGGCCCCGGGCCCAGCCGGGGCACGGCCCCCGGGCTCCGGCCGGGGCCGGGCCCGACCGCATGTCCGATGACGACCGGGGGTCCTCCTACGCCCCGCCGCCGCCCTCGCCGTCGCCCTCTCCCTGGCCCGACGGCAGGCGCACCGTGAACGTCGTCGTGCCCGGCACGGCGGTCAGCGTGATGGTGCCGCCGTGGGCGCGGACCAGGGAGCGGGCGACGGCGAGGCCGAGGCCGCTGCCGCCCCGGTCACGGCTGCGGGCCTTGTCGACGCGGTAGAAGCGGTCGAAGACGCGCTCCTGGTCCTCGGCCGGGATACCCGGGCCGAAGTCGGTGATCCGCACCTCGGCCGCGCCGGACGCGACCCGCACCTCCAGATGGACCTCCGTGCCGCGCGGGGTGTGCACGGCGGCGTTGGTGAGGAGGTTGTCGAGGACCTGGCGCAGCCGCAGGGGGTCCAGGCGCAGGCGTACGGGGTCGGAGCCGGTCGTCACGGTCAGCGGGTGGTCCGGGTGGCCCGCGCGGAAGGCGTCCGCCGCCTGGAGCGCCAGCCCCACCAGATCGGACTCCTCCAGTCGCAGGGGGGTCTCCACGTCGGCGGCGTCGAGACGGGCGAGCATCAGCAGGTCGTCCAGCAGGTACCCCATGCGCGCGGCCTCGGCGCGCAGCCGGGCCAGGTGCTTGTCGCGTTCCTCGGGGCTGTGGGCGGCGGCGTACTGGAAGAGGTCGGCGTAGCCGCGTACCGACATCAGCGGGGTGCGCAGTTCGTGGGAGGCGTCGGCGACGAAGCGGCGCAGGCGCTGTTCGGCCTCCGTACGGACGGCGAGCGCGTCGTCGATGTGCTCCAGCATGGTGTTGAAGGCGGTGCGCAGCTCCTCCACCTCGAAGCCGCCGTCGCGGTTGTCGTGGCGGACCGGCAGCCGCGCGGAGTCCGTCAGGTCGTGCGAGGTGATGCCGCGGGCGGTGTGCGCCATGTCGCTCAGCGGTTTCAGCCCGCGCCGCAGCATGGCCCGGCCGAACACCACGAGCGCCAGCAGGGCGAGGGCGAACGCGACGACCTGGACCGTGACCAGCCGGGCCACGGTGTCGTCGATGTCCGCCATCGGCGCCGCGCTGACGAGGACCACGCCGGGCTCGACCTCGCAGGCCCGCAGCCGGTACTGGCCCGCCCCCCTGAGGTACTCGGTGCGGGCGACCTCCGTGCCCTCGACGGTCAGCGCCTTGGCCACGAGGGTGAAGTTCTCGATGTCCTTGGGGAGGTCGGCCGGGTCCTCGGGCTTGCGGAGCACCGGGGTTCCCCCCGAGGTGTCGTAGATCGCGTAGTACCAGCCCCAGTACTTCTTGCCCTTGAGCGTGCCGTCGTCCGCGATGTTCTTGGCCTGGGCGATCTGGGCGATCCGCAGCTGTTCGGTGAGCTGTGCGGAGAGGTAGTCGCGCATGTACATGGTCAGCGCGTTGCCGACGACGGCGAACACGACGAGCGCCAGGGCGCCCAGGCCGAGGGCCAGCCGGGTGCCGAGGCGCATGGAGCGGTAGCTCTGCCTGAGCCTGGCTATCACTCCGTGGCCTGCCGCAGGACGTAGCCGAAGCCCCGGACGGTGTGGATGAGGGGTTCGCCGGTGTCGTCCAGCTTGCGGCGCAGCCGGCTGACGACCAGCTCGACGACGTTGGAGCGGCCGCCGAAGCCGTACTCCCAGACGTGGTCGAGGATCTGTGCCTTGGTGAGGACGGTCGGGGACTTGCGCATGAGGTAGCGCAGGACCTCGTACTCGGTGGGGGTGAGCGTGAGGAGTTTGTCGCCGCGCCGGACCTCGCGGGTGTCCTCGTCCATCGACAGGTCCGCGATGTGGAGCACGGACCGCTGGAAGGCGGGCCCGGCGCTGCGGCGCAGCACGGTGCGCAGCCGGGCCATCAGTTCCTCCACGGCGAAGGGCTTGACCAGGTAGTCGTCGCCACCCCGGGTGAGGCCGGCGACGCGGTCGGCGACGCCGTCGCGGGCGGTCAGGAACACCACGGGCACCATCGTGCCGGACTGGCGCAGCCGGTCGAGCACGCCGAAGCCGTCCACGCCCGGCAGCATCAGGTCCAGGACCACGATGTCGGGACGGAACGCGGCCGCCTGCCTGAGCGCCTCCTCGCCGGAGTGCGCCGTGACCGCGTCCCAGCCCTCGTAGCGGGCGACGGTCGCCACCAGGTCAGCGATCGGCGGATCGTCGTCCACCACGAGAAGTCGCACTTTTTCCACGTGCTCATAGTGCGGCACCGATCGCCGCGCGCCATAGCCGCTCACGGTTCGGAAGCCGATCGATAAAAACTTGAAAGTTGTCCGACAGGAAAACGACAGCGCGGACCGGCGAAGCTCGTATCCCCACCTGATCAAGGAGCTGTCACCGTGACCACTCTCCAACCACCCCCCGCGGCGGTCGGCCGCCCGGGAGCACGCCCCAAAGTGGTCGCCCGTACCGGTCTGTACACGGTGCTGGCGGCGAACGTGGCCGTGGTGACCTTCTTCTTCGTGCAGGGCGGCTTCGCCTCGAACGCCCTCATCGTGCTGGGCCGCCTGACCGGTCTGTACGGCGCGCTGCTGATGGCGTTCCAGCTGTTGCTGGTGGCCCGGCTGCCGTGGTTCGACCGGCGCATCGGCATGGACCGGCTGACCTCCTGGCACCGCTGGACCGGCTTCTCCGTGCTCTGGCTGCTGGTCGCGCACGGCACGTTCATCAGCTTCGGCTACGCGCAGTCCTCGGACATGGACCCGGTCAGCCAGCTGGTAGACCTCGCCGAGACCGTCGAGGGCGTACTGCGCGCGATCGTCGCGCTCGGCATCATCATGGTGATCGGCGTCGTCTCGGCCCGCTTCGCCCGCCGCAGGCTGGCCTACGAGACCTGGCACTTCATCCACCTCTACACCTACGTCGCGGTGGTGCTGGCCTTCACGCACCAGGTCACGGCGGGCACCTCCTTCGCCTCGTCGAAGACCGCGACGGCGTACTGGTACGTGCTGTGGGGCGTGGCCCTGGCCTCCGTGTTCCTGGGCCGGCTGGTGCTGCCGCTGTGGCGCAACTGGCGTCACCAGCTGCGGGTCACCGCCGTCGTGCCCGAGGCCGACAACGTCGTGTCGATCTACATGAGCGGCCGTGACCTGGACCGGATGCCCGCGCGGGCAGGCCAGTTCTTCCTGTGGCGGTTCCTGACCCGGGACCGCTGGTGGCAGGCCAACCCCTTCTCGCTGTCGGCCGCGCCCGACGGCAAGCAGCTGCGGCTGACCGCGAAGGCGGCCGGCGAGGGCTCCGCCGCCCTGCGCCATGTGAAGGTCGGCACCCGTGTGTTCGCCGAGGGCCCGTACGGCGCCTTCACCGCGATGCACCGCACCCGGCCGGAGTCCGTGCTCATCGCCGGCGGCGTCGGTGTCACCCCCATCCGGGCCCTGCTGGAGGAGATCGAGGGCCATGCGGTGGTCATCTACCGGGTCGGCGCGAAGCAGGACGCGGTCCTCTACGACGAGCTGCAGCGGCTCGCCTTCGACAAGGGTGCCGAACTGCACCTGGTCTCCGGGCCGGTCAGCCCCGACCTGCTGGCGGCGCGCGAGCTGCGGCGCATGGTGCCGGACATCACCGACCGGGACGTGTTCCTGTGCGGGCCCCCGCCGATGATGAACGCGGTCCTCGGCAGCCTGCGCGAACTGGACGTACCCAAGCCGCAGATCCACTTCGAACGCTTCAGCCTGGCCGGCTGAGGGACAGGAACGCACTGTGAAACGAGTCATTCCCGCCCTGGTCCTGAGCGCCGCCGCGCTGGTGCCCGTCTGGCGTTACACCCCCTCGACCGGGACGACCACCACGGTGACCGCCGAGCCCGCCCCGTCCGCCTCCGCCGCGGCGGGCTCGACCGTGGTCAAGGGCCCGACCGTCGACACCGAGAAGGGTCCCGTGCAGGTCCAGGCGACCTTCCGGGGCGAGAAGATCACGGCCGTGAGCATGCTCCAGCAGCCGGACCACCCGCAGACCGAAGCGGCGGTGCCGGTGCTGATCGAGGAGACGCTCACGGCGCAGAGCGCCGACATCGACACCGTCTCCGGCGCCACCATCACCAGCGACGCCTACCGGGAGTCCCTCCAGGCGACGATCGACGAGAACGAGAAGTCGGCGTCCTCGGCCGACTCGGCGTCCTCTACCGGCTCCGGCGCGGGGGCGGGCTCCGGCACCGAGGCGTCGGGGGCCTCGCAGGAGTCGGGCGAGAGCGCGAGCCGGACCGTCGCCGGACCGACCGTCGGCACGTCCAAGGGTGACGTCCAGGTCCAGGTGACCTTCGCGGGCGACGCGATCGCCTCGGTGGAGATGCTGAAGCAGCCCGACCACCCGCAGACCGAGGCGGCCGTCCCGGTGCTGGTCAAGGAGACGCTGGCGGCGCAGAGCGCCGACATCGACACCGTCTCCGGCGCCACCATCACCAGCGACGCCTACCGGGAGTCCCTCCAGGCCGCCCTCGACACGAAGGTCTGATCCGGTGCGCCGCGTCGAACACATCATGGGGTTCCCGATCTCGCTGCTCGTCGAGGACGGCGAGCCCGAGAACGGGAACAGCGGAGCGGACACGGGCGGGAACGCCGAAGGCGCGGGGCCGCTGACCGCCGAGTCCGTGGAGCCGGCGTTCGCCTGGCTGCGCGAGGTCGACGCGCGGTTCAGCCCGTTCCGCGAGGACAGCGAGGTCTCGCGGCTGGACCGGGGCGAACTGGCGCCGGAGGAGATCAGCCCGGACCTGGCCGAGGTGCTGGCGCTCTGCGAGGAGTACCGGGTGGCCACGGGCGGCGCGTTCGACGTACGGCTGCCGGGGCGTGGGCTCGACCCCTGCGCGATGGTGAAGGGGTGGGCCGTGCAGCGGGCGGCAGAGCTGCTGACCGGCCTGGGCGCGCGGCGACTGTGCCTCAACGCGGGTGGTGACGTGGCTGCGACCGGCGGTCCGTGGCGGGTGGGCGTACGGCACCCCGAGCGGGCCGACCGCCTCTGCGTGGTCCTGTCCCTCACGAACGGGGCGGTCGCCACCTCCGCCCGCTACGAGCGCGGGGATCACATCCTCGACGGCCGTAGCGGCCGCCCCGCGACGGGACTGCTGAGCCTCACGGTCGTGGCCCCGTCCCTCACCGAGGCCGACGCGACCGCGACGGCGGCCTTCGCGATGGGCGCGGAGGGCATCGAGTGGGCCGCTTCCCGGGAGGGCTGCGAGGTGTTCGCGGTCGACGCCCAGCGGCGGGTCTTCCGGACGCCGGGACTGCCCGTGGCGGCCTGAGGGGGCCGTACGAGGGCCGCGCCCCCTCGTACCCCCGGCGCCGCACGGGTGGGCGCGGCCGCCCGCCGCCCCGAAATCCCGTTGCGGCCCCGGCCCCCGCCCCCCGACAGTGGCCCCATGACGACGACGCACCCCACCCCCCTGCCGCCCGGCCTGACCGTGCGCCCGGCGACGCTCGACGACGCGGAGGCGGTGTGCGCGCTGCTCAACGAGATCGACGTGCTGGAGATCGGCCGCGCCGAGACCGAACTGGGCGAGGTACGGGCGGATTTGAAGCATCCCGAGGCGGATCTGTCGCGTGACTCCTGGCTGCTGTTCGACGGCGACCGGCTGGTGGCGTACGGGCTGCAGTGGGACGAGTCGGGCGGCGAACGCATCGACATGGACCACTACACGCTGCCGGACCAACCTCTCGGCGCCCTGCACCTGTTCGACCTGATGGAGGCCCGCGCGGCGGAGCGCGCGGCGGCCAACGGCGCGGACCGGGCCGTCGTGCACATGCACCTCAACATCGCGCCCACGATGGACCTGGACGCCCTGCGCGAGCGCGGCTGGCGCACGGTCCGCCGCTACAACGTGATGGCCCGCCCCCTGTCCCCCGCCGAGCCGCCGGCGGCGCCCCCGCCCGGCGTCACCCTGCGCGACTGCGCGGCCGAGCCGGACCGCAGGAAGGCCCACGCCCTGCTCCAGGCGGCCTT
This sequence comes from Streptomyces sp. NPDC041108, assembly GCF_055592645.1. NCBI lineage: Bacteria > Bacillati > Actinomycetota > Actinomycetes > Kitasatosporales > Streptomycetaceae > Streptomyces > Streptomyces sp. NPDC041108. The sequence goes on along the minus strand of NZ_JBVIYK010000001.1, from coordinate 1,252,935 downwards.
CGCCGAACACTTCGACTTCCAGCCGCGCACGTACGAGCAGTGGCTGGACGACATCGACGCCGAGCACGTCGACTGGTCGCTGGTCTGGATCGCGCACGTCGACGGTCTCGGTGACGCGGCGGCCCTGCGGAGCCGCAACGACCGGTCCGCGATGGCCTGGATCACCAGCATCGGCGTCCTGCGCGAGGCCCGGGGCCGGGGCCTGGGCAGTCTGCTGCTCGGCCACGCCTTCGGTCATTTCGCGGCGCTGGGCCGCGACCGCATCGGCCTGGGCGTCGACACCGACAACAGCACCGGTGCGCTCGCCCTCTACGAACGGCACGGCATGAAGCCGGACTTCGCGGTCGACACCTGGGAACTGATACGCCCCGTCAAGTAGACGCGGTGCACGAAGCCCCCGTTCTCCCGGGATGTCCCCCGGGGAACGGGGGTTCTGCGTTCGGCCTGTCGGACATCGTTCGAAACCTCTTGACGCCTCACCACACGCCGATTGACACTCTCGCAACACGACGTCACATGGTCGAAACAGCGGGATGCCCGGGGCGAGGGCTCCCGCCTCTTCCCGACCCCTCCCCCCTTGCGTTCACCTTGCCTTCGCCACCCCTTCATCAGCCGTGCTCTCAGCAGGGATAACTCGACATGACGTACATCGAACGTCTGCGCGGCCGCGCGAGACGCTGGGCGGGTCCGCTCGCCGGACTGACCGCCGCGTCACTCGTCCTGGGACTGGCCGGGCCGGCCGCCCCGGCCGCCGCGGACGACGCCGATCTCACCGACGGGCTGGCCCTCTGGTACAAGCTCGACGCCTCCTCCGGCACCAAGGCCGTCGACGCCTCCGGCCACGGCCGCGACGGCACGGTGAACGGCGCCGCCGGCTGGACGGGCGACGGCCAGGGGCTCTCCTTCAACGGGTCGGACACCTACATCAAGGTGCCGAACGACGTCATGAAGGGCATGAACTCCATCAGCGTCTCCATGGACGTACTGATGGACGAGTCGCAGACCGGTCCGTACTTCATCTACGGCTTCGGCAACACCAGCAGCGGCACGGGCAACGGCTACCTCTTCGCCACCGGCAACTCGCTGCGCACGGCCATCGCTTCGGGCAACTGGTCGACCGAGCAGAACACCCGGCCCGCCGACTCGCACAACCTGAGCCGTTCGGTGTGGAAGCAGCTCACCTACACACAGACCGGCACCACGGGCGTGCTCTACGAGGACGGCGTGGAGGTCGGCCGCAACACGTCGGTCACCACCACCCCGGGGTCCATCGGCTCGGGCACCACGACCGCCAACTACATAGGCAAGTCGGTCTACACCAGCGACAAGCTCTTCAAGGGCAAGATCCGTGACTTCCGGGTCTACGACCGCGCGCTCGCCGGCTCCGAGGTCGAGCAACTCGCGCTCCCCATCGCCGAGGAGGGCCTCGCCGCCGACAAGGCGGCCCTCACCCTGGGCGACACCAGCGCGGTCACCGCCGACCTGGACCTGCCGAAGACCGGTACGGCCGGGGGCTCCACGATCACCTGGAAGAGCGACAACACCGGTGTGGTCTCGAACTCCGGCGCGGTGACCCGCCCCGCCGCCGGTGAGCCGAACGGCCACGCCACGCTGACGGCTACCCTCAAGAAGGGCTCGGCGAGCGCGACCAAGTCCTTCGAGGTCACGGTGCTGCCGACCTTCGACGACACCACCGCCGTCAAGCAGGCCGCCGAGGCGCTGACGGTGCACAACCTCGACGACGCCCGCGGCAACCTCACGCTCCCGGGCGACGGCGGCTTCGGCACGAAGGTCTCCTGGTCCTCCGCGAACGCGGACGTCGTCTCCGCGGACGGCGTGGTGAAGCGTCCCGCGCACGGCGACGGCGCCACGACCGCCGTCCTGACCGCGACGGTCACCAAGGGCGACGCGAAGACCACCCGTACCTTCACCGCGAAGGTGCCGGAACTGCCCGAGAAGGAAGCCCTCAAGGGCTACATGTTCAGCTACTTCACGGGCGAGGGCACCTCGGACGGCGAGCAGCTGTACGCCGCGCTCAGCAAGGGCAACGACCCGCTGAAGTGGCGGGAGCTGAACGACGGCAAGCCGGTCCTCACCTCCACGCTCGGCGAGAAGGGCCTGCGCGACCCGTTCATCATCCGCTCCCCCGAGGGCGACAAGTTCTACCAGATCGCCACCGACCTGAAGATCTACGGCAACGGCGACTGGGACGCCTCCCAGCGCACCGGCAGCAAGTCCATCATGGTCTGGGAGTCCACCGACCTGGTGCACTGGACGAACCAGCGCCTGGTGAAGGTCTCCCCCGACTCGGCCGGCAACACCTGGGCCCCCGAGGCGTACTACGACGAGCAGCGCGGCGAGTACGTCGTGTTCTGGGCGTCGAAGCTGTACGACAACGAGGCCCACTCCGGCGACACGTACAACCGCATGATGTACGCGACGACCCGTGACTTCTACACGTTCAGCGAGCCCAAGGTCTGGGTCGACCGCGGCTACTCCGTCATCGACTCCACGGTCATCCAGCACGACGGCGAGTACTACCGCCTCTCCAAGGACGAGCGGAACAACAGCTCCTCCACCCCCAACAGCAAGTTCATCTTCGAGGAGAAGAGCGACACGCTCCGCAGCCTCTCCTGGACCGCCGTCGCCGAGGGCATCGGCAAGGGCGCCATGAACGCCGCCGAGGGACCGCTGGTGTTCAAGTCGAACACCGAGGACAAGTGGTACGCGTTCCTCGACGAGTTCGGCGGCCGCGGCTACATCCCCTTCGAGACGAAGGACCTGGACTCCGGCGTCTGGACCCCGTCCACGGGCTACGACCTGCCGTCCAAGCCCCGGCACGGCACCGTGCTCCCGGTCACCCAGGCCGAGTACGACCGGCTGCTGAAGACCTACCAGCCCGACGGGATCGTCACGAGCGTCGAGGACGTCAAGGTCAGGACGCGCATCGCAGACGCCCCGGTCCTGCCGGCCACCGTCATCGCCGAGTTCGCCGACGGCGCCGAGCGGCCCGTCGCCGTCACCTGGGAGGACGTGGACGCCTCGAAGTACGCGCAGGCCGGCACCTTCACGGTGAAGGGCGACCTGCCCGGCGACTCGGCGATCGAGGTCCGCGCCGAGGTCACGGTCTCCACCGAGGGCCCGGACGTCCCGGCCGACCTGCTCGTGCACTACGGCTTCGACGAGACCCGCGGCAGCATCGCCCGTGACTCCAGCGGCCACGGCTACCACGGCACCTACGTCCGCACCCCCGACTTCGCGACCGGCGTCGACGGCGGCTCGTTCAAGATGTCCGGCGGCAACAGCGGTTCCAGCTCGCCCTACGTCAAGATCCCGAACGGCGTGCTGAAGGGCGCCGACAGCGTCACCGTCTCCACGTACGCGAAGTGGAAGGGCGGCGACAACTGGCAGTGGCTGTTCGGCCTCGGCCCCGACAGCGACAAGTACCTGTTCGCCAGCCCGTCGAACGGTTCCTCCGCCCTCTACTCGGCGATCACCGCCGCCAGTTGGGGCGCCGAGAAGAAGCTGTCGGGAGCGCGGCTCACCGCCGACAAGTGGCAGCACGTCACCGTCACCGTCGACGGCGGCGCCAAGACAGCGGTCCTCTACGTGGACGGCACCGAGGTGTCCCGCGCCACCGACGTCACCGTCAAGCCGTCCGACCTGTACGACGCGAACAAGGACTACAGCGGCTACATCGGCCGGTCCATGTACTCCCCCGACCCGTACTTCGGCGGTGAGGTCGACGACTTCCGGATCTACGACCGGGCCCTGACGGCCGCCGAGGTCCTGGAGATCAGCGGCAACACCACGGGAATCGCCAAGGTGACCCACCCGGCGCAGAAGACGGACGCCGTCATCGACGACGCCGGCAGCCGCGTCACGCTGCCGATGAAGCCGGGCACCGATCTCACCGAGCTGGCACCGGAGTTCACCCTCGCCCACGGCGCGTCGATCAGCCCCGCCTCCGGCACCGCGCACAACTTCACCAAGCCGGTCAAGTACGAGGTCACCGGGTCCGACGGCAAGAAGCGCACCTGGACGGTGTCGGCACGCGAGCTCAAGAGCCCGGTGCTGCCCGGCCTCAACGCGGACCCGAACATCGTCCGCTTCGGCGACACCTTCTACATCTACCCGACCACCGACGGCTTCGAGGGCTGGAGCGGTACGCAGTTCAAGGCGTACTCCTCCAAGGACCTGGTCCACTGGAAGGACCACGGCGTCATCCTGGACCTCGGTCCGGACGTCTCCTGGGCGGACAGCAGGGCCTGGGCCCCGGCGATGGAGGAGCGCAACGGCAAGTACTACTTCTACTTCTGCGCCGACGCGAACATCGGTGTGGCAGTCTCCGACTCGCCCACCGGCCCGTTCAAGGACGCGCTCGGCAAGCCGCTGCTGAAGGCCGGTACCCTCCCGGGCCAGATGATCGACCCGGCGGTCTTCACCGACGACGACGGCACCTCGTACCTCTACTGGGGCAACGGCCGCGCGTACGCGGTCCCGCTGAACGACGACATGATCTCGTTCGACTCCGCCAAGGTCACGGACATGACCCCCAGCGGCTACAACGAGGGCACGTTCGTCATCAAGCGCAAGGGCACCTACTACTTCATGTGGTCGGAGAACGACACACGTGACGAGAACTACCGGGTCGCCTACGCCACCGGCTCCTCGCCCACCGGTCCCTGGACCAAGCGGGGCGTCGTCCTGGAGAAGGACCTCTCGCTCGGCGTCAAGGGCCCCGGCCACCACTCCGTGGTCCACGTCCCCGGCACCGACGACTGGTACATCGCCTACCACCGCTTCGCCATCCCGGGCGGAGACGGCACCCACCGCGAAACCACCATCGACAAGCTGGAGTTCGACACCGACGGCCTGCTGAAGAAGGTCGTCCCCACCCTGGAGAGCATCGACCCGGTCACCATCGCCCGGGCCGGCGCGGACGTCTCCGGCAAGGAAGGCGCCAAGATCCAGCTGAACGGCACGGTCTCCGGCGCTGGCACGGCCAAGTGGACGGTCGAGAAGGGCGCACCCTGCGTCTTCGCCGACGCCGGGTCCGCGAGGACCACGGTCACCTGCGCCGACAACGGCACCTACGAGGTCACCCTGACCGGCGGCCGCAGCTCGGACACGGCCACCGTCACCGTCACCAACGCCGCCCCGGAGATCACCTCGGTGACCAGCGGGAAGACCGTGGAGACGGGCAAGGTCACCAGGATCCGGGTCAAGTTCACCGACGCGGGCACCCGTGACGAGCACATCTGCAAGATCGACTGGAAGGACGGCGGCAAGCCGGCGGCCGGCAAGGTCACCTCCGGCAGCTGCAAGGCCGAGCACACCTACCGCACGGCCGGCCTCTTCGCCCCGGTGATCACCGTCACCGACGACGACGGCGCCTCGGTGAGCCGCACCGTCGCCGAGCTGGTCGTCCACGACCGCAAGGCCGGTGCCGCGACCGGTGACGGCAGCTACACCTCCCCCGCCGGGGCCTACCCGGCAGGCCCGAAGCTGACCGGCAAGGCGGACTTCTCCTTCACCGCCGCCTACGGCAAGAACGACACCAAGCCGACCGGCAAGGTCGCGTTCGACTTCGCCGGCGCCAAGCTGAAGTTCCGCTCCACCAGCACCGAATGGCTCGTGGTCACCGGCTCCGAGGCAGTCCTCCAGGGCTACGGCACGGTCAACGGCAAGGGCGGCTACCTCTTCCGCGTCACGGCCACCGACGGTCCTGACACCTTCCAGATCAAGATCTGGAAGAAGTCCGACGGCACGGTGATCTACGACAACCGGACGGCCGCGCCGACGAAGGGCATCACCATCGGCCGCACGTAGCACCAGCGCACCACCGCAGCACGACCGAGCCGCGTCCGGACCCTTCCGGGCGCGGCTCGGCGCGTGAGGCGCGGGAATCCCCCCACCCCCAGGACGTTGAACCCCATGTGACCTCCGTACTCGCCTCCACCCGCTTCTCCGTCCTCGACCGCTCCCGCATCCGCGAGGGCCACAGCGCCCCCGAGGCCCTGCGCGACACCGTGCGACTGGCCCGGCACGCGGAGCGCCTCGGCTTCCACCGCTTCTGGGTGTCGGAACACCACGGCGTGCCCGGGGTGGCCGGTTCCGCCCCCACGGTGCTGGCCGCGGCCGTGGCGGCGGCCACCCGCACGATCCGTGTGGGCACCGGCGGAGTCATGCTCCCCAACCACCGCACGCTGGTCGTCGCGGAACAGTTCGGTGTCCTCGCGTCCCTGTTCCCCGGACGTATCGACATGGGGCTCGGCCGCTCCGTCGGCTTCACGGACGGCGTGCGCCGCGCCCTGGGCCGGGACAAGGACGACGCCGAGGACTTCGAGGGCCGGCTGGACGAGCTGCTCGGCTGGTTCGCCGGCACGTCCCCGACCGGGGTGCACGCGCGTCCCCCGGAGGGCCTGGTCGTGCCCCCGTTCGTGCTGGCGATGGGCGAGGGCGCCGACATCGCCGCGCGGGCGGGCCTGCCGATGGTGATCGGCGACCTCCGCGACCGCGACCGGATGCGGCGGGGCGTGGACCGCTATCGCGCCGGGTTCCGCCCGTCCGTGTGGGCCGAGGAGCCGTACGTCGTCGTCTCCGGCACGATCGCCGTCGCCGCCACTCCGGAGAACGCCCGCCGCCTGCTCCTGCCGGAGGCCTGGGCCATGGCGTACTCCCGCACCCACGGCACGTTCCCGCCGCTCGCCCCGGCGGAGGAGGTCGAGCGGCGGTCGATGACGGCCAGGGAACGGAGCTTTTACGAGTCCGGGCTGACCGGCCACGTCCACGGCACGCAGGAGCAGGTCGCGCACGAACTGGAGTCGGTGGTGAAGGAGACGGGCGCCCAGGAGGTCCTGGTCACGACGAGCACGTACGACCGCGAGGCGCTGTTGGACTCGTACCGGAGGCTGTCCCGGATCGCGGGCCTCGGCCACCCCCTGACCGAGGACTGACCCTCGTACGGCCCTCCCCGCGACCGCCGTGGGCGGCGTGGGCGGCGTCCGGCACGTGCTCGACCGTGGCCGGCCCGTCGATCACGGCCGTCTGCGCGGCCCGCGCCAGGGTCCGCCGGTCGAATCGGCCGGCCGGGGCGACGACGGGCCGTACCTCCACCTCGGCGACGATCCCGCGCGCCGACACCACCCGCCACACCGACGCGAGCAGCGCGTCGTCCCCGACGTAGGCGGGCGCGGTGCTCGCCCCGCCCCCGGAGCACCGGTAGCGGACACGCACCGGCTGCACGGGCACGCCGGCGTCGAGCGCGGCCTGGAACACGGCCCTCCGGAAGCGGCCCTGTGCCCGGCCGCACCAGGTGCTCCCCTCGGGAAAGGCGACGACGGCCGCACCACCGCGCAGGGCCCCGGCGATGCGCGCGACCGTCTCCGGCAGCGCGCGGATGCGGTCCCGCTCGATGAACAGCACCCCGCTCCGCGCGACGAGAGCGCCCGCCACCGGCCAGGCACGGATGTCCGCCTTGGCGAGCATCCGGGCCGGACGCACCGCCCCGAGCAGCGGTATGTCGAGCCAGGAGACGTGGTTGGCGACGAGGAGCAGACCTCCGGCGGGCGCTTCGGCACCGGAGATCCGCACCCGGACCCCCGAGGCGCGCACGACCCACCGGCTCCACCGGCGCACGACGCCGGACGGCAGACGCAGGCCGACGAGGCTCACCAGCACCCCGACGGCGACCAGGGCCACGACCGCCGCGAACCGGGCCACGGCCCGGGGCAGGGCGGCGCCCGGCCCGGTCGCCGCCACGCACGCCCGCGGGCTGCAGGGCGCGCTGGGCAGCCATGCGCTCACCGGTTCACGCCGCCGGGACGAGGGAGAGGAAGTGCCGCAGGTATCGGGCGTCGACCCGGCGCATCGACAGCAGCACGTACAGGTCCGCGACCCCGAAGTCCGGGTCGTGCGCGGGCTCGCCGCACACCCAGGCGCCGAGCCGCAGGTAGCCGCGCAGCAGCGGCGGCAGCTCGGTACGCCCCTGTGCCGCCCCGGCCTTCGGCACCCACGGCAGCAGGGGCCGTACCCGGTACTCCTCCGGCGCCAGGTTCCTGGCCCGGACCCGGTCCCAGGTGCCCGCGGCGAGGGCTCCGCCGTCGGCGAGCGGGAGGGAGCAGCAGCCGCCCAGCCACTCGTGGCCGCCCTGGACCATGTAGCGGGCGATGCCGGCCCAGATCAGGCCGATCACGGTGCCGTCACGGTGGTCGGGGTGCACACAGGACCGGCCGACCTCCACCAGCGAGGGGCGGATCGCGTCGAGCGGGCCGAGGTCGAACTCGCCCTCGGAGTACAGCCGTCCGGCGACCGCGGCCCGCTCGGGCGGCAGCAGCCGGTAGGTGCCGACGACCTGTCCGGTCAGGGTGTCCCGAACGAGCAGGTGGTCGCAGTGGGCGTCGAAGGGGTCGACGTCGAGCCCCGGCTGCGGCGACGCCGTCAGGGCCCCCATCTCCCCGGCGAAGACGTCGTGCCGCAGCCGCTGGGCGGCGCGGACGTCCTCCTCGCCGCGGGCCAGGGTGACGGTGTAGCGGGTGGGGGCCGTCGGCCGGGGCGGGCTGTCGAGGGTGGAGGCGGTCATGGCATCTCCTGGTCACACGGGCCGACTCGGCGGCGTCAGGGGCGGACCTGGGGACGTGCGGCCCGCCGCCCCAGTTCTTCCGGCGCCGGCTGACACCCGCGTGACCGGTCGCGGGAGCCCGGATGTGGAGAGGTTGAACGGCTCGGACCAGGTGTCCGGGGCGTCCGGGTCCGTCGACCGGCGGGTGTCGCGACGGTGACGAGACCCTGGCGGGGCCGGGAGAGAGCACCACGCCCGGCCCCGCCCGTCCGCACCTGTCGGCGAACGTTCCATGCCCCCGCACGGGGGCGCTCGGCGGGCCCGGGCGGACCTGCCGCGTACCGGCCTACCGCGTCCCGGCCTTCCGGGCGGCCCGCAGCCACTCCTTGTTCATGCTCGTGATGGACATCAGCGGAATCCCCTTGGGGCAGGCCGTGGCGCACTCGCCCGCCAGCGTGCACCCTCCGAACCCCTCCTCGTCCATCCGCTCCACCATGTCCAGCACCCGTGTCTCCCGCTCGGGCGCGCCCTGCGGCAGCAGGTTCAGATGGTTGATCTTCGCCGAGGTGAACAGCATCGCCGCCCCGTTCGGACACGCGGCCACACAGGCCCCGCACCCGATGCACTCCGCGTGCTCGAACGCGAGGTCCGCGTCCGGTTTCGGGACGGCCGTGGCGTGCGCCTCCGGCGCCGCCCCGGTCGGCGCGGTGATGTATCCCCCGGCCTGGATGATCCGGTCGAACGCCGACCTGTCCACCACGAGGTCCTTGACCACCGGGAAGGCCGCCGCCCGCCAGGGTTCGACGTCGATCGTGTCGCCGTCCGAGAAGGACCGCATGTGCAGCTGGCAGGTCGTCGTCCGCTCCGGACCGTGCGCGTCGCCGTTGATGACGAGCGAGCACGCCCCGCAGATCCCCTCCCGGCAGTCGTGGTCGAAGGCCACCGGGTCCTCACCGCGCAGGACGAGTTCCTCGTTGAGCGTGTCGAGCATCTCCAGGAAGGACATGTCGGGCGAGATGCCGTCCACCTCGTACGTGGACATGGCGCCGTCGGCGTCGGCGTTCCGCTGCCGCCAGACGCGCAGGGTCAGCTTCATGCGTAGCTCCGCTGGGTGGGGTGGACGTACTCGAAGACCAGGTCTTCCCTGTGCAGTACGGGGGCCGTACCGGTTCCCGTGAACTCCCAGGCGGCGGCGTACGAGAACTCCTCGTCCCGGCGCTCCGCCTCGCCGTCGGCCGTCTGGGACTCCTCACGGAAGTGACCGCCGCAGGATTCCGCGCGGTGCAGCGCGTCGAGGCACATCAGCTCGGCGAGTTCGAGGTAGTCGACGATCCGGTTGGCCTTCTCCAGGGACTGGTTGAACTCCTCGCCCGTCCCCGGGACCTTGATCCGCCGCCAGAACTCCTCCCGGATCTGCGGAATCCGCTCCAGCGCCTTCCGCAGGCCGCTGTCGGTGCGGGCCATACCGCAGAACTCCCACATCAGTTCGCCGAGTTCGCGGTGGAAGGAGTCGGGCGTGCGGTCGCCGTCGACGGCGAGCAGCAGGTTCAGCCGGTCCTCGGTCTCGGCCAGCGCCTCCTGGACGACGGGGTGCTCGGGGCCGATCCCGTCCTGTTCCGGGTGCCGGGCGAGGTAGTCGTTGATGGTGGCCGGCAGCACGAAGTACCCGTCGGCGAGGCCCTGCATCAGCGCGGACGCGCCGAGCCGGTTGGCCCCGTGGTCGGAGAAGTTGGCCTCGCCGATGGCGAACAGGCCGGGGACGGTGGTCTGGAGGTCGTAGTCCACCCACAGTCCGCCCATCGTGTAGTGCACGGCCGGGTAGATCCGCATGGGCACCTCGTACGGATCCTCGTCGGTGATCCGCTGGTACATGTCGAAGAGGTTGCCGTACCTGGCCTCGACGGCCTCGCGGCCCATCCGTGCGACGGCGTCGGCGAAGTCCAGGTAGACGCCCTGTCCGCCGGGCCCGACGCCGCGCCCCTCGTCGCAGACGTTCTTCGCGGCGCGGGAGGCGATGTCCCGGGGGACGAGGTTGCCGAAGGAGGGGTAGATCCGCTCCAGGTAGTAGTCGCGCTCGTCCTCGGGGATCTGGTTCGCGGGCCGGCGGTCGCCCCGCGCCCTGGGCACCCAGATGCGGCCGTCGTTGCGCAGCGACTCGCTCATCAGCGTCAGCTTGGACTGGTGGTCGCCGGTGCGGGGGATGCACGTCGGATGGATCTGGGTGAAGCACGGGTTCGCGAACAGCGCGCCGCGTCGGTGCGCCCGCCACACGGCGGTGGCGTTGGAGTTCATCGCGTTGGTCGACAGGTAGAAGACGTTCCCGTACCCGCCGCTCGCCAGCACCACGGCGTCCGCGAAGTACGAGTCGATCTTCCCCGTGATCAGATCCCGTGCCACGATCCCGCGTGCCCGCCCGTCGACCACGATCAGGTCGAGCATCTCGGTGCGCGGGTGCATCTCCACGTTCCCGGCCGCGATCTGCCTGCTCAACGCCTGATAGGCGCCCAGCAGCAGCTGCTGCCCGGTCTGGCCTCGGGCGTAGAACGTCCGCGACACCTGGACGCCGCCGAAGGAGCGGGTGTCGAGCAGCCCGCCGTACTCCCGGGCGAAGGGCACGCCCTGTGCCACGCACTGGTCGATGATCTCGACGGAGATCTGCGCCAGCCGGTGGACGTTCGACTCCCGTGCCCGGAAGTCGCCGCCCTTGACGGTGTCGTAGAACAGCCGGTGGACCGAGTCGCCGTCGTTGCGGTAGTTCTTGGCCGCGTTGATGCCGCCCTGGGCGGCGATCGAGTGGGCGCGGCGCGGGGAGTCCTGGTAGCAGAACTGGACGACGTGGTAGCCCTGTTCGGCGAGCGTAGCGCCCGCCGAGCCGCCGGCGAGGCCCGTACCGACGACGATCACCGTGTGCTTGCGGCGGTTGGCGGGGTTGACGAGCCTGGCCTCGAAACGGCGCCGGTCCCAGCGCTCGGCGACCGGCCCCGCGGGGGCCTTGCCGTCGACGACCGGTGCCCCGGTCGTGTAGTCCGTGTAGGCGGGGGACGTGGTCATGGTCAGCTCACCACTCCGGTCATGACGGCGACGGGTACGGAGACGAAGCCCGCGGTCAGCACCAGCGCGAGGACGTTGGCGGTGGTCTTCAGGGCCCGGTCGCGGGTACGGCTGCCGACGCCGAGGGTCTGGGCCGCGCTCCAGAAGCCGTGCCGGACGTGCAGACCGAGCGCGAGCACCGCGGCGATGTAGACGACGTTGCCGTACCAGGTGGAGAAGGTGTCGATCACGTTCTGGTACGGGTGTCCGGCCTCGAAACCGCCCGGGTGGACGGTGCCGGTCGTCAGGTCGAGGATGTGCCAGACGATGAACAGGGCGAGGATGACGCCGCCCCAGCGCATGGTGCGGGTCGCGTAACTCGCCCGGCGCTTCCTGTGGACGTACTTGCTCGGCCGGGCCCGCAGGTCGCGGCGGCTGAGCTGGTAGGCGGCCGTGGCGTGGGCGACGACCGCGGCGACGAGCACCACGCGGACGATCCACAGCGCCCACTCGTGGTGCAGGAAGGGCTCGCCGAGGGTGCGCAGCCAGTGGGCGTAGCCGTTGAACTCGTCCGAGCCGAAGAAGATCTTGAGGTTGCCGAGCATGTGGACGACCAGGTACGCCAGCATGATCAGTCCGCTGACGGCCATCACCGTCTTCTTGCCGAGGGAGCTGTCCCACGCCGAGCGCGCGAAGGACGGTTTTCGTTCCGTCCGTTCCGCCCGGTCCGTCCGCGTTGCCAGAGCCATGCGACAGACGCTAGAACCACAGCACCCCATCGGTCCAAGACATGAAACAGCTCGTTTCGATAGCTGGAGGCTATCGTCCCGTATCGTGGAGTGATGCAGTTCCAGCAACTCCAGTACTTCGTGGCGGTGGCCGAGACCAGACACTTCACCCGGGCCGCCGAGCTGGTCCATGTGGCGCAGCCGTCGCTGTCGCAGCAGATCAAGGCGCTGGAACGGGAGTTGGGCGCGGACCTCTTCCAGCGTGCGCGCGGGAACATCACGCTGACGGACGCCGGTGAGGCGCTGCTGCCGCTGGCCCGCCGCATCCTGGCCGACACCGACACCGCCCGGCACGAGGTGCAGGAGCTGGTCCAGCTGCGGCGGGGCCGGGTCCGGCTCGGCGCGACCCCGAGCCTGTGCACGGGCCTGCTCCCGGACGTGCTGCGCGCCTTCCACGACCGCTACCCGGGCATCCGGCTGCTGATCGAGGAGGGCGGCTCGCACGACCTCGTACGGCAGCTGGCGCGGGGCGCGCTGGATCTGGCCCTGGTGGTCCTCCCGCTTCCCACGCCCTCCCCCGCGCTCACCACCGTGGAACTGCTGCGCGAGGACCTGGTCGTGGTCTCCTCCCCCGACGCCCCGGGGCCCGGCAACGGCCGCCGCACGGTCCGTGTCCCCGATCTGGAGGGCGAGCGGCTCGTGATGTTCCGCCACGGCTATGACCTGCGGGAACTCACCGTCGCCGCATGCCGGGCCGCGGGCTTCGAACCGGACTTCGCGGTCGAGGGGGGCGAGATGGACGCCGTCCTCGGCTTCGTCCGGGCCGGTCTCGGCGTCGCCGTCGTCCCGCGCATGGTCGCCACCGGGGCCGGCCGGGGCCTGCGGGTCACCCCGCTGGCCCGGCCCGGCCTCCATCGGACCATCGCGCTCGCCCACCGCAGCGATGTGGCTCCGCCTCGGGCCGCGCGGGAGCTGCAGCGGATGCTGGTGGAGCGGTGAGGGTGCGCTGTCGGTCCCGGTCGCGCCGTTCACCGTGAGCGCCGTTGCGGAACTCCGCTGCGCCGTGGCTGATCGCGCGGTTCCCCGCGCCCCCGGAGGGGCGCGCTGCACGCGTCGGCGGCGGGGAAGGAACCTCTTCTATCCCGTCGCGTCCATCAACGCCAGTTCGTGGAGGCGGTCCGGGGGGCCCGGGCGGGCGTAGTACCAGCCCTGGGCGGTGTCGCAGCCGAGGATGCGCAGTTGCTCCGCCTGGGCGCCGGTCTCGACGCCCTCGACGGTGACCGCGAGGTCGAGGCTGTGGGCCAGGGAGACGATCCCCTCGACGATCTTCAGGTCGACGGGGTCGGCCGGGAACTGCTGCATGCTCTGGGTGAAGGACCGGTCCAGCTTCAGGACGCGGACCGGCAGCCGGCGCAGGTTGGCGAGGTTGGAGTAGCCGGTGCCGAAGTCGTCGAGGGCGATGTCGACGCCCATCTCGGAGAGCCTGCGCAGGGGCTTGAGCAGGTCGTCGTCGGCGCCGATCAGGGCGGACTCCGTGACCTCCAGGCACAGGGCGTCCGGTTCGAGTCCGGCGCGCTCCAGGATGTCCACCGTGTCCTGGACCAGCCCGGGATGGGTCAGCTGGCACGGGGAGAGGTTGACGTTGACGCGCAGCGGGCCGGTCGCCCGTGTGCCGCCGCGTTCCTGCCACGCGCGGGCCTGGCGCACCGACTGCTCCAGGACCCAGCGGCCGAGCGGCACGATCAGGCCGGTGCGCTCGGCGAGCGGGATGAAGCGGTCGGGGCCGAGGACGCCGTGCTGCGGATGCAGCCAGCGGACCAGCGCCTCGGCGCCGCGCACGGTGCCGTCGCCGAGGTGGACCAGCGGCTGGTACTCGATGAAGAACTCGCCCCGGTCCAGGGCGGCGGGCAGTGCCGTCGTGAGCCCGTGCCGGGTGATGGCGCGGGCGTCGGCCTCCGCGTCGGCGACCTCGTAGCGGTTGCCGCCCGCGGACTTGGCCCGGTACATCGTGATGTCGGCGCTGCGCAGCACCTCCGCCGGGCCGCGCTCCCCCGCCGGGCCCTCGACGATGCCGATGCTGCCGCGGACCAGCAGTTCACGGCCCTCGATGCGGACCGGGGTGACCAGCGCGTTCATGATGCGGTCGGCAAGATCGTCGACCTCGCGCTCGGTGTCGGTGCCGGTGGTCAGGGCCACGAACTCGTCGCCGCCGAGCCGGGCGACCATCTCACCGGGCGCGGTCGCACAGGACTGCAGCCGGTCGGCGACCTCGACGAGCAGCCGGTCGCCGGCCGCGTGTCCGAGGCTGTCGTTGATGGTCTTGAAGCCGTCGAGGTCGAGATAGCAGAGGCCGAACCGCTGTCCGTCGCCCGCCGCGAGGGCCTTCTCCAGGCGTTCGAAGAACAGGGTGCGGTTGGGCAGTCCGGTGAGCGCGTCGTGGGTGGCCTCGTAGCGGAGACGGAGGTTGAGCAGCCGGCGCTCGGTGGTGTCCTCCATGAGGGCCAGCTGGTACTGGGGCCGGCCGTCCGCGTCCCGCAGCAGGGACACCGTCAGGTTGGTCCACAGGACCGTCCCGTCGGGCCGGTGGAACGCCTTTTCGGTGTGGTAGTGCTCGCGCTCGCCGCCGACCAGTTCGTCGTACAGGCGCCACACCTGGGGCGCGTCCTCGGCGTGCCTCCACTCGGGGACGCGGCGCCCGCGCATCGCCTGCTCGGTGACCCCGAACATGCGCAGCAGCGCCCCGTTGACCTGGAGGATGTTGCCGTCGAGGTCGGCGATGCCGATGCCTATGGCGGCGCCCTCGAACACCGCGCGGAACCTGGCCTCGGTGGCGTGCAACGCCAGGGCGACCGCGCCCTGGGCCTCCAGCGCGGCGCGGGCGATGGCCTCCTGCTCGGCCAGCGTCCGCTGCCGCAGGGCCTCGGCGAACCCGGCGGCCATCGCGGACTGCAGCCGCCCGGCACGGGCCCGCAGGTCCTCCTGGGGTCCGTCGCCGCCGCAGTAGAGCACCAGATAGGCGTCGACGCAGTCCAGGGTCTGGCTGAGCGCGTCGGGTTCGGTGCAGTGCGCCTCGACGAGGGCGGCACCGACGGCCCTGCCCGCTTCGGCGTCGTACGTCCTCGCCCGCAGTGCCTCGCTCAGCCTGCGGGCGAGCGGCAGCAGTCGTTCCTCGAACTCGGGCCGGGTCAGCGACGTGGAGGTGGCGGGGAAGACCGCGCGGCTCCAGATGGTCGCGAACCGGCGGAGTCTGTCCTCCGGCCCGTCCGGCTCCGCCCTCACGCTTTGGTCCCCACGCCGGCGAACTGCGCGTAGGCGTACGGATCCTCGTCCTCGGAAGCCGTGTCGGGCCGCCACTTCGCCATCGGCACCACTCCGGGTTCCACCATGTCGTACCCCTCGAAGAACCGTGCGACCTCGTCGGCCGAGCGCATGGTCAGCGGATTGCGAATGTTCCTGTACACGTCCACCATGGCCGCCGCCCGCTCCGCGGGCAGCGGGATCCCCTCGCTGCAGGCGTGCGAGACGACCATCAGGCTGCCGGGCGCGAGCGCGTCGCGCAGCTCCGCCACCGCCCCGTAGGGGTCGTCCGTGTCCTCCACGAAGTGCAGTATGGCAACCAGGAGCAGCGCCACCGGCCGGTTCAGGTCGATCAGTCGCCGAACCTGGGGGCTTTCGAGGATCTCGTGGGGCTTGCGGAGGTCGGCCGCGACCACGTCCACGCCGTCCTTCCCCTTCAGAACCTCCTGGCTGTGTGCTACGGCGACGGGGTCGTGGTCGACATAGACGACCCGGGCGCCGGGGCTGGCCTCCTGGGCCACCTCGTGCACGTTTCCGAAGGTGGGGATCCCGGATCCGATGTCCAGGAACTGCGTGACGCCCGCGTCGGCCGCGTACCGCACCGCGCGGCGCATGAACGCCCGGTTCGCCTGCATGATCTTGGGCAGGCCCGGCACGTGCTCCATGGCCCTGCGGGCCGCTTCCCGGTCGACCTCGAAATTGTGCGAACCACCCAGGTAGTAGTCGTATATGCGTGCCACGGACGGCATCGAGATGTCGATGCTCCGCGGCGCCCAGGCGGGACGCTCCATCTGTGTACTCCAACGCTTCGGGGCTGACGTGGGCGATCCGGTGTTCGAGCTGAGGCTACTGATCGTCCGCCGAAGGAGCGAGTAAAAACGGAAATTGACCGTCCGTTCAAGGTCGCTGCCGAGGGGACATGCCCAACCGGCGCCCCTGCCATGCCTGTTCGGCCACGGACCTTGCCACGGCCGGACAGCACCGCGCCCGGACACCCCTGTTCGGGCGGGTCCGGGCATGCCAAACGGTCCGCCCCCTCCGTGCGGTGCGGAGGGGGCGGACCTGATCGGCCGCGCTGGTGTGGTGCGTCCGGCACTCTCTTCTCGTCCACTCCCTTCCGCGTGCGGTGATGTGAATGGCGAGGCGGTCCACCCTGGGGAAGGTGTCCTTACTTCTGCGCGCCGATCGGCTCTCCGTCGCCGTTGATGGCGAACCAGGTACCGCCGACACCCTGGCCGTTGGTGTCGCCGGGCGACTTGTCGTTGGCGAAGGTGTAGAGCGGGATGCAGTTGATGGTCTGCTGCTTGAAACCGTCAGGACGGTCGAAGACCGTGTAGCCCTTCAGCAGGATGCCCTTGGTGTCGTTCTTGTCGACCGGGGCCACGACGGGCCACTTGTCGAGGCAGGCACCGGTGCACTTGGTGGACATCGGCCACTGGGTGTCCTTGAGGAACCGGTAGACCGTCATGCCGTTCTTGTCGACGACGATCTCGCCGAGCTTGGCGTCCTTGCGGGTGGTCAGGCCGGCCTGCTCGACCGCTCCGCCACCGGTGTCCCCCGCGCCGCCAGTGCCGCCGGAGCCGCCGCCCTTGGTGGAGGCCTTCTTGCCGTTGGGCGCCGAGGCGAACCAGGAGCCCTTGACGCCCTGGCCCTTGATGTCACCGGCCTTGGTGTCCTTGGCGAAGTAGTACATCGGCCAGCCGGCGACCGTCAGCTGCTTGGTGCCGTCGGGACGGCTGACCTCGCCGAGCAGGGCCTCGTCGACGCCCTCGGCGGCGGTGGCGCCCGAGGCCGGAACCGGAGGCCAGGTGGTGGCGCACTCGCCCTCACAGGTCGTCTTCGGCGGCTCGAACGAGTCCTTGTCGAAGCGGTACAGGGTGCGACCGGAACTGTCCGTGAGGACCTTGCCGTACTCGTCGCTGTTCCACACCGTCAGCTGGCCCGCCGAGGCCGCCGTGGTGGACTGGGCCTGGTCAGACGTGTCGGAGCCGGCCGCGCCGACGCCGGCCGTACCGGTACCGGTGCCCGCGATGGTGCCGGCACCGAGCGTCGGTGTGGAAGCGGCGCCCACGTTCTGCGAGGACGTCGACCCCTTTTCCTGACCGCACGCCGTCGTCAGCACCAGTACAGCCGCAGCTGTCGCTACGAGCGAGGCGCTCCGCCAGGAGGTCTTCATTCCAACTCCCCGTGTATCCGGTGGGTGTTGCAGCGCCTATTGCGCCGCTTGCTGGTCCTAGGTACGGGCGGGAGTGGCCGAAGTGTTCAACGTGGCGCGAATTTCTTTCCGAAGACTGTGACGCGGTACCGGCCGTCCGCCTGCGGAGGTGTCGAAAACGGGGTCAGCACGGGACGTCCGCAGTCAAACCTTCGAGGTCCGTTTTTCCCTCGTCCGGAGCAATCGGTCCGTGCTCCCGCGTACGCGGGCGCGCGAGCACGGATGATCTGCGACGTGCAAGGACCCCAGCGGACCCGATCCGCTCTCGCCCTACGGCTGTCGGCCCTGCTCGCACTGACCTGGCTCCTCGCCGGAGCACCGAGCGGCCCGGCGGTCGCCGACGCCTGCGCGTACGCCGACGTCGGCCCGGGCGGCGGGGGCGCGGTCGCCGTGGCGGTCGGGGGCACCGGCTCCTGCGAGCCGACCCCGCCGCCCCCTCCCCCACCCCCGCCCACGCCGGCTCCGACGCCGTCGTGCCCGCCGGAGCCGCCCCCCACCCCGACGCCCCCGCCCCGGCCGAGACCGCCGTCGCCCACGCCCACCCCCGACCCCGCTCCGGACCCCCCGCCGGCCCCGAAGCCGACGCCCGCCCCGCCCCGGCGGCCCGCGCCGCCGCCCCCGCCGCCCGTCACGGAGGCGCCCCGGCCCGCCCCCACCCCGACACCCGTGCCGAAGCCGAAGGCGCAGCCGGACCCCGCGCCCAGCGTCCGCCCCGAGGTCTCGCCGACCCCGGTGAGCTATCCGCCGTACCGGGCTCCGTCCCGTTCCGCCGCCAAGCGCTCCGGTCCGTCCCTCGTCTCGCTCGCCCTGCTGGTCACCGTGCCCGCGGTGTTCGCCGCCGCCGCACTGCGCCCACGCTGATCCCTGGAGGAACCTCTTGTCGGAATGGCTTGTTCTCACCCTCGCGATGGGGGCGGCCTGTGTGGTCGTCCTCATCGTGGCCCTGGTACGGCATCACGCCGCGCCGGCGGACGAGGACCCGTCCGAGACCCCGGACGTCATCGAGTACATCACCATGATGATCGGCGTGGTGTACGCCATCGTGCTGGGCCTGGCCATCGCCGGTGTCTGGGAGGCCCGCAGCGCCGCCCAGGACCAGGTCCAGGCCGAGGCGCAGGCCCTGCACGAGATCAGCGAGCGGGTGCGGGTGTATCCCGAGGACGTGCGCGACCGCATCCGCGGCGACATCGACGCCTACGTCGGCCATGTCGTGTCCACCGAGTGGAAGGTCATGGCCGAGAAGGGCGAGGTGACCGAGCGCGGCACAGAGCTGTTCGAGACCGTCCGCCACGACGTCACCGACTACGAGCCGCGTGACGACTTCGAGGCACAGACGTATCAGCCGCTGCTCGACCAGGTGGCCACGGCCGACGCCGCGCGCGGCAGCCGCGCCGACTCCACCGGCGAGACCATGCCCGGCGTGGTGTGGTTCGGCCTGATCATCGGGGCCGTCGTGACGGTCGGCATGGTGTTCGCCCTGCAGATCCGGCGCACGCCGCGCGAGCTGATCCTCGCCGGTCTGTTCTCCGCCCTCATCGCGTTCCTGCTGTTCCTCGTCTGGGACTTCGACGCCCCCTACAGCCGGGGTCTGTCGGCCACGGCCGATCCGTTCCTGAGCCTGTTCCCGAACGCGGGCGGGTAGACGGCGGCACGCCCGGCCGTACGCGTTCCGGTCCCCTGTGCGGAGCACACGCGTGCCCCATTCGCGCTACTGCGATCGCGCCACCGGGCGCACCTTTCTAGCGTTTCGGTCATCGAGGTGCATTTCAGACGCAGGCGGAAACGGTCCGCGGCAGGCTCCTCGGGGACCCGGAGGCTCATCATGCGCGCGATACGCGTCGCTTCGGCCGCTCTGCTGGGCGTGGCCGCCCTCTCCCTCACCGCTCCCGCCGCGCACGCGGCACGGACCGGCGACATCACCTCGTTCGGTTTCGGTGTCGTGCCCTCGACGGTCGCCCCGGGCGGGCAGGTGCTCCTGCGCGTCGACGGCTGCCACCACAGGACGACCGTCTCCTCCGGCGTCTTCGACGCCGTCGTCATTCCCCGGGGCCACTCCTCGGCCACGGCGACCGTGGACCGGGACGCCAGGCCGGGCACGGTGTACGAGGTGTCGTTCCAGTGCGGCGACGAGAGCGGCCGCACGGATCTCACCATCGCCTCCGGCCACCCGACGCATCACCCCACCCACCACCCCACCCGGGGCTCCCACGCCGGCGCCGGCGGCACCGTCGCGGGCTTCGACCCGCACGAGATCGGCCTCGGCGCCGCGCTCGTCGCAGGGGCCCTGGGCGTGGCCTGGCACCGGGCGCGTCGCCGCCCCGAGGAGGGCGACCACTCCTGACGGGCTCTCCTCGCGGCGCCGCTCGCACAGCTCTTCGCCCCGGAACCCGTGAGGGTCCGGGGCGAAGAACTGCGTCGCATGCGCCCCCGAGAGGGCTCAGACCTTGTTCTCCGCGCGCCTGCGCATCCAGAACACGCCACCGCCGACGACCGCGGCCGTCACCAGGCCGCCGCCGATGGCGATGTCGGTCGGCGTGGCACCGGTGGAGCTGCTGCCGCCGAGGCCGCCGCGGACCCCGCCGATCACGGTGAAGACGCCGGTGAACGTCTTGCGTCTGCCTTCGCAGTTGGTGGTGACGCTGTACGAGCCGGGACTGGCGTCGGCGTTGACCCGGACCGCGGCCGTGGCGGTCGTGCCGCCCATGGACCTGAGGTTGGTGGTGGGGAAGGCGTTGGAGCCGATGGTGCTGCCGGCGATCGCGCACGCGTCACCGCCGCTGACGGTGAGGACGAGCCGCCCGCCGCGGGCGATGACGTTGGGGGCGGCCGTGACCGCGCTCGGCTGGTCCCAGGCGGCGGCCGTCGGCGCGGCCACGCCGACCAGGGCGACCGCGGCGGCCGAGGCCGCCAGGACACGAGTAGTACGCATGTGATCCTCCGCGGAAGACGCCCCGGGTCCCGTCCCCGGTCGATCGGCGAGAAAACGCCTCCCGAAATGACCCTCAGATGCCGTGGGCGGGCCCGCATTTCGGCACTGGTCCGTCCTGGTGAGTCCCCCGGGAGAGACACGCCGGGATATCTCCGTACGATCGGATATCGCCGCAGGTCACGGACCGTCAGAAAATTCCTCCGGCGGCGAACCCGGATGGCGCAGAACTCCCCGCCCCCGCCACCCGTTCGCACCTGCCCCGTCGCCTTCGCCGTGCGGCAGGCTTAGCTTTTCCGTATGCGCGAGGGACACGGTGACGGCCGGGTCGAGAGGGGATGGGATATGTCTTCGTCCGGACCGGCCGAGGCCGAATGGGAGGTGCCGCGGAAGAAGCGTGCCCCTTGGGGCGTGATAGCGCTTGTTCTGCTGACCGGGCTCGCTCTCATCCGCAACGGCTCGGGGGAGTTCGACGTGGGCCCGCCGCAGCCCGCGTCGGCCGCGGCCGCGGACAGTCGCCGCACCCCGCACGGGACCTTCACCGCTGCCCCCGACCCGCTGCCGTACGCCATGGTCGACCGGGTGCGGATCCCCTCGATCCGGGTCGACGCGCCGGCCATGCCCGTCGGGCTGGACGCGCAGGGCTGGGTGGACGCGCCGCCGGCCCGGGATCCGAACCTCGCCGGGTGGTTCACCGGCGCGGTCTCCCCCGGCGAGAAGGGCACGGCCGTGGTCGTCGGCCATGTGGACAACAACCAGGGTCCCGCCGTGTTCTACGGACTGGGGGCGCTGAAGAAGGGCTCCCGGGTGGAGATCCTGCGCGCGGACCGGAAGACCGCCGTGTTCGAGATCTACGGCATCGAGGTGTTCGCGAAGAACGACTTCCCGGGCGACCGGGTCTACGGGAACAGCGGAATTCCCGAATTGCGGGTCATCACCTGCGGCGGTGGTTTCTCCAAGCAGAACGGCTACGACGGGAACGTCGTCGTGTTCGCCCGCCTGGTCGAGGTCCGCTGAGCGTCACCCGGCCGGGCGGGCGGGATCTCAAGGGAATTCGCTACACATATGCGCGCTGGGGCACGGTGATGCGATAGCCGGAATCCAGCAGTTCGGGCAGATAGTCGCGCAGGGCCCTGACACTCTGCGAGCGGTCCCCGCCCGCGTCGTGGGAGAGCACGACGACACCGGGACCGGCACCGGCCTCCACGCGCCGGGCGATGGTGCGCGCGCCGGGCGTCCGCCAGTCGAGGGTGTCCACGGTCCAGGCGAGCGGCTCCATGCCGAGTTCCGCGCCGAACCGGAACGCGGCCCGGTTCCAGGCGCCGTAGGGGGCGCGGAACCACAGCGGCGGTTCCCCGTACGCCTTCTCGATGATCTCGCTGGTGCGGCCCATCTCGGAATGGATCCTGGACCGGGAGAGGGTGGTGAGCAGGGGATGGGACCAGGTGTGGTTGCCGACCACATGGCCGTCGTCGGCCATCTCCCGCAGCAGGTCCTTGTGCCGGACCGCCATCTCGCCGCACACGAAGAACATCGCCCGCACGTCGTGGCCGCGGAGGATGCGCAGGATGTCCGGGGTGTAGCGGGGGTCGGGGCCGTCGTCGAAGGTCAGCACCATCGAGCGGCCGCGCCCGTCGATCCGCAGGAACGGCTCGTGCCGGACGGCGGGCCGGACGAGGGTGCGGCGCCGGGGCGGGGGGCCGTACCCCGCGATGGGCCGCAGACGGTAGGAGGAGGGCGTGAGCGCCGGGCGGCCGCCGGAACCCGCCGCCGGGGCCGGAGCGCCGGCCGGTGCCGCGCCGGAGTCCGCGTCGCCGATGGGCAGAGCGGCGGTGCCCGCCGTGGCGGCCGCGCCCAGCAGGGCGGCGGTGCCCGTCAACAGGTGCCGACGCGTGAACATCTGATCCTTCTGCATGACTCATCAGTCGACCAAGGCGGGGACGCCGCACCACCACGACACCGGTGCGGCGGCAGGGAAGCACCCGATGGGAGTAGTCGTCCGCGCCCTCGACGCACGCCCGGCGCACGCCGGAGCCCGGGTGTTCGACTAGCCTCGCGACCGTGACCGATCAGCAAGCACACCGGTTCGAACGGGGTACCGACGGGCCCAAGGTCGTCCTCGTCGGACTGGACGGTTCCGACACCTCCCTGCGGGCCGTGGCGTACGCCGCCGGCCTCGCCCGCCGCCAGCACGCGCTGCTCGCGATCGTGTACGTGCAGCCCCTGCTGGCGGCCGGTGCGGCACTCGGGGTGCCGGTCGCCGGGACGACCGACGAGATCGCCGCGCACCTGGTCGCGGAGGTCCGGGAGGCCGCCGAGCAGGTCAAGGGCATCTTCGAGGTGCGCTGGGAGTTCCACACCTTCCGGGGCGACCCGTACAACGGCCTGGTGACGGCGGCGGAGCGGCTCAAGGCGGACGCGGTGGTGGTGGGCGCCTCCCAGCAGGCCGGTCACCGCATCGTCGGCTCGGTGGCCCTGCGCCTGGTGAAGGCGGGTCGCTGGCCGGTGACGGTGGTGCCGTAGACACGGCGGGGCAGAACACTTCCACGGCCTGGGGGATCTGCGGGGACTCGGCCGGGCTACCGCCCCGTGACCAGTCCGTCCTGGGCCGCGCCCCGGCTGAGGACGATCTCCCGGATGCGGTCGCGCACGGCGGTGACGCCCGCCCCCGCCCCGGCCGCGATCGCGGAGTCGAGGTCGACCACCCTGCCCCGGCCGACGTCGAACCACTGCGGCACGAACTCCGCCTTCGTCACCGCCCAGCGGTCGCCCGTGCGCGTGGGCGGGGCGAAGGTGAAGCGGGCCAGGGTGCCCTGGTTGCCGCGCGGGTCGGCGGCACCGGAGTGGTTGCGCATCGCCCCCGCCACCTGGTCGCCCATCCCGTACACGACCCAGGTCCCGTTGACCTTCTCGTAGGCCTGCGGCACGTGCGCGTGCGTGCCGAGGATCAGGTCGATGTCGGGCCGACCGCCGGTGGCCGCCCGGGTGAGTTCCTGCGCCAGGCCCACCTGCTGTTCGTCGGGTTCGTCCTGCCACTCGGTCCCCCAGTGCACCGACACCACCACGAGGTCGGCGCCCGCCCGCCGGGCGGCCCGCGCGTCCGCGAGGATCCGCTCCCCGTCGATCAGGTTCACGGCCCAGGGCCGGTCCGCCGGCAGCGGGATGCCGTTCGTCCCGTAGGTGTACGCCAGGTGCGCCACCTGGGCGCCCCCGGCGCGCATCAGGGTCGGCTGCCGCGCCTCTTCCTCCGTACGCGCCGAACCCGCGTGCCGCACACCGGCGCGATCGAGCGCGTCCAGCGTGCGCCTGATACCGGGCGCGCCGTCGTCCAGGGTGTGGTTGGAAGCCGTGGAGCACGCGTCGTACCCCGTGACCGCGAGGGCCTCCGCCACCTCGGGCGGTGACCTGAACACCGGATAGCCGCTGTAGTCGCCGTCCGCCCCGTAGACCGTCTCCATATGACAGATCGCCAGATCCGCACCGGACACCACGTGTTTCACACCCGCGAGCATCGGCACGAAGTCATGGCCGTCGCCGCCGGCGTCCGCGTGCGCCAGCTCGATGACCGACATGTGGGGGAGGACGTCACCGGAGGCGACGAGGGTGAAGCCACCGCTGTCGTCGCCGGAGGCGGAGGGGCCGGGCCGGGGGCCGGGGCCCGGGTACTGACAGGCGGCGGACGCGGCCAGGAGGAGGGCCACGGAGACGGCGACGGGACCCCTGTGTGCGGTCATGGACGAGCACCCCAACCTTGTCGTATTAAATGACTATTCGATATGAATCCACATACAACGGGGCACACCCGTCAAGCAGGCACACCGGCGCACCGGTACACCGGGACCCGTCCGGCGGCATACCGTTCGTCGCACCGTTCGCCGACAGGTTCGACCGCCCGCCGCACATCCGTGACCGGCCCCTGTCCTCGCGCCGCGCCCCGCGTTCCCATACGGCCATGACGGCCGGAACCACGATCACCGACGGGACGACCGCCGAACACGAGCTGGCCGAACTCCAGCGCGAACACGGCCGCCCCCTCTTCGCCCTGCTGCTGCGCCTCTCCGACGGGGACCGCCATCGCGCCGAGGACCTGGTGCAGGAGACCTTCGTGCGCGCCTGGCAGCACCCCGAGGCCCTGCGCGCCGACGACTTCGACTCCGTACGCCCCTGGCTGCTCACCGTCGGACGGCGGCTCGCCATCGACGCGCGGCGGGCCCGGCAGGCGCGCCCCGCGGAGGTGGGGGACGCGGTGCTGGAGAACGCGCGTGTGATGGCCGATCACGCCGAACGGTCGGTGGCGACCCTCGATGTGAGGGAAGCTGTGAAGACACTCACTCCCGAGCACCGCGAAGTACTGGTGCAGGTGTACTTCCAGGGTGCGAGTGTGGCGGAAGCCGCCGAGGCCCTCGGGATCCCGCCCGGTACGGTGAAGTCCCGCGCGTACTACGCGCTGCGCGCCCTGCGCCGGGTGCTTCCCGGATACGCGGCCGACCTGCGGTGAAACCCATGGCCGAGTCAAACCTCCGTAAAGCGCCTTGCTGAGGACCCCGGTTGAGCAATCAGCTGTCTTCTATCCGTGTTCCGGATGGGGGCCCGCAGCCTGGTCTCCAGGCCAGGGTCGGGCGACGCGCACGCACCGGAGGAAGGCAGGAAGGGATGCTGCACAGAGGGCAGGAGAGCACGGACGGCGCCGGCGGAGGCGAACTGACCGTCCCGATGGCGTGGTTCTACGCCGAGTACATCGCGGAGGAACTGCTGCGGACGGGCGACCTGATGCCGCCGACGTCCTTCGAGTTCCGTGCGGGGCGGGACGCCCTGGCGCTGACCATCTTCCTCTCGGACGCGGGCGGTGAGCTGTCCGGCATCCGGGTCGTCACCCAGCTGGAGATGTGGCTGTCGCTGACGGCGTACGACCAGCCGTGGCAGGACTGGGTGTGCGAGCGCATGGCCGACTTCACCGCCGAGGCGCTGGAGGCGGGCGGCCCGTCGCCCGATCTGGAGCTGGCCGCCGCCGCGTGGCGCTGGCTGGAGGAGACGGAGCTGCTCGCGCCCGACCTCGACGCGGTGCCGGGGGGCGGCGCGGTCCCGGGAGAGGACGACGGCCCAAAGGTCTGGACACCGGCCTGGCGGCTCGGTCTGCCGCTGGGGCACCTGGCGATCCACCTCTTCTAGCGCCGGCACCCCGCGTTCATCCGGCGTCCGCCCGGATGTCGCGGCCTCGGTGAACCAACTTTTTCGGTCCGGGACCAATCCGCGTGACGGAGGGCTCCGAATCTTTTGGTTGGCATTGGCCGTGAGGCTTGAGTGATTCGCCGGTCTGGTCCGTACCGGTGGGGGCAGGAAGCAACCCCCACCGCACACCGGCCCGAGGAATTGCCATGTGGTCCCAGGATCGTCATCACGACGTCGGCGCGTACGCGCTGGGCGTGCTGGACGAGGTGGATTCGTTCCACTTCGAGGACCATGTCCGCGGCTGCCCGCAGTGCGCGGTACAGGTCACCGAGTTCCGCCCGGCTGCCCGGCAGCTGATGCTCTACCGCAACGCGACACCGCGCGCCGTGCACCCCTTCGCGGCCCCCGGCCCCCGGATGCTCGGACGGCTGCTCGACGAGGTGGCCGCCCGCCACCGGGCCAAGCGCCGGCGCTGGCTGTTCGCCCTCGCGGCGTCCGTGGTCATCGCCGTCGGCGGCCCCGCCGTGGCCGTTCTCGCAGGTCCGGGCGAGGCTCCGGACACCGTGGCCGCCACCGACGCCAAGACGGGCGTCTGGGCCGAGGTCAGGGCCGAGGAGCGGCTCTGGGGCAGCGACATCGAGCTGAAGGTCAAGGAGGCCGAGGGCGTCCACGCCTGCCGGCTCGTCGTGATCGGCAAGGACGGCTCCGAGGAGACGGCCGCCAACTGGAAGTCCCCCGAGGGCGCCGACAAGGCCTCCGAGATGGTCGGGGGCACCGCCATGCAGCGCGAGGACATCAGCCACTTCGAGGTGCGCAGCCAGGAGGGCGATCTCCTGGTGACCCTCAAGGCCCCCGCCTGGCGCTGAGGGCGCCGAACAGGTCCGCCGGACCCCCGCCGAGCCGCACCGAAGTCCGCGGAATTGGTCCGGACCTTCAATGGTTGCGGATCATGGTGAACCCCGGTCGGACCCCGGTTCCGGGTGGCTCCGGGTGACATCCGGGCCCCGCCGTGGCCCTACTTGAGCAACCGTGACAGCCGTCGGTCGGCGAGCGGTTTGCCGCCCGTCTGACACGTCGGGCAGTACTGCAGCGACGAATCGCTGAAGGAGACCTCCCGGACGGTGTCACCGCACACCGGGCAGGGCTCTCCGGTCCGGCCGTGCACACGCAGGCCGCTCTTCTTCTCCGCCTTCAGCTTCCCGGCCGCCAGCCCCCGGGAGCGCTCCACGGCCTCGGTCAGCGTGGTGCGCAGCGCCTCGTGGAGATGCCGGATCTCCTCCGGCTTCAGCGACGAGGTCAGTCTGAAGGGCGACATTCTCGCGGCGTGCAGGATCTCGTCGCTGTACGCGTTCCCGATCCCTGCGATCAGGCTCTGATCGCGCAGCGCGCCCTTGATCTGCCGCCGCTCCCCCGCGAGCAGCCCGGCGAACCGGGTCACGTCGAACTCGTCGGCGAGAGGATCCGGGCCGAGCCGGGCGATGCCCGGGACCTGCGCCGGGTCGCGTACGACGTACACCGCCAGCCGCTTCTGCGTCCCGGCCTCGGTGAGGTCGAAGCCCTCGCCGGTCTCCAGGGCGACGCGCAGCGCCAGCGGGCTCCTGCCGCCCGGCCGCGGCGGGCCGTCCGGCAGCCGCTCCTTCCACTGCAGCCACCCGGCGCGCGCCAGATGGGTCACGAGGTGCAGCTCTCCCCCGTCCGCCTCGATGCCGAGGAACTTCCCGTAGCGCCGTACGTCCGTGATCTCCCGCCCCTCGAACGCGCTCACGGGCGGGTCGTACGTCTTCAGCACGCTGATCGCCACGGGCAGCACGCGCACGACCTCATGACCGACGAGGCTCCCCACCAGGAAGTCCCGGAGCGCTTCGACTTCGGGCAATTCAGGCATACGTCAAGGGTGCCATGGGGTGCTACCGGGCGCTGGGGGTGCGTCGTCGGGGGCGGGTGCGCGGGGGCTGGGCTTCCAGGGGCGCGGGGAACGGCGCGAGAAGCCCCGCCGGCCCCGCACCCGACAACGCACCCCACCCGCCCGCCCCCTACGCGCCGGGCAGCAGAAACTCGCACCACACGCACTTGCCCCCACCCCGCGCCTCCACCCCCCACACATCCGTCAGCCGGTCCACGAGCAGCAGCCCCCGCCCCGACACCCCCGCCTCCCCCGCCTCCCGCCGCCGCGGCAGCGCGCTGGAGGAGTCCTCCACCTCCACCCGCAGCCGCCGGTCCGACCCCGCCAGCGCCCGCAGCGTGACGATCGCGGACCCCTCCGTGTGCATGAGCGCGTTGGTGATCAGCTCGTCGGCGACGAGTTCGATCTCGTCGGCCCGGTCCCGCGCCCCCCAGGTGCGCACGGCCGCGCCGATCATGTGCCGGGCCTCCCTGAGCGCCTCCGGATCACCGGGCCCGACGTGCTGCTGGAGCCGTCCGCCGGGCTGCTCGCCGCTGCGGCTGCGGCGGCGCAGCAGGAGCAGGGCCACGTCGTCGTCGCCGCCCCGCTCCTCCGCCACGTCGATGAGCCGGTCGGCGAGCTCGTCGACGTCCTCGGGCCCGTTGGCGATCAGCGCCCGCAGGGTCCGCATGCCGTCGTCGAGGTCGGCGCCCGGTTCCTCGATGAGGCCGTCGGTGCACAGCAGCAGCGTCTGGCCGGGGTCCAGCTCGACGGCGGTCACCGGATACTCCAGGCTCCCGAACTCGACGGACAGCCCGAGCGGCAGCCCTCCCTCCACGGTCACCCGGTGACAGCTGCCGTCGGTGTGCCGGACGAGGGGGTCGATGTGCCCGGCCCGGACCACCTGGACCACTCCGGTGGCCAGATCGGCCTCCGCGTACAGGCAGGTGGCGAACCGGTCGGTGTCGAGTTCATGGAGGAAGGCGGAGGCGCGGGCCATCACGGTGGCCGGAGTGTGGCCCTCCGTGGCGTAGGCCTTCAGGACGATGCGGAGCTGGCCCATGACGGCCGCGGCGTGCGTGTCGTGGCCCTGGACGTCGCCGATGACCGCGCCGACCCGCCCGCCGGGCAGCGGGATCAGGTCGTACCAGTCGCCGCCGATGTCCCGGCCGAAGGAGCCCCCGAAGGACGCGGCCCGGTAGCGGACGGCGATGTCGGCGCCGGGGACGCTGGGGATGGACCGGGGCAGCATGGCCTGCTGCAGGCCCTCGGCGAGGTCCTTCTCCTGCTCGTAGAACATGGCCCGCTGCAGGCTCTGGGCGATGCTGCTGCCGAGCGCGATGAGGACGTCGCGTTCCTCGGAGCTGAAGCCGCGCCGGTCGTTGTAGAGCAGTCCCATCGCGCCGATGGGGCGGGCCTGCACGATCAGCGGCAGATAGGCGGCCGAGGTGATCTTGAGGTCGGTGATGTGCGGCCACAGCAGCGGGTAGGACTCGGCGAACTCCTCCGGCGACTCGATGAAGTGCGGTACGAGCTGCCGTACGACCTCGTTCATCGGGTACTTCACGTCGAGGCGGGTGACGCGGGTGCCGGGTACGTAGCTGTCCTCGGGGCCTGCGGCGACCATCCGGACGCGGCCGGCCTCCAGCAGGCCCATGACCAGGCTGGTCGCGCCGAGGTGGGTGAGACCGTCGGTGTCCTCCAGGACGTCGATCACGTCCTGGACGGTCCGGGCGTGGGCCAGGGCGGCGGTGATGACCTGGACGACGTTGGCCTGTCTGCGGCGGACCTCGTCGTGCGCGGTCCGCTCGGTGCGGGAGCGGATCTCGCGCAGTTCCCGGGTGGCGTCGCGGACGATGCCGATGACCCGGTACGGGCGACCCGTCTTGTCGCGGCGGATGTAGCCCTGGGTGTGGGTCCAGCGCATGGTGCCGTCGCGCAGCCGGAGGCGGAAGTAGGCACCGTAGTTCTCGCTGCCGTCCTTGAGCGCCTGCGAGACGAGGGTGTCGAGTCTGCGGCCCTCCATCGGGGGCACCCGCAGCGACAGGGTCTCGGGGTTGCCGTCGTACTCGTCCGGACGCAGGTCGAAGATCTCGTGGGCCGTGGCGTCCATGTGGAACGCACCGGCGTCGAGGTCCCAGTCGAAGGTGCCCATGAGGTTGAGCGCCAGGACCGGGTCCGGATGGGAGAGCCAGTCGTCCGGGACGTCCGAATCACTCGCTCCCCGATCAACCATGGGGACACTTTGACAGTATTTGCCCGAATATTCGAGTGGAGTGAGCCTCGTCGGCACACTCACTATCGTCGGTGGCGTGGACTGGTTCACCGCACCCGACCTCTGGCTGAGCAGACTGCTCTTCCAGCGGTCGCTGGCCGCCCTTTATCTGGTCGCCTTCCTGGGGGCGGCCCTGCAGTTCCGCGCGCTGATCGGGGAGCGCGGCATGCTGCCGGTGCCGCGCTTCGTCGAGCGGGTGCCGTTCCGGCAGGCACCGAGCGTGTTCCACCACCACTATTCGGACCGGTTCTTCGCGGGGTGGGCCTGGGCGGGCTGCGCGGTCTCGGCGGCGCTCGTCGCGGGGCTGGACTCGCTGCTGCCCCTCTGGGCGGGCATGGCGCTGTGGCTGGTGCCGTGGGCGATGTACCTGTCGATCGTGAACGTCGGGCAGACCTGGTACGGGTTCGGCTGGGAGTCGCTGCTCCTGGAGACCGGCTTCCTGGCCGTCTTCCTCGGCAACGACGAGGTGGCGCCGCCGGTCGTCGTGCTGTTCCTGCTGCGCTGGGTGCTGTTCCGGGTGGAGTTCGGCGCCGGGCTGATCAAGATGCGCGGCGACGCGTGCTGGCGGAAGCTGACGTGCCTCGACCACCACCACGAGACCCAGCCGATGCCCGGTCCGCTCAGCTGGTTCTTCCACCACCTCCCGAAGCCGCTGCACCGCGTCGAGGTGGCCGCCAACCACGTCACCCAGCTGGTGGTGCCGTTCCTGCTGTTCGCCCCGCAGCCGGTCGCCACGGCCGCGGCCTCGCTGATGATCCTCACCCAGCTCTGGCTCGTCCTGTCGGGAAACTTCGCCTGGCTGAACTGGATCACGATCGTGCTGGCCCTGTCCGCGGTCGACTTCGGCCGGGCGGCGCCGAAGACCCCCGGCACTCCCCTCTGGTACATCGTCGTCGTGCTCGCCGTCGCCGCCTCGGTGCTCGCGCTCAGCCACCGCCCCGTCCGCAACATGCTCTCCCGCCGCCAGGTCATGAACCGCTCCTTCGACCCCTTGCACCTGGTCAACACCTACGGGGCGTTCGGAAGCGTCAGCCGGGTGCGGTACGAGGTGGTGATCGAGGGGACCGCGGACGACGTGCCGCGCGAGGACGCGCGGTGGCGGGAGTACGAGTTCCGGGGCAAGCCGGGGGATCCACGACGCTGGCCGCGCCAGTTCGCCCCGTACCATCTGCGGCTCGACTGGCTGATGTGGTTCGCCGCGCTCTCCCCCGCGTACGCCGACTCCTGGTTCGGCGCCCTGATGGAACGGCTCCTGGAGAACGACCGCGACACCCTGCGGCTGCTCCGCCGCTCCCCGTTCCCCGCCGACGCCCCGCCCCGCTTCGTCCGCGCCCGGCTCTTCCGCTACCGCTACACGACCTGGCGCGACCTGAGGGAGACCGGCGCCTGCTGGGAACGGACCTGCGTACGGGAGTTCATGCCACCGACACGGCTGGCCGGAACGCCCTCGCGCAGGCCGTAGCGGGGCCACGGACGGACTTCTTCCCGGCGGACCCTCGACGCGGGGCCGCGCCGCAGGGCACAGTGCTCCCGTACTCGATCACTACTCACGGGTACGCCCCGCGTCGTGTACGGCACCGACGCGCACGACACCGCCAGGGAGCGCCCGTGACCAGCTGGACCGGCCGGACCGCCGCCGAGATATCCGCCGCCGTACGGGAGAGGCGGGTCACGCCGCGGGAGGTGGTGGCGGAGCATCTGGCGCGGATCGAGGCGCTGGACGGGCGGGTCGGCGCGTTCCGCACGGTCCGGGCACAGGCGGCCCTGGCCGAGGCGGACGAGGTGGCCGGCCGGGCCGGCCTCGCCGGACTGCCGCTGGCGGGCGTGCCGGTGGCGGTCAAGGACAACCTCGCCGTGCGGGGCGAGGCCACCCGGAACGGGTCCGCCGCGACCCCCGAGACACCGGCCGAGGACGACCATGTGACCGTGGCCCGGCTGCGGGCGGCGGGCGCGGTGGTCGTGGGGCTGACGAACGTGCCCGAGCTGTGCGTGTTCGGCACCACGGACGGCGTGCACGGCATCGCCCGCAACCCCTGGGACACCTCGCGCACGACGGGCGGCTCCTCGGGCGGCAGCGCGGCCGCCGTCGCCGCCGGGCTGGTGCCGCTGGCCCTCGGCAACGACGGGATGGGATCGCTGCGGATACCGGCCGCCAACTGCGGTCTGCTCGGGCTCAAGCCGGGCTTCGGTGTCGTCCCGGCGGACATCGGGCACGGCGACTGGTTCGGCATGTCGGAGAACGGCCCGCTGGCGACGACCGTGGAGGACACCCGGCTGATGTTCGGCGTCCTGGCGGGCACCGACACCGGCCCGCCCTCCGGCGCCGCCCCGTCCGGACCGCGCATCGCCCTGTCCGTGCGCAGCCCCCTGGTCGGCGTGACGGTCACGCGCCCGTACGCCGACGCCGCGCGCCGGGCGGCCGGGCTGCTGGCGGGGTCCGGCCTCGACGTCCGGCCCGCCGATCCGCCGTATCCGCTCCGGCTGGGCACGACCTCGCTCGCGCACTGGACGGCGGGCACGGCGGTGGACGCGGAGGGCCTGGATCCGAGGCTGCTCACCCGGCGCACACGGGTGCACGCGGCCGTGGGGCGGCGCTTCGTGAAGGGGGTGCGCACGGGCGACCACCGGGAGCGGCTGCGCCGGCGTCTGGAGCCGTTCTTCACCGAGCACGACGTGCTCCTCACACCGGCGCTCGCCCGGCGCGGGCCCGCCGCCGCGAACTGGCACGAGCGGGGATGGCTGCGCAATCTGCTGGTGAACACCAACTGCTCGCCGCTGACCCCGCCGTGGAACCTCACGGGCTGGCCGGCGATGTCCGTGCCGTTCGGTTCGCTGCCGTCGGGCGCGCCCTGCGCGGTGCAGCTGGTGGGCCGGCCGGGCTCGGAAGGGCAACTCCTGGAGGTGGCGGGCCGGTTGGAGGAGCTGAACCCGTGGAGGCGGACGGCGCCGCTCGACTAGGGCCTGTCGTAAAAGTGGATCTTGATCGTAGATGATCATGTTCTATCGGGCGTGGGGATCCGGCGAACAGCCAGTGGACCCGGCTGGAGCCGTTGCTGCCGCGGAGCGTCGAGCCGGGTCGGCCGCAGGCCGGCGGCACGCGGTCGAGCGCGGAATCAACCGGCTCGAGCGCCACGGGGCCGTCGCCACCCGGTACGACGGACTCACCGTCCGCCACGAAGCGACAGTGCTGGTCGCAGCCATCGACGAGCGCTGCGACCGGCACTCTCCCGACAGACCCTAGCTCGCGATTCCGACGACCTGCTCGACGGTGTCCGGCTGGTTCACCATGGCGAGCATGTGGTGGGCGACGTCGGCGCGTGGCACGGAGAACCCGCCCCGGACGTTGCGGTTCCGTGCGGTCCGGTACGTGCCGGTCAGCGGCTTGTCGGTGAGTTTCGGCGGGCGCGACACCGTCCATTGCAGTCCGCTGTCGCGCAGGGTCTGCTCGGTGACGGCGAGGTCGGCGTAGTGTCGGCCGAACATCGCCCGGGTCAACGGGACTCCCAGGTGGCGCATGAAGAAGCCGTCGCCCGGATCGTGCCTGGGCGGCGTCGGCCGGCCGGGTAACGGCACCGGTCCGACGGGTGCGGCGCTGACGATGATGATCCGCCGGACCTGCTCGGCATGCATCGCCGCGACGATCGCGCGGGTGCCACGCGAGGTGATGCCCGCGTCCGCGCGCGGGTTTCGCGGGCCGAGCGCGGAGAGGACGGCGTCGGCGCCGCGTACCGCCGCGGCGAGCGTCCGCATGTCGGGCCGGGTGAGGTCGACGGCGATCGTCCGGACTCCGTCCGGCAGCTCCCGTGGGCGGCGGGCCACGGCGGTGACGTCATGCCCGCCGGCTACCGCCTGCTCGACCAGGTGCCGTCCGATACCGCCGGTGGCGGCCACGATCGTGAGTTTCATCGGGGTCCTCCGGCGGTGAAGGCGGCACGGTGGTCGCGGGCCCAGGTGGCGTACGTGCGTGCCGGGCGGCCCAGCAGCCGCC
Organism: Streptomyces sp. NPDC041108; assembly: GCF_055592645.1. Classification (NCBI taxonomy): domain Bacteria; kingdom Bacillati; phylum Actinomycetota; class Actinomycetes; order Kitasatosporales; family Streptomycetaceae; genus Streptomyces; species Streptomyces sp. NPDC041108. The sequence continues at coordinate 1,218,862 of NZ_JBVIYK010000001.1, read as the reverse complement.
GTACGGTGTCGGTGGTGGGCCCGGCTTCGCGGGCGTAGTCGGCCAGCGAGCCGAGCAACCGGTCGGGTACTTCGTCGGGCAGGCCGGCGGCGAGCATGCCGCGGCGGATCTCGTCCGGTGCGGCCTCGGCGAAGGACAGTGTCCGGTCGAGTGCCGCGCCGAGCGCGGCGACCTTCTCCGGTTGGCTCAGTGACTGCTCTCCGGTGAGCAGGTACGTCTGACCGCGGTGGTGCGGGTGGGTCAGGGCGAGGGCGGCCACCGCGGCGATGTCACGCTCGTCGACGGTCGAGGTCCGCGCGTGCGGGTAGGCCCCCCGCACGGTCCCGGTCGCCTGGATCTGCCCGGCCCAGGCCAGGGTGTTGGCGGCGAAATCGGCGCAGCGCAGGATCGTCCGGTCCAGGCCGCTGTCCTTGGCGATTTCCTCGACCGCATGGAACTGCCGGCGGAAGCGTGCATGCCCGGCCGGGTACTGCACGGTCAGGGCGGACAGCACGACCACTCTTGCCGCGCCCGTCTCGCGGGCGTGGGCCAACAGGTCGACAGCGGTGGATCCGGCGGCACGCGGGCTGAGCAGGACGGCCTCCACACCGTCGATGGTGGGAACCTTCGTGGGGTGGACGAGCTGTGTACCCGTAGGGAACTGGGCGTGCGGGTCGCGGGTGACAGCGGCGACTTCGGCTCCCTCCTCGACCAGGAGGCGGACGGTTTCCCGTCCGACGACGCCGGTGGCCCCGGTGATCAGGATCATGACTGAACCCCTCGTGGGTGTGTCGGTAATCGATCTTGCGTGGTGGATGATCGCGGTGCGTATCGCGGGAAGACGTCACGGGCGAGCCGTGCGCCGGGCCCATCGGCATGCCAGCCCGGTCGGGCCCGCGCCGGGCGTCCAGCCGCTGGAGCATCCAGCCGGTCGGCCGGCGCGGCCGAGGATCTCCCGCTCGATGCGCCTGATCCTCAAGTGGCTGATCCGCTCCTGGGAGTTCATCGCAGGGTGAGCGGGGTCTCGGATTCGATGCGGGACGGTTTCTCGGGGTTGCGGACGACGTAGAGGCCGGTGATGCGGCCTGCCTCGACACGGGCTGCCATGATGCCGTCCAGCTCACCGTCCATGTGGACCACCAGCGCCGGGCTGCCGTTGACCACGGTGGGGCCGAAGGTGATCGGGATCGTGCTCTTGCCGAGGCCGCCGGCCAAGAGGCGGGCCGCCTTGTCGGCGCCGAGGATCGGCCGCAGTGCGGCGTGCTTCACGCCGCCGCCGTCGCCCATGTAGACGGCCTCGGGCGCGAGCACGTCGAGCAGACCCTGTAGGTCCCCGCCCTCCAGCGCCCGCAGGAACGACTCCGAAGCCGCCCGCGTCCCGGCTCTGGGAAGCCACCTCGCGCGGGCGCCGGGCATCCACGTGCCGGCGGGCCCGGTGCGAGATCCGGCGGACGGCCGCCGGGGTCTCGTCGACCGCCGCCGGGGTCTTGTCGACCGCCGCCGCGATCTCGTCGTAGCCGACGTCGAAGACCTCGCGCAGCACGAACACGGCCCGCTCGGTCGGCGACAACGTCTCCAGGACGAGCATCACCGCCATCGACACGCTCTCGGCGAGCTCGACGTCCTGGGCCACGTCCGGCGCAGACAGCAGCGGCTCAGGCAGCCATGGCCCCACGTACGACTCCTTGCGCCGCGACATCGTGCGCAGCCGGTTGAGCGCCTGCCGGGTCGTGATCCGGACCAGGTACGCGCGCTGGTCGCGCACCTGCTCCAGGCCGACCTCGACCCACCGCAGCCAGGTCTCCTGCAGGACGTCCTCGGCATCGGCCGCCGAGCCGAGCATCTCGTACGCGACGGTGAAGAGCAGATTGCGGTGGGCGACGAACGTCCCGGTCGCCCGGTCAACGGTGTGCGCGTCACTCATGTCCTGATCATCTCCCCCTCGGCCGGCCCGCACCCAGGGGCCGTCCCGCAAGTGATCTTGTTTGAGACATCTCGGATGGTGGTTGGTGTGATCACGGCATCGGAGCCGTGCCGGAGTCCTGCACCGGGGTGAGCCCGCGCGCCTTCGGCAACGGCTCACACCGACCTGGGTGGTCAGCCGGTGAAGGACTCGGGGCCGAAGCGGCCCCACGCCAGGAAGAGGGCCAGGGCGAGGTAGACCAGGTCGCCCGTGATCGTGACTCTCTCGCCACGGCGGAGGCGCATGGTCAGCGCGCCGGCGAACAGCAGCACCAGTCCGGTGGCGGCCAGCGGTACCAGGACCGGTGCGATGTCGAGCGCGGCGGGCAGGATCAGGCCCGCCGCGGCCAGGAGCTCGATGGCGCCGATGATTTTGAGAGCACCGGGGCTGAAGTCCTCGACCCATCGGGTGGCGGTGCCGCCCATGGCGGCCAGCTTCTCCTTGGGCACGAACATTTTGGAGCTGCCGGTCAGGCAGACGACGGCCATGAGTCCGGCGATGATCCAGAGTGCGAGGTTCATCATCAGCTCCTTGATCGAGGATTACCTGCTTCCCCTGGGACGGAGACAGCACCCCCGCATGTGACATCTCCGAGCATCCGGGTTCGGGAGACGTGGATCACACACGTCCGTGTCACAGGGCGTCGGGCTGTCTCGTCCCAGGGGGTGTAGCCACCGACGAGCACGGAGGAGCACACCATGGACGCGCGACTGAACTACTTCGCCAGCCCGACCGCCGCAAAAGCCCTCAAGCACCTCATGTCGGCGGGCAAGACGCTCAAGGACTCGCCGCTACCGGCCGCGACACAGGAACTCGTGGCCCTGCGCGTGAGCCAGATCAACGGCTGCGCCCTCTGCATCGACATGCATACCAAGGAGGCCGCCGCGGCCGGCGAGAGCTCGGTGCGGCTGAACCTGGTGACGGCGTGGCGAGAGGCCACGGTCTTCACAGAGGCCGAGCGAGCCGCGCTGGAGCTGGCGGAGCAGGGGACCCGGGTTGCGGACGCGGCCGGCGGGGTCAGCGACGAGGTCTGGGCGCGTGCCGCGAAGTACTTCGACGAGGAGCAGCTCACCGCCCTGGTAGTCCTGATCTCTTTCATGAACACGGCGAACCGGCTGAACATCATCGCCCAGCAGCCGGCCGGCGACTACAAGGTCGGGCAGTTCCACTGATCTGGCCATCCATGAGCCGCCCGGGGCGCTGTCGCCCCGGGCGCGGGGGCGTTGCGCAGCCCCGCTGACGGACCGCAAGATCACCAGAACTGGCCCGCGCCGGGGGATACGGCCGGGCGGGAAGACCTCAAGGGGGATGCGGCGTGAACAAGGTCGACGAGTTCGAGGACCTGCGGCCACTGCTTTTCTCGATCGCTTACCGGATTCTGGGCAGCGTGAGCGAGGCCGAGGACGCGGTGCAGGAGACATGGCTGCGCTTCGATGGCTCGGCGACCCGTCCCACGTCGGTCAAGGCGTTTCTGTCCGCCACGGTGACGCGGATCTCGATCGACGTGCTGCGCTCCGCGCGGGTGCGGCGGGAGGAGTACGTGGGCCCGTGGTTCCCCGAGCCGCTGCTGAGTGATCCGTATCAGGATCCGGCGCGCTCGGCGGAGCTGGCCGACTCGGTGTCGATGGCGGCGCTGCTGCTTCTGGAGCGGCTGAGCCCGCTGGAGCGGTCGGTGTTCGTGCTGCGGGAGGTGTTCGGTTTCGGGTTCGACGACATCGCCTCGGCGGTGGGGCGTTCGGAGGCGGCGTGCCGGCAGCTGCTGGTACGGGCGCGGCGGCACATGGAGGCCGGGCGGCCGCGGTTCGAAGCGGACCGTCAGGAGCGGCAGGAGCTGGCGACGCGGTTCTTCGACGCCCTCCGCGAAGGCGATGTCACCGGCCTGCGGGATCTGCTGGCCGCCGACGTGCAGATGGTCGGGGACGGCGGCGGCAAGGCCCCGCAGCTGGCCAGGGCCGTCATCGGCGCCGATAACGTGGCCCGGCTGCTGGCCTCCGTCGTCCCGCTGCTGGCACGTATCGACGTGACGTTCGAGCCGCACGAGGTCAACGGCCAGCCCGGCGCCATTTTCCGAGACAGGGACGGCAGGGTCCTCCATGCCCTGGCACTCGACCTGCTCGACGGGCAGATCCAGACCATCCGCTCGGTCATCAACCCCGACAAGCTCGGCCACCTCGGACCGGTTGCCGACGCCTGGGCGATCGACGGCGAGGTGAAACAAGCCCGCCGGCGGATGAAGTGACCCCGGGACCGGCCGACGGCTCCGACGCCGTGATCACACCAGCCACAGCCCAAGACCATCGCACATCAAGATCACTTACGGGACACCGCGACGTCGGACGTGTTGCCGAACTGGAAGATGCCGGTGTCCCGGCCCAGGCTGATGCACTGCGCTCCGAACGACTGGTTGAGGGGCTCGGGCTGCTCCTTGGTCAACCGGCTGAGCACCGTGTCGGCGGCCCGCGCGCCCAGCGGCATCGCGGCCTGGCAGCTCATCCGCAGCGGCAGGCCCGACGTTGCCGCCGAGTCACCGGCCGCGACGATGCGGTCGTCATCCACGCTGGTCAGCGTCTCGTCGGTGAGCAGACGGCCCAGGGCATCGGTGCTCAGCCCGCTGCGCGCGGCCAGATCCGGCACGCCGAAGCCGGTGGTCCAGATGGTCACCGCGCTCGGCAGCTCCCGGCCGTCGGCGAGCCGCACGGCATCGCGGGTCACCGCCGTCGATCACGACGGACAAGGGCCCGGCAGACGGTGCACGCTCACTCCGAGTGCCGCGAGCCGCCCGGCCGCCCGAGTCGACGTTGACGTCCCAGGTGATCAGGCCCTTCGCGTCCGCCTCGGCCCTGGAGCCGGGTGAGGATCCTTGCCCAGGTGCCGTCCCGCTGCCGGCACCGGAACAGGTCATGGACCCGGTCCCACGGCCCATGACGTCCGGGCACGTCCCGCCATGGGACACCGGTCCGGGCCCGCCACCGTCTGCCGTCCATCAACTGCCGCCGCGTCCACACCTGCGGCCGACCCGGCTCGACACCCCGCGGCAGCAACGGCTCCAGCCGGGCCCACTGGCTGTTCGCCAGATCCCCACGGCCCACAGAACATGATCACCTACGACCAAGATCCACTTTCGCGGCAGACCCTAGCCGCGTCGCAACGGTCGTGTCGCAGGGGGCACGTCGCCGCGCCCTGCCTCAGAGCCTTGCGCCGGAGGGGCCTGCGTCAGAGCGCCTTGTACATGATGTGCAGCCCCACCAGGCCGTCCTTCGGATGCTCGAACGCGTCCGGGACGGTACCGAGGACGGTGAAGCCGAGCGAGGTCCAGAGCCGTACGGCGGGGTTGGTCTCGACGACGGCGTTGAACACCATGCCCCGGAAGCCCTGGGCCCCGGCCTCGGCGAGGACGTGCGCGGCGAGGGCGCGGCCGATGCCCCGGCCGCCGTGGTCGGGGTCGACCATGAACCCCGCGTTGGCGACGCGGGCGGCGGGACCGCCGTAGTTGGGGGTGAGGAAGGCGGAGCCGACCAGTGCCCCGGCCTCGTCCTCGACGACGTACACGCGCTTGGCGGGGGCCATCCACAGGGCGCGGGCGGCTTCCTCGGAGGTGTCCGGGTCCCAGGTGTAGGTGTCCCCGGCGGCGACCACGCGGTGCCAGAACGGCCAGATACCGGGCCAGTCGTCGGCGGTGGCTTCTCTGATCTGCATGGGCGCGAGTCTGGCACGCCCATGCAGACGGCGATCACATGATCCTGCCGGTCAGTCCACGCTGGGCAGGATGTGGGGCTCGGCGAGGTCGTCCTCGTAGCCCGCCAGTCGGATCGGGGCGGACCTGGCCCACACGTCCAGGCTGCCCAGGTCCTTCTTCGGCCGGCCGCCCTCGGTGCGTTCCTTGGGGCGTTGATCGCCCTTCGTCTTCTCTGGTGTCACCGCGCACTCCTTATGTGTCGGTCACCCTCGGGACATCGGCCCAGCCTGCCGCTGCGTGCCTGACGTCCGCTCGGGTCTGAGTCGATGTCAGTTCGGACGCGGTGGCGCCGGATCGTTCGAGTTGTGAGATCAGGCCGTGGTGACCGGCTTGTCCCGGGACGGACCGTGGGTGTGGGTGGGACCCAGATAAGGCTGTCCGTCCGGTACAGAGTAACCAAATGAGCGGGTGGCCGCTCTATGGGGCTGGAAACAAGAGGTAACTGTCTTGAGTCGTTCAGCAGCCAGCAGGCCCCACCCTAGGGCAATTTGACCCATTTGGTAGCTTTTCTCATCACCCGTTCGGCTCAGCTCCCGCTCCGCGCACCGGCCCGACGACCCATCGGATCACCGGCCTCGGCGCGTAGTTCAGGTCCCGTTGGCCGAATCGCAAGCCGACCATGATCTGCTCATGTGCCGCAACGGCATTTCTCGCGGGCGGACTCGGGAGGACCGGCGGATGGAACTGCGCGGCGTCGATGAGCTGATGGAGCTGCTGCACGGCCACCGGGGCGGCGGGCCGGCGCCGGAGCGGCGCCCGGACGGACCGGAGCGCCCTCCGAGCACCCGCCCGGACCCCCACGAACACGCGCTGCGGACCGCGGCGCTGCTGCGCCGGGGCCGGCCCGCCGACAAGGAACTGCAGGTGGCCGGTCTGGTGCACACCCTCGGGCAGTTGCTCCGACCGGGTGACCACACGAGCCACACGAGCCACGCGGACCTGGCTGCCGACGCGGTCCGGCCGCTGCTCGGCGACCGCGTCGCCCATCTCGTACGCCTGCACGCCCTCGGCCCCGATCAGCTCGTACGACTGCACGCGGGCGGCTGGGTGGACGCCGGCCTCGTCGAGGACGTACTGACGCTACGCCAGGCGGATGAGGCCGGCCGGTCGGCCGGGCTGGACGCCGGGGATCTGGAGGACTGGCGCACCGTGCTGGAACTGGTGGCCGACCGGGCGGACCGCACCGAGCGGGCCCGCCGGGTCGGAGCCTCGTCTCACCACTTGCCGGGCGCGTAGTCCTTCAGGAAGACGCCGTACACGTCCTCGCCCCGCTCGCCGAGCACGACGGGGTCGTAGACGCGGGCCGCCCCGTCGACGAGGTCGAGCGGGGCGTGGAAGCCCTCGTCGGCGAGGCGCAGCTTGTCGAAGTGGGGGCGTTCGTCGGTGATCCAGCCGGTGTCGACGGAGGTCATCAGGATGCCGTCGGTCTGGAACATCTCCTGGGCGCTGGTGCGCGTGACCATGTTCATCGCGGCCTTGGCTGCGTTGGTGTTCGGGTGGCCCGCACCCTTGTAGCCACGGCCGAAGACACCCTCCATCGCGGAGACGTTCACGACGTACGCCCGTCCGCTGGCCGCCTTCCTCGCGGCCTCGGCCATGGCCGGGCGGAGCTTGCTGATCAGGATGAAGGGTGCCGTGTAGTTGCACAGCTGGGTCTCCAGCAGCTCCACCGGGGAGATCTGCTCGATGGTCTGCACCCAGGTGTTGCTGTCGACCACGTCGGGGACGAGGCCGCCCGCGTCGATGGCGGTGCCGTCGAGGTGCCGGGCCACACTGGCGTTGCCGGCGACCAGGGCGAGGTCGGCGACCTGCTGCGCGTCGAGCCCGCTGACACCCGCCGGGAGTGCGGTCAGCCCGGTCAGGCCGTCCACCGCGCCGGAGTTGAAGGCACCGATGACGTGGTGCGGGGGGAGTTCGCCGGCGGGCAGCGGGGCGCTCTCGCCCTCGACCAGGGCGGCGTAGGCGGAGGGCAGCCGGCGTACGGTCTGGGTCGCGTTGTTGATGAGGATGTCCAGGGGGCCCGCCTCGGCCGCCCGCTCGGCGAGGGCCACGGCCTGGGCCGGGTCGCGCAGGTCGATGCCGACGACCTCCAGCCGGTGCATCCAGTCCGCCGAGTCGTCCATGGCGTTGAAGCGGCGGATGGCGTCCTTGGGGAAACGCGTGGTGATCGTCGTGTGCGCGCCGTCGCGCAGCAGCCGCAGGGCGATGTACATGCCGATCTTGGCGCGGCCGCCGGTGAGCAGGGCGCGCTTGCCGGTGAGGTCGGCTCGGGCGTCTCGCTTGCCGCGGTTCAGGCGGGCGCAGTCGGCGCAGAGCTGGTGGTAGAAGTAGTCGACCTCGACGTACCGGGTCTTGCAGGTGTAGCAGGAGCGGGGGCGCTGGAGTATCCCCGCGATCTTCCCCTCCTCCGTCACGGACGACGGCAGGATGCCCTCGGTCTCGTCGTCGATCCGCTGGGCGGAGCCGGTGGCGGTGGACTCCGTGACCGCCTTGTCGTGGGCGGTCTTGGCGGCGCGGCGCTCCTGGCGGCGGCGCTGCTTGACCGTGCGGTAGACGCCGGCGGTCGCCCGGCGCACCGCGATGGCGTCCGGGTGGTCGACCTCCAGCTTGTCCAGCTCCTCCAGCACGCCGAGGCACACGGCCAGCCGGTCCGGGTCGATGCCCGGGCCGTACACGACCTCGTCCGTGGCCGCAGGGCCGTCCTCTGTCACCGTCATCGCGCTGCCGCTTCCCTGATCACCCGCGGTCCGCCCACCGCGTCCGCCACCGAACGCGGAATTCTACGTAGGGCGGCCCCCGCTCACCAAAACCCGGTCCTCCCCCGCGGCCCCTGCCCCTGTCATGCAGTGGGCGCGGCCCCTGCCTTTCAGGGGTGCGGGGAACTGCGCGAGAAGCCCCACCGGACCTGCGGCCGGGGGTCGAAGGGGCGCAGTCCCCGGGGGACGGGACGGGCAGCGGCGCCGGGGCGAGGAAAGCCCCCGTCACCACCGGGTGTCACGGCTCACACGCCGCCAGCAGGTCCTCCACCTCCCGGGTGACCGCCCGGGAGAGGCGCTCCAGGTCCGGGACCGCCTCCGCGTCGGCGACCAGGCCGTAGTGGACGCTCCCCCGGTACGTCGAGACGGCCACCGCGAGGGACTGGCCGTGGGCGAGCGGGGCCAGGGGGTAGATCTCGGCGAGCGGGCAGCCGCCGAGCCGGAGCCCGAGGCTGGGCAGCGGCACGCTGGTGACGAGGATGTCGAACCAGAGGCGGGCGGCCTGGCTGACCAGCGGGCCGCCGAGCCGGTGGCCGAGCGGCAGTACATGGTCCGCCAGGAGGGCGACCGCGCCGGCGCCCCGGTTGGGCCCGGCGTCCTTGTTGCGGTCCATCGCCGCGCGCACCGTACGCAGCCGCCCGAGCGGGTCCGGGTCGTCCACGGGCAGTTTCATCAGATAGCCGGAGAGCCGGTTGCCCTGCGGGTGCGCGGTGCGGGGGCGGCGCCTGGAGACGGGGATCAGGGCCCGGGGGGCGACCCCCTCGCTGCCGTCCCCGCGCTCGTCCAGCCACCGGCGCAGCGCCCCCGCCACCACGGCGATGAGGACGTCGTTGACGGTGCCGCCGACGGTCTTGCGGATCCGGTGCACGTCGTCGAGGTCCACGAGCACCCCGGCGGTGCGGCGGGTGCCGCTGGCCCCGGAGGTCAGCGCGGCGGAGGAGCGGGCGGCGAGGGTCGCGTCGATCGTGGTGCGGGCCACGGAGGCACCGATGTCGAGGGCGCGGCCGAGGTCGGAGAAGGTGCCCCGGACCAGGTCGGGCAGTTTGCGCACCTCGTCCAGGAGGCCGCGCGGCGGCTGCGCGGGGCGCGGCCGGGGCGCGGGCATCTCGACGGGGTCCATGACGGCGGCGGCGAGCGTCAGGGCCCGCAGTCCGTCGGCCAGGGCGTGGTGGAACTTGAACAGCACGGCGAAGGAGGCACCGTCCGCCGCGGGCAGCACGTGCGCCTCCCAGGGCGGCCGGCCGCGCTCCAGCGGACGCTCCATCAACCGCCCGGCCACCTCGTGGAAGTCGGCGGTCGGCGCGTGCAGCCGTACGTGGTCGAAGGGCTCGAAGTCGGCGACCGGCTCCCGGGTCGCGCCGCCGAACGCCAGCGGCAGCCGCACGTCCGGGACCCACACGTCCCGGATCCGCATCCGCAGCCCCGGCACGGCGACGGCCCGCGTGGCGAGCAGTTCGGCGGCGTGGGCTCCCGCGGTGGGCGAGTCGGCCGTGAAGACGCCGAGGGCGGCCAGGTGCATGGGGTGTTCGGCGGACTCGATGTTCCAGAACGCCAGGTCGAGAGGGGCGAGCAGGTCGGAAGTCAATGGCTTGCCTCGCGTCGACGATGGATGAGTCAGCAGTCAATCGCTGTTGGCCGATTACGGTCAAGTACGATCAAGCTACGCACAGTTAACAACAGATTACGTCCCGCCTCTTGGCGAAAGGCGGGACGCATGGGGCATCTGTGTTCACCGGGGTCACCCTGACGGACCATCCGACCGTCCGGCCATCCGGCGGGCGGCCCGCCGGACCGCCCGGCGACTACGGAACCTGCTGCCCCTTCCCCAGAGCGATCACTCCGCCCCGGGAGACGGTGTACAGCTCGGCGTCCCGCTCGGGGTTGACTCCGATGGTCGCCCCCGGGGGCACCTGGACATTCTTGTCGAGCACGGCGCCCCGGACCACCGCGCCCCGCCCGATGTGCACGTTGTCGTGCAGGACCGAGCCCTGGACGACCGCGCCCGGGTCCACCACGACCCCCGGGGAGAGGACGGATCTGGTCACCTGGCCGCGGATCAGGCAGCCCGCGCTGATGATCGACTCACTGGCCATGCCGCCCGCGTTGAAGCGGGCCGGGGAGAGCTGGCCGGAGCTGGTGTAGATGGGCCAGCTGCGGTTGAAGAGATTGAAGGCGGGGCGCTCGGCGATCAGGTCCATATGGGCGTCGTAGTAGGCGTCGAGCGTGCCGACGTCCCGCCAGTAGCCCTGGTCGCGGATGGTCTCGCCGGGCACGTGGTTGGCGCTGAAGTCGTACAGCTGCGCCTCGCCCCGGTCGGTGAGCTGGGGCAGGATCGACCCGCCCATGTCGTGGACGGAGTCCTCCTCCTCGGCGTCCCGCTGGAGCGCCTCCACCAGGGCCTTGGTGGTGAAGATGTAGTTGCCCATCGAAGCGAACACGCATTCGGGGTCGTCGGCCAGGCCGGGCGGGTCGGACGGCTTCTCCAGGAAGCGTTCCACCGTCCGGCCGTCGGAGCCGGGCGTGATCACACCGAAGGACGACGACTCCGTGCGCGGCACGCGGATACCGGCCACCGTCACGCCGGCGCCGCCCTCGATGTGCTGCGCCAGCATCTGGCGCGGGTCCATGCGGTAGACGTGGTCCGCGCCGAACACGGCCACGTACTCGGGCTGCTCGTCATGGACCAGGTTCAGGGACTGCAGCAGGGCGTCGGCGCTGCCCAGGTACCAGCGCGGGCCCAGCCGCTGCTGCGCCGGGACCGGGGTGACGTAGTTGCCGAGCAGACTCGACATCCGCCACGTCGTGGTGATGTGCCGGTCCAGCGAGTGCGACTTGTACTGCGTGAGCACGCAGATGCGCAGGATGTCCGCGTTGACGAGATTGGACAGGACGAAATCCACCAGGCGGTACGTCCCGCCGAAAGTCACCGCCGGTTTCGCACGGTCGGCGGTCAATGGCATCAGCCTCTTGCCCTCTCCGCCCGCCAGTACGATCCCCAGCACCGAAGGTCCACCGCGCCGCATCCCGCCGCCCCTCTACACCCACCGGTTGTACCGAACCCTGTTCCCTGACTACCCCAGTTTGAGGACTTCCTCGTAAAGCCGGGCAGTCCGCCGCGCCACCGCTTGCCAGCCGAACTCCCGCACCGCGCGTTCCCGCCCGGCCTCACCCATCCGGGCGGCCGTCGCGGGATCGGCGAGCAGCGAGTCCAGAGCGCCGGCCAGCCGGCCCTCGAAGCCGTCCTCGGTCTCCACGAGCAGGCCCGTGACACCGTCCTCCACGACCTCCGGGATACCACCCACCCGCGAGGCCACCACGGCCGTGCCGCAGGCCATGGCCTCCAGGTTGACGATGCCGAGCGGCTCGTACACCGACGGGCAGACGAAGACGGCGGCGTGTGTCAGGAGCTGGATCACATCCGGGCGCGGCAGCATCTGCGGGATCCAGAACAGCCCCTCGCGGACGCGGCCCAGCTCCGCGAAGAGGTCGCGGAACTCCTGGTCCGTCTCCGGGGTGTCGGGCGCGCCCGCGCAGAGCACGACCTGTGCGGCCGGATCGATGTCGCGCACGGCGCGCAGCAGATGGGGCACGCCCTTCTGGCGCGTGATCCGGCCGACGAACAGGACGTACGGCCGGCCGGGGTCGACGCCGATCCGTTCCAGGACGTCGGTGCCGTGGTCCGGCGTGTAGAGGGAGGTGTCGATGCCGTTGTGCACCACGTGCAGCCTCGCCGGGTCCAGGGCGGGGTAGCAGCCGAGGATGTCGTCGCGCATGGCGCCGGACACGGCTATCACGGCGTCGGCGGACTCCAGTGCGGTGCGCTCGGCCCAGCTGGACAGGGCGTAGCCGCCGCCCAGCTGCTCGGCCTTCCAGGGGCGCAGCGGCTCCAGCGAGTGGGCGGTCATCACGTGCGGGATGCCGTGCAGCAGCTTGCCGAAGTGACCGGCGAGGTTCGCGTACCAGGTGTGCGAGTGGACCAGTTCACGGTCTTCGAGTCCGGCGGCGATGGAGAGGTCCACGGAGAAGGTGCGCAGCGCGTCGTTGGCCCCGTCGAGCGCGGACCAGGGCCGGTGGCGTACGACACCGCCGCCCGCGCCCTCGCCCCAGCAGTGCACGTCCAGGTCGACGAGTGACCTCAACTCGTGGGCGAGGAACTCGACATGGACGCCCGCGCCACCGTAGACGTCGGGCGGATACTCCCGGGTCAGCAGGCCGACTCGCACCCGGAACCCCCTGTCTCAGCGGCTGGTTCCCACATGGTCACCCAGAAGGGTCGGTTGGGGAAGACCACGATTCTCGCGCGGCCGTGCTCGCGAGGTCAGTCCGGGCGGGGGCCGGCCGGGGAGCGCCGGCCGGGCGGCCGGTCGAAGCAGCAGTCGCCGCACAGGCCGCCGCCGGGCAGCCGGTAGTAGAGACAGCAGCTGCGGCGGCGGGACGTCGCCGGGTCGAGGGTGCCCGCCAGAGTGGGGTGCGCGAACAGACCGGCGGCGAGCGCGCGAGCCCGATCCGCCGCCTCCGTACGCCCGTTGGCCGCCGCCCAGCGGTCGATCTGGCGTAGGGCTCCCATCAGCGCGGAGGCCGCGTTTCCCCACAACAGGCGCTCGGAGATGGGGAGTTGAGCCCGCAGCGCGGCCGTCAGCGGCAGCAGGTGGCCGTCCAGTACGACCGCGCCGATCCGCTCGGCGGGAAGGCCACGCACCTCGGTCAGCCACAGCTCGTCGGGGGCGCTCGCGTCCGCGTCCCAGCGCAGCAGGCGCGGGTCCAGATCGGGGACGCGGCCGTACACGGCGGCCGCGCCGAGGGCCACCGACCACAGACGGGAGGCGAAGCCGAGGTGGGCGACGGAGGCGGCCACACGCGGTTCGGAGGCCCGCACACCTCGCGCGACCTTGCGGACACGGAAAATTACCGGATTCTCGTAAACCTCCCTTCTCACATCGGCATCCCGTGCCGCATAGGCCCGGGCGAGCGTGGGCAGGGCCCCCCGCGGTGGTTCGCCCGTGTGTAGTACGAAGAAGCCGCCGAGGGCCGAGAGCGCGGTGAGTCCGGGGTCGTGATCCACGAGGACGAGTAGTACCAGGCCCCGCAGACCCGCTCACCCGGGGGCTTGCACTCGGTGTCGCCCCTCCTGGGGATGACACGGGGCCGGTCGTACTCCATCGGCAGTAGGACGCATTGAGTGCTCAGGTACGACGACGCGGACGGTTTCGCGAGGCATCGTGGTCACCATGAAAGCCGAGCGTTCACCGCGCCGGGCCCGGAGCCCCCGCGCCGCGTCGAGGAGCACCTCATGAATGCCCTCGCGTTGTCCGTGCTGCTGTCGTTCGTCTCCGCCGTGGCGTACGCGGGAGGGGCGATCGTCCAGGAGCGCGTCGCGGTCTCCTCCCCCGGCCGGTCCTACGCGCCGCTGCGCCGGCCGGTCTGGTGGGCCGCCGTCGGACTGAACGGCCTCGGCGGGCTGCTGCACGTGGTGGCGCTGGCGTACGGCCCGCTGAGCCTGGTGCAGCCGCTGGGCGCGCTGACCATCGTCTTCGCCCTGCCCATGGCGGCGCTGTTCGTGGGCCGCAAGGCGGGGGCCACGGCCTGGCGGGGCGCGATCATGGCGACGGTGGGTCTCGCGGGCCTGCTCTCCCTGGTCGGCTCGGCGGACGCGCAGTCGCTCGACACGGTCCAGCGGGTACTGGTGGCCGTCGCCAGCGGTGGCGCCGTGGCGGCGCTGACGGTGGCGGCCCGTGCCGCGCACCGGCACCCGGCGGTGCGCAGCATCCTGCTGGCGGTCGCCTCCGGTGTCGCGTTCGGCATGTCCTCGGTCTTCACCAAGACGGTCGCCGTCGACTGGACGGACGGCGTCGCGCTCTCGGACGTGCCGACCCTCGCGGTCATAGGCGCCTTCGCGACGGCCGGTCTGCTGCTCTCCCAGGCCGCCTACCGGGGCGGCGGTCTCGCGGCCCCGCTGGCCACGCTCACCGTGGTGAACCCGGTGGTGGCGGCCGCGGTCGGCATCACGATGTTCGGCGAGACGTTCCGCCACGGCACGACCGGCACCCTGCTCGCGCTGGGCTGCGGTGTGGTCGCGGCGGGCGGTCTGATCCTGCTGACCACCGAGCGCCTCGCCGCCGAGACCGGGGCGGAGCGGGAGCGCACGGCCGAGAAGGCCGCGGCCGCCGGCCCGGACTCCGACCGGGACTCCTTCGCCCTGGAGGAGCTGCTCGCGGGGCTTCCGGGGCGGACCGCGGAGGTCCCGGACACGGGCTACGCGATCGGCCTGGACAAGCGTGTGGTCGTACCGGCCCCGTTCCTCGGGAAGGGCGCGGCCGACGAGGAGGACACTCCGCCCGGTCTGCTGCTTCAGCCGTTCCACGGCGAGCTGTACGTGCCCCGGGCGCTCCTCGACCGGCATCGTGACCGCGTGAAATCCTGAGCGGGAGGCCCGGACCGGGCCTCCCGCCCCACGTCGGACGCCGTGCGGCGCGTCAGATCCGGACTCCGCCGGCCCGCAGATAGGCGATCGGATCGACGTCGCTGCCGAAGCCGGGCCCCGTCCGCACCTCGAAGTGCAGATGCGGGCCCGAGCTGTTGCCTGTGGAACCGGAGCGCCCGATGCGCTGGCCCGCGCCCACACTCTGACCGGCTTTGACGGAGATCGCCGACAGATGGGCGTACTGCGTGTAGCGGCCGTCGGCGTGCCGGATGACCACCTCGTAGCCGAAGGACCCGCCCCAGCCCGCGGAGACGACCTGCCCGGCGGCCACGGACTTCACGGAGCTGCCGGTCGCCACGGGGAAGTCGACGCCGGTGTGGTACCCCTTCGACCAGGAGGAACCCGAGGCGCGGTAGGGCGTGCCGAGAGAGGCGCTGACCGGCGCGACGAAGGAGGCGGACTGCTGCCGCTTCTCGTTCGTCTGCTGCTTGCCGCCCTTCTGCTCCTTGTGGACCTGCTTCTTCTCCTGCCTGCTGTCCTGCTTCCGTTCCTTCTTCGGCACCTCCTTGCGGCCCGCCGAGTGAAGACTCAGCCGCTGGCCGGGGATGATCACGTCCGGGTCGGAGCCGATGGTCCTGCGGTTGTTCTCGTAGAGCCTGCGCCAGCCGCCCCGCACGTCCTCGGAGTCCGCGATCCCGGAGAGGGTGTCGCCCCGCACGACCGTGTACATCTCGACCTTGCCCGCCTGTGACTGGGGCGTGGTCTGGGGTTTCACGTCGCCGATCGTGAGGCCCGCGCGGCCCGAGCACACCGGCCAGGCGTCGGGGCCCTGCCCGTCGAGGACCTTCTCGGCGATCGCGATCTGCTGTTCCTTGGTGGCGAGGTCCGCGCGGGCGGCGTAGGCCGTGCCCCCGAAGGCCTCCCAGGTGGACTGGCTGAACTGGAGTCCGCCGTAGTACCCGTTCCCGCTGTTGATGCTCCAGTCGTTGGTGGACTCGCAGGCCGCGACCTTGTCCCAGGTCTCGACATCGGCCGCCTCGGCGGCCCCGGTGCCGATCAGCGGGAGCGCCATCCCGGCGCCGCCCGCCGTGACGGTGAGTGAGGCGCGGTTGATTCTGTTCGGCTGGTACCGGCGGTGCCGGCCGCTTGCGGCCATGGAGAAGCCCCCCTCGCATATGCCATGAGCCGCAAAAGTAAGGGCCACGAACCGGCCAGGACAAGACGAAAATTCAGCCGCTCTGGTACCGCGCGTGGCGGGTATGCGATCTGCTCCGGCGCGTAAGTGCCCTCGTCCGGCGCGCGAGTGAGCAGGGACGGCGCACAAACGACCGGGTTGCGCGCCCCTTTGAGGCAGGTAGGGCCCTTCCTGCGTACTCAAGCCCGGCAGACCGCGCAGTGCGGACGGGGCCGGTGCACGTCAGGATGGCCGGAAGGACAATACTGGCGGGCAGGAACGGCACCACCGATATCAGGATCCATAGGAGCCAACCGTATGAGCACTTCAGCCCAGATCGGCGTCACCGGCCTCGCGGTCATGGGGAGCAACCTCGCCCGCAACTTCGCCCGCAACGGCTACACGGTCGCCGTCCACAACCGCTCCGCGGCGAAGACCCACGCGCTGATCGAGGAGCACGGGCGCGAGGGCGACTTCATCGCGGCCGAGACCGCCAAGGACTTCGTCCAGGCGCTGGAGCGCCCCCGGCGTCTGGTCGTCATGGTGAAGGCGGGCGGGCCGACGGACGCGGTGATCGAGGAGTTCGCGCCGCTCCTGGAGCCCGGCGACATGATCATCGACGGTGGCAACGCGCACTTCGCCGACACCCGCCGCCGTGAGGCCGCGCTGCGCGAGCAGGGCATCCACTTCGTCGGCGCGGGCATCTCCGGCGGCGAGGAGGGCGCGCTCAACGGCCCGAGCATCATGCCGGGCGGTCCGGTCGAGTCGTACGACTCCCTCGGCCCGATGCTGGAGAAGATCTCCGCGAAGGCCGCCGACGGCGCGCCGTGCGTCACGCACGTGGGGCCGGACGGCGCCGGGCACTTCGTGAAGATGGTCCACAACGGCATCGAGTACGCCGACATGCAGCTCATCGGCGAGGCGTACCAGCTGCTGCGCGACGTGGCCGGATACAGCCCCGCGCAGATCGCGGAGATCTTCCGCACCTGGAACACCGGCCGCCTCGACTCGTACCTGATCGAGATCACGGCCGAGGTGCTGGCGCACGTGGACGAGGCCACGGGCAAGCCGTTCGTGGACGTGGTCGTCGACCAGGCGGAGCAGAAGGGCACCGGCCGCTGGACCGTCCAGATCGCGCTGGACCTGGGCGTCCCGGTGTCCGGCATCGCCGAGGCCGTCTTCGCGCGCTCCCTGTCGGGCCACGCCGCGCTGCGCGACGCCTCCCGCTCGCTGGCCGGCCCCAAGGCCACCCCGCTGAGCGCGGCCGAGGCGGGCGCCTTCGCCGACCGGGTCGAGCAGGCGCTGTACGCCTCCAAGATCGTGTCGTACACCCAGGGCTTCCACGAGATCGACGCCGCCCGCGACGAGTACGACTGGAACATCGACCTCGGCAAGGTGGCGTCGATCTGGCGGGGCGGCTGCATCATCCGCGCGGCCTTCCTCGACCGTATCCGGGCCGCGTACGACGCCCGGCCCGACCTGCCCAGCCTGCTCTCCGACGACGCGTTCGCCCAGGAGATCGCGGCGGCGCAGGACGACTGGCGCGAGGTGCTGGTGGCGGCCACGCGTCAGGGTGTGCCGACGCCCGGGTTCGCGGCGGCGCTGGCGTACTACGACGCCCTGCGTGCCGAGCGGCTGCCCGCCGCGCTCACGCAGGGCCAGCGGGACTACTTCGGCGCGCACACCTACCGACGGGTGGACCGGGAGGGGTCGTTCCACACGCTGTGGGGTCAGGGCCGGTCCGAGGTCGAGGCCTAGAACGCCCGAGGGGGCGGCCACGAGCCGTGTCCGGCCGGTCGCGCCCCCGATCATGCCGATGCGGCCCGGCGTGGAGCTCCTCCACGCCGGGCCGCATCGCGTCCGCGTACCGCTCTCAGGACAGCGGCCCCGGCCCGGGTTCCCCCGGCACCGGCTCCGGGCCCGGGGGCTGCGGGATCGGGTCCGGGGTGGGGACGGGGCGGGGGTCCGGGGTGGGGACGGGGTCGGGGAACGGGGGCTGCGGAAGGGGTTCCGGGCGGTCGGGGCCCGGGGCGGGGTCCGGGTGCACGGGGTCCCGGTCGGGGTACGTCATCGCGTCCTCCAGCCATGGGGTACGTCGGTCCTAGGACCACTGCCACGGGTACCCGCCGCGCGCACGGGCAGTCACCCGGCCGGCCGAGCCGCCGTGACCGCTCCCGCCGACCCGCCCCTCAGAAGCCCTCGGGGTGGGCGGTCAGCCAGTCCTTCGCCGTCCGCAGCAGCTCCGGATCGGCGGCCGGGGCCTCCTCGGGATGGCGTTCGGCCCACTTGACGACGTACGGGCACAGCGGTGCGACGACGACGCCCTCGCGGGCCGCGATGCCGTACAGCTCCCTGGCCAGCGAGCCCGCGACGCCCTTCCCCTCGTGCGCGGGCTCGACGATCGTGTGGACCGGGACGAGCGCGCGGCGCGGGGCTTCGAGGACGAAGTACTGGATGTGACCGGCCAGTTCGTCGCCGGCGAGGGCTTCGAGGCGGCCGGCCGCCCGGTCGTCGCGGATCTGTACGTCGCTCATGACACTCCTCGGCGTGCGGTCGGGGACGCCGGGCGGCCGCGCGTGGCCTCGGCTCAGGCGGTGACAGCCTGCGGGCTGCGCCGCTGGTCGGAGCCGGGGACGGGCTCGGAGGCGTCCGAACCCAGGGCCACGATCCGGTTGTCGCGATCCACGTGGACGACCCTGGGCCGCAGGGCGCGGGCCTCGGCGTCGGTGACCTGAGCGTAACTGATGATGATCACCAGGTCCCCGGGATGGACGAGATGGGCCGCGGCACCGTTGATCCCGACCACCCCGGACCCGCGCTCGCCCTCGATGACGTACGTCTCCAGGCGGGCGCCGTTGGTGATGTCGACGATGTGCACCAGCTCGCCGGGCAGCAGGTCGGCGGCGTCCAGCAGGTCGGCGTCGATGGTCACGGACCCTACGTAGTGCAGGTCGGCCTGGGTGACGGTGGCTCGGTGGATCTTGGACTTGAACATGGTACGCAACATCGGGGTACTCCCACAGGTAGGCTCCCTGCCTGCGTTTTTGCAGGTCAAGGGCTGTTTCCACACCCTACAACGAGTCGCATGTCCGGGCAGCCGTCCCCAGGTTCTTCAGGACTGAGCTGACCATTTGCCGACTTTCCAGCCGCCCCGTCAGGTGGCCGGGGGAGGGCTTCACCCACTCTCGCGGACCCCACCGTGGCGACGGCCCAAGCCTACGCAGCACCCCCGGAGGACGTCCGTGATCACCGTCACGCGGACGGCCTGGACTGCCGTCAGGAGCGAAGGCGCTCGACCGGAAGTCGGGCCACGCGGGACAGGACGCCCACGGCGTCGACCTCCTGGACGTCTCCACCGGCGGCAGGGTCCGCGACGCCAAGATCGTCGCCGGCCCCAACTACCAGGTGCCCTTCGCCACCCAGGCCCGCCAGGCCACCGGCATCCCCACCGCCGCCGTCGGCGTCATCACCGACATCACCACGAACGGGCAGGCCGACGCGGTCCTCCTCGGCCGTGAACTCCTGCGCAACCCCTACTGGCCCCAGCACGCCGCCCTCGCACTCGACGCCGAGCCGACCTGGCCGGACTACTACGCCTACGTCGTCGAGCGCCGCAAGCGCTGACACCTCCGCAACCTCGGCGCTGCGTTTCCCCCGCCCGTCAGAACCGGCGAGCGCCAGACACTCCACACCGCACGGAAGGAACCCCAGGCCCATGGCCGGTCTCGCCTCCCCCATCCCCCGCTTCCACCTCGCCGTCCCGGTCGACGACCTGGACGCCGCCCGCCGTTTCTACGGCGAGACGCTCGGCCCGGAGCAGGGCCGTAGCGCCGACACCTGGGTGGACTGGAATCTGCACGGCCACCAGTTCGTCACCCACCTCGCCCCGGCCCGCGCGGGACAGACGCACAACCCGGTCGACGGCCACGACGTCCCCGTACCGCACTTCGGGCTGATCCTGACCGTCGACGCCTTCCACCAGCTCGCCAGCCAACTACGCGCCGGGTGGTCGGCACCCAGAGCCTGGTCGAGTAGCACCCACTCGGGCTCCACGACATCGCCGGCCCGCACCACCCGGCCAACTGGGCCACGTCGACATCGAGATACCCGAAGAGCGCGCACCGCCCGGTACGCCGGTGGCCGGATCCGACACCGGCTTCGCCTCCGGCAGGGCAGCGGACGCGGGCGGTGTCCAGGGAGCCGGCCGTCGCGCCTTGCGTGCGCTGCGCGATGCGGACCAGCGCGAGCGGTCGGCCGTCGTGCTTCCCCTTTCCCGCCCCGACCGGTCGTGCGGCTCCGGGCTGGTCAGGCGCGCGTACACCGTCGGGCACGGTGCACCCGTATGCGCGCCGCGGAATCGGCCGGGCGGAGCCGGCCGTCGCTCTGGAAGCAGTGGTGGACCAGCCAGAGCAGTCTGCCGCGCCGGCAGGCCAAGAGGGGCGCGGTCCGGTCGACATGGCGGGGACACCGCGCGGGGAGGCTGGAAGGCCGACCGCCTGTGCGGGAGCCGGCCTCCGCTCTTTCCAGCAAGGCGCAACTCGTCCGAGGGTGAAGGAATACGATGAGTCACATGGTGCACGGGGAATGTGCCGCATGTACCTATCGTGCCCGGTCCGGGCCAGGTGGTGCACCAGCGGGTGGGGCACTCTCGGTGTCCGGGCGGTTCGCGCTACTGGGAGAGGACGGGGCCGCATGACCGCTCAGGACGCCGCCACCGAACTGGTCGGGTTATGGCCGAAACTGCCGCACCTGGTGGGACCGGACTGGCCGCATGTACGCGCGGAAGCCCTGAATCTGGTCGGTCGGCTAGGCGAGGCGGCCACCGACGAGGAACGCGTCGGCCACACCGAGTCCTTGCTCGAACTGTTCCTTCCGTACCCCTCGGTCGCCAGTGTCCTCGGTCAGGCGTACCACCGCGGGCGTCTATCGGCCGGATCGGTCGCGGAGACCCCCGATTGGACCGAACTGTGCCGACTGCTGGACGCCATGCAGCGCGAACAGTGGATCACAGCTCGGTTCGACCCGGACTTCCCGGGTGCCCAACCGACGGCCGAGCGTACTCGCCGACTGGTCCTCGGTATCGACCGCGCCGCCCACCCGTACGCCTTCGACTCCGCCCAGCTCGGCCTGACTCTCCCTCCGGAGGCGGACACCGGGGTCCTGGACATCGAGGTGTACGGAGCGCCGGAAGCCGTCGAGGTGGTGCCGGTGATCCGGTCACTCGTCGTGCGGCGGCAGATGCCCGATCCGACGGCCGACCCCTCCGAGGCCCTCTTCGACGTCACGCCTCTCGACGACGACCGGACGGTGTCCCTCATCGTGGTGGCCCGCACCACGGACAGTCACGTCCCCCATCAACTCCGCCTCACCGTCCACCCCTCGGGCCGACTGGAACAAGAGATCCTGCTGGCACCGTGGCGTGCCGCCCCGGTCTCCCCCGCGACACAGATCGCCCTGTCGCTCATCCTGACCTCGACCGGTGGCACCCACGTCCTCACCGTGCGGGACGGAACAGGCAGTGCCACGGCGGAACTCCCGTACGGCCGCAGCGAACTGGACGTGCTGGTACGTGAGGCCAGGGCAGGAGTCGAGGAACTTCTGCTGGGGCCGCAGGGCCTGATGTACGAGTCGTCCCTCGGTATACCGGAGGAGATGTACCAGTCCGATCTCCGTCGGCTGGCACGATCCGGCTTCGACTTCTTCCACGCTCTGTTCCGCCCCGACGACGGCAGCCCGAACCTGCGCAGGGTCGGCGACATCATCATCGACGCCCTGGCGTCCGCCGGACCGGACCGTGCCCCGTACGTCGAGGTCGTCAGCGACGGACTGAACCTGCCCTGGCACCTCATGTACGCCGTCGACACCTACGACGACGCACGGCTGTCGCCCTACCGCCTGCTGGGCCTGGGAGCCAGGCTCACCCTCGTCCCGCTGCGCTCCGGCCATCACCACCGCCACCGCACCGAGTACGTGCCGCGGACCGCGTCCGAGGCAACCGCGTTCATCGCCGTCAACACGGACATCGACCGCGTCCGGACCAGGCGGCCCCGCACGCTCGTGGCGGGACAGGTCGACTACTGGAAACGGCACATCGCCGACCGCGCGGAGGTCGTCGACGACGCGGAGAGGGTCACCGAGGCCCTGCGCAAGCCGAGACGACCCGATTCCCTCTGGTACTTCTACTGCCACCTCGCGGTCGCCCAGCAGCCGTCCCCGTTGGGTGACATGGCACTGGAGTTCACCGGAGGACGGCAGGTGGGACTGCGGGACGCGAGGCGCGACGCCCCACCGGACGTGCCCCTGCCGGGCGCCCCGCTCGTCGTTCTCAACGCCTGCGCGTCGTCGGCCCGCGGCTCCGCGCTGCGCGCGGCGTTCTCCTCCTATTTCCTCAGCAAGGGTGCCCGTGCCGTGGTCTGCACCGACATCGAGGTGCCCACGGAACTCGGCGCCGAATGGGCGCGCCGCTTCTTCGACCGTCTGCTCGCGGGTGCCACCGTCGCCACCGCGCTGCACCTGACAGCCCGCGATCTCGTGAGGGAACACCGCAATCTGCTGTGCCTGCTCTACACGGCGTTCGGCACCGCCGACGCACGGATGGTGACGCCCTCGTGATCAGTGTCGAGGCGTTACCCGCGGCATACGGCGACTGCCTGTGGGTCGAGTGGGACGACGGACCCCACCGGCGGCGCATGCTCATCGACGGCGGTCCCGGACAGGACCGGACCCTGCCCCCCGGGCTGGCGGCGCGTTTCGCGCGTCAACCCGAGGACCAGCGGGAGTTCGAGCTCGTCGTGTGCAGCCACATCGACGACGACCACATCGTCGGGCTGCTGCCGCTGCTGACCTCACCACCGAAGAACTTCCAGGTACGCGATGTCTGGTTCAACGCCCTCGAACACACCGGTCCCACGGACACGCTCGGGGTGCGCAGCGCCGAGCGTCTGGCGGCATTCCTGCGCGAGGGCCGGCTTCCCTGGAACGCCGCCACGAACGGCGGCCCCGTCGTCGTACCGGCACGAGAGGGACCGCCCACGTTCCCCTTGCGCGGGCTGACCCTCACTCTGCTCTCGCCCTGGCCGGAACAACTGACCCGGTTGCGCACCGAGTGGCGCACCAAGGCGGTCGCCCGGTCGGAACGTGACGTCCTGAAGTCCGCCGCCCCACCGACGGGGGTCGACGCTCGTGTCCTGGCCGAGCTGGCCACCCGGCCCTACCGAGCCGACCGCTCCCCGGCGAACGGCTCCAGCATCGCCTTCCTGGCCCAGCATCACGACGGCAGCAACGTCCTGTTCGCCGCCGACGCCCACGCGGATGCCCTGGTCCGCTCGCTGCACCGGTTGTGGCACGGCAACGGCTACCCGGTCTCCCTGGTCAAGGCGCCCCACCACGGCAGCTCGCACAACGTGAGCGCCGGGCTGGTCGCCGCGGTCGAATGCCAGGACTGGCTGTTCTCCACCAACGGGGGTCGCGGCCACGAGAAACGCACAGCGGCCGGTCACTCGACGCACCCCTCCCCCGAGGCGGTCGCCCGTATCCTGCTGCGGAACGCCGCGGGCGAGGACAACCCGTCCGAGCCACACACGACCTTCTGGTTCAACCACCGCACGCCCAGCACACAGCGCTATGCCGACCCTTCGCTGGCGGCGCTGGGCCTGCGGACCGAGTATCCGGAGGGCGACGCCGACGGCATCACGGTGACCGTCTCGCAGGGCAGGGTCTTCCGGGGAGGAGGCGTCGGGCCTGCCCAGCCCCCTCGCGGTCACACCCCCACGTAGGCGAAGCCGGCCCAATGGTCGGGGTGGGCGTAGGAGCGCGCCTCCGGGCCGCCGGGCAGGGTCATCAGCGCCAGCCGGAAGCGGCGGGCGGCCTCCGGCGGAAGCCAGGCGGCGCCTTCGGCGGTGGCCTTGGCGTACAGGGCGAGCTTCTCCGCGTTGGTGGTGTCGCGCATCCAGATCTGTGCCCGTGCGAGTGCCTCGGGAGGGGCTACAGGCTCCTCCTGGTGGCGCCAGAGCCGGTAGAACTCCGTCATCAGCATCGTGGTGGCCACGACACCGACCTCCCAGAGAGAGGCGAGCACCCCGGCCGCGCCGGCCTGGAGCAGCCCGGTGGGCAGTGCGACGACCTCGTCGGGCAGATCCGTGCCGGGCACCAGGGTCTCGCAGGCCGACAGCACGGCCAGCCGCAGTCGAAGCCGCAGTGTCAGCAAGTCCCTGAGCCGCAGTCGTTCGGTACCCGCGAGGAGCAGGTGGCTCTCCAGAGGTGCGGTCAGATCCGCCTTCCCATGACACGCCAGATGGGCGACGTCAACCTCGCGCAGCGCTTCGGAGACGGCCCGCGCGCCGGCCGCCGCTCCGGCCAGCGGCGTGTGACCCCCGGGGAACGCGGCGCCGGCCACCGCCGCCTCGGTGCCGGCGTACTCCAGAGGTCTGCCGGGCGGCGTACGCAGCGGAGCGGCCACGGTGAGCAGCCGCCGCGCGGGGGTCCGGGACATCGCCCGGGCCGCACTGAGGGCGCGGGCGTTGGGCACGTAGTTCAGCGTGCGGTGGTCGAGTGCATAGCGGCGCCCGGTCGATCGGTCCGCGTCCTTGGTCCAGGCGGCGTGCAGCGGCAGCAGTCCGAGGAGCCCGCCCGCCACGAGCGTCGCCGCGCCCGGCCCGGGAAGCCGCCGCAGCACGGGTTCCATGACGGTCGGCCAGAGCCAGCCCGTGATCTCGTCGAGAGCCGTGTGCCATGCCTCCCCGTCCTGCACGGACGTGTCCTTGTCGCGGGCGTGCGCCGCGAGGTACGTCATCACCTGGTCGCGCAGAGCCTGCGCGGTGAGCGACGGCAGCGGTACGTGTTCGACCTCCGGACCGCGCACGATCAGCGCCAGTCCGCCCGGCTCGGCCGCGGTGACGTAGACGAGCGGGGGGCCGGAGGCGGCGTCCGCGATGTCGTCCA
This sequence comes from Streptomyces sp. NPDC041108, assembly GCF_055592645.1. Classification (NCBI taxonomy): domain Bacteria; kingdom Bacillati; phylum Actinomycetota; class Actinomycetes; order Kitasatosporales; family Streptomycetaceae; genus Streptomyces; species Streptomyces sp. NPDC041108. The sequence continues at coordinate 1,193,893 of NZ_JBVIYK010000001.1, read as the reverse complement.
TGGTCGGCGGTGCGAGGAACGAGGCGAACTCCCGCACCCCGTCGATCTCGATGTTCTGGATGTCCCGGACGACGTCGTCCAGTTCACGGCGCGCGGCCCGGAGCTCCTCCACACGGTCGTCGTACGTCACGCTCGTCCTCCCCCGGTTCCCGGCGGCCCTGCTCGCCGCTCGATGGCGCTCATGTGTCGTCGTACGCCTCCATGGCCCGGCCCAGTCGCGCCACGGCCCGTGCGTACCGGTCGGCCAGCCCCGGCTGCACCGTCCGCAGCCTGCCCAGGGCGAAGCGGTCACGGTGGAGGGTCTCGGCGAGGGTGACGGCACGGACGGTCTCCAGTGCCAGGGCCGCAGGACCGGGTGCGCCCATGACAGTGTGGGCGTGGGCGGCTCGCCGGCCGGCGACCGACGCGTCGGAGAGCACGGTCTCCTTGTCGTCACGTGTGATCTGAGTGACCGACACCCCGTACAGGAGCCGCAGCATCCAGTCGTACGCCTCGGCCGATTCACGCACCCTGCGGCCCTTCCACGTCCAATGGGCCCAGATACGGGCTGCCTCCAGAGCGGCGTAGGGCATGACCTGTGCCAGGGCGCGCACCGTACGGCGGGAGCAGCCGGTCGCCTCGGCCCAGTGATCGCTCAGACCGGTGCCGTCCGCCCGGAGAAGCAGCACCTGGGCGAGGGCGGCATCGGCGTGCGCCCGTCGTGCGGTCCCCTTCGGCAGCCGCTGGGACGCCGCGGTGCGCAGCTCCAGCGCTCGCGTGAAGTCCTCGGCGCTGTGGGTACTGGCGCTGCGCAGCAGGAGGGCGTCGGCGTAGCGGCCGCGTGCGGCGGGGAGGATGTCGGGCCGTCGGCCGGGCGAGCGCAGCACCCGTTCGAGGAGGGTGACGGCTTCGTCCAGGTCCCGTGGATCACACGGAGCGATCTCGACGTACCGGTGGATCAGGCACTCGGCCAGCACGGTCCGCGCACCGTCGATGTGCACGCCCACGGCCAGCTCCACCGCCTCACGTGCCAGTGCGAGGGCGTCCAGGAGGTCCCTGTTCGCGCGGTCCGGATCGGCACGACGGTACCGATGTGCCCGGCCCAGCCGGCCGTGGGCGGCGTCGCACAGCAGCGGGGCGCGCGAGGGACTGCGGGGCGAAACGCCGTCGAGGGCGCGGTCGGCCAGGACGACGGCCCGGTCGGCCTCGTGCAGTCGGCCGGTCACCGCGGCCGACACCGCGGACCGCGTGCCCGACAGTTGCTCCGGGTGACCGGCACCGCCGAGGCCGGGCAGCAGCCCGGAGCCGTCCGGGCCGGGCGACGGTTCCGGAGTCCGGTCCAGCGCGCCGGGGTCGCTGTCGGTCCTCACTCGGAACCACTCCAGCCGCGCGGCCTCCAGGTTGGTCCGCAGCACCCCCGCGAAGCCGACCACCGCGCGGCCCGTGCCCGCGCGTTCGAGTTCTTCCAGGAGCCGTACGGCGCGGGCCGCGTCCTCGGGGTCGGCGCTGGCCCGGCGGCAGCGCTCCAGAAGGGCGCAGCCCAGCCCCATGGTGAGGACGGCGTGGACGACGTCCGTGAGGCGCGGTCCCGTGAGCGCCGCGTCCAGGTGGACGACAGCGCGTTCGAGGTCCGTCGGCCCCGCGCGCAGTTCGTGCAGGGCGAGGAGGGCGAGTCCGCTGGAGCCGAGGGCTTCCGCGTGGGCGGACGATCCCTCACGCAGTCCGTCCAGGACATCCCGCCACAGCTCCACGGCCTCCTCCTGGGCGGCCACGGTCCTTACGTACGACAGGCAGTTGGCGAGGTTGGCGGTCAAGATCCTGCGCTCGGGCCGCCCTTCGGGAACGAGGGCCAGCGCCTCCCGGCCGGCCGCCACCGCTCCCTCCCGGTCCTGGTGGTGCCCGGTACAGCGGTAGCCGGCCAAGTGGGCCTGCGACAGGTCCGAGAGGGCCACCGCGCGGCGCAGATTCGAGGCGCCGGGGCCGGGCAGGGCGGCACGGGCTCGGCGCAGCAGTTCCGGTACCCGTGCGCAGGGCACCTCCTCGGCCGGGAGCCGGCGGATGTCCAAGTCGGGGTCCTCTGCCATGGACGGAGCTGGCCCCCCAGTATGGACCGGCCCGGCTCTCGCGCGCGGGTTGATTCGGGCAACCGACAACAACTGGGTCGGAGTTGGCGGATTGTCGAGACAACCGGGCGTCCGGGATCGGTACAGTGCCGACGGGGACGTACAAGTGGGTGTCACCGGGCCGTTCTTGACCATTTCGGTGACACCCCGGGCAGGGGGGCCATGACGGACGAATCAGGTGCGAGATCCGGGCGGGGAAGCCAGCCGCGGGCTGACGAGGACGTCACCCGCAGCGACGCGACGGGCCACGACGACAGGGCGCGGGACTCGACCCGGCGGGATGCCCGGTCCAGCGGCGTCCGGTCCGAGGACGCCACGCGGGCGGACACCCGGCCCCGGGACTCCGGCGGGACGACCACAGGTGGGCGGGGCAACGGCTGGAGCCATGTGCCCGCCGCGATCACCGAGCGGTACGAGGTGGTGAGGGCGCTGCCCGCCGGGGGCGAGGCCTATCGTGTCCTGCTCGTGCGCGACCAGCGGGACGGCTCCGCCTGGGTCGTGAAGCTGTACCGCGGCTCCGAGCGCCGCACGGACGAAGTGATGCGGGGGCTGCGCGACGCCGATCACCCGCACATCGTGAGGGTGCGCGACTTCGGCGCGGAACCGGACACCTTCGGTGGTGACGCATGGCCCTGGGAGGTCTTGGAGTACGTGCCCGGCGGCTCGCTCCACGACCTGCTGAGCGAACGGGGAGCGTTACCACCGCAGCAGGTGCGGGAGGTGCTGGAGCAGATCGCGGACGCCCTCCACCATCTGCACACCGAACTGCGCATCGGCGAGCGCCGGGGAGCCGCGCACCGGGACGTCAAGCCCGCGAACGTGCTGCTGCGCCGTGCGGACGGCCGTACGGAGGCGGTCCTGGCCGACTTCGGGCTGGTCGCGGAAGCGCGTGAGACCCGACAGACCGACATCAAGGCCGGCAGCGGGTCGTACCAGGCACCGGAGACCTTCCACCGGGCGGACCGCCGACCCGCCCAGGACTGGTGGTCCCTCGGCGTGATGGTCGCGGAGATGCTGACGGGCGAGAACCCCAACTGCGCGGGTACCGGCGGGTGGAGCAGCAACACGGCACTGCACGAGTACCTCACCACGCACGACGTGGACCTCTCAGGGGTCACCGACACCCGCTGGAAGCTGCTGTGCCGGGGGCTGCTGACCCGGGAGCCCGAGCGCCGCTGGGGGCACGAGCAGGTGTGCACCTGGCTGCGCGGCGGCAGCCCGAAGGTGCACCGGGAGGAGGGGCGAGCGGGCTCCGGCGAGCCGTTCCGGCTGGACGGGCGGACCTATGACGACTTGGAGAGTCTGGCCGAGGCGATGGTCGGCCCGTTCTGGCCCGCCGCACGGGACCTGTTCCTCTCGGACGACCGGCTCGCCTTTCTGCGCGCCTGGCTGCAGCGAGAGTTCAACGGCGGCGGCATCCCCGGCGACCTCGTCGCCGCACGCGCGCAGGACGCGCGGGAAGCAGCAGTGCGCATGGCCGCGTTCCGCGCGGCGGTGGTCCCGGACGCGCCACCGAGGTTCGCGGACCAGCCTGCCGACGCCGCCGGCCTGTGCGCGCTGGCGGCATCCTCCGCGGCCCAGGACCGGCAGGTCGTGGCTCTCATCAGCGGAGAACTTCTGCGGGTCCTGGCCGCCCACCCGTGTGCCACGCCCACCGCCTCCGGACATCACCGCTGCGCGGGCCGCTGCGAGGTACTGGCCACCGCGGCGGAGACCCTGCCCGAGACCGAGGCCCACCTGCGGCGGGCGATCACAGGACTGCGGACGCGGCTCGGCACCGGCGCCTCGCCGACGGTGCGCGACGCGCTGGGCTCGCTGCAGCACGACCGCGATCTGCGGGTGCTGTGCCTGCGCAGCGTCCTCGACCCCGCCGCCGTGCGCCGGGAGCGGCTGCGGATGGTCCTGATCCGCCTCAGACCGCGCATGCGGGCCTGCGACTGGTGGATGCGGCTGTCCTCGGAGGCCCTGCGGCACAAGGACTCGCCTGCTCGTCTCCTGCTGGCCCGGGTGCTCCTGCGCCTGGCCGCGGCCGAGGGGCTTCAGGAGCTCCGCAGACCGGGCGGTACCGGCGACCGGTGGCGTACGAGGACCAGGGACACCCTGAAGAACGTGGCGACGGTCTCCGCGGTGCTCGTGGCCGACCTGGCCACCGCCGCCCTGTTCCTCGTCGCGTCGCTCGTCGCGCTGTACGCCGCGACGGCGGCCTGGCTCAGCTGGGCCGAGGAGACACCCGAGCCGGACATGAGCCGGTATGCGCAGGTGGCCGCGGCCGTGCAGTACCAGCTCACGGTTCCGCTGGCGGCCGTGATCCTGGCAGTGCTGCTCTGGCGACGGCGTCCGGGGCCGGCCGCGCGGTCGGCCGTCTGGATCGTGCTGCTCGCGGGCGGGATCGTCGCCGTGGCCTTGTGGAACGGCCACGGCGGTGACATCCGCTTTCCCTACCTTCCCGGTGAGGACCTCAGGGAGACGTTCCTGACGGCGAACCAGCGCGCGGGCGAGCGCCCGGGGTCCACGGCCGTGTGGGCCGCGATCGTCGCGTGCCTCTGTCTGGCGGGCGTCGTGAAGGTGGCGGACGGCCGAACCGGCAGGCGGAGTCCGGCCGACGACGTCGTATGGGCCCGGGTCCTCGTCGTCGCGGTCGTCCTGGTGCTGCTCGTCTTCCCCGCCCTGGACATATGGCTGCCCCTCGTGCCGGACCGACCGCAGGAGCTGTGGTGAGCGCCGGCCGCGAGCCGACGCTCGTCGCCGGGACATGGAAGGTACGGCCATGAGTTCGATGGGAGCGGCGTCCTACCGTGTGGAGACGCCCGAGGAGATCGAGGCGCGTCGGCTCAGAGCCGCCCGGGAGCGCTACCGCCGGGCAGCGGTCCGGCACGTCGCTCTGGTGACCGAGACCACGGCATGCCGGACCGCGCACGGCAGGGCGATCTCCGCGCTGCGGCGCGCGTCCGAACCCCCGGCCCGTGCGACAGCGGACGACTGGGAGGCGGCCGCGGAGCGGCTCGATGCGGAGGCGGCACACGCCCGCGGCCTCCTCGACGCACAGTTGGCCCAGGTCTTCCGTGCCGAACTGACGGCCCTGGCGACGCGCCCGGCCCCCAGGGTGACCCGCCGGGAGTACACGACGAGGGCCGGGGTCACGAGCGAACAGGCCGAAGCGGCACGCGCCCGGGAGGCACAGGAGAGCGTCGAGAGGCGCCGGGCCCTGGCCGAGCGGGCGGCGGACCTGCTGGCCCGGCTGCCCGTCGGAACCCCGGCCCCGGTACGGGAGCGGTGCGCCGAGGACGCCCGGGAGGTGGCCTCGTCCGCCGGCGAGGAGAAGGCGCGGCGCGTCCTGGCCTCGCTGGAGGAACGACTGCGCTCCGCCGAGCAGACCCGGCGCGCGGTCGAGGCGGCCGCCGAGCAGGCCGCCGCCCTGATGGCACGGCTGGAGGACGTACCTGGCGCGCGTGTGACGGAACTGGCCGACAGGCTGGCCGCGGTGATCGAGGAAGGGCGCTCCGAGGTGCCGGCCGACCTCGTCGCCGCCGTCGAGCGGGCGGTCGACGAGGCCGACGGCGAGCGAGCACGCCGCATCGCCGCCCGGGCCCTCGGCAAGGTCCTCGCCGACCTCGATTACCACGTCGGCGAGGGATTCGAGACGGCTCTGGTGGACCAGGGAACAGCCCACGCCGCGCTGCCCGGCGACACCGGCTACGGGTTGAAGGTCCTCTTCGACCGGGGCAGTTCGGTGCTGCGCCACATCGTCGTGCGCGACGCGGAGGCGGACGGCGGCGAGAGCGCCGACCGCCGGGCCCAGCGGACGTTCTGCGACGCGCTGCCCGCGCTGGTCGCCGGTCTGGGGCACTACCACGTGCGCCTGGGCTCGGGCGACCTGGAGGAACCCGGTGCACGGCCGGTGCCCCGGGTGGGGGCGGGAGTCGTACCGCGGCGGGAACACGGTGGCGGTCAGGAACGGGAGGCACAGGCATGACCGGTACGTACGGCTCCGGCGCGTCCTACGAGGGTGTCGGGCCCCCGGCCGAGGAGGATTCCCGGCCCGCGTGGGTGCGGGAAGTGGCGCTGGCCGTCGGCGCACACCCGCAGATCCTGCTGACAGGGAACGTCCACGACCAGTATCTGCTGCCCGATCCGGAACTCGACGGGCGGCCGCGATACATGGAGTTGGTCGACGTGCTGAGCAGCGTCCTCGCCGAGCGGAACTACTCGGCGGTGCTCAGCTCGGCCGGCGGGGAGGGGCTGCGGGTGGTGCGCCCCGAGGGCGCGGTGCCGCAGGTGGTGACCGGGCTCCTCGGCCGGGCCGAGGCCGAGTTGGGGCAGCACCTGTCTCTGGGGCAGTTGCGGGACGTCATGGTGGCCGTCGCCGGTGACCGGTCGCCGGGCGCCGAGCCCGTGGCGCTGATCGTCACCGACGCGTCCCGGTTGCTGTCCGGGGAGCAGACCACGGCCGAGGAACGGTTGTTCCTCTCGGTCGCGGACCGGCTGGCCTATCAGGCGCTGCCGACCGCGGTCGGCTATCCGGTGATCTTCTGGGTGCTCGACCGGGTCAACGATCTGCCCAGCTGGTTCACCACGGGCAACCACACCCTGCGGGTGACCGCGGTGCCCGAACCCGACCTCGGCACACGTGAGCGGGCGGCGGCGGAGTACATGCCCCGGATGCTGGACGCCCCCGCCAATCCCGCGGAACGCTCCGCTCTGGCCCGCCGCTTCGCCGAGGCCACCCACGGCATGCGGCTGCGCCAGATGCGTGATGTGGTGGAGCTGGCGCGGGTGGCGGGCATTCCGGCGGAGCGCGTGGAGGACGCCGTACGCACCTTCCGCGTGGGCGTGCCCGACAACCCCTGGCAGCACCCGACGCTGCGCGGCCGACTGGCCGGGGCCGAGGCTGTGCTGGGGCGCCGGGTCCTGGGCCAGCCGGACGCGGTGCGCCGGGCGGTGGACATCGTCGCCCGGTCCGTCACCGGGCTCTCCGGGGCGCAGACCGGCGGCACCGGGACCAAACCGCGTGGCGTGCTGTTCTTCTCGGGGCCGACGGGCGTGGGCAAGACGGAGCTGGCGAAGGCCCTGGCTGGGCTCCTCTTCGGCGACGAGAAGGCGTATCTGCGCTTCGACATGAGCGAGTTCTCCGCGGAGCACTCCGAGGCCCGTCTCATCGGCGCGCCGCCCGGCTACGTCGGCCACAACGCGGGCGGTGAGCTCACCAACGGCATCCGCGAACAGCCCTTCAGGGTCGTGCTCTTCGACGAGATCGAGAAGGCCCACCCGCGGCTGATGGACAAGTTCCTCCAGATCCTCGACGACGGTCGGCTCACCGACGGGCGCGGTGCCACCGTGTACTTCACCGAGACGCTGCTGGTGTTCACCACCAACCTCGGTGTGATCACCGCGGACGAGGAGGGCAAGCCGAAGGAGAACGTCACCCCGGACGACGACCTGGAGATCATCGAGAGCCGCGTTCGGGAACACCTCCAGATCTACTTCCGCTATCTGCTGGGGCGTCCCGAGCTGTACAACCGCATTCAGCAGAACATCGTCGTCTTCGACTTCCTGCGGCCACCGGTGACCGGCCAGATCGCCGACCGTGCCCTGGACAGGGTCGCCGAGACCGTGCTGCGTGTGCACGGGGTCACCGTGGAGTACACGGACGAGGCCAGGGAGCGGCTGCGCGAGCTGGCCATCTTCGACCTGCGCAACGGCGGGCGGGGCATCGTCTCGGAGATCGAGGCCATCCTGGTCAACCCCCTGGCCCGGGAGCTGTTCCTGAATCCCCGCCGGCCAGGGGGCACCGTCCGCGTCCTGGGTCTGAAGCAGGAGGGGCAGAACTGGAGGCTGGTGACCGAATGATCCTCAACGTGGCACGGCTGCACCACCCGGTGACGGCGCTCGGTCCGGGTTCCCGGCTCGGGATCTGGGTCCAGGGGTGCACGCTGGCCTGCCCGGGCTGTCTGTCCCGGGACACCTGGGAATCGGGGCCCGAGTACGCGGTGGACACTCGGACGATCCTCGACTGGTGCGACGGCCGGCCGCCGGAGGACATCGACGGCGTCTCCCTCAGCGGAGGCGAACCGTCCGAACAGCCGCTCGCCCTGGCCGAGTTGCTCAGGGGTCTCGCCGCCCGCCGGGAGCGCCACGGCTGGGACCTGCTGGGCTGGACGGGCCTGGAGGAGGAGGACTTCGCCGCCCGCTGTCCGGAGGCGTACGCGCTGCTGGACGGCCTGGTGACCGGCCCCTACCGAGCGGCGGCGGCCGGCGGGGGGAGGTGGCGCGGCTCGGCGAACCAGCGGCTGGTGCCGCTCACCGACCTGGGACGGCAGCGCTACGGACCGTGGACCGGGGACGGTCCGGGCCCCGGACCTCCGGCCGAACTGCAGTTCCAGGTCGAGGAGGACCGCATGTTCCTGATCGGCGTCCCGCGCCCGGGCGATCCCGCCCGCATCCAGCGGGCCCTCGCCGCGCGGGGCATCACGATGGAAGGTGTCACATGGCGGCCCTGATCTGTCCGCGCGGGCACGACGATCCCGGTGACGGCGCGCTGTGCGTGCACTGCGGCGAGTACCTGCGCAAGGCACCTGCTCCCGAGGCGGCCGCCGGACCGGCGGGCGAGTCCCCGCACGGCTCCCGGCCGGCGTCCTCGGCCGCGGAGATCTGTCCGGAGGCGGGGTGCGGTCTCGAACTCGACGGCGACCGCTGTCCGTTGCACGGCACCATCGTCCCCGCGGCCTCGCAGCGGTCCGGCGAGACGGGCCCGGCGCCGACCGGATCGCCCGCCGGCTCCGGCGCGCAGGGCATCGCGGTCGTGTTCCCGTGGGGTTCCTACCCGCTCGGCCCGGAACCGCTGCTCGTCGGCCGCTCGACCACCGCGCCGGGCGCACTCGCCGAGCGGATGCTGGAACACGGCCGGTGGACGGGCACCGACTACGGCAACGTCTCCCGGAGCCATGCCGTGGTCTGGTCGGACACCCAGGGCGCCTGGATCCGTCACCTCAGCACGACCAACGACACCCTCCTCAACGGTCACGCGCTTCCCCGGGACCAGGCCCGCCGACTGCGTGTCGGTGACGTCCTCGCCTTCTCCAGGAGTCTGCGGGCCCATGTCGCGGCGGCCCCACCGGAGTGACGTACGGCCAGGGGCAGTCGGCGGGCGGCTCAGGGTGCGTCGGCGGGCCGGGGGGCAGGGCCTTCCAGATTCCTGAGCCGACGGGCGGCGGTCGCCAGCCGGTGCAGCAGGACGGGCGGCAGTCCTACGGGCGCCGGGCCCGTCTGCATGGCTCTGAGCAGCAGCGCCTCACTGAGCAGGACGCATCGCCCGGTCTCCATCAGCCGGACGGCCTCCCGCGGGTCGCCGGCGGCCACGGCGGCGTAGGCGGCCTCCCCGGTGAGCCGCCCGCCCGAACGCAGCCACCAGGTGCCGAAGTGCCGGTCCGCCTGACGCCGGGCCAGCTCGTTCAGGGTCTCGACCGCGATCCGGTAGCCCAGGGCGGCGTCCCGGGGGCGGCCCTCCCCACTCGCCCAACGGCCCCAGAGCGAGCCGATCCACAGCAGCGTCTCGGGGTCGGTCCGCGGCGCGTCGACTCGTATCCGCCGTACGGTCCGCCGCAGGGCCGGCAGGGACGCCTCGACCAGACCGGCCTCGGCCGCCGCGAGCGTCACGATGAGCAGCGTGGCCCGGACGCGGTGCCGGTCCAGTGGGACGGTGCGCCTGCGGGCCAGGGAGCGGACCGAGGTGAGCGCCGCGAGCAGGCCGGCGTGGTGGTCCACGGCCGGTGGTGGGCCGCCGGGTGCTGCACGGGACGGGGTCTCGGTGAACACGTAGCGCTCGAACCGTGACAGGGCCAGGAGCAGGGCGATACGGACATCCTCCGGTGAGCGCGGCGGGCCGTCCGGAGCGGCCTGCTCCAACTGGAGAACGGCCTGCCGCAGGTCCTCGGGGTCCTGGCTCAGGGCGAACCGGTCGCGCCGGGCACCGCCGATGCCGGCCAGCGCGGCACGCCTGACGAGGGAGGGGGGATCGGCCCGTAGTGCCGCGGTGAAGGTGTCGAGCGCTGTGTCGAGCAGGCCGAGGTCGACGGACTGGCGTGCGATCTCCTCCATGACCACCGCCAGGTTGACCAGCCACGCCGCGCGTTCCCCGGCCCGCGCCACGGACGCCTCAGCGGCCTCCCGGGCCAGGCCTAGCGCCACCTGCAAGGCCGCCAGCTCCCCGCCGGTCTCGAAGACGCGATACCAGTACCCGGAGTAGTGACCAAGAGCGGAGACCCGGTCGGGGGACGTCACCGGCGCTGCCTCCAGGGCTTCGCGCAGCGCACTGCCTGCCGCGACGAGGGCCGCGTCGGCCGGGTTGCGCTGGTGCAGGTTCAGCAGGGCCACACCCAGGTCCAGCGTCCGGCGCACGCGGTGCGGGGAGGTGGCCGGGGTGGCCTCGGCGGCCGCCGACAGCAGCCCCACCGCCTCGTCGAGATCCGCGGCCCGGCCCCGGGCCTCGTACCGCTGGCGCAGCACGGCGCCAAGGGTGTGGGCGATGTCCGCCTGCCGGGGGCCCGTCTCCCACAGGGCTGTCAGCTCACGTACCGCCACGTCGAGGTGGGCCGTCCGGCCATCGCCCCAGAAGGCGTGCAGCCGGCCGAGGGCGAGCCGCATGTGGCAGTCCGCCCACGCAGCGGTGCCGACGGCTGCGGTGCGTGCGGCGCGGCGCAGCAGCTTCATCGCCGTGCCGCGGTCCCGCGCCCGGTCCAGGGTGTCCGGGGTTTCGGACAGTTCCAGCAGCACCAGCCCGAGATTGCTCTGCCGGGTGGCCAGGCGGGGCGAGGTCAGGGGCGTCAGCGCGACCGCTTCCGACGCCCATGCGGCGGCACGGCGCAGGAGCCCGCCGTCTCCCACCGCGTAGTGGCACAGCAGGTGCGCCCGCGCGGCGTCGTTCAGCAGGGCGGCGCGCAGCGCAGGATGCGCGGCGCCGAGGGCCACCTCGTCCAGGACTGCGGCCCACCCCACGCTCCACCGCTCGGCGGCGGTCGCACGGTCGGCCGGGGATGATGCCTCCTCGAAGTCCGTCTCGGCCCGCTCCGCCGCCCGGTGGCGGTCGGCGACAGCCGCGTAGCACAGGGGGTCGATGACCGGGTGGCCCTCGGGAAAGACCGCGTCGGGGTCGGTGCGGCAGCGGTCCAGGAAGCGCAGGTGCTGTTCGGCCAACGTCCGGACGGCGCGCGGACCCTGGTTCGCCATTCGCCCGAGGGCGGCTGCCGCCGTGTCGCCCAGCAGTTCGGGGTGGGCCCGTACGAGGGCGCCCGCGCGGTGGTAGTCGTCCTCCGCGAGGTAGGCGCGGAGGATCACGGCGATGCCGGAATCCGCCGTCCCCACGGTGGTCACTCCATGCCCCGCAGTGCGGCCTCAAGCCGTCCCAGGGCATGGGTGTAGCGGTTGCGCAGCGGCTGCGGCAGCCGCTCCGAGGACGCGCGTGCGAGGCCGAGCTCCTCGCTCAGCAGGACGGCCCTGCCGCGTTCCAGACGAACCGCCGCGTCCGCCGCACACTTTCTCATGGTCAGCGCGTACGCCGACTCCTGGGTGAGCCCGCGCCACGCGACGAGCCATGCCTCCCGGTGACGGCGCAGCGACTGGGCCCTGTGCAGGGTCTCCGCCGCCCGCAGCAGGTAACCGTCGGCCTCGCCCACCTCGTCCCATGCCGAGCGCCGTACGGCCCAGCGCATCCAGTTGTCGGCTGCGGCCACCGTCATCTCGGGGGCTGTCACCAGGCCCGCACAGCACGACTTCCGCAGGGAGTCACGCGCCGTGGCAATGTCACCGGGCTCACCTGTCTCCTCGGAGATGACGCGCCACGCCTCACCGAGTACGTTCAGCCGACTCGCCAGATACGGCGCGGTGGACGGGGTCAGAGAAACCGCTTCGGCGAGGACGTCCGCCGCCTCCCGGAGCGCGGGCCGGCTGTGCTCCGGCTGTCCGCCCAGGCGGTACATCTCGCCCAGGTCCGACAAGGCGTTGCCCAGGTTGGCCAGGAACGTGGCCCGGCCCGCGACGCCCCACGGGGACTCCTCGATGGCCTTTCGGTACGCCGCCACGGCTGCCTCCAGGTCCTCCAGGTCGACGGAGGCGCCCGGCCGTGGCATTGCCCGTTCGGGGAACTTCGCGCCGAACCGGGCCAACAGCGCGCTGCCCAGGTTGTTGTACCAGCCGCCCAGTTCGGGGTCGTCCTCGTACGCGTGCGTGGTCGCACGCCGCGCGTGTGCGACGGCCTCCTGGAGGTCCTCGTCCGTGCCGTGGCGTGTGTAGCGGTCCATCCGCAGCATGCCGACGTTGCTGCAGAGCCGCGCCCAGGCGCGGTCCTCGCGCGAAAGGGTGGCCAGGGCGCGGGTCCCGAGATCGATCGCCGCGTCGAGGTCGTCGAGGGAACCGGTGGCGTCGTAGCGGTCCCACAGGCACAGCACCGAGGTGGCCGCGTACCGCGCCCAGGCCACCGATCCCTCCGGCGCACCGGCCACAGCCGTCTCGGCCGCAGTCGTCGCGGCGGCGAGGTCGTCGAGGTCGCCCGTCACGTCGTAGCGGTCGGTGAGCACGACCGCCAGGTCGTTGGCACGTTCCGCCGGGTCGTGCCGGCCGGTGTCGCAGGCGCGCCGGTATCCGGCCACGGCACGGTCGAGGTCCGCGACGTTTCCGAGGTTCCAGAACCGTCGGCGGTACGCATCGCTCAGCTGTACGAGCAGCCGCGTCAGCAGCTCGCTCCCGGCGCCCGCGGCCTCGGCCGATCTCAGTTCCCTCTCGGCGCGTTCCGGTTCCGCGATGTCAGCGTCTCCCCCGTTGCCCACCGGCGCCTCCGCATCCTTCCCCGGCAGCCCGCCCCACCGCGTCGGCTCTCTCATGGCACTGAGCCGGATCTGCGGCGGGCCGGGATTCCCGACGACTGGGCCAGGGCTCTGTCGACTGTCCGGGGCCCGAGAGGAACGCGTCCCGGATCACACCCGGCCCACCTGGTGTTCCATGCGCCGCCGAAGCCTTCACTGATGCGACCGGACGGTTCGGGCCGGGCCCGGCGGGGGCGGCTTCCGTACCGGCCGTCTCCGGAGCTGAGACACGACGTGCGACACGACAGAATCGTGCCGCCGGGCAGGGCGGCACCGCTTCGAGTCCGGTGAGGTCGGCCCGGTCCCGCTCGAGTGCGCCGGACAAGGCCGGCCCGTCCCTGTTCCACACGCACCACCACGCCGCGGACGTCTTCGCGTGTGCACGCCCACGTCCCTCACGCCGGGCAGCCCAAGCCGAACCTCCGGTGGGCCGTGGCGCTGCTCGACGTCGCTTCCGCCTGGGGTGCGCGGGCCCCGGGCACGCATGGACCGCGCCCGGACCGGTGCTCTGCCGGGTCTGACAGATCGTCATGATGCCGTGGCGCCGGACGCGGGGTCCGTGGACAGCGCCTGGGGGCCGGGCAGCGCCGCGGTCTCCAGCAGCCGCTCCGCGTACGCCCAGGCCGCCGACTCGACCCAGGACGTCCGCACCAGCAGCGCCTGGAAAGCCACCAGGAGTGACTCCATCGCCAAGAGCACGGCCAGCAACGGGATGCCGGGCCGGCCCAGGAATCCGGGCGCGGTGAACATCCAGACCACTACGGCCAGCAGTCCTGCCGAGGCGACGGGCAGGGCGTACGGGCGCAACCCGAGCACATTGCGGCGAAACCCGTACTCGCAGTTCTGCTCCAGGACCAGTTCGCCCCCTGGCAGTCCGCGGGCCCGGACCCGCAGGGCCAGCCCTGCGGCATCGTAGATCTGGTCCGCCTTCTGCGGGTCCGCCGCCTCCTCCTGTCGGGTGGGCAGTTGCAGCGAAGGACCGGTGATCTCCTGAACCCTGGCATGCAGAAACCCGAGTTGCTGCCGGTTGGTGGGACCCCGCCAGCGCAGCATCTGCACACTGGGCTTTCCTCCCCAGGACAGGAAGAGCCGCTGCTCGATCCGCTTGCCCCTGCTGCGTCCCAGTTGGTCGGCGAACAGGGGCAGCCCGCTCAGCAGAACCAGTGACCACAGCCACTGCGTCCTGGGCAGGGTCGGGGCAGCCGCGGCGAGGGGCAACGCAAGCGGAAGCAACGCGATGAGGACGGGCCTCAGCCGCGCCCGCCGACTGTACTTGTCGAACAGGACAAAGAGCGCGCCGTGTCCCATGGCTCTCCCCCCAAGAAGTCAGCCGGCCATCGGCACCCGCACGGACCCGTCGGCTGAAATACCCCGTGGGCACTCCGACCATGCGAGCGCGACCTCGACGGCTCCCGCTGTTCCGCTCTCCGCCTGCTCGTGCACGCCGGACCGGGAGCGTGGGCACAGCCGAGGGGCACACCGCCCTGCGCCGGAAAAAGGCGAAGCGGGGACCTGGTTCGGCCCCCGGTCGCATCGGCATGCGTGGTGCGGGTGTGTTCAGACGGTGGTGATCCGGATCGCGTCGACCGTCTCCTCCGCCGTGCGCAGGGCGTCCGCCGACGTGGCTCCCCTGGTCATCACCGAGCCCACGCGGTCCCAGGAGCTCTGCAGTTCACGCACGGTGTCCCCGGGCTTCAGGTGCAGCGAGAGCGAGAGGACGTCCGGCAGCCGGCCCGCCTCCTCGGCGCCGTCGACCGACACCACCTCGCCGGGTGCCGCCTCCATGAAGCGGACCGCGGCGCCGCCCGCCGCCTTCCGCGGCAGCGGCTCCGGGCGTCGGCCCCGCATGACGGTGTAGAAGGCCCCGGCCAGGTCGATCCGGTACGCCTCCTCGATCAGCATCGGGATGCCGTCGCCGGGGAACCGGCCGGCGCACTCCACCAGGTACGGGCGGCCGTCGCTGACGATCCACTCGCAGTGCACCATGCCGCTGCCGAAGCCGACCGCGCGCAGCACCGCCTCGGTCTGGGACACCATCAGGTCGTTCAGCTCGTCCGGGAGGCCGGCGGCCGGCACCGTGTGGCCCAGCTCGACGGGGCGCGGGCCGGGGAAGAGCAGCTTGCCGGTGACGTTGGAGAACAGCGTCTCGCCCTCGCGGACCAGCAGTTCGACGCTGTACTCCGCGCCGCGGACGTACTGCTCGATGATCATCCGCAGTTCACGCTCCCGGTCCGGCACCCGGTCGCCCTCGTCCTGGCTGGTGCACTCCTCCCAGGCCGCGTCCAGGTCGTCCAGCGAGTGCAGCACCTTGGTGCCGACGGAGGCCTGCCGGTTGGCGGGCTTGAGGACCAGCGAGCCGGGGTGGGCGGCGGCGAACTCCCGTACCTCGTCCGGGGAGGTGACCTCCCGGGAGGCCGGGTTGGGGACACCCGCGGCCCGGGTGACCCGGCGCAGCAGCGACTTGTCCCGCATGACGGCGGCCGCTCCGGCGCCCGCCCCGGGCAGGCCGTACCGCTCGGCCAGCCGGGCCGCGAACGGCGTGGCGTACTCGACCAGCGGGGCCACCACGGCCGGGGCGAGGTCGGGGTAGGTGTTGTAGAACTCGTCCGCGGCGGCGGGGAGCTGGTACTCCCACTCGATCAGCTCGCGGAGTATCTCGGCGCCTTCGAGGGCCTGCTTGACGTCCTGCTTGCGGATCACGTCCGGCTCGTCGATGACGATCACGGAGTTGGGGGCGAACTCCTTGATGTAGGGCAGGATGTTGACGTATCCGACGATGATCCAGGGCTGCTGCTCGGTCATGATGCTTCTCCAGTGCCGGGACGGGGGCCGGGGGGCGCGGGTCGAGGGTCAGTGGCGGAGTTCGAGCGTGCAGCACTTGACGCTGCCGCCCGCCTTGAGCAGCTCGGACAGGTCCACGTGGTGGGTGCGGAAGCCGTGGGCGCGGAGCTTGGCCGCCAGGCCGGTGGCGGGCTCGGGGAGGATGACGTTGCGGCCGTCGGAGACGAGGTTGAGTCCGAAGAGCAGGGCGTCCTCCTCGTCGGCGAGGACGGCCTTCGGGAACAGGCTCTCCAGCACCCGCAGGCTCTCGGCGTCGAAGGCGCCGGGGTAGTACACGATCTCGTCGTCGTCGAGGGCGGCCAGGGCGGTGTCCAGGTGGTAGAAGCGCGGGTCGACGAGTTTCAGGCCGATCACCGGGCGGCCGAACAGTTCCCGGGCCTCGGCCTGGGAGCGGGGGTCGGAGCGGAAGCCGTTGCCGGCCAGGACGGCCCGTGCCGTCGTCACGTAGTCGCCCTCGCCCTCACTGGTGAAGGCGGCCTGGACCACTTCCGTATAGCCCCGGCCCCGGAACCAGTCGGCCCAGAACCCGGCCTCGGCGTGGCGCTCGGGGTGGCGGAACCTGGAGATCAGCACCTTGCCGTCGACCACGAGGGCGCCGTTGGCGGAGAACACCATGTCGGGCAGCCCGGGGGCCGCGTCGATCGTGCGGACCCGGTGGCCGAGTTCGACGTACAGGGCGCGCAGGTCCTCCCACTGGGCGAGGGCCAGGGCCTTGTCGGTGGGCTTCTCGGGGTTCATCCACGGGTTGATGCTGTAGGTGACCTCGAAGTGGTCGGGGCGGCACATCACGTAGTCCCGGGTGCGGGCCTGACGCTCAGTCAGTTCCAGTGCGGGCGCGAGAAGTTCGGTCATGGGAGGGGTCCCTTCGAAGTGAGGATGCGGTGAACGGGGCGCTGGTGCGCGGTCAGCCGGTGATGCCGAGGCTGAGGGGGAAGCCGGGCTTGGCGCCCAGGAGGTGCGCGCCGGCGGACTGCAGGATCTTGTCCTGGGCCACCACGTGCTGGCACATCGTCATGGTGTCGCGCAGCCAGCGGTCGAGCGGGCTGGGCTTGTAGATGGAGGCGGTCTGCATCAGGTCGTACAGGCGCATCACGATGGAGCGGGCGGAACGGAAGGCGTGCAGCCGGGACAGGGGCAGCGCGGCGCGCTCGTCGGGGGTGAGGTCGTCGAGGGTGCCGCCGGCGGCCAGCACCTCCCACTGGCGTTCCATCGCTGCGTAGACCGCGGCGCGGGTGGCGTTGAAGTCGGCCTCGCACTCGGCCAGTCCGACCTGGATGCGCCAGTTGTCGGCCCAGCCACCGCCGCCGGGCGGGGACTTGGCCACCACCTGCTCGCGCACCCAGTCCAGCGCGGCCCGGGCGACGCCGAGCGGGACACCGGGCATGTTCCGCATGTGCACCTCGGGCTGAGCCAGCGGGCCCTCGCCGTTGCGCACCGTGCCGAAGGTGAGAGTGCGCCCCTCGGGGACGAACACGTCGTGGATGGCGTAGTCGCAACTGCCGCTGCCCGCCAGGCCCGTGGTGTTCCAGGTGTCGATGATCTCGACCTCGGCCTGCGGCACCATCAGCAGGATGGAGTCGTGCGCGCCGTCGACCAGGTACGGTTCGCCGTCCTCGTAGATGAAGGCGCCGGAGATCACCCAGTCGGCGTGGGTGATGCCGCTGCCGAACTGCCACTTGCCGGTCAGCCGGTACCCGCCGTCGACGCGTTCGGCCCGGCCGGTGGGGAAGAGCAGGCCGGCGGTGGTCATGTCCAGCCGGGGGAACATCTCCTTGGCGACCGTCTCGTCGAGGAAGGAGGCGTAGAGGCCGGAGTCCATCCCGATCATCACGGCCCAGCCGGCCGAGGAGTCGCCGTAGGCCAGGGCCTCGACCACCTCGGTCTGCTCGACGGAGGTCAGCTCCGGGCCGCCCCATGCCTTGCTGAAGCCCATCCGGAACGCGCCGGTGGAGCGGATCAGTTCGACCACGTCGGCGGGGAGGCGGCGGTTCTGCTCGATCTCGACCGCGCGCTCACGCAGTCGCGGGGCCAGGGCACGGGAGGCGGCGAGGATCTCGGCGGCGGTGTTGGGAATCGCCTGGGTGTGCGTCATGTCAGGACTCCTTGCCGGTGGCGGTCGCGAGCTGGTGGAAGTTGCCGTGCAGGAAGAGCAGGGGAGGCTGCTGGTCGCGGACGCCGGTGGAGACCACCTCGCCGATCAGCATCGTGTGGTCGCCGAGGTCGAAGCTGTCCCAGAGCACGCACTCCAGGCTGCTCTGCGCGTCCAGCATCAGGGCGCCGGTGGCGGGGCCGGGGTTGGCCTCCAGTTCGGCGACGGCTCCGGCTCGGGCGTCGCGGCCCTTGGCCAGGCGCCGGGCCAGCGGCTCGGCGTCGCTGTCCAGGATGGAGACGGCCCACTTCTTGGTCTCCAGCAGATCGCCCAGGAACTGGGAGTCGCGGTGCAGCGACATGGAGACCAGCGGCGGGTCGAGCGAGACGGAGGTCAGTGAGTTGAGGGTGACGGCGTCGTGGCGGCGAAGGCCCCCGCGGTCCGTGTAGGTCGTGGCGACGCAGACTCCGGTGGCGAAGTTGCGCATCGTGCCGCGCAGATCGGGTGACATGACGGCTTCTCCTCGGAACTAGACGGCCTGGGCGAAGGTGAAGACCCGCTCGGGGTCGTAGCGGTGCTTGATCTCGCGGAGCCGGGGCAGGTTGGGGCCGAAGTAGGCGGCCTGGGCCTCGGACAGGTCGGGGTCGGCGAAGTTGACGTAGGAGGCGTCCCGGGCGTGGGCGCCCATCGCGGTGTGCAGCTCGGTCAGCCAGTCGAGGTTGGCGCGGCGCACCTCGCCGGGGTCGTCGGTGGACCAGGAGGTGTCCATGGAGACCAGGAAGAGGACGTCCCGGTGGGGGAAGGCGGTCTCGGTGACGGGTACGCGGTTGATGGCGCCGCCCCAGGTGAACAGGGCGATACCGGCGCCGTCCGGGTTGCCGCTGCCGGGCCACTTGCGCAGGGCGGTCAGCATGGTGTCCACGCCGGCCTCGGTGAGCGGCTCGCCGACCGTGCGGGTGCGGACCGCGAACGGGTCCCCCGAGGTCTCGTGGCGCAGGTAGTCCTTGGCCTCCCAGTAGCCGCGGTCCTCGATCTCCACGGTGGACGGCTTGCCGGTCTCCAGCGCGGGCGCCAGCAGCGCGCGCAGCTCCGAGGCCGGGCCCAGGTGCTGGCCGATCACCGAGACGACCCCGTCGTCGTCCCCGGACCGGTTGACCCCGATCCGTGCGGCGAACCGGTCCGGCGCGTCCCGCATGATGCGCTGCATCACCGGCAGGACCGCCTCGGCGTCGTCCATCGGCCACACCACGAGACAGGTGGAGCTGTCGACCGTCGGACGGGCCTGGAAGGTGAAGGAGACATTGATCCCGAAGTTGCCGCCGCCCCCGCCCTTGCAGGCCCAGAAAAGGTCGGGGTGGCGGGTCTCGTCGCAGACGACGAGCGTGCCGTCGGCGAGGACGATCTCGGTCTCCACCAGGGAGTCGCAGGTCAGACCGAAGGCGCGGGAGACCGCGGCCACGCCGCCGCCGAGGGTGAGGCCGCCGATGCCGACCTCGTCCGAGTTGCCGAGCGGCACCGCCAGGTCGTGGCGCTGGAGTTCGGCGTACAGCTCGCCGGAGCGGGCTCCGCCGCCGACCGTGACCAGTTCCCGCTCGCGGTCCACCGTGATGGTGTTGAGCCCGTGCAGGTCGAGCACCAGTCCCGGGGTGGCGGCCTGGCCGGCGTAGCTGTGGCCGCCGCCGCGGGCCACCACCGGCAGCCCCTGCTCACGGGCCCAGGCGATGCCCCGGGTGACGTCCGCGACGCTCGCCACCGAGAGGACCCCGGCCGGACGGATGTCCGCGTAGCGCTTGTTGAAGGCGCCGCTGTTCTCGTCGAAGCCGGGCTCCCCCGGCAGCCGCACCGTTCCGTCGACCCGCTCGCGCAGGCCCTGCCAGTCGGTCATCCCGCTTCCTCCGGTTCCGTCACTTCCGTCAGGTACGAGACGCCGGTCTCGGAGCGCGGTGTGTACCGCTTCCACTCCTCACGGAGCAGCAGACCGAACTCGATGTCCTGTTCAGGGGTGTTGACGGTGCTTCCGGCGATGACCTCGCCGCCGTCCAGCACCATCGTGTAGGCGAGGCGGAGGGTGCCGTCCGGCTCGCAGATCCCGTTCACGCTCCCCCGGCGCACCTGGCCTCCGGCGAAGTCCGCCCACACCAGGTCGTCCTTCTGGTGGTACTGGGCCGTCACCCCGTCCGCGGCGGCCAGTTTGCGGAACTGGCGGCCGTTGTAGTCGATGCTCATACGTCCGCGTCCAGCAGCCCGGCCGGCATCTCCAGCCGTGCGGCGACGTCCTTGCGCTCCAGCGGGTCCGTGTCCAGCTCGACGGCCGCGATGGCCGCGCCGAGGCGCTCCCGGCAGGTCCCGGTGTCCTCGCCGGCGCAGACCACGAAGGAGTGCCGGGAGAGGTATCCGCCGGGCGGGAGCCGCAGTTCGGTGCCCGGTTCGACCATCGGTGAGGCGGTCACCAGGCCCGGCAGTCCGGTCGGCACCCGCACCGCGTGGATGGTGGAGTCCTCCTCCGGGTAGCCGAAGCGGATGCCCGCGACCTCGTGCCGGGTGAAGGCGGTGTCCGGGCGGAGTCCGGCCGCGACCTCCACCAGCACCTCGCCGGTGTCGATCCCGGTGGCGATCCGGCCGAGGAAGGGGATCAGGTCGCCGCCGAGCCGGCCGTTGATCTCGATGATCACCGGGCCGTACGAGGTGAGCTTGACCTCGGTGTGGGTCAGTCCGTTCTCGACGCCGAGCACCTCGTGGGCCTTGGTCAGGACGTCGATCAGTTCCGGGTCCCGCAGCAGCGGGTCCGCCGCGTCCACGACATGGCCCACCTCCTCGAAGTACGGGTAGTGCCCGGTCTCCTTGCGGGCCACGAACAGCGCCCGGTACTCGCCCTGGTGGACGACGCCGTCGATGCTGATCTCGGGACCCCGGGCGTAGCCCTCCACGATCGCGCCGCCCCGGAAGGGCTCGTCGCCGACCAGGCTGGCGTTGGAGGCGACCAGGTAGGCACGCTCCAGCTGGGTCTCGTCCTCGGCGAGGACGACGCCCATCGAGGCGCCCAGCGCCCGTGGTTTGACGACCACCGGGTAGCCGATCCGGGCGGCGACCTCACGGGCCTGCTCCAGGGTGTCGGTCAGTTCGAAGCCGGGCTGGGGAAGGCCGGCGGCGGTCAGCATGGACCGGGTCCGGTGCTTGTCGCGGCAGCCCTGCACGCCGGCCAGTCCGAGGCCCGGGAGCCCGAACTCGGCGGCGAGTTCGGCGGCCGGCATCACCAGCGGCTCGTCGTAGCAGAACAGCCCGACCACCGTACGGCGGCTCGCGATCTCCCTGGCGGCGGCGCGGAGTTCGTCGTGGTCGAACACGTTGGCCACGGTGATCTCGTCGAAGTAGCCGGCCTGCCAGGTGGGCTTGAGGTTGTTGACCAGGACCAGTTTGAGGTCCAGCTCGGCCGCCCGGCGGGCGGCGGACTCGATCAGGTACTCGCGGTAGACCTTGAGTCCGCTGCCGATCACCAGCAGCACGCGGTCTTCGGCGCTCATATCGTCTCCTCCCGGAAGTCAGTGGTGAGTGCTTCGAGAATCCGTTCGGCGACCAGCGGGGCGGTACGGAAGCCGTCTCCGCCGCTGGCCGTCCTCGCCCAGGTGTGCGGGCCGA
Organism: Streptomyces sp. NPDC041108; assembly: GCF_055592645.1. Lineage (NCBI taxonomy): Bacteria > Bacillati > Actinomycetota > Actinomycetes > Kitasatosporales > Streptomycetaceae > Streptomyces > Streptomyces sp. NPDC041108. The sequence goes on along the minus strand of NZ_JBVIYK010000001.1, from coordinate 1,172,372 downwards.
TCTTGACCAGGTGGGCGGCGCCGGTCTCGGCGTCCACCAAGTAGTGGCAGCGCTTGACCGCGATCACGCTGTAGCGGTCGGGGTCGGTCAGGAACCGTTCGGCCAGGACCTGTTCGGCCCACCGGCGTTCCTCCACCGAGGAGCCGGTGGTGACCGCGTCCGCCTCCCGGCAGACCGAGGCCGAGCTGACCTTGAGGAGCGTCCCGTCGCCGGGCGGCAGCAGCCAGGCCAGGCCCGAGGTGCCGATCCGGCCGATCCCGGGGGTGTTCTCCCAGGCCGACGCCAGCTGCTCCGGCGGCTTGAGGTAGACCAGGGTCTGGCGGTGCAGCACCATCGGCAGGTCGACCAGGTCCTTGGACCAGGGGCCGGTGGCGATCAGGGTGAGGTCGGAGTCCAGGAACTCCGCGTCGGGCAGATACACCCGGCCGGTCTCCGGATCCACCGCCTTGACCTGCTGCCAGGGGCGCAGGGTGACGTTCGGCTGCTCGTTCAGCCAGCGGACGAGCACCTGCAGCGCGTGGTCGGCGAGCAGGACGCCGCCGTGGCGTTCCAGTACCCCGACGGTGTTCTCGGGGAAGCGGACGTGGGGTACGGAGTCCGGGTCGACCACGCTGACGGGCAGGTCGGCGGCGGCCGCGGCGGCCATCACCTCGTCCACCTCGTCGGCGGCCCAGGCGGTGATCATGCCCACCCGGCGGTAGAACTTGGACCCGGTCAGGGCCTCCAGCGCCATCCAGCGGCGGTGTGCCACCGCGACCCGCCGGGAGGCGGCGCGGTCGGTCAGGTCGAGGGCGCGGACGGCGCGGTGCTGGTCGAAGGAGGTGGAGCCGGGGTTCGGGATGGCGTCCCGGTCGAGGACCGTGACGTGGTGTCCGGCCAGTGCGCAGCGCACCGCCGAGAGCAGTCCGGTCACCCCGGCGCCGACCACCACTACGCGTCGTCTGTCGGTGGCCATCTACATCGCCTCGCCGTCCAGCCGCGGCAGCTGCCCCACGGTGACCTCGGTCGTCGGGTCGTCGTACGTCAGGCGGGTGCCGACGCCGGCGCGTTCGGCGAGGTCGATCAGGATGGGGGCGGCGCCCCGCAGTACGGTCCGCACCTGGTGGAAGAAGTCGCCGGCCTGTGCGTCGGTGACCTCCCAGCGGTCCAGCCGGCCCAGCTGTTCGGCCAGCGTCTCCGCCGCCCGGCCGAGGCTGAAGGTGTCGAGTTCGTAGGCGGCGGCGAACCGTGCGGTGATCCGGGCGGCGGCCTCACGGGAGGCGGCGGAGACCGGCAGGGTCTGCCCGGCCCAGCGTTCGGCCTTGGCGGCCACCCGGTTCCACGGCTCGACCAGCCGGGCTCCGGTGACGGCGGCCAGGGCCGACCAGCCGAAGTTGGTGCGCTGGTTCTCGGGGCTGGTGGCGGCCAGGTGGTAGCGGCCGATGTCCCGCGGCAGTCTGTCCGCGAGCTCCTGGCCCCAGACCAGGTGGCCCCGGCTGGTGGAGAACTTCTGGTGTTCCAGTTCGTAGAACTCGTTGGTGACGAAGCCGGCGGGCAGGGCGTACCGGTCGTGCAGGGCGAGCAGCATGGCCGCCCCGGCGATGGCGAACGGGAAGGTGTTGTCGAAGCCGAGGAAGTAGACGACCTCGGTGTCGGACTCCGGCCACCAGAGCTGGTCGTCCTCGGTCAGCACCTCGCCGCGTGCTTCGGCGGAGAGGCCGGTGGTGTAGATGGACCAGGCCATCGTCTCGGCGTTGGGGTTGACGCACTGTCCGGCGACCTCGGGGAAGGGGGCGGGGATGCCCCAGGAGATCGGGTAGGTGAGGGGGAAGTCCGGCAGCGGACGGGACAGCATCTCCTCGACGGCCTGGGCCATGTGCGGCCGCAGCGCGGCGCCGGTGGTGGCGAAGTACTCCCGCAGCCGTCCCCGGTACTCCTCCAGCGGCAGTACCAGGACCGGGATCTCATGCCATTCCAGGACCTCTTCGGGGTTCTCGGCGGAGCGGGCGTCGATCAGGTCGGCGGCGGCCAGGGGGTGGCCGCAGCTCTCGCAGAGCCCGGCGCAGCCCTCGGCCAGGCAGTTCGGGCAGCCGCCCTTGACGAAGCCGTCGACCAGGTACTGCCCGGTGCTCGGCGCGTAGGGGAACAGGGTGGGCCGCAGGACCAGCTTTCCCTCGTCGTGGAGCCGGCTGACGAACCGCAGCACCTGCTTGGTGAAGCGTTCCTCGTCCCGGGTGAAGCCGTCGACCTCGATGCCCATCGCGGCGAGGGTGGACTCGATCCTGGCGGTGGAGTCGGCGACCAGGGCCTCGGGGGTGGTGCCCAGCCGGCGGGCGGTGGTGACCACGAAGGTGGAGGTGTCCTGGGCGCCGGTGCCGAAGACGGTCTCCCGGCCGACGGCACGCTGGTAGCGGGTGAAGACGTCGGCGGCCAGGAACGGACCGGCCAGATGCCCGAGGTGCAGGTCGCCGTTGGCGGTCGGGGCGGGTGAGATCACCGCCACGCGCTTGCTCATGCTGTGCTCTCCTTCTGATGGCGGGTCAGGAAGCTCTCCGACATGTCGGTGTCCCACCAGATCCCGTAGTACTCGAAGTCCTCGGCGGAGCCGTTGACCACCTTGTGGTCGCAGCCCGGCGGCAGGTGGACGATGTCTCCGGCGGCGAACTCGCGCTCGGCGCCGTCCACGACCAGGGCGGCACGGCCGCTCAGCGCGATGAAGATCTCGTACTCGTGGTGGCTGTGCGGGGTGGACTCACCGCCGGCCCGGACCACGCACCAGGCGCCCTCGAAGGGGGCGTTGAGCGCGTCCCAGGGCTGCAGGCGTTCGCCCTCGATGCCGTAGGCGGGGGTCAGGTTGGCGCGGTCCAGTCGACGGATCTCCATCAGCGGACCCCGGTCGTGGCGCCGACGCTGCGGCGGTCCAGCAGGTCGGTGGTGATCTCGTGCGAGCGCTGGGCGAGCACGCTCAGCAGCGAGTCGGAGATGCCGTGGGTGCGCTCGTTGAAGCCCTGCAGATAGAGACCGGCGCGGGCCTCGCCGAGGTCCACCCGGTAGCGGCGGTTCACCTCGACGTGGTCGACGCCCACCTGGCCGGCCAGACTGCGGACCATCGCGGGCATGCGCTGGTCGTAGCCGGTGCCGAGCAGGACCAGGTCGCAGCGGAGGATCTCGACGCGGCCGGTCCTGCGGTCGCGCAGTTCGAGGACGACCTCGCCGTCCTCCTCGCGGGCCGCGATCACCTCGGTCATCGACCGGACGGCGGAGCGCTGCGAGCCCGTCAGTTTCTGCTCGTAGAGCTTCATGTACATCTCGTCGAGGAACGGAGCCGCCAGACCCGCGTAGTTGGTGAGGTGGACCTCGTCCAGGATCTGCTTGCGGGCGTCCGGGGAGCTGCCGTGGAACTCGTCGATGAAGGACGGGAAGAACAGCTCGTTGACGAACTTGCTGGTCTGGTAGTTCATCAGGCCGATCGAGCGGTGCACCAGGGTCGGCTGACTGAGCGGCAGGTCCTGGTGGACGGCGACGAACATCTCGGCGGCGCTCTGCGCGGCACCGATCACCACCACCCGTACCGGGCGGTCGATCGGGTACTGGGCGATACGGGTGGAGTACTGGGTGCTGTGGATCAGCCGGTCGTGCGGCAGATCGGCGAACTCCGCGGGGATGTTGGCGTCGCGGCCGGTGCCGACCACCAGGTCGCGGGCGTCCACGGTGTCGCCGTCGGTCAGGGTGACGCGCCAGCCGATCACGGTGCCGTCGTCGGCCTTGCGCGGGGCGACGCTCTGGGCCCGGGAGTTGTAGCGCACTCCCACGTGGTCCAGGGAGTTGGCCACCCACTGCAGGTACTCGGAGATCTCCCGGCGGAAGGGGTTGAAGGTGCCGAGGTTGACGAACTCGTCGAGCCGGCCCTTGGCGTGCAGGAAGGAGAGGAAGGAGAACCGGCTCTGGGGGTTGCGCAGCGTCACCAGGTCCTTGACGAAGGAGACCTGGCTGCGGGCGAACGGCAGCAGCAGGTTGCGCTGCCACACCACGTCGTGGTGCTGCTCCAGTATCAGCGTGTCGGATGCCAGTCCGGTGGCACCGGACTCCTCGATCGCCACCGCCAGGGCCAGGTTGGAGGGGCCGGCGCCGATCGCCAGGACCTCGACCTCGTGGTTAGTCATGCTCAGCCTCTCGTGACTCGTCCTACCGCTCGTTCGAGCGAGCAGGTGAACGGTCCGTCGTGCTGTTCGGATCCGTTCGATAGGACGAGTACAACGAGGTCGGCTGTTGATCGACAGGCTTGTCCGGAGCGGACAATCAACGGGCGTGGGCCCGCAGTTGATCGGAGGGTCAGGTCAGCTGCCGGACACCCTCCCTGGGTCGCATCCGGGGGAACGGCACCGAGCGACGAGGCAGCAGGTTGTGGGCCGGATCGCGGTCGGTGACGAAGGCTCGCGCCAGGGGGTCGAGCCGGTACGCGCCGAACCGTTCGGTGGTCCGGAGCATGCCTGCCTCGACCAACTCGTCGATCAATTGATCGGCTCCGGCGAGGATTGATTCGTCGCCCCGCAGCTCCGGCTGAGCCAGGTTCACGAGCCGGTCGAGCAGATCGGAGGCCGGGTCGCCGAGTTGGACGTGCGCCGAGTTGAGGATCTCGCGCATGGAGAGGTCACCGACGCTCAGCCAGTCCAGCAGCGCCTCCGGGCGGTCGAGCCGGCCCACGGCCCCGCGCAGCGACAGCTCGGGACGGGCGAGCAGTTTGCGGGTGGCGATGTCCAGCGCCAGCGGCAGGTCGCCGCAGAGGTCGGCCAGCCGGTCCGCGCTCGCCGGGTCGGCCTGGGCGCGCTCCGGCAGTCCCCGGGCGATCAGGGCGACCGAGTCGGCCCGCGGCAGCGGCTCCAGCCGTATGCGCTGGACGTCGCGCAGGCCGAGCAGCGAGGAGCGGCTGACCACGAGGGTGGTGCTGGTGGAGGAGTCGACCAGCAGCGGGCGGACCTGCCGCTCGCAGTACACGTCCTCCAGCAGCACGAGCACCCTGCGCTGGACGAGCAGCGAGCGGTAGAGCCCGGCCCGCTGGTCCACCGTCGCCGGTATGCGCTCGGCGGGCACCCCGAGGGCCGTGAGGAACGCGCCGATCAGGGAGGACACGTCGTACCCTCCCTCGGGCACCGGTCCGACGACGGCGTGGAGCTGGCCGTCCACCATGTCGGGGGCCAGGTGGTGCGCGTGGTGCAGGGCCAGTTCGCTCTTGCCCACGCCGATCGGGCCACTGATGACGACCGGACCGGCGGGGGCGGCGGCGAGCCGGGCCAGTTCCTCGGCTCGGCCCACCAACCCCTGCGGGCGGGGCGGCAGTTGGAACGGCTTCGGCAGCGACGGCGTGGCGCCGTGCGGCTCCGGGGGTGTCGCCACCGGCTCCGGTTCCCGCGGCTGCGCGGCCGGGCGCGGCGGCGTCACCGGTACTCCGCTGCCGGCCGCCGCCAGCCAGCGCCGGCGCCACTCCTCCCGGTCACCCCCGCAGGCGGCCACATAGGCCAGGGCGACCTGCAGTGTGGGCAGCCGGTGTCCGTTCGCCGCGCTGGACAGGACCGAGGCCGAGTACATGGCGGCCTTGGCCATGTCCCGGTACGTCGGGCTGCCGGCCTCGATCCTCAGTCGGCGCAGGCGGCCAGCGAAGTCCGCGACCGCTCCCCCCGAGGCGTCCACCGGTTTCTCCGGTCTCCCCATTTCCATCCCCTAGATCTCTCGTATACGTACTGGATGGGCTCGTATACCTCTGGAAAGCGCGAGGGGCGGACCAGTCCGGTGTCACCGACCGACCCGCGCCCCCGTGCGCGGGTACGTCTCCGGGCCGCGAGGTGTCTCCCGCGCCGCTCAGCGACTGAAGTTGCTGTTCACCGCGCCGAAGTCGAGCGCGTCGGCCAGCACGTCGTACGTGCCCTTGCCGACCATCTCCGCGGCGGCCCGCTGGGCCACCGTGTAGGCGGCCTGGGCGATGGCGGTGCCGACGCTGACCCGGCGGACGCCGACCGCCTCGAACTCGGACACCGTCGGCGCGCCCGGACCGGCCATCACGTTGACCGGCAGCGGCTGGCCCTTCACCAGCTCGGCGATCACCGCGAGGTCGAGCAGGCCCGGCACGAACAGGACGTCCGCCCCGGCCTCGGCACAGGCCGTGGCACGGGCCAGCACGTCGGCCGCCCGGCCCTCGGGTGCGCCGATCTGGAAGAGGAAGACGTCGGTACGCAGGTTGATCACCAGCTCGGGCAGCCCGGCGCGCTCCGCGGCCTGGCGCGCGGCGCGGATCCTGGCCGCCTGCTCCTCTGCCGTGAACAGCTCGCCGTTCGGCTTGGAGTCTTCGAGGTTCACGCCGACGACGCCCGCCCCGACCATGGCGGTGACGGTCTCCGCGACGTCCTCGGGCGCGAGTCCGTACCCGCCCTCGATGTCGGCGGTCACGGGGACGTCCACGGCGTCGACGATGCGGCGCACCAGGGTCGTCATCTCGTCCCGGTCGAGGGCCTGCTGGTCGGGCTTGCCCGCCGACCAGGAGACGCCACCGCTGGTGGTGGCGATGGCCTTGGCGCCGCCCTGGGCGATGAGCGCCGCGCTGCCGGCGTCCCAGGCGTTCGGCAGCACCAGGACGCCCTTCTCGTGCAGTTCGCGGAGGAGGACGGCCTTGACCTGCTGGTTGTTCGCCATGACGGCACCTTTCACAAAAGAGGATCTACATAACATGCTTCCCTATAAGGGAATAACGGTCGACGGATTCCGGGGGACTCCGTCAGGTCTGGACCGGAGAGCCGCGCCCGGGGCCTGAGGCCGAGGCCTTGCGGGAGGGGGACCCCTTGGCCGGTCCACGTGACCGCGCGCGTGGCCGGGTCCGCGACCGGCCCACGAACCGAGGTGGCGCCTCCGTGGAGCACGGCGGGGGCGCCACCTCCGGATCGGAAGGGACGGGTCGGAAGGACGGGCGGACGGACGGGTCGGAAGGACGGATGACCCAGGACCGGGTGGAGAGGCGGACCGGGTGCGGGGGGGCGGGGCCGGAAAGGGCGTTTCGGAGGGGACCGAACGGAAGAGGCCGGCCGGACGGGAGGGGGACGGACGTGTGCGGCGGTTCGGATCGCGGACGTCAAACGGCCGCGGGCTCCCGCAGCAGTGTCTTGTCGGGCGCCGGACGCTTCATCGTCACGGACATGATCGCCGCGGCGATGCTGAGGGCACCGGCGACGTACCACGCGGGCGCGTAGCTGCCGAAGCCGTCGCGGGTGAGGCCGGCCGCGGTGGCGGCGAAGGCGGCACCGAGCTGGTGGGCGGCGAAGATCCAGCCGAACACGATCGGCGCGGACATGCCGAAGTACTCACGGCACAGCGCGACGGTCGGCGGCACGGTGGCGATGAAGTCGAGTCCGTAGAAGATGACGAACACCAGCATGAAGCCGGTGACCTCTTCGCTGAACAGCTGCGGCAGGATCAGCAGCGACACCCCGCGCAGCGCGTAGTACGCGAGCAGCAGGATCCGCGAGTCGTAGCGGTCGCTGAGCCAGCCGGACAGGACCGTGCCGATGAGGTCGAAGATCCCGATCAGGGCGAGCAGCCCCGCGGCGGTGACCGTCGGCATGCCGTGGTCGTGGGCGGCGGGGATGAAGTGGGTGTTGACCAGCCCGTTGCTGGTGGCGCCGCAGATGGCGAACGCCAGGGCGAGGAACCAGAACGGCTTGGTGCGGGCGGCGCTCTTGAGACCGTCGATGGCGAGCCGTGCCGCGTTGTTGACGGGCGGCGGGGTGGGGACGATCTCGTCCGCGCCGTACGGCGGGATCCCGACGTCGGCGGGGTGCTCACGGAAGAAGATCAGCACGAGCGGCACCGTGGCGAAGGCCACCACGGCCACCACGATCGCCGCGGTCCGCCAACCGCCCGGCGCCTCGGAGAGCTTGGCCACCAGCGGCAGGAACACCAGGGAGCCGGTGGCGCCGCCCGCCGAGAGCAGGCCGGTGACCAGGCCCTGCTGCTTGACGAACCAGCGGGTGCCGATCGTGGCGACGAAGCCCAGGGAGATGGCGCCGGCGCCCAGGCCGACCATGACGCCCCAGAGCATGACCAGTTGCCAGGACGCGGTCATGAAGACGGTCAGGCCGCTGCCCAGGGCGATCAGCGACATGGCGCCCGCGGTCACCTTGCGCACGCCGAAGCGTTCCATCAGCGCGGCGGCGAACGGCGCGGTGACGCCGTAGAGGGCGAGGTTGACGGACATGGCGAATCCGATGGTCCCGTTGGACCATCCGAACTCACGATGCAGCGGCTCCACCAGGGCACCGGGGGTCGCCCGGAACCCAGCCGCCGCGACCAGCGCGACGAATCCGATGGCCGCGATCATCCACGGCCACATGAACTTGTGACGAATCATTCGCCCAGCGTGGTGGATGCCCGACGGCCCGGAAAGCCGAGCGCGGACACCTTGTCAGGTCCGCGCTTGCCGTCGGCCGACGGGGTGTTCAGTCTCCGATGGTGAGCCGCCGCTTCTCGGTCGTCTGGTCGATGTCGGACGAGCGTACGGTCAGCGTCACCCTCCACTCGCCCGGCAGCGGAAGCCGGACCACGCCCTTCCAGCGCCCGGAACCGTCCGCCCGGAGCGTCACCCTCAGCGGTCCGAGGTCCTCGGCCGGCAGTGTGAAGGCCAGACCGGTCTCGGGTACCTCCGCCGGCCGCCCGTCCGCCCCGGCCAACCGCAGAGTCACGGTACGGCCGCCGGTCGCGGCCGGGACGAGCCGCACCGTCGCCGTGCCCCGGGCGTTCGCGGTCCGGCCGCCCGTGTCGTACGGGATCGTCAGCGTGAGGGGGCGGTCGGGCACGGCGTTCGCGGCCGACGCGGCCGGGCCGCGCGGGGCGGAGCCGTCCGCGCCCGCCGTCCGGGCCGGCGGTGTGGCGGTGAGCATCGTGGTCACCGCGAGGACCGCCACGGCCATGACCGACTCCGTCAGGACCGAACGGCGCAGGGCCACCCGCGCGGACCCACGCGGACCCACTCGCGCGGACCCGTCCTCGGCCTCCGACGGTGCCGGGTCCGCCGCCGGGCCGGCGGAGGCTCCCGCAGGTGTCTCGGAGCGTCGCAGGCGGGCCAGTCGGGAGCGGGAGAACCACGCCGCCCCGAGCATCAGGGCCACGCACCCGGCCTTGATCAGCAGCAGCCGCCCGTACTCGGTGTCGAACAGTGCCGCCCAGGAGTTGAGCCCGCGCCAGGACTGGTACAGCCCCGTCAGGACGAGGACCGTCACCGAGCCGGCGGCCACCAGGGAGAAGCGGTCCACCGCGGCGGGCGTGAGCCCTCGCCGGAGCCCGACCGCCAGCGTCACCAGGCCGCCCAGCCAGGCCGCCATCGCCAGCAGATGCAGCGCGGTCACCGGCAGGGCCAGCCAGACCTGGGTGCCCTCGGAGGCGTGGTTCGTCATGACCCAGGTCGCCGACAGCCCGACCGCCAGCACCAGTCCGGCCGCGCCGAGCCGCCTCCGGGACCAGGACCGGTCCTTCACCCCGTCGCCGGAATTCCCCGACTGCCCCGACTGGCCTGACTGGCCTGACTGGCCTGACTGGCCTGACTGGCCTGACTGGCCTGACTGGCCCAACTGCCCCACCAGCAGCACCAGATACACGCCGCTCGCGGCGAGCAGCAGCAGGCGGATCGCCAGGGCGACGTAGATCCGCTCGTCCATGGGGACATGGGCCTCCGCCGACGCGGGATCCGCCGACGGCGTGACCCCGCTGCCCTGTTCGTACGGGCCGCGCAGCATCATCAGCACGATGGTGGAGCCCAGCAGACCGATCCAGCCGGTCGCCAGCAGCCTCTGCACCCGCCGGACCGCCGCGCCCGCCGGCCAGCAGATCAGGACGAACGCCACCGCACCCGCGAGCAGCGCGAACGCGGCGTACGCGACCGCGCGCCCGGTGCCGTACAGGAAGGAGATCAGACCGTCGGTGCGGGTGCCCTGCAGTTCCTCGACGGAGACGGAGCTGGCGGACGGCTTCCCGACGGAGAACGTGAACGCGCCGCCGCCCGGGTGCGAGTCCGCGAAGATGACCTGCCAGGCCACCGTGTAGGTGCCGTCCGCGAGGCCGTCGCGCAGGGCCACCCGTGCCGTCTCGTTCCGGCCGCCGGCGTGTCCGGGGGTGCCCGTGTCGACCCGTTCGCCCGCCGGGTCGAGGACCCGGAGCGAGTCGGCCGGCAGCGTCACCCCCTCGCTGAAGGTGAGCGTGACGGCGGACGGCTGCCTCGGTACGACGGAGTCCGCCGCCGGGTCGGTGGAGTCGAGTTCCGCGTGGGCGGCCGCGGTTCCGGCCCCGCCCAGCACGATCAGTACGGCCGTGAGCACCGCCGTCAGCGCGCCGAGTGCCCGGCGCACCCGCACGGATCCCCTGCTCATACCTGCCTGCTCCCCCGTCGGTGGGTGATCGGCCCGCCCCGCGCGCGAGCGGGACGGGGTGACGGACTCGTGGTCGTGGACGGCCGCGCGGACCCGGCCCCGGGTGCGCACGGCCCCGGCGTCATGAACTCCGCCGCGCCGGCGGGTTGTCGAGCGTGAGGGCGGTGCAGCGGACCCCGCCGCCGCCCTTGGACAGTTCGGTCGTGTCGAGTTCGACCACCTCCAGGCCCCGGTCGCGCAGCGCGGCGGCGAGCCGCGGCGCGCCCCGGGTCATGGTCACGGTGGTGCCGTCGCTGACGAGGTTCAGCGCGAACCGCGCGGCCTCCTCGGTGGACACCTCGACCAGCTCGGCCCCGAGCCCGCGCAGGGTCCGCAGGCTGGGTGCGTCGAGGGCGGCCGGGCAGTACGCCAGCAGGCCCGGGGCGATGACACCGACGGCCAGGTCGAGGTCGTACCAGTGGCAGCTCACCGTACGCAGCGGTACCACCTCGTAGTCCAGCTCGCGGGCCAGCACCCGGAGCATCCGCTCGTCGGTGCGCTGGCCGTACGCCGTGAGCAGCAGCTCCCCGTACGCCAGCGCGTCGCCCTGGCCGCTGAACGCGTACGGCGCCTCGACGACCTCGAACCCGCGGTCGGCCAGCCATTCCTCGAAGTATGGCAGTTCGGCCTTGCGTTCGGGCGGCGGGTTGCCGAGGACGGCCCGGTCGCCGCGGACGACGGCGGCGTTGGCGGTGAACACCATGTCCGGGCAGTTCGGTGCGGACGGCACGTACTCCACCTTGCGGCCGGCCGCGAGGTGCGCGTCCACGATGGCCTGGTGCTCGGCGTGGGCCGCCTCGATGTCGGGCTGGACGGCTGTGTCCATATAGGGGTTGATCGCGTAGTCGACCCGGAAGTGGCTCACGTCGGAGACAAGCAGTTCGCTGTTCACGGTGCCCTTTCTGGTGGTCTGTAGGAGCCGCCCGGTCGGCCGGGCCCCGTACGTCTCGCGCGGCCGCCTCGGACCGGATCGACGGTGTGTTCGGTCCGCTCCCGGCTGGGGTGATCGGCGTCCGCGTACCAACGAGTCCAACAGGGCCTCGGATTGACCGGGAGCTTTGAACGGCGAAAGCAATCAAGTCCGCGGTGGGGTGGCGTCGTTCGCCGCCACGGCCTTTCGGGGGCGCGCACCCGCGCGGCCCGTGGGCGCGCGCCGAACACGGACCCGGGCGTCGGCACCTCCGGCAGTACGCGGACCCGGACGTCGGCACCTCCGGCAGAACGCGGACCCGGCCGTCGGCACCCCCCGCAGGACACCGCCCAGGACCTCGGCACCCCCTCGTAGGACACCTCCCCGGACCTCGCCGCGCGCCCCGCGGAACACCCCCCGGACCTCGCCGCGCGCCAAAGGTACGGACTTGACGGAGTCCGCCCGGCACTTTCGGAGAAGGGGATCGGGCCGGTGCGCGGTCGCGGAGTATTCAAGGAGCCGGTTCCGAACGGCTTCGCATTCCGGCGTACGGCGAAGTCCCGCGGAGCCCTGCGAAGTCGGCCGCCGCGCGATCGACCGCCCGTGCCACGACGGCACGTTCGGCGAGAGTCATCCGTCCGCGCGGCGCGGGGAGCGGTGCGGCGTTTCGGGCATGCCCTCTCAGTTTCGGTGAACGATTCACGACCACGGAGGTTCTTGGTGACCAGCGACGCGATCGCGACCCGACCGGTTTCAGCCGGGCCGGCCCTGTTGGACGACCCGGGAGAGCTGTGGCGGGCCCTGCCCGCGCGGCAGCAGCCGGAGTGGGAGAACCTCGACCTCCTGGCCACTGTCACGTTCGACCTCGCCGACCGGCCGGGGCTGGTCACCGCCGGGGAGGTGGCCGAACTGCGCGGCCTGCTGGCCCAGGTGGTGGCCGGACGGTTCCAGGTGGTCCAGGCGGGGGACTGCGCCGAGGACCCGGCCGAGTGCGAGCCCGGCCACGTCACCCGCAAGGTGGCGCTGCTGGAGGCCCTGGCCGGGGTGATGTCCATGAACACCCTGCTGCCCACGCTCAGGGTCGGCCGGATGGCCGGCCAGTTCGCCAAGCCGCGCTCCCGCCCGACCGAGCTGGTGGGCGGCGTCGAACTGCCGGTCTACCGGGGCCACATGGTCAACGGCCCGGAGCCGGACGCGCGTTCCCGGCGCCCGGACCCGCGCCGGCTGCGCTCGGGCTACGACGCGGCGAGCCGGGCCATGGAGGCGCTGCGGTCCCGGATCGCCCTGCAGCCCCCGGCCTTCGTCACCCCGGTGTGGACCAGCCACGAGGCCCTGCTGCTCGACTACGAGGCGCCGCTGATCCGCACCGACGAGACGGGCCGGCGCTATCTCGCCTCGACCCACTGGCCGTGGATCGGTTACCGCACCAATCAACTGGACGGCGCCCATGTGGCGTTGCTTGCGTCCGTGGCCAACCCGGTCGCCTCCAAGGTCGGCCCGGACATGCGGGTCGACGATCTGCTGGCCCTGTGCGAACGGCTGGACCCCGACCGCGAGCCGGGCCGTCTCACACTGATCGCCCGGATGGGCGCGGACGCGGTCGCCGAGCGGCTGCCCGCCATGGCCGCGGCCGTGCGCGACGCCGGGCATCCGGTGGTCTGGCTGTCGGACCCGATGCACGGCAACACGGTCAGCGGGGCGGGCGGCCTGAAGACCAGGCTCGTGGCGAGCGTCGTCCGTGAGGTGCGGGAGTTCCAGAAGGCGATCGACGAGGCCGGGGCGGTCGCGGGCGGTCTGCATCTGGAGACCACTCCCGACGACGTCGTCGAATGCGTCGACGACGCGCGTTTCATGGATTCCCTCGGGGACCGGTACACGAGTCTGTGCGACCCGCGGCTGAATCCGGCGCAGGCACTGGAGGTGGCCGCCGCCTGGCAGGGCCGGTCGCTGCTGCGCTGACGCGCGCCGCGTCCCGGTCTCACAGCGAAACCCCTGGTCGGCCCCGGCCGATCGTCGTCGATCTTTGGATTCGTCATGGATGTCGGTGGAACAGACAACGTCGATGGAATAGAGAACAGGGTCGCCCTGGTCACCGGAGCGGCCGGGGGCATGGGCGAGGCCGTGGTGCGTACCCTCGCCGAGCGCGGCGCCGTGGTCGCGATGCTCGACCGGAGGGCGGACCGGCTGGAGGAACTGGCCGCGCGGATAAGGGAGTCGGGCGGGCGGGCGGAGGCGTTCCCCGCCGACGTCACCGACGGCGCAGCCGTCGAGTCCGCCGTCGAACTGATCGAGCGGCGCCTCGGCCCGCTGGCCCATCTCGTCAACGGTGCCGGGGTGTTGCGACCGGGCCGGGCCTGGGCCCTCACCGACGAGGACTGGGCGACCACCTTCGCGGTGAACACCGCGGGCGTCTTCCACGTCTCCCGCGCGGTGGTCAGACGCATGATCGAACGGCGGCGGGGCGCCATCGTGACGGTGGCGTCCAACGCGGCCGGCACTCCCCGGATGGACATGGCCGCGTACGTGGCGTCCAAGGCCGCCTCGACCATGTTCACCAAGTGTCTGGGTCTGGAGGTGTCGCGCTTCGGTATCCGCTGCAACGTGGTGGCCCCCGGTTCCACCGACACCCCGATGCTGACCGCCCTCTGGGACGCGGACGCCGAGCGGGCGTCGATCGACGGCGTCTCGTCCGCCTTCCGTGTCGGCATCCCGCTGGGGCGCATCGCGCGTCCCCAGCACATCGCCGACGCGGTGGTGTTCCTGCTCTCCGACCGGGCCGCGCACATCACGATGCAGGACCTGACCGTCGACGGCGGCGCGGCGCTGGGTCACTAGGTCCTGTCGTCACCTTCCCGTCGGCCCTGGTGGCGCGGCGTGCCGTGCGCGTCCCGCACCGCACCCCGCGCCACCGGGGCCGCACCGGCCCCCGGAGAGGAGACCTCCCGTATGGGAATCCCGGCCATCGCGGCCTACCCGATGCCGACCGAGGACGAACTGCCGCAGAACACCGCCCGGTGGACGGTGGACCCACGGCGGGCGGTCCTGCTGATCCACGACATGCAGAAGTACTTCGTCGAGCCCTTTCCCGCGGGCCGGTCCCCGGTGACGGAACTGGTCCGCAACGTCACCGCCCTGCGGGAGCGGTGCGCGGCGCTCGGCGTCCCGGTCGCCTACACCACCCAGCCCGGCGGGATGACGGAGGAACAGCGTGGTCTGCTGCGGGACTTCTGGGGGCCCGGAATGACGGTCGCCCAGGAGCATCGTGAGGTGGTCGACGCGATCCGGCCCGCCGCGGGCGACCTGGTGCTGACCAAGTGGCGCTACAGCGCCTTCCATCGCACCGGGCTCCTCGCCTCGATGCGGGCGCGGGAGCGCGACCAGCTCATCGTGTGCGGTGTGTACGCCCACGTCGGAATCCTCATGACCAGCGCGGACGCCTTCGCCTCGGACATCCAGGCATTCCTCGTCGCCGACGCCGTCGCCGACTTCACCCCCGAGCACCACCGGTTCGCCCTGCGCTACGCGGCCGAGCGGTGCGCGATGACGCTGACGACCGCGGCCGTCCTCGACCGGCTCTCCCCGGCGGAGGCCGGCGGACGTCCCCGCCAGGAGGGAGCGCCATGACGCGCACGGAGCGGACCGAACCGAACGAACTCAGTGAACTGGGCGAACCGAGCGAACCGAACGAACCCGGTGAACTGAGCGAACCGCGTGAACCGAGCGACACGTATGACCCGTACGACACGTCGCCGCTCGGGCGGATCCTGGCAGCGCCGTACCCGGAGTTCGCGTTGCTGCACCGGCCGAGGACCGGGCCTGCCGACCGGATCGAGGTGCTGGTCGGCGACTCGGCGGAGGTGGCGCGCCTCGTCGACATCCCGCTGCGGGGAGACATCGCAGGCCGGGACGCGGCACGGGTCGCGGGCACCGGGAGCGCCGAGCACGAGGTACTGGTCGTGATCCCCTACCGGCAGCTCTCCGAGCGCGGGTTCGAGGCGGTGGACGACGGAGCCCCGGTGATCACGTTGCGGGTCCGTACGCAGACGTCGATGCCCGTCGCCGAGGCGTTGACGCGGTTGCCGGACACCCGGACCGACCTGGCCGGCGGTGGCTTCGACATCGACGACGCGGCGTACGCGGACCTGGTCCGCCGTGTGGTCGAGGAGGAGATCGGCAGCGGCGAGGGCGCCAACTTCGTGGTCAGGAGGACGTTCGTCGCGGACATCTCCGCGTACTCCCCGCTCGTTGCCCTGGCGGTCTTCCGCCGCCTGCTGGAGCGGGAGCGGGGGACGTACTGGACCTTCGTCGTCCACGTGGGCGGCCGGACGTTCGTCGGCGCGACGCCGGAGCGGCATCTGAGCCTGTCGGACGGGGTCGCGGTCATGAACCCGATCAGCGGCACCTATCGGTACCCGGCACAGGGCCCCACGCTGACCGGGGTGCTGTCCTTCCTCGCCGACGCCAAGGAGGCCGACGAGCTCTCGATGGTCGTCGACGAGGAACTGAAGATGGTGGCCAGGATCAGCGACTCCGGGGTCCGGGCGCACGGTCCGCGGCTGGTCGAGATGGCGGGTCTGGCGCACACGGAGTACGTCGTCGAGGGCCGGACGAGTGCCGACGTGCGCGAGGTCCTGCGGGAGACCCTGTTCGCGCCCACGGTGACCGGGAGTCCGCTGGAGAGCGCGGCCAAGGTCGTCCGCAGGTTCGAGCCGCACGGCCGCGGCTACTACAGCGGGGTGCTGGCGCTCATCGGCCGCGACGCCGAGGGCGGCCGCACCCTGGACTCCTCCATCATGATCCGGACCGCCGTCATCGACGCCACGGGCCGGATGACCCTCGGGGTGGGCGCCACCGTGGTCCGCGACTCCGATCCGCGGACGGAGGCGGCCGAGACCAGGGCCAAGGCGGCCGGACTGCTCTCCGCCCTCGGCCACGCTCCCGAGCCCGAGCCCCAGCCCCAGCCCCAGCCCGAGCGGACCGTGCCGTCCTCGGGGCCGGGGCTAAGGCCGGGGCAGGGGCAGGGGCTGAGGCAGGGGCAGGGCCTGGGCCTGGGGCTGGGGCTGGGGCCGGCGTCCTTCGCCCGGCATCCCGATGTCCTCGCCGCCCTGCGGCAGCGCAACAGCGCCCTCTCCTCCTTCTGGCTGGGTGACACCGCGTCCAGCGCCCGCCCGGTGCCCGGGCTCGTTGGCCGCAGGGTGCTGGTGGTGGACGCGGAGGACACCTTCACCGCGCTGTGGGACCACCAGCTGCGTGCGCTCGGGCCGGTCGTGACCGTGCGCCGCTTCGACGACGCGTACGCCCCCGACGGGTCCGACCCCGACGCCTACGACCTCGGCGCGTACGACCTCGTCGTGCTCGGCCCGGGGCCCGGGGACCCGAGACATTTGCGCCACCCGAAGATCGCCCGGCTGCGCGCGCTCACGCGGCGGCTGCTGGACGAGGGGCGGCCGTTTCTGTCGGTGTGTCTGAGCCACCAGGTGCTGAGCGGTCTGCTCGGCCTCGACCTCGTCCGCAAGGAGCACCCCGACCAGGGTGTGCAGCGAAAGATCGATCTGTTCGGCCGGCCCGAACTTGTGGGCTTCTACAACACCTTCGCCGCCCGCACGGACACGGATCTGATCGTCGCCCCGGGGGTGGCGGACGTCGTGGAGGTGTGCCGCGACCGGGAGAACGGACAGGTCCACGCCCTGCGCGGGCCGGGTTTCCGTTCGGTTCAGTTCCACCCGGAGTCGGTGCTCAGCCAGAACGGCCCGAATCTCATGGCCGATCTGCTCGTCTCCCTCCTGGAGGAGCGGCACCCGCCCGCGGACCGGGTCCGCACCCGCCGGGGCACGGAACGACGGGATCTCTGCGTCCCCGCTCATTAGCCTCGATCTTGCATGACGCTCGGACGGCAAGCCCGTTTCTGCTTGTCCAGGGTGGGGTTTCCCGCAGATCATCCTTCGGCAGACACCACTTGACCACTCTGCGGACCGGGTGGCGCCGACTGCCGCGTCCGCCCTACCCGAGCAGGCGCAGGCGCAGGCGACCGCATCGGCGGCCTGGACGGTTTCCTCGATGCCGTTCCGTATCGGCGCCCTGGCTCGCCGGGACGGCGAACGGCTGCTCGCGGCAACGGCGTTCAACGGGAAGATCGGTGGCATCCGCGTCGAACGGGGCACCGGCCACGTGCGCGAGCCGGTGGCCGCCTGGCACTTCGGCCGCAGCGGGCGCCCCGACGGGCTGCTGCTGCGGGATGTGGTCGACGAGGGGCCGCACGGCCTGCACGGCGGCTGCGTCAACGCGCCCGGCCGGGGCGTCACCGGACCCGCGTTCCAAGGTGTCGTGGAGGACTTCCGGCTCGCGCCGGACGAGTTCGACGCCATCCACTTCCACGACGACGACATCGCTGACGCCCAGTGGCCGGCGGCGTTCACCTTCGAGGTGCCCGAGGACCTGCCCAGCGGTGTCTACGCGGTGCGGCTGCGGGCCGAGGGCATCGAGCAGCACGTGCCCTTCCTCGTCGGGCCGGGCCGCCGGCGCAGGGACGTCGCCGTCCTGTTCCCCACGGCCACCTACCTGGCTTACGCCAACGACCGGATCCCCTTCGAGGCGGACGGCATGGAGATGCTCCTCGGGCACACGCCCGTCGTCCACAAGGAAGACCTGGTCCTGCAGGACCACCCCGAGTTCGGCCGCTCCCTGTACGAGATCCACAACGACGGATCCGGTGTGGTGTTCGGCAGCGTCCGCCGCCCGCTGATCAGCCTGCAGCCGCGGTACCGGGCCTCGTTCATGAGCGAAGGCCCGTGGGGCCTGCCCGCCGACCTGTCCCTGGTGCACTGGCTGGAGACGGCGGAGTGCGAGTTCGACGCCCTCAGCGACGAGGACCTCGACCGGGAAGGCTACGACCTGCTGCGCGACCACCGCGTCGTGATCACCGGAAGCCACCCCGAGTACGTCACGCGGCGCGAACTCGACGCCCTCGAGGAGTTCACCGCGAACGGCGGCCGGCTGATGCACCTGGGCGGCAACGGGTTCTTCGCGACCGTCTCCTACGACCCCGACGCCCCGCACCTGATGGAACTGCGCCGGGCCGACGGCGGCACCCGCCCCCACCAGCCAGAGGGCAGGCCACGCTCCGCGGCGGCTTCCGCGTACCCCCGGTGTCCGGCACCGAGCCGGCGCCGTCCGAGTCGCGGGCAGTGGGGGTTCACGGCCGGGGCAGTCGGTCGATGTCGCCGCCGTGCTCGTGCTGCCGTCCCCGGTACGTGTCCCCGTCCGCGGCCCAGCGGCTGCCGTGCGACGTCGCCCCGGTGGTCGGGGACCCGAAGACCCACGCGAAAACCACCTATGTGCCGACTGGAGACCCCGTGACCACCGTTCTGCGCACGCTGCGAAACCACATCGGCGGCGAGTCCCTGCTGTCACTGGACGCGTGACGCCCGCACCGACGCCGCCGGTACCACCGTGTCCAGGACGCTTTTGCGGACCGTCTCCACACGGCCCCGGCCTGCGAGACCGCTCCACGGCCACCGTCCTCGACGCGGACGTGCGGAGGACCCGAGACCCTTCTTCACCTGAGGAGTGCGGCTTTCCTGACGGCGGCATGATCCTGGAAAGTCGCATCACCCCAGGTCAAAGGCGCTCATCGGCTGCTCGAACACTCACGGTCGTGAAAGCGCGAGGTTAGGATGACCTCGCCGACAGGAGGGGGAAGGGCATGACGGGCGGACGGCTCCGACATCTGCGCGCGGCTGCGGTGAACATCGACGGCGTGATGCTGAACGACACGTTCAGCCCGGTGATCCACCACTTCATCGTCAGCCGGGGCGGTGTCTACACGGCGGATCTGGAACGGCGGATCTTCTCCCAGCGGCAGGCCGAGGCCGCGCGGGTGATCGCCGAGGCGGCCGGCGTCGCCTGGTCCCCGGAGAAGGTCCTGGAGGTGTACTTCCGCGAGAGGGCCGAGTACGTGGAACGCCACGGCGTGCGCATCCTCGACGGGGCGCTCGCCCTGGTCGGACTGCTCCGTGCGTCGGGTCTGCGGACGGTCTGCTACGGCGGCCTCGACCGCTCCCACTTCGACAGCGCCCTGGGCGAGCACGCCGACCTGTTCGACGACCCCGGGTACGTGTGCACCGACGCCTACCGTCCCGGGATCCGCGAGCTGGTCACGGAGACGTTCGCGCTGCGGCCCGACCAGGTGGTCGTCATCGACGACGTGGCACGGGTGGCCGAGACGGCCCGCGGGCTCGGGGTGCCCTTCATCGGCAGCCCCAGCGACTTCGAGCACGGCTTCCAGCGGAAGGCGATGCGTGAGGCGGGCGTACGGCATCTGGTGCGGTCACCGGCCGAGATCGGGGAGGAACTGCTGCGCACCCTGGACGCCGAGGCGGCGGCCGGGACCTGCTGGCAGAGCGGGGGCGGGACGGATGAGCGGGACGGATAAATCGAAGTATCTTGCGCCATCGACCAATTGAGAGACGCGATTCCGTTCTGTGACGCCTTAGCTGCGCTATGAAGTGGGCATGACATCCTCAGGGAGTGGACTTCTCGCCGACAAGGTCGCCCTCATCACGGGTGCGAGCAGCGGGATCGGCGCAGCCGCCGCAAGGGTCTTCGCGCGCGAAGGTGCCAGCGTGCTGCTCGTCGCCCGACGGGAGAGACAACTGGCCGATCTGGTCGACGCGTTGCAGGCCGACGGACACAAGGCACGGTACGCGGTCGCCGACGTGGCGCGCGGCAGCGAGGTGGCCGAGGCGGTACGGGCGGCCGTCGAGCACTTCGGACGGCTGGACGTGGCCTTCAACAACGCCGGGTACGGAGTGGGGCAGACCCCGCTCCATCTGATCGACGACGAGACGTACGACCGGATCATGGACACGAACGTCCGCGGCGTCTGGAACTGCCTGCGCCACGAGATCGCGGCGATGCTGGAGACGGGCGGTGGCTCCATCGTCAACACCAGCAGCGTGGGCGGCCTGGTGGCGACGCCGGTCGCGGCACCCTATGTCACCTCCAAGCACGCGGTCGTCGGTCTGACCCGGGCGGCGGCGGCCGAGTACGCCGACCAGGGGGTCAGGGTCAACGCGGTGGCCCCGGGGACGACGCGCAGCGAGATGGTGACCGACTGGTTCCGGGAGAACCCCGCCGTGGAGCCGATACTCCATCAACTGACCCCGCAGTCACGGACGGCGGAACCCGAGGAGATCGCTGAAGCGGCCGCCTGGCTGTGCAGCGAACGCGCCTCGTTCGCCACCGGTGTGGTCCTGCCGGTGGACGGCGGCTTCACGATTCTCTGACCGACCGTACGACGAACGGGGTTCCGCGCCTGCGGAACCCCGTTCGTCGTACGTCTTGCGATGTCGCGCTCATCACGTGCGCCGCGTTCGCCCAAAGCGTCGCGTGCGTCGCGTTCGCAGCGACCGGTGTCCGCCGCCTCCGCCGTGGCGGTCGGCGAGCCCCCTCCCCCGAGGCTCGCCTACGCGGTGGGCACCGCCAGGACGATGGTGCTGGTGAACGCCGTACGGCCGTCCTGTTCGGCCCGCACGGACACGACCCTGACCGCCGGATCGGCCGACTCGCACTCCTCCGCCTCGATCAGGCAGGGCGCGTCGAACTCCACGTACCGCTCGAACGAGTTCTCGGTGGAGATCACCGTGGTGCCGGGAGCGAGGACCCGCGTGACCTGCCGGGCGGCCTCCAGCAGCACCATGCCGGGTATGTGGTCGTTGGGGTGCTCGAAGAGGATGGGGTGCCGCTGGTCGGCCCGCAGCAGCCACCGGCCCGCGGAGTCCCCCGGGGAGAGCACCACGTCCGGGGCGTACCGGCGGTCGACCAGCGCGGGCTCGACCGGTTCGGCCAGCGGTGCCACCGCCGGGGCCCCCTGCGTCAGCCGCTCGCCGCGGATCCGGCGGTAGACCTGCGGCCGGAGCATGCTGGCCTTCGCCACGCCCGAACCCACCGGCCGGCCGTCGCGCATGATGTCGACGTGGAAGTCCACCCCGGCCAACTGCCCACCCCGGCGCCGCACGTTCTCCGTGGTGATGGACAGCGACAGCTCGGCCGGCGTCCCGAATATCTGCAACTGCGCGGGGTCACAGGTGTATTCGAGGCCGTTGAGGATGAAGTGGCTGTCGAGCGGAACACCGAACTCGGCGTGCGAGAGCAGGGTGCCGACCTGGCGGATGGTCTCCGCGACCAGAGTCGGGTCGTAATGCTCCCCGCACGAGGAGGTGAAGTAGCTGTGTGCGCGCGGCCATTGCGCGGAGGCCACGAAGCGGGAGTCGCCCAGGCGCTGCCACCCGGTCAGCAGCACCTCGGCCACGGCGGCGCGGTGGACGTACTCCTTGGGCACCGTGGTGGTGAAGCGTGACTGTCGTCTCTGGGCCGGGATGAAGACCTCGGAGCTGGAATCGGAGCCGTAGAGCCGGTCGAGCAGCGGAAGCGGGGCTTCCAGTTCCACGTCGTTCTCGAGCATTGTTACGGACATGTCCCCCCCAAAAGGAGATTCGAACCCCTGTCGGCTCCATCACAATACAGGTCAGCCGGTTTTTTTCCAGCGTCTGAGGGCACCGACTTGATAAGTTGTCGTACCGGCCGTTCCGAGGACCACTCCGGTCGGCGGTGGCAAAACCTCGAGCACAGGAGAAACCGCATGGCACAGCAGGCGCGGGCAGTGGAGACGAGGCGGCTCATCCTGCAGGGTGCGGCGTTGGTCTTCGACGAGATGGGCTACGACGCGGCGTCGATCAAGGAGATCCTGTCCAGGGTGTCGGTGACCAAGGGCGCCCTGTACTTCCACTTCCCGTCCAAGGAGGACCTGGCGCGCGGCGTGCTGGAGGAGCAGACGCTCCACCTGCACGTGTCACCCCAGACGTCCAAGCTGCAGGAAGTGATCGACCTGACCATGGCGGTCGCGCACGCACTGCCGAACGACGCGATGCTGCGCGCCGGGAGCCGCCTGGCGCTGGAACGGGGGTCCATCGACTTCGCGTCGCACAGCCCCTTCCTGGCCTGGGCCAAGGTGTGCGAGGACCTGTTGGAGCAGGCCAGGCGGGACGGTGAGGTGCTGCCGCACGTCGACTGCCACGAGACGGCGGAGCTGATCGTCGGATCCTTCACCGGGATCCAGGCGTTCTCCCAGATCAGCTCGGCTCTGCTGGATCTGGAGAAACGGGTGTCGGCGATGTGGAAGCACATCCTGCCGTCCGTCGCCGTCCCGGCCGCGCTCGCCCGCCTCGACACGGCTCCCGACCGCGGCGCCCGCCTGCAGGAGGCGGCGCTCGCCCAGCGGTGACCAAGGGGCCCTCGGCCGCTTCGAGCGGCGGGTGGGGCCCCAAGCCCGCACGCGCCGGCGGTGCCCGCGGACACTCGGCCCAACCCAGGCCGGTACGGGACCACCGGCAGGCGCGCACAACGGGCGCGCACGAGTGCGACCCGCGCCGATCAGCGTGCGTGGGCGCTCGGCCGACCGAGAACCGGGGGCGCGCCCCTCCTCCGGCCCACGCCGACAGCCGCGACGGCCGGCGCGCCGACACTCAGCCCGCTTCGGCCGACGACCGCCCGTGCACAGGGGCATTCCGACCCGCGCCGATCAGCGGCGCGGGGGCTCAGCCCTGCCTGAGTCCGGAGGACGCACCCCGCCCCCCACCCCGGCCGACGCCACGAGCAGCGTGAGGAACGGCGCGCGGGGAACAGCGCCGGGGAACTCGACCCACGTCGGCCCGTCCTCGTACGTGGGCTCACCACCGACGCGGCGGCGGCACACGAACAACACGTAGGAACTCGGCCGCCTCGCCCCGATGCCGAGCAGCAACCCCGCCGGCCTCGCCCCGACCGAGCCGCGCGCGAGGCCGCGTCGACCCGGCCTCGCCGCGACACGCAGGGCCTCCTCCGGCACCACCCCGACCGTCGGGCCCGCGTACCCGGTCGGCGCCGCATACCCGGTCGGCGCCGCATACCCGGTCGGCGCCGCATACCCGGTCGGCGCCGCGTACCCGAGTGCGCGAGGACGCGTGGATCGTAGGGACGCACGCCCATCAGCCCTCTGACCAGCGACAGAACGGCATCCCCCCACCCCGACGACCACCACCGCACCCCGCCGACATCGACGCGGCACGCGGGCCTGCCGCCCGCCACGGCCGACGGCAGGGGCAATCGGCAGACGGCAGACGGCAGACGGCAGACGGCAGGGCGGACGGCAGACGACCCTCCGCACCCCCACCTCGCAGCACCCCGCCAGCACCGGGACCCCAGCAGCCGCCACTCGACGACACCGGGCTCCCGCCACGCACCCCTCCCCCTCAGCCCACACCGGCGCGGCCCGGCGAGCCCGTCCGTGCCCCCGGGCGTCCGCGTTCCCGCGCGCTGACGCCGCGCGGGGTCGGGAGCGTGAGCCGCCCACCGGGCCGCAGGTGGCGGATCCGGCCCGGGGGCACGAGGGCGGGCAGCAGGGACTCCCACACATGGGTGACGGTCGTCGTGGCCAGCCAGCTCCGATCCTGGCGGGAGAGCATCTCGACGCCGGCGGTGGCCGCGGTGAGCATCCGGGCGGCATGCCCCGGATCCAGACCGGGCAGCAGCTCCCCCCGGCGTCCGGCCCGGGCCAGCATGAGCGCCACGGCCCGCCGCCAGCTGGGGTACGGGCCGGGGTGGCCGCTGCCGCCCGGCCGGCGCTCGTCGGAGAGCCGCAGACCCGCACGGAACACGACGTCGTGCCTGATCCGGTGGGCCAGACCGTGCGTCGTGTCGATCAGCACCTGCAGCACGGGCCCGCCGGGCGCCCTGGCCGCTCGGAGGATGATCCGCCAGTCCGCGCTCGCCTGCGCCGCGACGGCCTGGGCCAGCTTCTCCTTCGAGGTGAAGTGGAAGTACAGGGCCCCCTTGGAGACCCTGGCCGCCTCCACGATGTCGCTCAGACTCGTCGCCCCGAAACCCCTCGTGTCGAAGCAGAGGGCCGCGGCCCGGACGATCTGCTCACGAGTGCGTTCGGCTCGCTCTTGGCGTGGCATGGCTTCTCCCTCGTCACGGCGATCTCCCTCGGGCCCGCGCCAGAGTGCAGCCGGTGAACACTCCCACAATAAACCAACCGTGCGGTATATTATTGCTTCAGGTCGACACCGCTCACCCGAGCCACGCGACCTGACGAAGTATAGAAAACCAACCGTCCGGTATTGTATGGTCGGTCTCGACGTCCAGCAGAAGGAGGGGGCCATGGAAGGCGTGGAGAGCGATGACCAGGCGCAGACCTGGGGAGACGTCGCGGACGACTTCGTCACCGAGTTCTGCCGGCGGATGCTGGCCTCGCTGAAGCGACGCGACCAGCGCACCCGGGGTGAGTGGTACGTCTCCGGACTGCTCTCCGTGCCAGGACGCAAGTCCATGCGCGCCCTGGCCGCCGTGACCGACCACGGCGCGGCGGAACAGAGCCTGCACCACTTCATCAGCGACTCCTCCTGGGCGTGGGCGCCCGTACGGCAGGCGCTCGCCCGCCATCTGGACCGGGTCCTGCTGCCCCAGGCCTGGGTGATCGGCTCCATGGCCATCCCCAAGGCGGGGGCGCACTCCGTCGGTGTGGAGGAGTCCTTCCGCTTCGACCTCGGCCGTGTCGTCAACAGCCAGCAGGCCTACGGCGTCTCCCTGGCCAACGAGCAGTTGAGCGTGCCCGTCAACTGGGGCCTCAACCTGCCGGCCGAGTGGCTGGAGAACCCGGAGCGGCGGCGCCGGGCCCGGATCCCGGACGACGCCACGGCCATGAGCGTGGAGGCGGGCGCGGTGCACACGGCGGCCGAACTCGCCGACGGGGCATGGGGGTTGCGGCGCCGTCCGGTGGTCCTGGACGCCCGCACCCTGGATGCCCCCGCCCTGCTGGAGGAGATCACCCGCCGGGGGATCCCCTTCGTCATGCGCGTCGACGGGGCGACCCGGGTGCTCGGCTTCGACCCCGGTCAGCCCCATGCGGGCAAACAGCTCTTCCAGGCACGGCAGTTGGTCGAACGGGGGAAGAAGCTGTCCAAGCCGGTCTGCTGGGTCGACCCGGAATACGCGATCACACGGTCGGTCCTGGTGAGCGGAACCAGGGTGACCGTACCGATCGGGGGCGGGCCGGGCCTGCCCGCGCTGCCCGATCAGGCGCTGACGCTCGTCGGCGGCTGGCCGATGCAGAAGGGCGGCTCACCGGAACTCTGGCTGTCGAACCTGGTGGACGTGCCGCCGGCCGCACTCCTGCGCCTGGGGCGGCTCACCCGGCGGGCGAGCAAGGACTTCACGGAGGTCAGCACCCGGGTGGGCATGCGGGACTTCGAAGGACGCTCCTACGCCGGCTGGCACCGCCATGTGACGCTCTGCTCCGTGGCGCACGCGATCCTGGTGCTCTCCTCGGCCCGCCGGCAGCACACCGGCGTCTCACATGGACTGTCCGCCTGAGACGGCGGGCTCGGCCTCCAGGCCCGCCCGCCGGACCAGTTCGGCGTGGGCCGCGGCGCGCATCGCCGCGACCGGCACCACGGTCCGACCGGTCAGCAGCTCGATCTGCCGCTGGGCCCGGTACAGCAACGGGGACACACCGTCGATCACGATGCCGCCGACGAAGCCCGCCGCCTTGGCCAACCGGGTCGGCCAGGCCGAACACGCCGCGTCGAGGACGGCGGCGCCGGAGCGGGCGACCTTCGGGGCGAGGACGTCGGCCGCGCCGGCGGGCAGGGTGGAGACCACGACGCCGACGCCCCGGAGCAGCCGGTCCAGCTCTTCGAAGCGATGCAGGTCGACCGAGACACCCAGCCGGCCGGCCGCCGCCTCGGCCTCTTTGGCGCCACCGCGCTCCCTGACCACGACCACCGGCTCCCGGACACCGACCTCCCGCAGGGCGGCCAGCGCGGCGCAGGCCGCGGCTCCGCCGCCCAGCACCACGGCGGAGCCGGGCGCGTCGAGCCCGGCCTGCCGCAGCGCGGCGACGATGCCGTACACGCCGCAGTGGTCACCGAAGCTCCGGCCGTGCCGCAGGACCACCGTGTCCGCGCCCCCCACGTCCAGGGCCAGATCCGACACCTCGTCGACCAGCGGCAGCACGGCGCGCTTCAGCGGTGTGGTCAGGCACAGCCCGGCCCAGCCGTCGCCGAGCGAGTCGAACAGCGCGGGCAGGGCGGGTTCGTCGCACTCGATCGACTCGTAGTCCCAGCGAAGTCCCATGGCCGCGTAGGCGGCTCGGTGCAGCGTGGGCGACAGGGAGTGGCCCGCCGGCGACCCGAGGACCGCCACGCGGTTGCCCTCGCCGTCTCCGGAAGGTGTCCGGTCCATGGGTGTCCGGTCCGTGTACATGGATCGTGGACGCTCCTTCCGCGTCGGAGAGTGGACTTCGGATATCGGGAC
This sequence comes from Streptomyces sp. NPDC041108, assembly GCF_055592645.1. Taxonomy (NCBI): domain Bacteria; kingdom Bacillati; phylum Actinomycetota; class Actinomycetes; order Kitasatosporales; family Streptomycetaceae; genus Streptomyces; species Streptomyces sp. NPDC041108. The sequence goes on along the minus strand of NZ_JBVIYK010000001.1, from coordinate 1,145,690 downwards.
AGTTTAGGAGCCGGATCGCCCGGGCGGCGCGCCGACTTGACATAGACCGGCGGTGAATCGCATCGGCTCGCCCTGTCTTCCCGATCGCTTACCGATCCCCTCCCGATCCCTTCTCGCTCCTTTCTCGCTCCTTTCTCGCTCTCGTCTCACTCTCTTCTCGATCCTTTCCGGGTCCGGCCTCTCCTCCTCGACCGGCTCGCGTTCTTCCGTCCGCCCCGCAAGGTGACGAAATCGTGGCCGACCGTTCGCCGTGGCACCCGCGGTCGAGGAAGAGTCATTTCTGCGCGGCCCGCTCATCGGCTCGCCCCGTCCGGCAGTCCCTGCGAATTGGAGTTCCGATCGTGACCAACGTCGCCGTCATCTACTACTCGTCCACCGGTCATGTGCACAAGATGGCCGAGGCTGCCGCCGTGTCGGCCGAGAAGGCGGGCGCCGAGGTGCGCCTGCGCAGGGTCGCCGAGACCGCTTCGGAGTCCGTGGTCGCCGCGAGCCCGGAATGGGCCGAGCATGTCGCCGCCACCGGCGACATCGCCACGGCGACGCTGGAGGACCTGGAGTGGGCGGACGTCCTGCTGTTCGGCACGCCCACCCGCTTCGGCCTGCCGGCCGCCCAGCTGAAGCAGTTCATCGACAGCACCGGCGACCTCTGGAACCAGGGCCGGCTGGTGAACAAGGTGGTCTCCTCGTTCACGTCGACCTCCACCAGCCACGGCGGCCAGGAGAGCACCCTGCTCGCGCTGAACAACACCTTCTACCACTGGGGCGCGATCATCGTCGCCCCCGGTTACGCGGACCCGATCCAGTTCTCCGCCGCCAACGGCAATCCGTACGGCACCAGCCACGTCTCGCACGACACCACCCCTCCCGGCGAGGAGAAGCTGGATGCGATCGATTTCCAGGCCCGCCGCGCGGTCGAGATCGCCACGGCACTCAACATCGGCCTCAAAGCCCTCTGATCCGACGCCGACACGAGCGCGGGAATTCCGGTGAGTTCGGGCGAGTTCCGGTGAATTCAGCGAATACCCGCGCTCGTTCCGGGCCGGCGCCGGCGTTTCCGGCAGGAGAGCGGAAATACGGCAGGCGTTCCGGAGTACCGCGGCGCTGCCTTTCCCCGCTGTCGAAACCGCCGCCGGCGGCCGAAGTACGACCGAACGATCCGCCACGACCAGGGAGCCGGGAAGCGAGATGGCGCAGATACTCGTCGCAGGAGGCGGCATAGGCGGGCTGGCGACCGCGATGAGCGTCGCCCGGCAGGGTCACCGGGTGCTGGTGCTGGAGGGCCGCAGTGACTTCGCCGAACTCGGCGCCGGCATCCAGCTGGCACCCAACGCGTTCCACGCCCTCGACCGGCTCGGTGTCGGCGACTCCGTCCGGGCCCGGGCCGTCCACATCGACGAACTCAGCCTCATGGACGGGGCCACCGGACAACGGATCGCCGGCCTGCCGCTCGACGACGCCTACCGTCGGCGCTTCGGCAACCCCTACGCGGTGGTCCGGCGCGTCGACCTGTACGCGCCGCTGCTGCAGGCATGCCGGGCCTCGTCCGCCGTCCGGCTGCGCACCCGCGCCCGGGTGCTGCGCTACGCACAGGACGACTCGGGCGTGACCGTGGAGCTGGCCTCCGGCGAACGGATCCGCGGCGCGGCGCTGATCGGCGCCGACGGCATCCGTTCCGCCGTGCGCGGTCAGCTGGTCGGCGACGGCCGCCCCCGGGTGTCCGGGCACACCATCTACCGCTCCGTCGTCCCGATGGAGGCGGTGCCCGAGGAACTGCGCTGGAACACGGTCACCCTGTGGGCCGGACCCGACCGGCACTTCGTCCACTACCCCATCGGCAACGGCAGGTTCCTGAACCTGGCCGCCACCCGTGACGACGGGGCCACGCAGGAGGTCACGGGCACCCCGGTGCCGCGTGACCAGGTGCTCGCCGCGTTCCCCGGGCTCAGCGAGACCCCCCGCAGGCTGCTCGGCCTCGGCGAGGACTGGCGCTCGTGGGTGCTCTGCGACCGCGAACCGGTCCGGCGGTGGACCGACGGCCGTGTGGTCCTCGTCGGCGACGCGGCCCACCCGATGCTGCAGTACGCGGCCCAGGGCGCATGTCAGACCCTGGAGGACGCCGTGGTCCTCGGTGACCTGATCGGCACCGAGGAGGCGGACTTCGAGCGGCGGTTCGAGGAGTTCGCCGACGAGCGGCTCGACCGCACCGCCGCCGCCCAGCTGGCCGCCCGCGAGATGGGCAGCCGCCTCTTCCACGCGACCGGTGAGGCGGCCCGGCGACGCGACGCCACGCTGGCCGCGCTGTCCGCACGGGACCTGCGCGACCGGGTCGCGTGGCTGCACGGCGCCCGCGTCGACGCCCGAGGCGCGCGCCCGGCGTACGCGGCCGGCTGATCACCGCCCCCGACCACACACCTGAGGACCTGAGGAGACGCACCCGTATGAACATCATCAGCTGGAACGGCACCGAACCGGAGAACCCGCTGGTGCCGGGCGACGCGACCGAACGCGACAGCGTGAAGATCGTGAACGCCCTGTTCACCGGCCTCGTCGAGTACGACCCCCAAACGGCCGAACCCCGCCCGGCGGTGGCGAAGTCGATGGAGTCGGCCGACTCCCGGGTCTACCGGATCACCCTGCACCAGGGATGGACGTTCCACGACGGGACCCCGGTGACCGCCGCGAGCTTCGTCGACGCCTGGAACTACACCGCCTACGGACCCAACGGACTGCAGGGCGCCGAGTACCTGTCCCACATCCAGGGCTACGAGGCGACCCAGAGCGGATCGACGGACGAGCTGTCGGGCCTGAAGGTGATCGACGACCACACCTTCGAGGTGACCCTGTCGGCACCGTTCTCCGCGTTCGTGACCCAGCTGGGCTACACCGCGTTCTTCCCGCTGCCGCAGGCGTTCTTCGCCGACCGTGCGGCGTTCGAGGCCCACCCGGTCGGCAACGGGCCGTTCCGCTACGACTCCCGCGTACCCGGCGAGCACATCCTGCTGATGCGTCACGACGCCTACGCCGGCGTCCGCACCCCGCGCGTGGACGGCGTGGAGTTCCGGTTCTACCGCATGCTGGAGGACGCCTACGCGGACGTGGTGGCGAACAAGCTCGACTACCTCGACTTCGTCCCGGCGGACGCGCTCGACGGCGGCAGGTACAAGCAGGAGCTGGCCGGACGCTGTGTCTCCAAGCCGTACATGGGGGTGCAGTCGATCTCGTTCCCGATGCACGACGAGCGTTTCGCCGATCCGCGTCTGCGTCAGGCGCTCTCCATGGCCATCGACCGGCAGTACGTGATCGACAAGGCGTTCGACGGCGACAAGATGCTGCCGGACGGGCTGGTGCCGCCGATCGTGCCCGGGTACGGCGGCGGGGCGGGCGGCGAGCTGTGCACCTACCAGCCGGAGAAGGCGAGGGCCCTGTTCGAGGCGTCCGGTTTCCAGGGCCCCATCGAGCTGACCTCCAACGACGACTCGGCCAACCAGGTGTGGATCGACGCGGCCTGCGAGACGATCACCGCGGCCCTGGGCGTCGAGGCACGGTACGCGCCGGTCCCGACCTTCGGTGAGTTCCGCAAGCTGATCAACGAGCGGAAGATCACCACCGTCTTCCGCTCCGGCTGGGTGGCGGACTACCCGTCCATCGAGAACTTCCTCAACCCGATCTTCCGTACGGGCGCGGCGGTCAACGGCTCCGGCTACTCCAACCCGGAGGTGGACGCGCTGCTGGCCGAGGCGGACGCGGCTCCGACCGAGCAGGAGGGCTGGGCGCTCTACCAGCGGGCGGAGCAGCTGATCCTCCAGGACATGCCCGCGATTCCGCTGTGGTACCAGAAGGTGGAGTCGGGCTGGTCCACCCGGACCCGGAACGTCACCGTCACTCCGCTGCTCCAGCTGGATCTGTTCGATGTGACGCTGGAGGACTGACCACTCCTCGCGAGAGACCCGTCACCGCGGCCCGGACCGGCCGCGACGGCGGGCCTCTCGCATGTCCGGACCCATCGGCGCGGGCCCGCACGTCTGGCCATCGGCACGGGCCGCACTATCGTGGAGGGCATGGGCGATCTCGCCGGCCCGGACGACGACGGGCTTCCCCCCGACCGGACCCAGGCCATCCTCGAAGCGGCGAAGGAGGTCGCGTCCCTGCTCAAGGCCGGTGGACACCCGTTCGCGCTGGCCGGTGGCGTCGCGGTGTACGCCCACGGCGGGCCGGGGACGCTCCAGCACGACGTCGACTTCTGTGTACTGCCGGAGGACATCGACGCCGTCACCGCCACCCTGGAGGCGGCGGGGCTGGCCGTGGTGCAGCCGCCCGAGGACTGGCTGCTGAAGACCCGCAGCCAGGGCCAGGAGGTCGACCTGATCTTCCGGCCCTCCCGGGCACCCGTCACCCGAGCACTGCTGGACCGGGCCGAGGTGCTGTCGGTGCAGTCCGTGTGGATGCCCGTGCTCGCGGCGACGGACCTGCTCGTGGGGCGGCTCCTGGCGTTCTCCGAGCACTACTGCGACTTCGGTGCCGTGCTGCCGATCGCCCGCGCCCTGCGCGAGAAGATCGACTGGAGCCGGGTGCGCCAGGAGTGCGGTGCCGAGCCGATGCCGGCCGCCTTCCTGTATCTGCTGGAGCGCCTCGACGTGATCGAGCCGGAGGAGACCGGAGATGGACACAGGACCTGACCCCCCACCGGCCGGCGGACCGGGCGAGCGAGCCGCCCGCCTGGCCGGGCACACCGAGTACCGCATAGCCCACCTGGAGGAACGCCTCGCCCGGAGCGACCTGGCCGAACTCGGGATGCGGATCGAGGCGCGCGGCGACGCCGTGCACATCACCGGTACCGCTTCCACCGCGGCCGATCGTGAGGCGATCCTGCGCCTGGCGTCCCAGGAACTGCCTGGCGTGCCCGTGCGGGCCGACATCACGCTGGCCGACGTCACCGCGCCGGACCGTCCCGAGGAGCTGTCGTGATACGGGTCGCGGCCGTCGGGGACATCCATCTCGGCCTGGACAGCCGCGGTCTGCTGCGCCCGGCGTTCGACACCCTGCCCGACCACGCCGACCTGCTGCTGCTCGCCGGGGATCTCACCCGGCACGGCACACCGGAGGAGGCCCGGGTGGTCGCCGACGAGGTGGCGGGACTGCCGGTGCCGGTGATCGCCGTACTCGGCAACCACGACCACCACGCCGAGCGCCCCGAGGACGTGACGGCCGTGCTGCGGGAGGCGGGGGTGACCGTGCTGGAGGGCGAGGGGACCGTCGTCCCGGTCGACGGCGTACGGGTCGGGGTCGCCGGGACCAAGGGGTTCGGCGGCGGCTTCGCCGGGCGCAGCGGCAGCGAGTTCGGCGAACCGGAGATGAAGGCCTTCGTCCGTCACACCCGGGGGCTCGCGGACGGGCTGCGCCGCGCGCTGGCCGAACTGGCGGAGGACGGCTGCGCGGTCCGTGTCGCGCTCACCCACTTCTCCCCCGTACCGGACACACTCGTCGGCGAACCGCTGGAGATCTATCCCTTCCTGGGCAGTTACCTCCTGGCCGAGGCGATGGACGAGGCCGGCGCCGACCTCGCCGTCCACGGCCATGCCCACCTGGGCACCGAGCACGGCATCACGAGCGGCGGTGTGCGGGTGCGCAATGTCGCCCAGCCGGTGATCCGGCGCGCCTTCGCGGTCTACGGGCTGCCGGTGGGCGAGGCACCCGCCAGGGGCACGGACGGTTCGTAGCCGCCTTTCCCCGACCGGGGGACGTCGGCCCCGGGCCTCGCGCGGCACCCTCGGTGAGCGCCGCGGGCGGGGGTCACCGTCCCGCGACACCGATGTGGACGGCCGGACGGGAGGCCCCGGATGCCCTGGCGGCAGTGACGGGGGACGGCGGCGGGAGCCGTCCTGCTCCCCGGAGTCCGAGCCGGTGGGCGCCGCTCGTACGGCGACCGGCGTCGAGGGCCGAACCCCGGGGACAGGGCTCATCTACGCGGCGCCCACCGGCGCCTGCTCGACGGAGTCCGCCGTCTTCTCGAACTGCGTGCGGTACAGCTCCGCGTACCGTCCGCCCGCCGCCAACAGCTCCTCGTGGCGCCCGCGTTCCACGATCCGGCCCGCCTCGACGACGAGGATCTGGTCGGCGGTCCGCACGGTCGACAGGCGGTGGGCGATGACCACGGCCGTCCTCCCCTCCAGCGCCTCGGCCAGTGCCTCCTGGACGGCCGCCTCCGAGGTGTTGTCGAGGTGGGCGGTGGCCTCGTCGAGGATGACCACGCGCTGGCGGGCCAGGAGCAGCCGGGCGATCGTCATGCGCTGGCGTTCGCCGCCGGAGAGCCGGTAGCCGCGTTCGCCGACGACGGTGTCGAGGGCGTCGGGCAGGGCCCGGACGAGGTCGTCGAGGCGGGCCCGGCGCAGCACCTCCCACAGGTCGTCGTCGGTGGCGTCGGGGCGGGCGAGGAGCAGGTTGGCGCGGACGGTGTCGTGGAAGAGGTGGCCGTCCTGGGTGACCATGCCGAGGGTGGCGCGCAGTGATGCCGCGCTGAGGTCGCGCACGTCGACGCCGCCGACGCGGACGGCCCCGGTGTCCGTGTCGTACAGCCGGGGCAGCAGCTGGGCGACGGTCGACTTGCCGGCACCGGAGGAGCCGACGAGCGCGACGGTCTGACCGGGTTCGGCGCGGAAGGAGACACCGTGCAGGACCTCGGTACCGCCCCGGCTGTCGAGGGACGCCACCTCCTCCAGGGAGGCGAGGGAGACCTTGTCGGCGGACGGGTAGCCGAAGCGGACGTCGTCGAACTCCACGGCCACCGGGCCCTCGGGCACCGCGCGGGCGTCCGGTTTCTCCTCGATGAGCGGCTTGAGGTCCAGCACCTCGAAGACGCGCTCGAAGCTCACCAGGGCGCTCATGATCTCCACGCGTGCCCCGGCCAGTGCGGTCAGGGGCGCGTACAGCCGGGTCAGCAGCAGCGCCAGGGACACGATCGCGCCCGCGTCCAGGGTGCCGCGCAGCGCGAACCAGCCGCCGAGGCCGTACACCAGGGCGAGCGCGAGGGCCGAGACGAGGGTGAGGGCGGTGATGAACGCCGACTGCGCCATCGCCGTACGGATGCCGATGTCCCGCACCCGGGCGGCGCGTTCGGCGAACTCGGCGGACTCGTCGTCGGGCCGTCCGAACAGCTTGACGAGCGTGGCGCCGGGTGCCGAGAAGCGCTCGGTCATCCGGGTGCCCATCGCCGCGTTGAGGTCGGCCGCCTCCCGCTGGAGCCGGGCCATCCGGCTGCCCATGCGCCGGGCGGGGATCACGAAGACCGGCAGCAGGACGAGCGAGAGGAGGGTGATCTGCCAGGAGAGCGTGAGCATGACGGCGAGGGTGAGCACCAGGGTGACCAGATTGCTCACCACTCCGGACAGGGTGTTGCTGAAAGCTCGTTGGGCGCCGATGACGTCGTTGTTGAGACGACTGACGAGCGCTCCCGTACGAGTACGTGTGAAGAACGCGACCGGCATGCGCTGCACATGATCGAAGACGGCGGTCCGCAGATCGAGGATGAGTCCCTCGCCGAGCGTCGCGGACAGGCGTCGGCCGAGCAGGCCGAGCGCCGCTTCCGCGACCGCGATGAGGGCGATGAGCACGGCAAGGCGGACGACGTGTGTCTCGTCCCCGCCGGACACGATCACGTCCACGACGCTCCCCGCGAGCACCGGCGTCGCCACGGCGAGCAGCGCGGTGACGACACTGAGGGCGACGAACCACGCGATACGGCGACGATGTGGACGGGCGAAGGCGCCGATACGCCGTAGCGTCGCGCGGGCGAAGGGGCGGGTGTGCCGCTGGGCGGTCATCATGCCCTGCAGCTGGGTCCAGGCGGTGGTCTCCATACTCATGGGGAGGACGCTAGGACCTCGACCAAGCTTGAGGTCAAGGCGCGGGCCGGGGCGTGCGTCCTCGGGTCACCTGGTCCCCCGCCGGTCGGCCGCCGTCCGCGCGTCCGCAACCCCGTGTTGGCCGGGCGCGGAGAACCTCTCCGGGTGTGACAGCGATACGACTCCCACGACGGCTCGCCGGGCGGGTTCCGGTGCGGCGGATCCTCTGGCCTGTTCCCCTGGTCCTGGTTCTGGTGGTGGCCGTGCGCCATCGTTCCGTCCTCGCCGAGGGGTTCGACCGGCTCGCGACCGCACGGTGGCCCTGGCTGTCCGCGGCGCTCGGTGCGACCTGTCTGACCTGGGTCGCGGCGGCGGTGACCCGGCAGGGCGCGCTCGTCGAACGGCTGCCGGCGGGGCGGCTGCTGGCCACCCAGTTCGCGGCGGGCGCGGCGAACCACCTGCTGCCGACCGGGCTGGGCGCGAGCGCGGTGAACCTGCGGTTCATGACCGTGTGCGGGGTGTCGCTGCCCCGCTCGTCGGCGGCGCTCGCGCTGTATCTGCTCGCCGAGTCCGTCGCCCGCGTCGGCCTGCTGCTGGCCCTGCTGCTCGCGTTCCCGCGGGCCCTGCGGCTGGGCCCGCTGCTCCCTGACGGCGCGTCGGCCCCCCTGCTGATCGGGGCCGTCGCCGCCGCGGGCGTCGCCGTGGCCGTGGTCCTCCTCGTCCGACGGCTGCGTTCGGCCGTGTTCGGTTTCGTGCGTACGGCGCTCGGAGAGGCCCGTTCGATCCACACACGGCCGACGCGGGTGCTGGCGCTGTGGGGCGGTTCGCTGGCGTTCCCGGCGCTCCAGGCGGGCGTACTGGTGGCCGTGGGGCTGGCGTTGGGGCTGGACGTCCCGGTGGCGCACATGGCGCTCGCCTATCTCGCCGCCACGGTCGCGGTCGCCCTCGTACCGACCCCGGGCGGGCTCGGCTCGGTGGAGGCCGCGCTCGTGGTCGCCCTGGTGGCGGCGGGTGGCCCGGTGGCGGTGGCGACCGCGGTGGTGCTGGCGTTCCGGATCATCACGGTCTGGCTGCCGCTGCTGCCGGGCGCGTTGACGCTCGGCGTGCTGGTCCGGCTGAAGGTGATCTGACGCCGGGTGGGACACCCCGCGCGGATCCGACGGGGGAGGCGGCCGTACCGCGGTGCACATCCGGACAATCCAGGGAGCGCGGGGGCCCGCCGTCGGCCGATCCGCGCAGGTCCGGTGCCGATCAGCCGTGCGGATACGGCAGGATGAGCGATCGCGCCCGGCGTCGTACGCACGTCCGGGCAGGCGCTGATCGTGCATCTCGAATTCGAGCAGGTGGCAAGGTGACGACACATCACATACGGCCCACGGGAACCGGCATACGGCCCCGCAGCCGCTCCCCCCGTCCCCCGGGAGGCGACCGATGACCCGGGCCCTCACCCTCGACGACTACCTCGTGGCCGGAATCACCCTGGCCGCGGGCCTGCTGGCCGCGTTCCTGCTGCGGCTGCTGCTGCGCTGGCTCGGCGGCCACGCGACGAAGACCCGCTGGGGCGGTGACGACGTCATCGTCGACACGCTGCGGTCGCTGGTGCCGTGGGGCACGTTCGTCGGCGGCGCGGCGGCCGCGGCGGCGGTGCTGCCGCTGACGAGGACCGTGCAGCACAACGTGAACCAGTCCCTGACGGTGCTGTTCATCCTCGTCGCGACGATCACGTCGGCCAGGGTGATCGCGGGGCTGGTGCGCAGCCTCGCCCAGTCCCGGGCCGGGGTCGCGGGCTCGGTCACGATCTTCGTGAACATCACCCGGGTCACGGTGCTCGCCATCGGCTGCCTGGTGATCCTCCAGACGCTGGGCATCCCGATCGCCCCGCTGGTCACCGCTCTGGGTGTCGGCGGTCTCGCGGTGGCCCTGGCCCTCCAGGACACCCTCGCCAACCTCTTCGCGGGCATCCACATCCTCGCCTCGAAGACGGTCCAGCCGGGTGACTACATCAAGCTGAGCAGCGGCGAGGAGGGCTATGTCGTCGACATCAACTGGCGCCAGACGACGATCAAGTCGCTCTCCAACAACCTGGTGATCATCCCCAACGGCCAGCTCGCCGGCACCAACATGACCAACTTCAACCAGCCCGAGCAGGACATGACCCTGCTGGTGCAGGTGGGCGTCGGCTACGACAGCGACCTGGAGCACGTCGAGCGGGTCACCAACGAGGTCATCGCCGAGACCATGAAGGAGGTCGAGGGCGCGGTCCCCGACCACGAGCCCGCCGTCCGCTTCCACACCTTCGGCGACTCGCGGATCGGGATGACGGTGATCCTCGGGGTCGGGGAGTTCAGCGACCAGTACCGGATCAAGCACGAGTTCATCAAACGGCTGCACAAGCGGTACCGGGCGGAGGGGATCAGCGTGCCGGTGCCACGGCGGGCGATCACGCTGCAGACCGGGGGTGGCAGTGTGGAGATTCCGCATCAGCGGGAGACTGCCGTCGAGGTGGCGCCGTAGGGCTGGCGCCGTAAGGGTGGCGCCGTAGGGGTTTCGCCCCCGCCGCCCCTGCCCGTCCCGTCCTCGGGTCTCCGCCCCGGACCCCGTTCGCGCGGTTCCCCCGCGCCCCTGAAAAAGGGGCGCGGGGGAACCGCGCGAGAAGCCCCGCCCACCCGCGGCCGATGACCCACCCCACTCCCCGCCCCCTGTCGAGTCCGGCCCCGGCACGAGATATCTTGATGTCGAGCAATGTTGCAGACGTGGAGCGGAGCACCCGGTGACTGACTCGACCATCATCTACACGCACACTGACGAGGCGCCCGCCCTGGCGACCCACTCGTTCCTGCCCGTGATCAAGGCGTACGCCTCGCAGGCCGGTGTCTCCGTCGAGACCCGTGACATCTCGCTGGCCGGGCGCATCATCGCCGTCTTCCCGGAGTACCTGGAGGAGGGGCAGCGCATCCCCGACGCCCTCTCCGAGCTGGGCGAGCTGGCGAAGACGCCTGCGGCGAACATCATCAAGCTGCCGAACATCTCGGCGTCGATCCCCCAGCTCAAGGCCGCCGTCGCGGAGCTGCAGGGCCAGGGCTACGCGCTGCCGGACTACCCGGACGACCCGAAGTCCGACGAGGAGCGCGAGATCCGCGCCCGCTACGACAAGATCAAGGGTTCCGCCGTGAACCCGGTCCTGCGTGAGGGCAACTCCGACCGCCGCGCCCCCGCCTCGGTGAAGAACTACGCGAAGACCCACCCGCACCGCATGGGCGCCTGGTCCGCCGACTCGAAGACGAACGTCGCGACCATGGGCGAGAACGACTTCCGCTCCACCGAGAAGTCCGCGGTGATCTCCGAGGCCGGTTCGCTGCGGATCGAGCTGGTCGGCGACGACGGCTCCACCACGGTGCTGCGCGAGTCCGTACCCGTCCTCGCGGGCGAGGTCGTCGACGCCTCCGTGATGCGTGTCGCCGCGCTGCGCGAGTTCCTGACCGCGCAGGTCGCCCGCGCCAAGGCCGAGGGCGTGCTGTTCTCCGTGCACCTCAAGGCCACGATGATGAAGGTCTCCGACCCGATCGTCTTCGGTCACGTCGTGCGCGCCTTCTTCCCGAAGACGTTCGCGCAGTACGGCGAGACGCTGGCCGCGGCCGGTCTGTCCCCGAACGACGGTCTGGGCGGCATCTTCAAGGGTCTGGAGGCCCTGCCGGAGGGTGCCGAGATCAAGGCCGCCTTCGACGCCGAACTGGCCGAGGGCCCGGCGCTGGCGATGGTCGACTCCGACAAGGGCATCACCAACCTGCACGTGCCGTCCGACGTCATCGTCGACGCCTCGATGCCGGCCATGATCCGCACCTCCGGCCACATGTGGGGCCCGGACGGCCAGGAGGCCGACACCCTCGCGGTGCTCCCGGATTCCTCCTACGCCGGCGTCTACCAGGTCGCGATCGACGACTGCCGCGCCAACGGCGCCTACGACCCGTCGACCATGGGCTCCGTCCCGAACGTCGGCCTCATGGCGCAGAAGGCCGAGGAGTACGGCTCCCACGACAAGACCTTCGAGATCCCCACCACCGGCACGGTCCGCCTCGTCGACCAGGCCGGGAACGTGGTGATCGAGCAGACGGTCTCCGCCGGTGACATCTTCCGCGCCTGCCAGACCAAGGACGACCCGATCCGCGACTGGGTGAAGCTGGCCGTCACCCGCGCCCGCGCCACCGGTGACCCGGCGGTGTTCTGGCTGGACGAGACCCGCGCGCACGACGCCAACCTGATCGCCAAGGTCGAGGCGTACCTGCCCGAGCACGACACCGAGGGCCTGGACATCCGCGTCCTCGCCCCGGTCGAGGCCACCAAGCTGTCGGTGGAGCGCATCCGCCGCGGCGAGAACACCATCTCGGTGACCGGCAACGTGCTGCGTGACTACCTCACCGACCTGTTCCCGATCCTGGAGCTGGGCACCAGCGCCAAGATGCTGTCGGTGGTCCCGCTGATGGCGGGCGGCGGCCTCTTCGAGACGGGCGCCGGCGGCTCCGCCCCGAAGCACGTCCAGCAGTTGGTCAAGGAGGACTACCTGCGCTGGGACTCCCTCGGTGAGTTCTTCGCGCTGGTCCCGTCCCTGGAGCAGTACGCGACGGCCACCGGCAACACCAGGGCCAAGGTCCTCGCCGACACCCTCGACCGCGCCACGGCGACCTTCCTCAACGAGGACAAGTCCCCCTCGCGTCGCGTCGGCGGCATCGACAACCGCGGCAGCCACTTCTACCTGTCCCTGTACTGGGCCCAGGAACTGGCCGCCCAGAGCGACGACGCCGACCTGGCCAAGGCCTTCGCCCCGCTCGCCGAGACCCTCACGGCGAACGAGCAGAAGATCGTGGACGAGCTGATCGCCGTCCAGGGCAAGCCGGCCGACATCGGCGGCTACTACCAGCCCGACCCGGCCAAGGCCGCCGCGGTCATGCGCCCGTCGGCCACCTGGAACGAGGCGCTGGCGAACTTCGCCTGAGCCCGACCTCGCACCTCCGCGCGGGCCCGCGTGCCCGCACACCGCCGCCCCGGCCGGGTCCCTTCCCGGCCGGGGCGGCTCTGCTGTGCCCGGCGTTCGGACGGTCGGCCGACATCTCGCAACCGCTTCGCGCACGACTGAGTCGTGCTCGATATAATTGCGAGATCTTGAAGGTAGGGTTGACGATCGTCATACAGAGAACAGGGCGGAGGAGCGACACCGTGAGCGCAGTCGGCGACATCGTGGGCCCGACCGGAACGGCCCAGGCACCGGCACCCGCACCGGCACCGGCACCGGCACCGGGGCGCAGTCTGCTCCTGGACGACCAGCTCTGTTTCGCTCTGTACGCCGCCTCGCGCGCGGTCACGGCCCGGTACCGGCCGCTGCTGGACGAACTGGGGCTGACCTATCCGCAGTACCTGGTCCTGCTCGTGCTCTGGGAACAGGACTCGATCTCCGTACGTGACCTGGGCGCCGCGCTCCAACTCGAGTCCAGCACCCTCTCCCCGCTCCTGAAGCGCATGGAGGCCGGTGGCCTGCTCCGCCGCGAGCGCCGTACGGACGACGAGCGCTCCGTCGCCATCCGCCTCACCGAGGCCGGCGCCCGGCTCCAGGAGCGGGCCCGGACCGTCCCGGTGGAGATGGGCGAGGTCATGGGTCTCACCCCCGAACAGCACATCGCGGCCAAGCAGTTGCTGCGGCTGCTCACGGCCAACGTCGGCCGGACGTGACCCGCCCCGGGGAGCCGCGCCCGCGAAGCCTGCGCCCTTCGCTCACTATTCTGCGACCGTGACCGACACCGAACCGACACGGCCCCGCGACGAACGGCAGCCCGGCATGCGGCTTCCCGGCATGCCCCTGCACGATCCGTTCGTGGTCGCCGACGAGGCGAGCCGCACCTACCACCTCTACACGTCCAACGAGCCGGCGGTCTCGGGCGTGGACGGCGCCGGCACGATGGTCTATCGCAGTACCGACCTGAGGGAGTGGACGCACCCCGTCGTGGTCTTCCGGACCGCCGAGCAACAAGGGATCTGGGCGACGGAAGGGGCGTGGGCGCCGGAGGTGCACGCGTGGGACGGGAGGTACTACCTGTTCACCACGCTGCACGACGAGAACAAGCCACTCAAGGTGCCTCCGGCGAACCGGTGGGGCACGCCCTTCCCGCTCCCGAACCACATGCGCGGCACGATCACCGCCGTCTCCGACTCGCTGCTGGGCCCGTTCTCCGTCGTGGACCCCACCCGGCCCACCCCGCCCGAGCACCTCATGACCCTCGACGGCACCCTCTACGCCGACCCGTCCGGGCAGCCCTGGATGGTGTACGCGCACGAATGGCTGCAGACCGTCGACGGCACCATGGAGGCCATCCGGCTGGCCCCGGACCTGACCCGCACGATCGGGGACCCGGTCTTCCTGTTCAAGGCCTCGGACGCGCCCTGGCTCACCGAGCAGATCCCCGGCGGAGTACCGCACCAGCTCGCCCCGTACATCACCGACGGCCCCCAGCTGCACCGGACTCCCGACGGCTCCCTGCTCATGCTGTGGTCCACGTACGAGAAGAACACGGCCGGCGCCGACGGCACCGTCGGCGGCGGCTACGTGCAGACCTACGCGGTCTCCCGGTCCGGGGAGATCCAGGGGCCGTGGACCCAACGACGACCCCTGGTCCGCGAGGACAGCGGCCACGGCATGCTGTTCCACACCTTCGACGGCCGCCTGATGATGATCCTCCACCGCCCCTTCGAGAACGCCCGCGGCAAGCTCTACGAGATGCGGCTCGACGGTCATGAACTGAGCGTGCTGCGCCGCCGCGACGACCTCGACGGGGGCGGCTGAGCGGGGCGGCGAGAGCCGTACGGGGCCATAGCGGGCGTCTGCGGCTTTTGAGCCAAAAGCCATGATCGGGTGCGCAACTTCTTGACCCCCCGGGAGCCACCCCATAGACATGGCCATGACCAAGGACGGGCCTCGCCGGAGTCGACGTACCAAGGGGGACAAGGGCAGGACCGGCCTGCAGAACCAGGCAAGGGGGAAGAATGAAGAAAGTCAGCTCGATCTTGTTCGCCACCGCGATCGCCGCGACCGGCGTCCTGTTCACGGGACCGGCGTCGTCGGCGGCCACCTCCGAGTCGTCGGTGGGCGGCGCCGTCGCCGCCCTCGGACAGCAGAAGATCAACCTGAAGCAGGACGGGTGGGGTTCCGCGGAGAGCTGCGTGGTGTACTCCAAGACATCCGTGCGCTGCTTCAAGACCCACGAGGAAGCCGACCGGGTGCTGGGCTACTCCCGCGCCACCGACCCCCTGATGAAGGGCAAGAACGCGGCTCAGATCCAGGCCACACCGGCCTGCGCGAGCGGCTGGCTGTGCCTGTACGAGCACGCCAACGGGGGCGGACGCCGGCTGATCTTCAGCGACTACTACTGGCACAACCTCAACGAGTACGGCTTCAACGACCAGACGTCCTCGTGGCGCAACAACCAGGGTTCCAGCCAGTGGGGTTGGCTGGCCCGTGACGAGGGGGGCAACGGTGGGCAGATCTCCATCAGCCCCAACACCTACAGTTCCAACCTCGGCGCCTACAACGACTGGGCGAGTTCGGTAGCCGCCTGACGGCCGAGGCCGGAGCCACGCACGTGAGGGGCGGCACCTTCCGAAGGTGCCGCCCCTTCGCGCGCCGCGCGGGCGGTGGTGACGTCAGCCCTTCAGCGGAGGAGACGACGTCGGTGTTGTAGTTCCCGGACCCGGCAACCTCGTTGGCGGCGTAGCGCACGTTCATCACGCAGCGCCCGGCGGAGGGGGCGTCCACCTTGAAGGCGAGGGTGTTCCCGGCGCCCAGGCCGACATGGCCCACGTACTCGTTCCCGGAGGCCCAGCCGCGGGGGCTTGTCGGTGAGCGCGCCCTCGGTGGAGGGGAGGGCGGCGGCGCCGTCCGGGCCGAGGACGGCGCCGCCGGTGGCGGAGCAGCCGGCGTGCACGGTGCGGTAGCCGTCGGCCGGGGCGTGGACGTCGAAGGCGGCCGTGTCCCGGTGGTCCAGCTCCACGGCGCCGGCGCCGCTGATGCCCGAGGCCGAGTGGTCGTACGACGGGGACCCGCTGATGTCGGCGTAGGCCGCGGGGTAGACGGAGTCCGGGGTCCTGGACGCGGTGAGGTCGGTCTTGTCGAGGGTGACATCGTTCGTGCCCTTGGACAGGGTCAGGGTGTGCTCGCCCGCCGTCAGGGACACGGGCGTGCTCGCCGTGGCGCGGTAGGTCCGGTTCAGGGTGGACCCGTACGTGAGGGTCGTGGGCGAGCCACCGTCGACGGTGAGGGTGTGGGTGGCGGGCCCGGCGGACTCGTTGCCGTAGAAGACGTCCAGGTCGTACGTGCCCGTCCTCGGGACGTCGACGGCAGTCCGGCAGGAGACGCCCGCCGCCTGGGCGACATCGCGGATGCTCGCGGCTTTCCGGTGGCCCCGAGGAGGGCCGGGAGGGCTGCCGGACCTTGTGTGACCGGTCACACGATGCGAGGATCGTGAGCGGTCACAACGCGGGCGTCCAGGGAACGCGAGTCCGGGGTTCGGTCCTCCGGCGCAGCCGCCCGCCCGACGCATCCTCACCACCGCCCGTGAAACCCCGGATCAACCTCACGGGGACCACCGCAGGACCTGAACAGCCCGGAAGGGGAACCGCGTTGACCGCAGTCGTCGAAGCAGCCGAGGGGTCTCGGGTCTGGTCGCATCCGGAGTCCGGCCTGTGCGCCGTCATGGATGCCACCGGGGCGGTGCGACTGGGCAGGCCGGGCCAGGACTGGGCGTGCCTGGTGCCCCTCGTCGAGGTCACCGCCACCGGCCACGGACGCATGTGGTCGGGAGAGCGCTTCATCGAGACGGCCATCGGTGAACGCCTCGCCTACCGCGGCCACGAGACGGTTCGGGGCGAGGGGCGGGAACGTACGACGATCCGGCTGGCGGACCCCGCGACCGGCCTCGCCGCCGACGTCACACTGGAGACGCGGCCGGGCAGCGGTTCCCTGCGCTCCCAGATCCGCCTGGCCAATGAGGGCGGCACGGCGCTGCGGCTGGAGAGCGTCTCCACCTTGACTCTCGGCGGCCTGGTGGACCCGGACGGCGGTCTCGACGGCCTCACCCTGCACTGGGCGGACAACGCCTGGCTCGCCGAGTGCCGGTGGCGCCAGGACGCCTTCCGCGCCCAGGTGGTCCCGCTCAATCGGGCCGCCCACGGCCACGAGGGCCGAGGCTGCTTCGAGCGGTACTCGCAGGGGAGTTGGTCCACCGGCCGCCATCTCCCCGTGGCCGGCCTCACCGACAGGGCCGGCCGCGCCTGGCTGTGGCAGATCGAGTCCAGCGCGGGCTGGCGCTTCGAGACCGGGGAACGCGAGGGCGCCGCCTACGTGGCGCTGTTCGGCCCCGACGACGCGCACCACCAATGGCACCACACCCTGGCGCCCGGCCAGGAGTTCCGCACCGTCCCCGCCGTCCTGGTCCACGCGGAGACCGGCGGGCTGGACGCGGCCTTCGGGGAACTCACGGACTACCGCCGGAGCATTCGCCGTGCCCATCCCGACCTCCGCACGCTGCCGGTGATCTACAACGACTACATGAACACCCTGATGGGAGATCCCACCACCGAACGGCTCATGCCGTTGATCGAGGCGGCGGCCGCGGCGGGTGCCGAGGTGTTCGTGATCGACGCCGGCTGGTACGACGACGACGCGCAGGGCTGGTGGGACGCCGTCGGCGCGTGGGAGCCGGCACCCCGCCGCTTTCCGGGCGGGCTGCCGGAGGTCCTGGACGCCATCAGGGCGCACGGCATGACCCCGGGACTCTGGCTCGAACCCGAAGTCGTCGGCGTGCGCAGCCCGCTGGCCCGCGGTCTGCCGCCCGAGGCGTTCTTCCGTCGCGGCGGACTGCGTGTCACCGAACACGGACGGCACCACCTCGACCTGCGCCACCCGGCCGCCCGGGGGCATCTCGACGCGGTCGTGGACCGGCTGGTCGGCGAGTGGGGTGTGGGGTACCTGAAGCTCGACTACAACATCAACATCGGCCCGGGCACGGAGAACGGACCGGAGAGCCCGGGAGCCGGCCTGCTCGGACACCACCGCGCTCACCTCGACTGGATGGCCTCGCTCCTGGACCGCCATCCCGGCCTCGTGCTGGAGAACTGCGGGTCGGGCGGCCTGCGCATGGACTACGCCCAGCTGGCCGTGGCACAACTGCAGTCCACCAGCGACCAGCAGGACTTTCTGCTCTACCCGCCCATCGCCGCCGCTGCCGCCACCGCCGCGACACCTGAACAGGCCGCCGTCTGGGCCTACCCCCAGCCCGGTCAGACCCTCGACGAGATCGCCTTCACCCTCACCGGGGCACTGCTGGGCAGGGTGCACCTCTCCGGCTTCCTCAATCTCATGAGCGACCAGCAGGCCGCACTCGTACGCTCGGCGATCCGCGTGTACAAGGACATCCGGCCCGAGCTCGCGCAGGCGCACCCCTTCTGGCCGCTGGGACTGCCCGCCTGGGACGACACCTGGATCGCTCATGGACTCCGCGGCCGCCAGTCCACGTTTCTGGCCGTGTGGCGCAGGGCCTCTGCGAGCAGCAGCCGCACACTCGTCGTGCCCCACCTGCGTGGCGTCCACGTCGAACCGCAGGTACTCCACTCCGGCCCGTCCGAGGTGACCGCACGGTGGGACGCGGCCGAAGCGGCTCTCACCGTCCTTCTGCCCAGCCCCGACACCGCGGTCGTGCTCCGGTTGCGCGCGACACGGTGAGGTCGTCGGGGGTCAGACGATCAAAGGGGCAGACGATCAAAGGGCCTGTCTCACCGAAGTGAGACAGGCCCTGACCCGGGCTCGAAGCCCTGTTGCATGTCGGGACGACAGGATTTGAACCTGCGACCCCTTGACCCCCAGTCAAGTGCGCTACCAAGCTGCGCCACGTCCCGTCGCGCGATCCACGATGCCGACTGTGAACGCGCAGACAAACCCTACCCTACGTACCCCTGACGTCCAGCTCGGGCAAGACCCGCGACGTCCCGCCGAGGTCGGCCAGGACGCGGGCGCGGATGTGCAGGATCAGCGCGGCCAGGTCGGCGCAGTAGACGGAGGGGTTGCGAAAGCCGCTCCCGGAGGCGTACCGGTGGGCGAAGAGCCCGCCCCCGCACACCGCGAGCACCGGGCAGCGCCCGCAGACGGGACCCAACCCCGATGCTCCGGACTGGCGTTGACGGTACCGCGGCTGGTCGAGGACGTCGTCGAGACTGTTGCGGAACACGTCGAGGCCCGTCACCGGCGCACCCTCGTAGGCGACCTTGAGGGAGTCGGACTGTTCGATGGTGCCGTCGGTCTCGATCACCGCCAGGGTCGCCGGGGCCAGCCCCACCGACTCGGTGCGCATCGCCCCACCGAGGACGCCCGCCATCAGCTCCTCGAAGAGCCGGACACCCGTCTCCCGTACGGGGGCGTCGTACCAGCGGTCGAAGACGCGTCGCAGCCAGTCGGCGTACGGCGTGCTGTCCGGCTGGGCCGTCACGCCGTGCCCGGACACCGGCGGAGCGGTGGGAATCCGGCCGCGCCGGTCCGCGAGTCCGGGGGGCGGGGCGTCCCACGTGCCGTGCGGCAGCAGGAGGTCGACACGTGGGGGGTGTGCGGCCAGCAGCGCCTCGTAGGTGTCCACGGGGTCGTCGGCCAGGTCGATCGTGCACAACAGGCCCGCGTACAGGGGGCGGTAGGGGGCCGCTCGCAACCGGGCGAGCCCTTCCGTCACCCGCCGGTGGCTGCCCTCGCCGCCGGGGAAGACCCGGTGCCGGTCGTGGCCCGCCCGCGTGCCGTCGAGGCTGACGCTGACGCCGACCCGGTGCCGAAGGAGCACGTCCAGGACGTCCGGGGTGAGCAGCACCCCGTTGGTCTGCGCCGAGAAGCGGACGGGCACCCCCGCCCTCTCCAGGCCCCGCCCGAGGATCCCGAGCAGTTCCTCCAGCCGCCGGGCCCCGAGAAGCAACGGCTCCCCGCCGTGCAGCACGATCCGGACGTCCGGCAGGCCATGGGCCGTGGCGTGCTCGGCGATGCGCCCGGCCACCCGCTCGGCCACCGCCGTTTCCATGAGGCGGGGCTTGTCGCGCCAGCTGGTGTCGGCGGAGTGGTAGACGTAGCAGTAGTCGCAGTCCAGGTTGCAGCGGCTGTGCACCTTGAGGACGAACTGCCGCAGGAACGCCAAGGGCGCGTGGCCCGGCGCGGGGGTCATCACATCCGCGTTTCGCTCGGCAGTGAGGACTCGAACTCGGCCGGATATGTGGCGTCCGGGTGCGCGGCCTCCAGAGCGAGACGGCGCAGTACATGACCGAGAGCGCTGGTCTCGGTCACGGCACCGGGGCGGTCCTCGGCAGGTCCGATCGGGCGCGCGCCGGAGGCGGCGCGGTCCTCGGACGTGTCCGGCGAGGACAGGAAGGGTGACACCGCACTCCTAGGGGCATGCTGACACGGGGCGTCCGCCCGGCGGGACATGCCCGTAGCGGTGAGCGGAGAATAGCAGCGGAGCAAAGAAAAACGGCAGGAAGCAACACAAAGCGGCGCCAGGAACAACGGCGCCGCACGGGCCGGAGCGCGTGCCGCTCGTCTCGCTCGTATCGCTCCGTGACACGGGATCAGAAAGTGAAGGGTGGCTCGATGTCCGCGTCCAGGCGCACCCCGCTGTCCACCGCCTCGTAGGTCGGGTGGTCCACTCCCAGGGTCTGGGCGGCGAGTTGCAGAGCCTCACTGTAGTGCTCCTCCGACTCGTCCGTCACACCAGCACCCGCGAGATCCACGGACAGGTTGGACCGCAGGGTGATGACGTCGTAGTGGTCCGCTCCCAGGGTCTCCAACACCCCGGCGAGCGCCTCGCGTTCGAGGGTGATCGCGGCCTCGGGCTCGCCGGTGTCGACGAGGCAGTTGGCGTAGTTGATCATCGCGTCCAGGGTGTAGGGGTGTCGTTCGCCGAGGGTGTCGGTCAGGGCCCTGAGGGCCCGTTCGGACGTGGCGCGGGCGGCTGCCGCGTGGCCGCCGAGGCGCAGGTAGATCGCCAGGTTGTTCTGGCACCCCAGTGTGTAGGGGTGCGTCTCCCCCAGGGTCTGCCGCTGACGGGCCAGGATGTGGTCGGCGTGGTCGCGGGCGCTGTCGACGTCACCCAGGGCCGCGAGGACGTTGGCCAGGTCGGCGCGGGCGGCCAGGGTGTCCGGATGGTCGCGGCCGCGGTCCTCGGCGTACATGAGGTGGACGGAGGCGACGAGGTCGCGGGCCTCCTCGTAGCGGCCGGCCCGGCGCAGTGCCACCGCGTGGTTGCGCTGGGTGGACAGGCTCTGGGCGTGTCTCTTGCCGAGCCGCTCCCAGAGCACCTGGCAGGTGTCCTCCAGGATGTCGAGCGCGGTCCGGAGGTCACCGGTCTCGCGCAGGTCGCGGGCGTAGTTGGAGGCCGCGCTGAGCGTGTAGATGTCGGTCGGGCCCTTGAGGTCGAGGCGGTCGCGGTAGACCCTCCGGTGTATCTCCAGTGCCGCGCGCCGGTCCCCGCACAGGTACTCCGAGACGCCGAGGTTGCTGGCGTGCATCGACAGCCGCAGGTCCTCTGGCGGCCAGACCCGCTTGCTGGCCTCGTAGGTGGCGCGGTCCCACTCCCGGGCCTCGTCGTACCGGCCGAGGGCGTTGAGGTCGGCGGCCACGTTGGCGGCGGCGATGAGCGTACGGCGGCGGCCCGGACCCACGAGGGCGGCCATCCGCCGGTGCACGTCGAGGTCGTTGTCGTAGGCCTCCCGCGAAACACCCTGGGAGCGCAGGATGTTGCCGAGCTGGGTGCGCAGCAGGAGGACCTGGGTGTCGTCCGGACCCAGGCGCGCGGTCCACTCCGCGAGGACGCGTTCGGCGGTGTCGCGTCCGGACGACAGCAGGTTGCGCCGCCACAGGCAGCGCACCGTGTCGATGATCCACTGCCGTACGTCCGGGTCGTCGCTGCGCGTCGCCCGGCTCGGCCACAGATGCGGCAGGAGTTGCGCGTAGCGCGGCCAGCTCTCGGGCGCGCCGGGTGTCTTGGGGTTGCCCGCGGCGAGCACGGAGTGCACCACCGCGCGCAGGTGCAGGCGCCGTTCGACCGGCAGGGAGTGGCGGATCTCGGCCTGCACCAGGCGGTGCACGACGATGGTTCCCTCCTCCGGGTCCGCCTGGGCGAGCCCGAACCGGTTGATCTCCTGGAAGACCTCGCTGATGGTCACCTCGTCCCGGGGTTCGTCCTCGTCCAGCGTGAGCGCGTCCATCAGGGAACGGGTGTACAGCAGGTCCATCGGGATGGGGTCGGCGCCGAAGAAGGAGCAGATCTCCAACAGGTCCGCGGCCGCAGGGCTGTTGGACCGGATCTCCTCCAGCGACACCAGCCAGCCGGCCATCTCCAGCGAGCGTTTCTCCGTGCGTTTGAGCAGTTCCGTCGCGTGGGTGCGCAGCAGCCCCAGATACCGGTCGACGGGCATGGCCGTGGCGCTCAGCCACACCGCGGCCTGGTGGACGGCGAGCGGGAGATCGCCCAGCTCGTGGGCGATCTGCTGGGCGTTGGCCGGGTCGAGTCCGGGATTGCGCCGGCCGAGGAGTGCCACGCTCTCGGACCGTTCGAACACCTCGACCGGCAGCACGTTCCCGGCTTCCTCCCAGGTACGGTCGCGGGACGTGACGAGCACGTGTCCGCCGCGCGCGGTGTCGGCGGGCAGCCATTCGGCCGTCTCGTCCGGGGAACCCGCGCTGTCGAAGACGAGCAGCCAGTTGCGGTACGGCGTCCCGCTCGCCAGCGCCCTGAGCACCCGCCCGGCGGTGAGCGCGGTGTCCTCCCCGTGCTCGATGCCGAGTTGGGGGGCGAGGCGTGCCAACTCCCCGGCGATGACCGTGGGTTCGGCGGCAGGCACCCACCACACCACGTCGTAGGAGCCGCGGAACCGGTAGGTGTACTCCAGCGCTGTCTGCGTCTTGCCGACTCCGCCGAGTCCCACCAGGACCTGAGGCGTCGACGATCCCCCGGCCGCGGTGAACCGGTCCCGCAGCTCGTGCAGCAGCGCGTTGCGTCCGGTGAAGCCGGTGTTCCTCGGTTGCAGCGACTCGACGGCCGGGTTGGTGCCCGGGTAGCGCGGGGGATCCGGTGCCAGCGGCGCGCCCGCGCCCCGGGCCGGGGTGGGTGCCGAGGGCGGCGGGCCGACGCTCTGCCGCAGCCGTCGTACGGCGTTCACCGCGCTGAGGTGGGCGACGCTGGGGGCGGCCGCGAGGTCGAAGGGGGGCTCCAGGGCACGTTCGCCGCCGTGGACGCGGACGGCGACGAGTTCGGGTGCCAGGGACCGCTCCCTGGCCGCCAGCGCGCGCCACAGCGCCGCGGACTGCGGCACGGCCGCGTACTCCGCGGACAGCAGGACGAGGATCCTGCCCTCCTCGGCGAGGGCGCGGACCACTTCCGGGGCGGTCTCGCCGGGCCTGGTCGCGGTGACGTCGTGGAGCGTGACGCGGAATCCGGCGGACTCCAGGTGCCAGGCGGCCCACTCCGCCCAGACCCGGTCCTCGGGCACGTGACTGACGAACAGACAGGCGCTGACGGCCCGGCTCTTGTTCATGTACGCGGTGAGCAGCCGCTGCCGTTCCTCGTCCGGCAGGGGCACCCCGCGCCGGACCTCGCCGTCGGTGAGCCAGTCCGTCAGGCGTTCGCACGCCTTGAGCACGGTGCCCTCCTGCAACGGCCGGTCACCGACGGGCGCGACGATCTCCTCGTACGCGTAGAACGTCTTGTACGGGATCTCCACATCGCCCCAGTACCGCTCGACGCTGCCTTCGTCCAGCCACGTCAGGTGGCCGCCGAAGACGTCCCGGGCGCGGTCGCGGCTGATCTCCAGCCGCTCCCGCTCGGCGTCCTCGACCCGCATCGGCACCGGCAGCAGCCGGATCGGCCGCCGGGAGCCCTTCGTCACGGCACGGGCTACGTGGGCGGAACCGCGCATGTTCTGGACGTTGTAGACGAAGCCCAGGACGAGGGTGTCGGGGAGCAGGACCGTGCAGATGCCCGAGCTGTCGGTGACACCTGTGCGGCTGTCTATCAGGACGTAGTCGTAGCGGGCGGCCATCTCCTCGCGCATCTCCAGCAGGAACGATCCGCCGCCGAGTCGTTCGTAGAAGGCGTGCCAGTCGAAGGAGGTCACGGAGTCCGAGTAGGCGGCGTTCTGCCGCCCGGCGGGCAGGAAGTCCAGCCGCCCGCCGCTCGCGAACCTCAGGTCGAGACCGACCACGTACGGGGTCAGGTCCAGCGTCCGGCGGAACCAGCCGTCGTCCTGCGGGGCCTCCTCGCGGCCGGGCAGGAGAACGGCCTGCTGGTAGGCGCGCAGCAGGTCGATCAGCCCGTCGGTGTCGCGCAGTTCGGGGTCGGTGAGCAGCGGGTGGAAGTAGCTGTGCAGGCCCGGAGCCTCCAGGTCCCAGTCCACGGCCAGAACGCGTTTGCCCCGGCTGGCCAGGATCCACGCCACGTTCGCCAGAGCCATCGTGCGGCCGACGCCGCCCTTGAACGAGTAGAACGTGACGACCTGGCCTCGGCCGTCCGGTGCGCTGGACATGCTCATCCGGTCTCCTGGGCAGTCGTGTCGGGCGGGTCAGAGCCGGGGCATCGCCGGCGGTGGCGCGCCCGGCGGCAGGCGGCGGACCTGGCCGCTGGCCGCGATCCGGTTCTGGGTCACGGTCACCGCCCGGGACAGCGTGTCGTCGAAGTCGTGCTGGTCCACGGGGGCCCAGAAGACCGGATCGTGATGGTCGTTGCGGCGCATCCAGTTGCGCTCGAAGACCTCCTGGACCGCGTCCCAGAGGGCCTCGTTGTCCGTGCCCGACTCGCTGTCGTGCTCGTGGCAGGGCACGAGGACCGCGGTCGTCGGGTGGTGCAGCGTGTCGTAGCGGCGCAGTGCCTCCCGGTACGGGTCCTCACGTGCCGACCAGGCGTCGACCAGCAGCACGCACACCTGGTTGAGGTGGCGGGCCCGGTTGAGCCGGCGGATCAGCTGGGGGCTCACCGCCTCCACGCTCGCCGTGTGCCCGTCACCGGTGATGACCCGGGTGGCCCGCTCCACGACGGTCGGGACCCGCGGTGGGCTGTAGGGCGCCCACGCCCAGGGTGCCTCCCCGTAGTAGGCGGTGTGCGAACGGCCCAGCGGAGGCTGCTCCTTGGTACAGGCGGCGACGAATATCGCCACGTGGCCCGCGAGTTCGGGTATCTCGCCGACCGGGAAACAGCCCCGGACCGCCGAGAGGTCGAAGGCGGGAGGCTCGTCGACCGGCAGGTTGAAGAAGTCCGCCGCCTTGCGCACGCGGCGGGCGATCTCCTCGACGACACGCCGGTACGCGGGCCCGCCGGGGTCCGACTGCATCAGCTGCAGCAGCCCGTGCCTGAGGTACTCCTCCCCCAGTCCCGGTTCGGTGTACTGCACGGCCTTGACCGCGGCGGGCATCCTGCGCTGCGACACGGGCTCCCACAGCACCGGGACCAGGGCGCGCGGCTGCACCGAGGTCATCTCGTGATACCGCTGCACACGCGCCGCGAAGTGGGTCCACTCCTTGCCGCAGTACTCACTGCGGAAGTACGCCGGTGAGTAGAGCGCGACCATCGCCCTGCACGCTCCGACGGCACGGGTCAGCTCCAGCAGCCAGTCGTCGCCGAGCATGATGTTCTCGACGTCACGGAAGGTGGGCTGCCGGGCCGACACGGCGCCCGGGAGAGCGAGGGCCTTCAGCAGGTCGTTGTAGAACCGCCCCACGTACGCCGCCCGGTCGTCCCGCCTGGCGTAACTGAGAAAGAAATACGGCTGATCCAAGGCGCCCCCCAGCATGCCGGACCGCACCGACGGCACCGGGGTCCTACCCTGTCGCCGCCGGTCTCAGACATGGGGGCGACCATCGAGTGAACGCCCGACGACCGTGACACGGCCGGCGGGCCGGGGACGGCGGGACGAGGGGGTGCGGAGAAGCGGAAGACGCCCGCGGGCGGTCCCCAAGGACACGTGGGTCAGGGCCACACCGGCGGCCGGGTGCCCTCGTGCGCTCCTCGCAGGATCGTCAGGACGTCCGCCGTGCCGACCTCGCGCGGGTTGGGGTACGCCTGTGCCGTCACCTCGGCCGCCGCGCGGTCCAGGTCGGCCTCGCCCAGGCCGAGTTCGGCCAGCGAACGGGGAGCGCCGAGGCTGCCCGTCAGGTCCCACAGGGCCCGGACCGGGTCGTCGGTGTTCAGGGCGCGGCCCAGTGCCGTCATGGCGTCGGGTGCGGCCGGGGCGTTGAAGGCGAGGACGTACGGCAGGACGACCGTGTGGGTCTCGGCGTGCGGGAGGCCGAAGGTGCCGCCGAGGACGTGGCAGAGCTTGTGGTGCAGGCCCATGGTGGTCGCGCCGAGCGCGGTGCCGCAGAGCCAGGCGCCGTAGAGGGCCCGGCCGCGCGCCGCCAGGTCCCCGGGGGCGGCCGCCACCGCGGGCAGTGCCTCGGCCATGGCACGGGCACCCTCCTGTGCCGTCAGCGACACCAGGGGCGAGGCGTCCGGCGCGTAGAGGGCTTCGACGGCGTGGGCGACCGCGTTGATGCCGCTGGTCACGGAGAGGGGGACGGGGAGGGAGAGGGTGAGTTCGGCGTCGTAGACGACACTGCGCGGCAGGACCGACGGGGCCCGGCCGGTGCGCTTGGCACCGTTCTCGGTCAGGCCCCAGACCGGGGTCATCTCGGAGCCGGAGTACGTCGACGGCACGGCGATCAGCGGCAGTTCGGTGCGGAGCGCGATCGCCTTGCCCAGTCCGATCGCCGAGCCGCCGCCGACGGCCACGCAGCCGTCCGCGCCCACGTCCCGCGCTGCCCGGACCGCCTGGTCGGCCACCTCCACCGGTACGTGCTGACGGGCCTCGGCGAACAGTCCGGCGCGGGCGCCGCGGAGCGAGTCGGCGACCGCGCGGGCCGTCTCGGCGCCCCTCGGGCCGCACACCACCAGCAGCCGACGCAGCCCGAGCCGTTCGGCCTCCCCCGCCACCGCTGTCACCGCGGCGCCGGGACGCATGACGACCCGCATGGGCCGCGCCTCGTACTCGAACTCCATCACGCACGCCCCGAGTTGTGCATGCCAGGCGTGTCCTGCGTGCCGAGGACGAGGTCGAACCGGGCGTGCCGGAACGGGTTCGGGATGCCGAACCGCTTGGCCAGCTCCGGGTCGTCGGTCTCCGTGAAGTCCTGGACGAGGCTCTCCTTCACGGCGAAGACCGCGTCCGAGTCGAGGTGGTCGCTGCCGGCCACGAAGATGTGGGTGGTGACCGGGGTGTGCCCCTCCGCCGAGGCGATGAAGTGGATGTGGGCCGGACGGTACGGATGCCGGGAGGTCGCCCGCAGGAGGTCGCCGACCGGGCCGTCCGTGGGGATGGGGTACGGGCTGGGTACGCAGGTGCGGAACCAGAAACGGCCCTCGGCGTCCGCCGTGAACAGGCCGCGGCCGTTGCCCGGCGGCTGGACGTCGGGCTGCTGCACGTCGTAGTAGCCCTCGGCGTTCGCCTGCCAGACGTCGAGGACCGCGCCGGGCAGCGCGGTGCCGTCCCTCGACAGCACACGCCCGCTGATCACGCACGGCTCGCCGCCGCCGACCAGGTCGATGTCCGCGCCCAGTTCCCGGACCGGGGACTCGGTCATGTGGAACGGACCGAGGACCGTCGACTCGGTCACACCACCGCGCCCCTCGCTCCCGCCGCTCCCCTCCGCCTTGCCCTTGTCCTTGCCCTTGTCCTTGACCTTCTCCTTCTCCTGGCGCTCGTCCCGTCCGTCGCGCCCCTCGCTGTTGATCGTCTCGACCAGCATCGAGACGCCGAGGACGTCCGACAGGAGGACGAACTCCTGCCGGGTGTCCGTGCAGGCCCGCCCGGTCGCCGTCAGATACGCGATCGCCTGTTCCCACTCGGCCATCGTGGGCTCGACCTCGCGGACGAAGGCATGGAGGTGACGGGTGAGGGCGGCGAGCAGTTCGCGCAGGCGCGGGTCGGCCGTGCCCTCGAAGCTGTCGACGACCGCCTCGGTGATCCGGGTGGTGAATTCGGTGCTCATGCCCCACTCCTACGACTGTTCACGGGGCTCCGCACGGCGGAGCCGACAGCTGTTGTCCCCGCACGGGACGCACGCGACGCCCGGGACGCCCGCCCCGAGGACCTCCGGCTCAGGCACGCCCGAGGATCCGCCGCACCGCCTCCGTCAGCAACCGTTCCGCGTCCTGCGGGGACACGGCCGCCCGCGCGTGCCGGAAGGCGACGTACCCGTCCGGCCGTACGAGGAGGGCTCCGCCGTCGGCGATCTCGCTGAGCCGTGCCCAGTCGCCGTACGGGTCCTCGTACTGCCGGCCGGGGCCTATGACGGCGGTGGCGATCTCCACCAGGTCCTGGGCGCCGGCGGCCCGGACCCAGTCGGCGCCGCCGATGCCGGTGAGCAGCGTGAAGCGGCCCTTGCCGACGGTGTCGAGCGTGGACAGGGTGCGGGTGCCCGCGGTGATCCAGGCGTGCGGCAGCTTGGCGCCGGGGCGGGAGGTGGGCTGGTGGTACAGCTCGGGGTCGCGGTCGAAGCCGGGGTCGGGGGTGCCGTCCGGGACGACGGCCACGGAGGTCTCGGCGGAGTACCGCTGGTTCAGCTCGACGCCGTGGGCGTTGAACTCGTACACCTTGAACCCGATCGCCTCGCGGAGCTTCGCCCGCTGCTTCTCGGCCGCCCCGGTGTCGTCCTTGCGGGCGGCGATGTTGGCCCACAGCTGTTCGGGGGTCTGCGGGGAGAGCCCGTCGAGCGCCTCGAAGACGGGGGCGGTCTCGCCGATGGACTTGTTGGCGCGGGTGACGATCTGCTTGCCGATCGGGGCGCGTTCGGCGGTGTAGCTGTCGAGGAGCGCGGGGGCCGCGGTGCCGTCGAGGACCAGCTTGAGCTTCCAGGCCAGGTTGTAGGCGTCCTGGATGGAGGTGTTGGAGCCGAGGCCGTTGGACGGCGGGTGGCGGTGCGTGGCGTCGCCGGCGCAGAAGACCCGCCCGTTGGAGTAGGTCTCCGCGTACATCTCGTTGACGGTCCAGGACGAGGACGACTTGATGGTCACCGGGATCTCGTCGTCGCCGACCAGCCTGCGGACGATCGACTCGGCGTACTCGGTGGTCAGGTCGGGGGCGCCCGCGGAGACGTCGTAGCCCCAGACGATCAGCCACTCGTCCCAGGGCCGGACGCACCGGACCAGGCCCGCGCCGATCCCGCCGACGGTGGCGCCGGGGGCCAGCACCCAGTAGAGGGTGGACGGGCGGTGCGCGGTGTACTTCGTCAGGTCGGCGTTGAAGACGATGTTGATGCTCCCGGCCACGCCCATCTGGCCGCCCATCGGCAGGCCGGCGTCCTCGGCCACCTGGGAACGGCCGCCGTCGGCGCCTATGAGGTACTTGGCGCGGATGGTGTACTCGTCCCCGCGCAGCCGGTCCTCGACGGTGACCGTGACGCCCTCGTCGTCCTGGACGAAGGACTTGTAGACCGTGCTGAAGCGCAGGTTGGTGCCCCGCGCCACCGCCGCGTCGACGAGTACGGGCTCCATGAGGTGCTGCGGCATGTCGCACATCCGCGTGGGGCTGGCCAGCTCGTGCGCGGCCTGGACGAGCGGGTCGTTGCCCCAGGAGCGGAGCCGGCCCAGTTCCTCCCCTGCGAGGCTGGTGCAGAAGGTCGTGTCGCCCATGAGCTCCTGCGGTGTGGCCTTCGCGACGACCTCCTCCTCGACGCCGAGGTCGCGCAGCACCTCCATGGTGCGCTGGTTGGTGATGTGGGCCCGGGGCGTCTCGGCGAGACGCGAGTAGCGGGTGACCACGATGTTCGGGACGCCGTACGTACTCAGCGCGAGCGCGGCGGTGGCGCCCGCGGGGCCACTGCCCACGATCAGTACGTCGGTCACGACATCCGGCTCTACGGTGTGCACGAGAGACGCTCCAAGGGATGAGGACAGGCACCGGCGTCCAAGATCATGGAGGGCGGCGCGGGAGTGTGGGTGTCTCAATAAGAGACAGTGCGCGCGGCTTGCCGGACGGGGGCCGTTCGGGGTACGGCGACGGGCCGCGCCCCTGAGGGCCGGCGGTGCGGGCCGACCTGACGGAGTTTGCCCGGGCGGACGCCACCTTTCCGATCTCGCCGGGTACCGTGAGTGGTGTCGTGACTACCGCGGAGCGTCTTCCTGTCCACCCTGCCCTGGAATCGCTGGGCAGGGCCCGCGAGTTGTTCCTGGCGGGGCATCAACTGCCGGACGGTGTACCGGAGGAGATCGTCGCCGCCTGGCGGCGCGCCCGGTTCTTCGGCCTGCGGCACGACGGGCCGGGCCCGGCCGCCGACGCGGCCCGCGGGCCGGCCGCCGTGCCGCGCGACGCCGTACGACGGGAGGGGTGCCACCTGTTGTCCGCCGCGCGGCCGGTGCTCGAACGGCTGGCCCCCGTCGTGGGCGCCGGGCGGGCGGCGCTCCTGCTGACCGACGAACGGCTGCGGGTGCTGTGGGCGACCGGACGCGCGCCGGGCGCTCCGTGCCGCGAGGACCTCTCCGAGCAGGTGGCCGGCAACAACAGCGCGGCGCTCGCCCTGCGCACCCGGCGCCGCGCCGAGGTGCACGGTCCTGAGCACTTCCTCGATCTGTGGCAGGACGTGTCGGCGGTCAGCGTGCCCGTGCTCGCGCCGGAGACCGGGCGGGCCGTGGGCACGGTGACGGTCACCACCGGACTGTGCGCCGACCGCGCTCCGCACCCGTGGGCGTCCCTCGCGGAGGCCGCGGCCGGTGCCGTCGAGGCGGAGCTGCTGGCTCGGTCGCGGCCGGCCGAGCGGGTGCTGCTGGACGCCTATCTGCAGGCGTCGCGGGAGCGGCGGCGGGCGGTGGTCGCCCTGGACGGCCGCAACCGTCTGGTCAGCGAGGCCGCGGGGCGGCTGCTGTCACCGGAGGGGCTGGACGCGCTGGAGCGGAGCGTGGTCGCGCTGCTGCGGGACGGGGCCGGTGAGGGGGCCGAGGCCGGGCCGGGGGCGGACACGGCACGGTCCGGTCCCGGGTGGGCGTCCGGAGCGGTGTCCGTCGCGGGATCCGCGGCCGTCACAGGGTCCACCGCGCCCGCCCCGGCGTCCGTGACCGCCGGTGCCCCGGGCTCGTACCGCGTGCGGCTGCCGGACGGCGTGCGGTGTTCGGCGAAGGTCTCCCCGGTGGCGCACCGGGGGTCGGTCATCGGGGCGGTGGCCGTGCTGGAGCCGCTGGGAGCCGGTACCACCGTGCCGCTCGGGCGGGGTGCCGTGGCACTGGCCGGGCATTCGGTGCCCTGGCGGCACGCGGTCGGCCGGGCGACGGAGCTGGCCCGGTCGCCGGAACCGTTGCTGCTCGTCGGCGAACGCGGAACCGGGAAGACCGCGCTGGCCCGCGAACTGACCCCCGAGCTGCTGGTCGTCGACGCGGCGGAGGGCGAACTCGGTTCTGTGCTGCATGCGTTGAGGGAAGGCCACGCGCTCCTCATCCGCCATGTGGAGCGCCTCGTCCAGCCCGACATCGCGACCCTCAACTCGCTCCTCGCATCACAGCCGGGGACACCGCTGCTGGCCACCTACACGCCCGGAACACCGCCCGGACCCTGCCTCCAGCGCCTCCTGGACAGGCTGGCAGCCCGCTCGGTCACCCTGCCCGCGCTGCGTGAACGGCCGGAGGACGTCCGGGATTTACTGACGGCCCTGTCCCCGAAGCCGGAACCCGGTCAGCCGCCGCTCACCTGGACGCTGGACGCCCTGCGTGCCCTGGAGCGGCATCCGTGGCCCGGAAATGTCACCGAACTCGTCCATCTGGTACGGGCCCTGGCCGAACAGCGCCGCGTGTCCGGGCCCGTCCGCCGCGCCGAACTGCCCGATCCCGTCCGCGAGGGGCCGGCGGCGCGGCGCCTGAGCCCCATGGAGCACGCCGAACGCTCCGCGATACTGGAGGCCCTGCGCCGCAACGGCGGCAACAAGGCGCGTACGGCGGCGTCGCTGGGCATCGCCCGCGCCACGCTGTACCGGAAACTGCGGGAGTACCGGGGCTGAGTCGTTCGCACATCGGAGCGGTTCCGCGCGGACGGCCGGCCGGCTGGGGCGTGGCGTGGTCCGGCGGGCCGTGCGGCGGGCGTGGCGTGGTCCGGCGGGCCGCCGTGTGGCGATCAACGGGGGGCCGCACGACCATGGGGATGCGGGTTCACCCTACGGACCTCTCGCCCCACTCGCCCGATTTCGTCCCGTTCACCCATATCGCCCCGTTCGCCAGGGAGGTGGGAGCCGATGTGCAGGTGGCTCGCCTATTCGGGAACGCCCGTCCTGCTCGACACGATCCTCTACCGGCCGGCGCACTCCCTGATCGACCAGAGCTTGCACTCCAAGCTGGGCGTCGAGACCACCAATGGTGACGGGTTCGGCATCGGCTGGTACTCGCCCGACCTGGAGACCCCCGCGGTCATCCGCGACATCGGTCCGGCGTGGAGCAACCGCAATCTGCGGGAGATCTCCGACCATGTCCGCTCCCCGCTGTTCTTCGCCCACATCCGGGCGTCGACCGGTACCGCGGTGCAGCAGACCAACAGCCACCCCTTCCGCCATGGTCGCTGGATGTGGATGCACAACGGTGCGATCGCCGACTTCCACCGGCTCCGGCGGGACCTCTCCCTGGCCGTCGCCCCGGAGCTCTTCGCCGACATCGAGGGGCAGACGGACTCCGAGCTGATGTTCTACCTGGCGCTCACGTTCGGCCTGGAGGAGGACGCTCCGGGCGCGGTCGCGCGGATGGCCGGGCTGGTGGAACGGGTCGGCCACGAGCACGGGGTGGAGTTCCCCCTGCAGATGACGGTCGCCGTGACGGACGGAGAGGCGCTGTGGGCCTTCCGTTACTCCAGCCAGAAGGCGTCACGCTCGCTGTTCTACAGCACCCGGGTGGAGACGTTGCGCGCGCTCCACCCCGACGTGTCGTTCCTGCGGGAGGTCTCCGACGACACCCGTCTGATCGTCTCCGAGCCCCTGGGCGACATGCCCGGCGCCTGGAACGAGGTCCCAGAGAGCAGCTACGGCGTCGTCCGGCCGGGAGAGAACGTGCTGTGCCCCTTCACCCCGCAGGCCGCGTAGCCGCACGGTGCAGCCCGGGCGGCCACCCGGCCCGGCGGCAGGACATGCGTCAGGGGCCGTGGCGGAATGCTCCGCCACGGCCCCTGATCTGCGACTTCACTGCGACTTCGTAAAGTCGGGACGACAGGATTTGAACCTGCGACCCCTTGACCCCCAGTCAAGTGCGCTACCAAGCTGCGCCACGTCCCGGTGCGCTGTCCGCGGTGACCCGCGTGATCGCGCACTGAGAACTTTACCGTACGTCGGCCACTGCCCCGCAGCCGGTGAGAGGCAGGGGGACAATCGGGGGATGAGCGGGACAGTGCGGGACGGGACGGCAGCGGGGCGGGACCGGGACGAGGAGGGGCGGGCGCGCAGCGCGCGGCCCCGGGACGGGCTGGGGCGCCCGCTGCCGTACGGGGCACCGGGGGTCGAGCGGCAGCCGGAGGGGGTGGTGCGGGCTCCGGAGGAGACGGTCGTCGAGGCGCAGGCGCTGCTGGACGCGGGGAAGCCGTTCCACGCGCACGAGGTCTTCGAGGACGCCTGGAAGTCCGGGCCGGACGAGGAGCGCCCGCTGTGGCGGGGTCTCGCCCAGCTCGCGGTGGGCCTCACGCACTCGGCCCGCGGGAACGCCAGGGGCGGGGTCCTGCTGCTGCGGCGCGGGGCCGGGGCCGTCGAGGAATGGGGTGCCGCGAGCGGACGGCCGCGGCCCTACGGCGTGGATCTGGCCGGGGTGGGGGCCTGGGCCCGGCGGCTGGCCGGCGTCGTGGAGCGGGAGGGCCGTGCGGTGGACGCGGAAGCCTGGGCTCCCCGGTTGCGCCGCACGGACACGGCACCGGGGTCCTGCGCGACGAGCCCCTCAGCGGAGCAGTAGCTGCAGGCCGCCCACGATCGTCGCCGCGATGACCAGTTGTTCGAACAGCTTCTGGTTGATGCGGTTCACCGCCCACTTGCCGAGGAGGGCGCCCGGGACCACGAAGAGGGCGAGGGCGGCGTCCAGCAGCAGGGAGTGCGCGTCGATGAGGCCGAGGCCCACGCTGAACGGGACCTTGGAGACGTTGACGATGAGGAAGAAGAAGGCCGACGTACCGAGGAAGCCGAGCTTCCGGAAGCCCGCCGAGAGCAGGTACATCGACATCACGGGGCCACCGGCGTTGGCGACCATGGTGGTGAAGCCGCCGAGGACACCGTAGGAGCGGGCCTTGGCGCGGCCGGCGCGGGTGGTGACGGCGTCGGGATCGTCGTCGTTGTCGACCGTGCGCCGGCGCCACATCGTGACGGCCGCCATCAGCAGCAGGATCGCGCCGATCGAGGTGCGGACGATCCGGTCGTCGGCGCGGATCAGGAAGAGCGTGCCGAGGACGACACCCGCGCCGACCGCCGGGAAGAGCTTCCACAGGGTGGGCCAGTGGGCGTGCCGGCGGTAGGTCAGGACGGCGAGGACGTCCCCGACGATGAGGATCGGGAGCAGGACACCGGTCGAGGCACGGGCGGGCAGGACGGCCGCGAAGATCGCGAGACTGACCGTGTTGGCACCGCTGACGGCCGTCTTGGAGAAGCCGACGAGCAGGGCCGCGAAGGCGAGGGCCGCGAACTCGGCCGTGGACAGGTGCCAGAGAGTCATCGTGTTCATGCGGGGTCCGATGCTATGCGCACCTATCGGCACGCGACAGGACCGTCTCGTCAGTCGGCCCTGCCCCCGCCCCGGTCCGGGTTCCGGCCGGCCCCGCGCCGCCGGGTCCGGGTTTCGCCCCGGTCGGCCCATGGACCATCGTCCGACGGGCTGGCAAGATCCCCCGGGTACCTTCACCGACGTAGTTGGAGGAGTCATGGCCGACTCGCGCGAGCACCGCTTCGCCGGTACGCGGGGCGGTGTCACCGCACGGGAATGGCCGTGCGAGGGGGCGCGCTACGTCGTGCTCCTGGTGCACGGCTACGGGGAGCACATCGGCCGGTACGAGCATGTGGCCGACGCCCTGGTGCGGCACGGCGCGGCGGTGTTCGGCCCCGACCACATGGGCCACGGCAGATCGGCGGGCGAGCGTGTGCTGATCGAGGACTTCGAGGACGTCGTCACCGATGTCCGCGCGGTGGAGGTGCTGGCCGGGGACGCGTATCCGGGTCTGCCGGTGGTGCTGATCGGCCATTCCATGGGCGGGCTGATCGCCGCGCGGTACGCCCAGCGGTACGGGGCCGGGCTCGCCGCGGTCGTGCTGTCCGGGCCGCTGATCGGGATCTGGGAGCCGCTGCGGGCGCTGCTCGCGCCGCCGGAGGTGCCCGAGGTCCCGCTCGACCCGAAGCTGCTCTCCCGGGACATGGCGGTCGGCGCCGCGTACGCGAGCGATCCGCTGGTGTGGCACGGCCCGTTCAAGCGGCCGACGCTGGAGGCGATCCACCGCGGCCTGGAGACGATCTCGAAGAGCGGGCCGGTCGGCGCTCTGCCGCTGCTGTGGCTGCACGGCGACGACGACCGGATCGTGCCGCTGTCCGGCAGCCGTACCGGGATCGAGGAGTTCCGGGGCGCCGAGTGGACCGAGCGGATCTATCCGGGTGCCCGGCACGAGGTGCTGAACGAGACGAACAAGGGTGAGGTGCTCGCGGACGTGAAGGAGTTCGTGGACGCCGCGCTGGAGCGCTGAGTCGCTCCTCACTCCGTGCGTTTTCCCCCGTGCGACCCGGGCACCCGGACCCGCATGGAGTGGTTGCGGAGAGCTGCCTGCGTGGGAGAGGACCCCGAACTGTTCTTCCCCGTGGGCACCACAGGGCCGGCGCTCGACGACGTCGCCGCCGCCAAGCGTGTCTGCGCCCGCTGTCCGGTGCGCCGTGAGTGCCTCAACTGGGCGCTCGGCAACGGGCAGCTGGCAGGTGTGTGGGGCGGCATGGACGAGGAGGAACGCGGCGAACTGCTCCGCAGAGCCGGGAGCGCCGACGCCGCCCGACACGAAGCGTTCGCCGGTATGAACCGATGAGGAGTACTGCGCAATGACGATGGTGAGGAGCACTCTTCCCGAGCCCGCCCGCCGGATCGCGGGCGACGCGCTGCAGGAGAGCCTGGTGGATCTGCTGGGCCTCTCCCTGATCGGGAAGCAGGCTCACTGGAACGTGGTGGGCCCGAGGTTCCGTTCGATCCACCTGCAGCTCGACGAGGTGGTGTCCACGGCACGGACGTTCGCGGACCAGGTCGCCGAGCGCGCGGCGGCGCTCGGGGTGTCCCCCGACGGGCGGCCGGAGACCGTGGCCGCCCGGTTCGCCCTGCAGGGACCGAAGGACGGCTGGCTGCGGGACACCGAGGTCGTGAAGCTGCTGGTGGAGGCATTGGAGACGGCGATCGGGCGCCTGCGCGAGCGGATCGAGTCCGTGGAGGAGGCCGACAAGGTCACACAGGACCTGTTGATCTCCGTCACCTACGAGCTGGAGAAGCAGCACTGGATGTTCGAGGCCGAGAACTGGCCCCGCGAGGACTGACGGCGCGGCGGGCGGGCGGCGGCGTGACGGCCGTCCCGCCCTCTCCATGTCGATGAGGACGACGATGACGACGACCTCGGGCCGCCGGGGGTTCCGCCCCGTTCAGTGGGGGAAACCCCGGGGGCCAGGGTGTTGGGGGTTCGTCACCCTGCCCTCTTTCCCCCCCCCCAAACAGAACCCCACTCACGGCTC